>NZ_JRJG01000009.1 GCF_000759435.1 Hoeflea sp. BAL378
CCAGCCCGCCGGGGCCGAAAGCCAGCCCCCGCCCGCCCGCGGCGCAGGCGCCGGGTCCGGAAAGGGCGGGCCGCGCGGCGGCCGCGCCGAGGCCAACGGCATCCGGCGCCAGGTCCGGGGCCGGATAAAGACCGGGCCGCCGGGGGCCACGGCGCTGGCCGTGGTCCAGCGCTTCATCTCCGTCCTCGACAAGGTCTACGCCAAGGTGCTGACCGACGGGGACTTCGACTTCGTGGGCTTCATGCGCGCCCGCTCGCTCGGACCCTCCGAGATGCTGGACCTGCTCGAGGCCTGCGCCGCGCGGCTGGGCGAGGATTGGGGCTGCGACAGGCTGGGCTTTGTCCGGGTCGTCATCGCCTCGTCCCGGCTGCAGCGGATCCTGACGGCGCTGAGCCAGGAAAACCGGTGCTTCGAACCCTTCGCCTGTGACCGGTCGATGCTGCTGATCATACCAAATGGCGAGACGCATCTCTTTGCCGTCAGCCTTATGGAAGAACGGTTTCGGCTGCGCGGCTGGGAAACCCGCCTCGTCTTCGCCGACCGCACGCTGGATGTGCCAAACCTGCTCAAAACCAGTGATTTTCAACTGGTTTGCATTACATGGCTCGACAGCGCACTGAAGAACCATGTTGAACCCGTGCTGCACGCATTAGCCACGTCCGTAAATCGGGAACGGACCTGTGTGATTGCTGGCGGTCCGGCCGCTGAGGAAAATGCTCAATGGCTGGCGGAGCGGGGCGTTGAAAAGGTTTGCAGCAATGCTCATATCGCGTTAGAGACAGCGGAGAGGCTTGGTGCAACTCGCATTTCGGCGCAGTCAGCGGCGGAATTAAACGGCTCCCTGTTGGAACCGTCGCAAAGTGCCTGATCGGAAAATGGAACAACACTCGACTAGGGCAGCACATCGGACGTTTGAAAAGACGTTGCAGGCCTTTGAAGATATCCCGCCAGCGGTAGCGCTGACCCTGGGATCCTTGGGTGCTGACGTCACCCTTCTGGTGAATTCCTCCGGCTCCATCATCGACGTGGCCTATTTCGATCACACCATCGACCGCTTTGGCGTGGAAGACTGGCCGGGCCGGCAATGGGCCGACACGGTGACCAGCGAGAGCGTCGACAAGATCCGCAGCCTGATCGACGAATGCGCCAAGTCCGGCGTCAGCCGCCCGCACCAGGTCAACCACCCGGGACCGCGCGGCGCCGATCTGCCCGTCGAATACATCCTGCGCCGGATCGAGGGCTTCCCCTACCTCGTCGCCTACGGCACCGACCTGCGCAAATTCGCCGAAGTCCAGCAGCAGCTCATCCAGGTCCAGTTCGAACTGGAGCGGGAATACCGCCGCGTCCGCGAGTCGGAAGCACGCTACCGCGTCATCTATCAGAAGATGGACGGCGCCCTGCTGGTGGTGGACGGCGAGACCCGCCGCATCATCGACGGCAACGCCGCCGCCGGACAGATCATGGGCGTGGCGCTGTCCAAGCTGGTCGGCGACACGCTGGTCTCCCAGGTCCAGCGCGACAGCCGCGAGCGGCTGGTGGAGGCGCTGGCCGAATCCCGCTCGCTGGGCCAGACCCGCACCCTCAACGTCACGGCCTCTTCCAATGGCGCGTCCGTCGAGCTGCGCATCAGCCCCTACCGCGAGAACGGCAAGATCAATCACCTCGTCTCGATCGTCCCGCAGGTCGAGGAGGATCATCCCATGCGCGGCCTCACCGCCGACAAATGGGGCTGGACCGAAGCGGTGCCCGAAGCGCAGATCGTCATCGACGCCAAGGGTACTGTGTTCTCGGTCAACAGCCGCTTTCTCGACATGATCCATCTTCTGAGCCGCAACCTTGCCGTCGGCCGCAATGTCAACAACTGGCTCGGCGCCTCGAGCGTCGACATGCAGGTGCTCTCGAGCCGGCTGCGCGACGAGGGCGAGGTGCGCCAGTTCCTGACCGTCGTGCGCGACGATCTCGGATCCTCGCGCCCGGTCCGCCTGTCCGCGACCCGCATCGATACCGGCGGCGATCCGCTCTATTCGGTGATCGTCACGGAGCAGGGCGCGCGCGAAATGCCCTCATCAGCGCAAACCAACGGAGTGCACGGCGCCACCTCTGACTTCTCCGAACTGATCGGCCGCGTGCCGCTCAAGGAACTGATCCGCGAATCGGCCGACGTCATCGAAAAGCTCTGCATCGAGGCGGCTCTGACGCAGACCGAGAACAACCGCGCCGCCGCCGCCGATCTCTTGGGCCTGTCGCGGCAGAGCCTCTATCTCAAGCTCAAGCGCTACGGCCTTGAGGACTACAACGGCCGCGCCTGACCCGGCCCTGAGCGCCGCGCGACGCCGCCAAGGCGGCCCGAAAATGCCCGGGACAGGCCTGTAAAAAAACATTTACACTGTCAATTTGGATTGACTGTCCGGTGCGCCGGTCATAAACTTTTGCCATGACCGTGGCGCACGCAGCTTCCTCCCGTCCCAAGGTGCCGACACCCGGTGCGGTGCTGGCCCTGCTCAAGCCCGTGACCTGGTTTCCGCCGATGTGGGCCTTTGCCTGCGGCGCGATCTCGGCAGGACAGATCACCTCCGACCGCTGGTTCGCGGTGGCGCTCGGCGTGCTGCTCGCCGGCCCGCTGCTGTGCGGCACCAGCCAGGCCGTCAACGACTGGTTCGACCGCCATGTCGACGCCATCAACGAGCCCGACCGGGTGATCCCCTCGGGCCGCATGCCCGGCCGCTGGGGCCTGGGCGTGGCCATCGCCAATTCCGTGCTGTCGATGGTCGTCGCGAGCTTTCTGGGCATGACGGTGTTCATCGCCGCCGCCATCGGCCTGGCGCTGGCCTGGGCCTATTCGGCGCCGCCCTTCCGTCTGAAGCGCAACGGCTGGTGGGGCAACGCCGCCTGCGGCTTCTCCTATGAGAGCCTGCCCTGGATCACCGCCGCGGCGGCCGCACTCGGAACTGCGCCCGGCGGAGATATCTTCGCCGTCGCGTTGCTCTATGGCGCAGGCGCCATCGGCATCATGACGCTCAATGATTTCAAGTCGATGGAAGGCGACGCCCAGATGGGGATCGCCTCGCTGCCGGTGCAGATGGGCGCGAAGAACGCCGCCCTGTTCGCGGGCCTGGCGATGATCGTCCCGCAGATCGTGGTGATCGGCCTGCTCGCCGCCTGGAGCCATGTCTGGGCCGCGGCCCTGGTCGGCGCTCTGACGCTGGCGCAGGCCATCGCCCTGCCGCGGCTGGTGGCCGATCCGAAGGGCAAGGCAATCTGGTACTCGGCGCTCGGCGTCGGGCTCTATGTCACCGGGATGATGATCACCGCTTTCGCGATCCGTCCCTAGGCTGTGCGATGAGGGGAAATATCGCATGACACGTCAAGCTTCACCATCGTCGCCAGGCCTCGGCTGGCTGTCCATCGTCAGGCTCGGCTTGGTCCAGGCCGCGCTCGGCTCCATCGTCGTGCTCACCACTTCCACGCTCAACCGCGTGATGGTGGTCGAACTGGCGCTCGCCGCCATGATCCCGGGACTGCTGGTGGGCCTGCATTACGGCGTCCAGATCTCCCGGCCGCTGTGGGGCCACGGCTCCGACCGGGGCGGCAGCCGCACCCGCTGGATCGTCGGCGGCGTGGCCCTGCTGGCGCTATCCGGCACCGCGGCGGCGGCGACGACGCTGGTCTTCACCGGTCATTTCTGGCTCGCCATTGCGCTTGCGGTGCTGAGCTTCCTCGGCGTCGGCATCGGCATCGGCGCCGCCGGCACTTCGCTGCTGGCGCTGCTCGCCAGCCGCACCGCGCTGCACCGCAAGCCGGCCGCCGCCACCATCGTCTGGATGATGATGATCGCCGGCATCGTCGTCACGGCCATCGTCTCCGGCGCCTGGCTTGATCCGTTCTCGTTCAACCGGCTGATCCTCGTCACCGCCGGCGCGGGCCTCATCGCCTTCCTGATGACCTGCCTCGCCATATGGAACGTGGAGGCCGACACCGTTCCCGTCGACGGCCCGCCGGCGGCGCAGCGGCTCGGCTTCCGGCAGAGCCTGGCCGCCACCTGGGCCGACCGCGACGCGCGGCTGTTCACGGTCTTCGTCTTCGTCTCGATGCTCGCCTACGCCACCCAGGATCTCATTCTCGAGCCCTTCGGCGGTCTGCTGTTCGGCCTGACCCCGGGCGAGACCACGCAGGTTTCCGGCGTGCAGCATGGCGGCGTCTTCGCCGGCATGGCGCTGGTCGGCATCCTCGGCTCGCTGTTTGCCAAAAGGAAGCCGATGATCCTCAAGGGCTTCATCTTCTTCGGCTGCATCGGCTCGGCGATCGCGCTCGGCGGCCTGTCGCTCTCGGCGCTGGTGGCGCCAGCATGGCCGCTCCAGGCCAACATCTTCCTGCTTGGCGTCGCCAACGGCGCCTTCGCGGTGGCGGCCATCGGCGCGATGATGATGCTGGCTTCGGGCGGCGACGGCGCGTCGGAAGGCATCCGCATGGGGGTCTGGGGCGCGGCCCAGGCGGTCTCCTTCGGCCTCGGCGGGTTCCTGGGCACCGTGGCGATCGACGTCACCCGCGCGCTCACCGGCGACACGCCGCTCTCCTTCGCCGTGGTCTTCGGCCTCGAGGCGGGCCTGTTCCTGATGGCCGCGGCGATCGCGCTTCTCATCAAGACGCCCGCGCGGTCGCGGGCAGGCGACGGGGTGCCGTCCGCCTATGCAGTTCCAGCGGAGTAAGTCCCATGCAGACGCAGACCTATGATGTGATCGTGATCGGCGGCGGCCCGGCCGGCGCGCGCGCCGCCGAACGGCTGGCCTGGAGCGGCAAGAAGACGCTGCTGGTCGATCGCGAAGGCCGCACCAAGCCCTGCGGCGGGGCGATCCCCTCCAACGCCATGGCCCAGTTCGCCATCGCCCCGGAGCAGATCAAGGCCCGCGTGCGCGGCGCCCGGATGACCGGACCGAGCGGGCTCAAGGTGGAGATGGAGATCGGCGATGTCGGCCATGTCGGCATGGTCGACCGCGACCAGTTCGATCCCTACCTGCGCGCCCGTGCCCGCGAGGCCGGCGCCGACTACCGCGCCGCGGGCTTTGCCGCGCTCGAGCACCGGGCCGACGGGCTTGTCGACGTCAAGCTTGGCAAGTCGAAGGACACCGAGGCCGAAACCGTGACCGCCCGCATCGTCATCGGCGCCGATGGCGCCAATTCGGCGGTCCGCCGGGCGATTTTCGGGCCGAAAGTGCGGCCACCCTACGTGTTTGCCTATCACGAGATTGTCCGTTCGCCCGCTGCCGACGGGACCGGCAATTTCGATCCGGCCCGCTGCGAGGTCATCTATGACGGCGAGATCTCGCCGGATTTCTACGGCTGGGTGTTCCCGCACGGACCCTACACCAGCGTCGGCTGCGGCTCCGCCGTCAAGGGATTCGACCTGAAGGCGGCGACGAAGGAGTTGCGCGCGCGCTTCGGCCTGGCCGAAGCGGAGACCATCCGCGAGGAGGGGGCTCCGCTGCCCTTGAAGCCGATGAAGCGCTGGGACGACGGCCGCAACGTGCTGCTGATCGGCGATGCCGCGGGCGTCGTCGCGCCGTCCTCGGGCGAGGGCATCTGGTACGCCATGCACACCGGCGATCTCGGCGCCGAAGCCGCGATCAAGGTGCTCGAAACCGGCCAGGCGAAACATCTCGCCGACGCCCGCAAGCGGTTCCAGAAGGCCCATGGCCGGGTGTTCTGGATCCTCGGCATGATGCAGTGGTTCTGGTACCGCAACGACAAGCGTCGCGAGAAATTCGTCACTATGTGCAAGGACGCCGATGTGCAGCGGCTGACCTGGGAGAGCTATCTCAACAAGAAGCTCGTCAGGCGTGACCCCATAGCCCATGTCCGCGTCTTCCTCAAGGACATGCGGCAACTGCTCCGCCCGGCCGCCCATTGATGTGGCCCGACTGGGTCCTCGCCTTCGTCGCTGACGGCCGGATTGCGCTTCTGGCCCTGGCGGTCATCGCGCTCGAAGCGGTGCTGGTCGCCGCCTTCCTGCGCCGCCGCGCCCCGATCAGGCAATTGATCCTGACCATGGCTTCGGGCGCGGCCCTGCTCGCGGCGCTCTACGCCGCGCTGTCGGGCGCCTCCGCCGGCATGATCGCCGCCTGGCTGGTGGCGGCCCTTTTCGCCCACGCCGCCGACATGTTCACGCGGCTGTTCCGCAGGCCCTGACCGTCCCAAACAACCGCAAACCGATCCCGCTCCAGAACGGCCGTGACGCCACGGGCGGCGCCGGCCGCCGCCGCTTGACCCCGGCTTTGTCACAGATGACCGCCGGGCTTTGCGCCGGGGACCTGACTGTTCCGTCCGATCTTTGATTTATGTCAAAATTAATGGACGTTTTTTGTGTCAAGTTGAGATGACACACAGTGAGGGAAGACCAGCATGCGCATCGTTCTCGTTCACCCCAATTACCATTCCGGCGGCGCTGAAATCGCCGGCAACTGGCCGCCGGCCTGGGCCGCCTATCTCGCCGGCCACCTCAGGGGTGCGGGCTTCGACGACATTCACTTCATCGATGCGATGACCAACGACATTCCCGACGATGTGCTGGCCAGGCGCCTGGCCGAACTCCAGCCCGATGTCGTCGGCACCACCTGCATCACCCCGTCGATCTACAAGGCCGAGAACGTGCTCAAGATCGCCTCCGAGGTGGTCCCCGGCGCGTTGCGCGTGCTGGGCGGCATCCACGCCACCTTCATGTACAAGCAGGTCCTGTCCGAAGCACCCTGGGTCGACGTGATCGTGCGCGGCGAGGGCGAGGAGATCTTCCGCGAGTTGGTGCGCGCCGTGGCCGAAGGGGAATGGCAGGAGAAACGCGCCGCGATCAAGGGCCTGGCCTATATCGCCGACGACGGCAAGATCGTCGCCACGCCGGCGGCGCCGACGATCAAGGATCTCGACGGCATCAATCCCGACTGGTCGCTGCTTGAATGGAGCAAGTACATCTACGTTCCGCTCGGCGTCCGCGTGGCGATCCCCAACATGGCGCGCGGCTGCCCGTTCACCTGTTCCTTCTGCAGCCAGTGGAAATTCTGGCGCGACTACCGCGTCCGCGATCCCAAGAAGGTGGTCGACGAGATCGAGAACCTCGTCAACAACCACCAGGTCGGCTTCTTCATCCTGGCCGACGAGGAACCCACCATCAACCGCAAGAAGTTCATCCAGTTCTGCGAGGAACTGATTGCCCGCGGCCTGCCCGACAAGGTCAAATGGGGCATCAACACCCGCGTCACCGACATCATGCGCGACAAGGAACTGCTGAAATTCTACCGCAAGGCCGGCCTCGTCCACATCTCGCTCGGCACCGAGGCCGCCGCCCAGCTCAAGCTCGACCGCTTCAACAAGGAGACCAAGGTCTCCGAGAACAAGGAAGCCATCCGGCTGCTGCGCGAGGCCGACATCTTCGTCGAGGCCCAGTTCATTGTCGGCCTCGACAACGAGACCGCCGAGACGCTCGAGGAAACCTACCGCATGGCCTGGGACTGGCAGCCCGATCTTGCCAACTGGGCCATGTACACGCCCTGGCCGTTCACGCCGCTGTTCCAGGAACTGGGCGACAAGGTCGAGATCTTCGACTTCGAGAAGTACAATTTCGTCACCCCGATCATGAAGCCCGAGGCCATGTCGCGGGGCGAGTTGCTCGACCGGGTGATGAACAATTACCGCCGCTTCTACATGCAGAAGGCGCTGTTCCATTACCCCTGGCGCGGCACCGGATTCCGGCGGCGCTACCTGCTGGGCTGCCTCAAGGCCTTCCTCAAGGCGGGCTTCGAACGCAAGTTCTACGATCTCGGCAAGGCCAATTACTGGGGTCCGCAATCGAAGGACAAGGTCAATTTCAATTTCGACCGCACCCGCAAGATCGCGCCCGCCCAGATGGAAGACTGGAACGCCATCCACGACCGCAAGGTGGCGCTGGAAAAGGCCCGCGCCAAGCTCAAGGACGACGACACCGGCCAGATCATGGCCTGCGGCGGCGGAACCCAGCAGCTCGAGGAGAAGCCGGAGGCCGCCGAGTAATGAGCGGCGGCGGCATCGGTCACTCGCTGCTCAACGCGGCCCGGTCCGCCGCGACCGAGCCTGCGTCCGATGACGGCGCCTCCCATCCCGCGGCCGGCCATCAGGTCGGCCCCAACGCCATCATCCAGACCCGTCTGGCGCTGATCGACTTCGAGGGCGCCGGGCGCGCCCGCGCGCTCTTCGATAATGCCGGCATGGGCGACTGGTTCGACCGCCCGCCCGACCGGATGGTGCCGGCCGAACGGGTGCATTGCCTCAACGCCGAGCTCCTTTCAGGCCTCGGGAGTGACGCCTTCCGGTCGGTGATGATCGACGCCGGGCGGCGCACCGGGCGCTACATTCTCGACAACCGCATTCCCGGCCCCGCCAAGACGCTGCTCAGGGCGCTGCCCGCGGGCCTGGCCGCGCGCGCCCTGCTCAAGGCGATCAGGTCGAACGCCTGGACCTTCGCCGGCAAGGCGGAGGTGCGCGTCACGCCGGGCCATCCCTGCATCATCGAGATCGGCGGCAATCCCCTGCCGATGCCCGGCTGCCCCTGGCATGCGGCCGTCTTCGAGACCCTGTTCTCAACGCTGCTCGTCCGCCCGGTCACGGTCAGCCACCGGATCGGTGACGCCCGCGGGCGGGTCGACCGGTTCGAGGTGCGGTGGCGCGGCTAGATCCGGGCCGGCCCTGAGGGCCCGACGTCGAACTCCCGCGTCCCTCCGCCGGCCGGCAAGGCGGCTGCACATATTCTGTGCGGCCTGGGTATCGCCTGTGCAGTCTCGCGGTTTCAGAGCCGCGCGGCGCGCGCGCTTCTGCGCGCCGGCGCCAATTAATCTGTTTCCCGGGTCATGTTTTGGTCTAAATACAGGTGCCGTTCACATAACGCGCCCTATCTTGCTTGACAGCGGCAGAGCGCGCCATGCGCAATTGCGTCCAGTACGAAGTGAAGATCGTAGGCAGTGCGGCAGTGTCCGGACGGTCGTTACAGAAGGAAAGCACGACCTTGAAACTGTGGAAGCAATTGCTGGTTTCGATCGTCCTTGTCGGGGCCGCTTTCCTGATCTGGTCCGCATTCTATCCCGGAGCGCATGACATTCTTGCGCGCAACGGCCTCGAGCGCATCTCGTTTTTCGCCCCCGCGGGCGACACCGCAGGCGGCGCGCCATCGGGGCAGGGCGGCGCCCGCCAGGGCGGACCGCGCGGACCCCAGGAGGCGCTGGTCGTCGTCGCGGCGGTCTCCGAGGGACTGGTCAATGACAGGCTCACCGCCATCGGCAGCGGGCAGGCGGTGCGCTCGGTGTCGGTCAGGACGTTGGTCTCCGGCCAGATCGTCGAGATCCCGGTGCGCCCCGGCGGCAAGGTCGAGCGCGGCGACGTGCTGATCCGGCTCGACGCGGCCGAAGAGGAGCTTGCCGTCGAGCGCGCCCGGCTCGCCGTCGCCGACGCCCAGGCGAAGGCCGACCGGCTGCAGAGCCTGGTGGCCAGCCGCGCGGTCTCCAGCGTCGAAGCCGCCCAGGCGCAGAATGCGCTCGACGCCGCCAAGGTGGCGTTCCGCGAAGCCGAGCTCGACCTCTCGCGCCGCACGGTGACCGCGCCGATCTCCGGCTCGCTCGGAATTCTCGCCGTCGACACCGGCGACTACGTCACCAGCCAGACCGAGATCGCCAGCATCGACGACCGCAGCGAGATCCTGGTCGAGTTCTTCGTGCCCGAACGCTTCACCTCCGGAATGCAGATCGGCAAGGAGATCGCCGCCACCGCCATCTCGCGTCCGGGCGAAGCCTTCGTGGGCGAGATCTCCGCCGTCGACAACCGCGTCGACGAGGCGAGCCGCACCCTGCGCGTGCGCGCCCTGATCCCCAATCCCGATGACCTGCTGCGCGCCGGCATGTCGTTCGAGGTCACCGTCGCGTTCGAGGGCGAGCGCTGGCCGGCCGTCGATCCGCTGGCGATCCAGTGGGATTCCACTGGCGCTTATGTCTGGCGCGTCACCGACGGCAAGGCCGAGCGCATGGACGTGGCCATCATCCAGCGCAATTCCGATTCCGTGCTGGTCAAGGCCGAGATGAGCGCCGGCGACCTGGTTGTCACCGAAGGCGTGCAGAGCGTCCGGTCCGGCTCCGCGGTCCGCATCCTGGGCGGGGACAGGCAGTCCGAGGCCGCGGGCGAACCCACCGCCCAGAGCACCGTGCCGCAGAAGACCGGCTCCGGGAGCGGCGCATGAGCGGCGGCGCCGGCGAAGATCCGAGGGACGGGGCGGTCGCCGACCAGCCTGAGACCGGGGCGATGGAAACCGGCGGCGGCGCCGCGCTGATGGTGCGCCGCCCGGTGCTGGCGGTGGTGATCAGCCTGCTCATCGTGGTTGCGGGCCTCGCCGGTCTTTACGGCGCCGAGATCCGCGAACTGCCCGACGTCGACCGGCCGGTGATCACGGTCACGACCAACTTCACCGGCGCGGCGCCCGAGACCGTCGACCGCGAGCTGACGGCGATCGTCGAGGGCGCCGTGGCGCGGGTCGCGGGCGTCACCTCCATGTCCTCGACCTCGACGCTCGGCCGCAGCCGGGTGACCATCGAATTCGGCGACAATATCGATCTCAACGTGGCGGCCTCGGACGTGCGCGACGCGCTCGGCCGGGTGACCAACAACATGCCCGACGGCGCCGATGATCCGCGCATCGTCAAGGCCGATGCCAATTCCGATCCGGTGATGCGCCTGGCGGTGACGTCGGACCGCTACAACGTCCAGGACATGACCGTTCTGGTCGAGGACCTGGTGGTCGACCGCCTGGCCGCCGTCGCCGGCGTGGCCGATGTCGCGGTCTATGGCGACCGGGAGAAGATCTTCCGCGTCGATGTCGACCAGTCGCGGCTGGCGGCCTTCGGGCTGACGCTGGCCGACCTGCGCAGCGCGCTCAGCAATGTGGCGCTCGATGTGCCGGCGGGTTCGCTCACGGCACAGACCTCCGACATCGTCGTGCGCGCCACGGCCGACGTGACGACGCCGGAAGGCTTCGAGAACCTCTATATCAACGATCGGGTCCGCTTCCGCGACGTCGCCAGCGTCACGCTCGGCGCCGATCTGGGCGAATCCGTGCTGCGCGCCAATGGCCGCACCGGCATCGGCATCGGCATCGTCCGCCAGTCGGCCTCCAACACGCTCGAGATTTCGCAAGGCGTCCGCGCCGCCACCGAGGCGATCCAGCAGTCGGTCCTGCCCGAGGGTGTCGACATCCGGGTGACGAGCGACGACGCCATCTTCATCAGCGGCGCCATCGAGGAGGTGCGCTCCACCCTGATCATCGCCGTGCTGATCGTGATCGCCATCATCTACGTGTTTCTGCGCGACTGGCGCGCCACGCTGATCCCGGCGGTGACGCTTCCGGTGTCGCTGATCGGCGCCTTTGCGGCGATCTGGCTCGCCGGGTTTTCGGTCAACATCCTCACGCTGCTGGCGCTGGTGCTCGCCACCGGCATGGTCGTCGACGACGCCATCGTGGTGCTGGAGAACATCGTGCGCCGGCGCAACGAGGGCATGGGCGTGCGCGCCGCGGCGGTGCTCGGCACCCGCGAGGTGTTCTTCGCCGTCATCACCACCACCGCGACGCTCGCCGCGGTGTTCATCCCGATTTCCTTCCTGCCCGGCCAGGCGGGCGGGCTGTTCACCGAGTTCGGCTTCGTGCTCGCCTTCACGGTGATGATCTCCAGCGTGGTGGCGCTGACGCTCTGCCCGATGCTGGCCTCGCGGCTGATCAAGCGGCGCGACATGTCGAAGGCCGGCGCCCGGCCAGGCGCCGTGGTCCGCTTCGGCCTGTCCCTGTCGCGGCTCTATTCCTCGCTCCTGCACCGGGCGCTCGATGCGCCGCTGGTCGTCATCATCATCGCCGTGATGACGGCGGGCGTGGCGCTGGCGCTGCTTCCGACCATTCCCCAGGAACTGACCCCGCCGGAAGACCGGGCGGTGGCGCTGATGCGGATCTCCGCGCCCCAGGGCGTGAGCCTCGACTACACCCGCTCCCGCATGGTCGAGATCGAACGCCTGGTCTCGCCGCTCAGGGACAGCGGCGAGGTCACCAACATCTTCTCCATCGCCGGCTCCGGCGGCTCGTCGAACAGCGGCTTCATGGTGCTGAGCCTCGCGCCCTGGGGCGAACGCGCGCGCTCGCAGAACGACATCGTCGGCGAGCTCAACCGCGCGGTGGCCTCGGTGCCGGGCGTGCGCGCCTTCGCCATCCAGCCCAACAGCCTGGGCATCCGCGGCGCCGGCAACGGCCTGCAGTTCGCCTTTGTTGGCAACAGCTATGACGAGCTGGCCGACGTCGCCACAGAGATGGTCGACCTGCTCGAGAAAGACCCGCGCTACCAACAGATCCGGCTGTCCTACGAGACCACCCAGCCGCAGATCTCGGTGCAGATCGACCGCGCCCGCGCCTCCGACCTGGGCGTCAACATCGACGGCTTGGCCGAAGCGCTGCAGGCGCTGCTCGACGGCAGGGAAGTGGCGCAGGTGTTCATCGAGGACCGCTCCTATCCGGTCAAGCTGATGTCGACCACCAACCCGCTCAACGATCCGACCGATCTCGAATCGATCTACCTCAAGGCGGGCGACGGCCGCATCGTGCCGATGTCGACCATCGCGACCCTGACCGAGAAGGCCGTCGCCCCCGATCTCAGGCGCGAGGAGCAGATGCGCTCGGTCTCCATCACCGCCGGCCTCGCCCCCGGCTTCGCGCTCGGCGAGGCCTGGTCGCAGGCCGTCGAGATGGCCGAGCCGCTGATGCCGGGAGGCGTGCGCATCATCCCGCTGTCGGAGGCCGCGACGCTGGATCAATCCTCCAACGACATGCTGATCACCTTCGGCATCGCCATCATCGTCGTGCTCCTGGTGCTGGCGGCGCAGTTCGAAAGCTTCGTCAGCGCCTTCATCATCATCTCGACCGTGCCGCTCGGCATCGCCTGCGCGATCTTCGCCATGGCCTTCACCGGCGGCTCGCTCAATGTCTACAGCCAGATCGGCCTGGTGCTGCTGGTGGGGGTCATGGCCAAGAACGGCATCCTGATCGTCGAGTTCGCCAACCAGTTGCGCAACCAGGGGCTCGACATCCGCCGCGCCATCGAGGAGGCCTCCAATCTTCGCCTCCGCCCGGTGATGATGACCATGGTGTCGACGGTGCTCGGCTCGGTGCCGCTGCTGACGGCCTTCGGCGCCGGCGCGGAGGCGCGCGTTTCGCTCGGCTGGGTGATCGTCGGCGGTCTCGGCCTGGCGATGGTCGCCACGCTGTTCCTGACCCCCGTCGCCTATCTCATGCTGGCCCGCTTCGCCACCCCGTCGGCCCAGGAGGAGCACCGGCTCGATTCCGAACTGCGCGAGGCCAGCCGCATGGCCAGCCCGCGCGAGGAGCAGCAGGAATTGTCGCCGGGCGAGTGATCGTCACCGCGGGCTGCTATTGCCGGCGGGCCGCCGGTGATTGCTTGTCGACCGGTTCATCGCCGGGATCGGGCTCCCCATCGGGCGCGCGATCGAGGATGGCGAGCGCGGCATCGACATTTCCCCTCGCTGCCCGGTCTTTCAGCTCCAGGATGGCGCGCCGGTGGCCAATGCCGTCGGCGATGAATGCCGAGAGCAACTGGTTGAGGGACACATTGTCCTCCGCCGCGGCCCGCTTCGCTTCCTCCATCACATGATCTGCCAGTCTGAGCGGATAGGTACTCATGATTATCTCCTTCTCGTTGTCTCGGCCACGAACTCCCCGGCTCCCATGACGGAAAGGCCGAACGCCCGGACCGCCGGATGATGAAAGTGCCTGTCATTGCTGATGATGGCTGCTGCACCTGCCGCCAAGGCGCATTCGAGGTAGATGTCGTCCTTGGGATCGGCCAGGAACGGCCTGAAACGAAACTAGGGGGACACCAACTGGGCCCGGCTGAAGGTTGCATCCAACACGACGTCGATTTCATCTCCGCTTATCCATGGCTCGCTACCTAGAATTCCCGGCCGTTTCAGAACGGCCTCGTATTCCAGGGCGATGGCCGTCGAAACGGCAAAGGGGACCTGTCCCGCGAGCATTGTGCGCAAGAGTTGATGCGACACTCCTCTTGAAGAACGAAGGGCCGAAAGCAGGATATTGGCATCCACCACAATCATGGCGGCAATATGATATCACATGCGATATCAAGTCAATTCGGCAGTTGAGCCCTCTGCGGGACCGTCAGGCTTTCCGGAATCCCGCCGTCAGCCGCGTGCCCACGCCCATGAGCGCCAGCACGACGAGGCCGATGGCGAGGCCGAACAGGCCGCTGATCAGCGCCTCGGTGGCCCAGCCGAGGAAGCCCGGCGCGACGGTCACGGACTCCTGGACCTTGTGCGACATGTCTTCGACGAAATGGCCGATCGTCGTGAGATCGAAATCCTCGAGCCCGTGGATGATGATCGCGCCGCCGACCCAGAGCATGGCCGCGGTGCCGATGCCGGCGATGGTTTCCATGAAGGCGGGCATGCCGCGCACGATCGCGCGGCCGACGGCGCGGGTTGCGCCGAAATAGCCGTCCTGCGCCATTTTCAGGCCGAGATCGTCCGCCTTCACCAGCACCGCGACGCTGCCATAGACCAGCGCCGTGATGCCGAGCGCCACCACGGCCAGGATCGCGCCTTCGGCCCACAGCGACGAGGCGTCGATCGAGGACAGCGCGATCGTCATGATCTCGGCGGAAAGGATGAAGTCGGTCTTGATCGCGCCGGCGACGCGCTGCTTCTCGAGATGGGCGTGGTCGATCGGATTGTCGGCGTCGACCGGGATCGGATGCGGATGGAACAGGTGCCAGATCTTCTCGGCGCCTTCGTAGCAGAGATAGGCGCCGCCGATCATCAGGAGCGGCGACAGCAGCCACGGCGCGAAGACGTTGAGCAGCATGGCGATCGGCAGCAGGATCACCAGCTTGTTGAACAGCGATCCGCGCGCGATCTGCCAGACGATCGGCAGTTCCCGCGCCGCCGGCAGGCCATGCACGTATTTGGGCGTCACCGCGGTGTCGTCGATCAGCACGCCGGCGGTCTTGACGCCCACCTTGGCGGCCTGGGCGGAAATGTCGTCGAGCTGGGCCGCAGCCAGCTTGGTCAGGGCTGCGACATCGTCGAGAAGGGCAAGCAATCCGCTCATTGTGCTGTTTTATCCATGCTGCTTCGGAGGCGCAGAAGCCCGGTTTCGGCGGGGAGCCGGATGAGGGGGAGGGCGGGTCCGGCAGCGCCGGCCACGCGCCCCGGGGTCAACTTGCGAGATCCGAAACGGTTCCGCAAGCCTTATCGGTTTCCGCCGGCAGGGGCCGGGCGGGCGGCCGATCGTCATTTCTCCTTCAGGCGGTCCATGGCCCAGCCGACGGTGAAGCCGTGCAGGATGGTCGACATCAGGATGACGAGCGCGATCAGCGACCACAGCGCGCCTTCATTGATGAATTCGATATGGCTGCCCGCATAGCACAGATAATAGATCGAGCCGATGCCGCGCACCCCGTAGACAGAGACCACGCCCCGCTCCCGGCGGCTGAGGCCGGTCCCGGTCAGCGCGATCCAGCCCGACATCGGCCGGATCACCAGGATCAGCAGCAGGGCCACCACGAAATGCGTCCAGGTCAGGTCGTCGAACAGCAGCGGCATGACGCTGCCGAGCGCCACCAGCAGCAGCGCGGTCAGCGCGTGTTCGATCGATTCCGAGAAATCGTGCAGCCGCCGGTGGAAATGGTGATCCGCCTCCATCCGCCGCAAGGTCAGCCCCAGAACCGCGACCGCGATGAAGCCATAGCCCTCGATCAGCTCGGTCGAACCGTAGCAGAGCAGCACGCCGGCGAGCGCGATGACGCCGGAGCCGGTTTCGGCCAGCACCGCGCCCCTGGGCACCTTGAACAGGATATAGCCCAGCGCCCTGCCGCCGAGCCAGCCCATGGCGACGCCGAGCGCGATGCGGTAGATGACGTCGCGCAGCACCCAGTCGAGCGCCCAGGCGCCGGGATTGAGGCCTTCGGCGGCGACGATCAGGCCGAGATAGACGAAGGGAAAGGCGAGCCCGTCATTGAGGCCGGCTTCGGTGGTCAGCGTGAAGCGCACCGGCGATTCGTCGCCCTCGTGCGGCGGTCCGACCTGCACGTCGGAGGCCAGTACCGGATCGGTCGGCGCCAGCACCGCGCCGAGCAGGATCGCGCCGGCCACGGTCAGGCCGGCGACGCCGACGCCCAGCAGCGCCACCGCCAGGATGGTCAGCGGCATGGCGATCGCCAGCATCCGCACGGTCGGGATCCAGCGCTTGAACGGCTTGAGGCTGTCGATGCGCATGCCGGCGCCGAACAGCGCCACGATCACCGTGAGCTCGCTCAGGAGCTCCCAGGGCAGCGGCGCCGCGCGCGGGTCCGGCATGGTCGGAATGCCCGGGATCAGCAGCGCAGCCCCGGCGCCGAACAGGATCATCAGCGGCGGCGACGCCGGCTCGCGATTGGAGACAAGGCGCGGCAGCCATCGCGCCAGGATCACCACCACGCCGATGACAGCCAGCGCGATATGATAGGAGTTCAGGCCGAAGAATGGTTCATGCTGCATCGATGGATCCCGCGCCGGAAGGGGCAGCGGCAGTCCTAACCCGAAAACCGGCCAAGGAACAGGCGGGAATGTGGCGGGTGCGCGGGGCGGGCGAAGAAGTCCGCGTCTCCGCCCCTGCCTCAACGGCGGCCTGCCGTGTCGCGGGTCAGGGTTGGGAAGTCCCCTTGGCGTTCACACGGCCACCTTGCCGCCTGTGTCGACGCCGATCAGGGCGATGGAGGCTGCCGGACGCAGGCCATGCGTCATCGCCCTTGCGTCCGGCTTGTCCACGATGGCAACTGCGTCCCGGGCCGGATTGGGGATCTGTCCCATGTTAGGCGTACGGCAATCCGCCGTACCCCCTGGAGGACAGCGACCGGACTTTACTCCCCCTCCGCCTCTTCGGGCCCCGTCACCTTGATCTCGCCGGCGTGCGAGCGGGCGAACTCGGTTTTCAGGAACGCTTCCAGCAGCCGCGCGGGCAGGGTCACGGTGGCCCGGTCGGCGTCCGGCAGCGCGTCGAAGCGGCCGGTCTTGGAGCGCCGCCCGTCGATCATGCCGCCCGCCACCGTGTTGAGGCTTTCCGGGTCGATCAGGATGAAGGCGCCGGTGTCGCGGTTGGTCTCGTAGCTGTCGAAGATCGCCACATCCTCGAAGTCGAGCTCGACCACGCCGATGCCGTTGACCGGCAGGTAGGTCGCGTCGTCCCAGTTGCCGGTCGACAGATCGAGCTGCGAGGTCGGGCGCACCAGCACCCGCTGGCGCCGCGAGCCGGCCTTGAGCCAGTAGCGCTTGCCCGGCACCACGCCGTCCGGCGACAGTGCCACCAGCCGCGCGGTAAAGGCCCGGCCGGTCATCGGCCGCTGGTCGATCGCCGCGATCATGTCGCCGCGCGCCACGTCCACCGGACGGTCGAGCACCAGCGTGATGGCGTCGCCATGCACCGCCGCGTTGCGCACCAGGTCATAGGTGACGATGGCCTTCACATTGGCCTCCACGCCCGAAGGCAGCACCACGACGCTGTCGCCGGGCTTGATCGAGCCGCCGGCCACAGTGCCCTGGTAGCCGCGGAAGCCTTCGCCGGGGCGGGAAACGCGCTGCACCGGCAGCCGGAAGCCGGTGGTCTGGCCGGTGCGCTGCGTGGCCTTCTCCAGCACCTCGACCAGCGTCGGGCCGCTGTACCACGGCATCACGTCGTCGCCGCGGGTGACGATGTTCTCGCCCTTGAGCGCCGAGACCGGAATGGCGGTGACCTGGCGCACGCCGAGCGACAGCGCGATCTCGCGGAAGGCCCGGGCGATCGCCTGGAAGCCGGCCTCGTCGTAATTGTTGAGGTCGATCTTGTTGACCGCCAGCACGAACTGGCGGATGCCCATCATCGCCGCGATCGTCGCATGCCGGCGGGTTTGTTCGAGCAGGCCCGCGCGGGCGTCGACCAGCAGCACCGCGAGGTCGGCGGTCGAGGCGCCGGTCGCCATGTTGCGGGTATACTGCACGTGGCCCGGCGTGTCGGCGACGAAGAAGGAGCGCCGGTCGGTGGAGAAATAGCGGTAGGCGACATCGATGGTGATGCCCTGTTCGCGCTCGGCCTGGAGACCGTCGAGCAGCAGCGCGAAATCGGGCAGGCCGAGTTCGTTCTGCTTGCCGGTGGAATCGCGCCTGAGCGTCGCCGCCTGGTCTTCCTTGACCGCCTTGGTGTCCCACAACAGCCGGCCGATCAGCGTCGACTTGCCGTCATCCACCGAGCCGCAGGTGATGAAGCGAAGCGGCCGCGCCTGGCGCCCGGCCAGTTCCGGATGCGGGTCGACATCGAGGATGTCCTCGCCCGGACGAAGCGCCTGCGAAAGATGTTGGCTTGTCATCAGAAATATCCTTCGCGTTTTTTCTTTTCCATCGAGCCCGACTGGTCGCGGTCGATCGCGCGGCCCTGCCGTTCCGACACGGTGGCGATTTCGAGCTCGGCGATCACCTCGTCGAGCGTCGTGGCTGTCGAGCGCACGGCGCCCGTGAGCGGGAAGCAGCCCAGCGTGCGGAACCGCACCATCTCCTCGCGCACCTGTTCTTCGGGCAGGAGCTCCAGCCGCTTGTCCTCGGCCAGCACCAGCATGCCGTCGCGCTCCACCACCTTGCGGCGCTTGGCGAAATAGAGCGGCACCAGCTCGATCTTCTCGGCCTGGATGTAGCGCCAGATGTCGACCTCGGTCCAGTTCGACAGCGGGAAGGCGCGCACGCTCTCGCCGGTATGGATCATGCCGTTGTAGATCGACCAGAGCTCGGGCCGCTGGTTGCGCGGGTCCCAGGCATGGTCGGGGGTGCGGAACGAGTAGATCCGCTCCTTGGCGCGGGAGGCTTCCTCGTCGCGCCGGGCGCCGCCGAAGGCAGCGTCATACTTGCCCATGTCGAGCGCCTGCTTGAGCGCCTGGGTCTTCATGATGTCGGTGTAGCGCGACGAGCCGTGGCTGAACGGCGTGACATTGTCGCGCAGCCCGTCCGGATTGGTGTGGGCGATGAGGTCGAGACCGTGCCTGGCCACCACCTCGTCGCGGAAGGTGATCATCTCGGGGAATTTCCAGCCGGTGTCGATATGCACCAGCGGAAACGGCAGTTTGCCGGGATGGAACGCCTTCAGTGCCAGGTGCAGCAGCACCGAGGAATCCTTGCCGATCGAATAGAGCATCACCGGACGCTCGAATTCCGCCGCCACCTCGCGGAAGATGTGGATCGCCTCGTTTTCCAGCGCCTTCAGATGCGGATCGAGCGGCGGCTTGCCGCGCCCGTGTTCAATCACGTTCATGCTTGATGTCCTTGCAATGGTCACGAGGCCGAAGCCGTGGCTTTGGCCGTGGGCCTGGGTTGCCCCTGGGCGCGCGATCCCGACACGGAGGCCGACAGGTGCAGGCCGCATTCGCGGCGCTCGTCCTGCTCCCACCACCAGCGTCCGGCGCGTTCCGGCTCGCCCGGCTTGATGGCGCGGGTGCAGGGCTCGCAGCCGATCGACGGGAAGCCGCGGGCATGCAGCGGGTTGACCGGCACATCGTCGGCTTTCGCCCGCGCCTGCAGCGCGTCCAACGACTGGTCGGCCAGCGGATTGACCTTGATGAGGCTGCGGTCGGCGTCCCATTCGGCCAGCGGCGCATTGGCGCGGTTGCCGGACTGGCCGCGCCGCAGCCCCGTCACCCAGATCTCGGCGCCGGCAAGCGCCCGGCCGAGCGGCTGCAGCTTGCGCGCATGGCAGCAGGCGTGCCGCGCCTCGACGCTGTCGTAGAAGCCGTTCATGCCGTAGAGCGCGACGAAGCCGTCGACCTCTTCCTTCCACGGCTTGAACACCTCGATGGACAGGCCATAGCGCGCCTCGGTCTCGCCGATCAGCGCCTCGGTCTCGGCAAACAGCCGGCCGGTGTCGAGCGTGACGATGCGCAGGTCGGCGCCCGTCGCGGCGATCAGCGAGGTCAGCACCTGGTCCTCGAGCCCGAGCGAGGTGGTGAACACCGCCCGCCCCAGGCCCGCGATCCTCAGGATCCGGCCCGGCAGGGGCAGGGCGGCCAGATCCTGGGCCAACTGTGCGGCGAGGGCCGGTCCGAAGTCCGGGCGGGGCGACAGGCCGCCGCCGGCCGGAGGGTGATGCAGGGTCATGGTTTCGGCTCCGATTGTTGAGCCGATTTTCGCCTTGCGCCGCCCGATTAACGAGGCACCACAGTCTTTATGTGCGCGTCGATGAGGTCTGTTGTTCCGCCAATGCCGGGTCCAATGGAAAAATCCGTCCAATTACCGCCATTGTTGCAATGCACTCAACATTGACCGGGCGCGCCAATCATGCGACGCCAAACGTAACCAGTAACGCGATTATGGACCCTTGCCGATGGGCGTGCTTGACCTTTCCGATCCTGATCATCGCCCGCTGCCGGATCTGATCGAGACCTTCGAGCGCGCCGCCATTGCCGCCGGCCGGGAGATCCTCGCAGCCCGCGCCGCCGGCGCCCGGGTGTCGATCAAGTCGGACCTGACCCCGGTGACGCAGGCCGACCGGGCCGCCGAAGCCATCATCCTGGCGCAGCTTAACGCGCAGTTTCCGGAGGTTCCGGTGGTGGCTGAGGAAATGGCCGAGGACGGCAAATGCCCGAGCTGCGCCGAGGCCTCCTATTTCCTGGTCGACGCGCTCGACGGCACCGGCGATTTCATCGCCGGGCGCAATGAGTTCACCGTCAATATCGCGCTGATCCGGGATCTGAAACCCGTTGCCGGCGTGGTTTTTGCGCCGGCGCTCGGGCGGCTGTGGAGCGGCGCCGGGCCGAAGGCGCATGTCTGCGACGTCACGCCCGAGGGCGAAATCCGCAACCGGCGGGAAATCCGCACCCGCGCGCTGCCGAAGATGCCGGTGGCGCTGGTCAGCGTCAGCCACCGCGAGCCCGAGACCCAGGCCTGGCTCGACGCCCTGCCGCCGCACAAGACCACGCATATCGGCTCGTCGCTCAAATTCTGCCTCGTCGCCGAAGGCAAGGCCGATGTCTATCCGCGGCTCGTCTGCCTGCACCAGTGGGACATCGCCGCGGGCGACGCCGTGCTGCGCGCGGCAGGCGGCATCACCCTCGGCCTCGACGGCAAGCCGCTCGAATACGGCGTCGACAATTCCGATTTCGACTGCGGCCGGTTCGTCTGCTGGGGCCGGCACCCCGACGCGCCGCGGGGCCGCTCGCGCGAAGCGGCCCCGCGGCGCCTGCGGAACTGACAGGCCGGGAGCCGCAGGTGCGCGGCCCGCCGTAGACCTCAACCGGCAGTATAGCAAAGATCCTGGCGGGCGATCTTCCACACGGTGATGAGCAGGGTGGCGCGGTCGGGATTCGACCGGGTGCCCGGTCGCCTGGGTCCCGTCCGGCATCCGCACGTCCGGGGGATTGCGGGCGCAACAGCGGCATCGCTGTCGAACGGCCGCGCCAAGAACTCGACAAGGCTGAACACTCCTTGGCCGGAACCGGACAACCGGCTCGGACCTCGCTCCGGCTCAGGCGACCCTGTCGCTTTCACGCCAGTTCGGGTTCATCCAGGGTTCGAGATTGCTCGGAGCGAGCGGCGCCCGTCCCAGGATGTGGTCGGCGGCCTTTTCGCCGGTCATGATCGACGGACCGTTGAGATTGCCGTTGGTCACCCGCGGGAAGATCGAGCTGTCGGCGACGCGCAGGCCGTCGACCCCGATGACGCGGGTCTCGGGATCGACCACGGCGCCGGGATCGTCGGCGCGCCCCATCCGGCAGGTGCCGCAGGGGTGATAGGCGCTCTCGGCGTGCGCGCGGATGAAGCCGTCGATCTCCGCGTCGCTCTGCACATCCGCGCCGGGCTGGATCTCCCTGCCGCGGAACGGATCGAACGCGGCCTGGCCGAAGACCTCGCGGGTGATCCGCACGGCGCGGCGGAAGTCGCGCCAGTCCTCGTCATGGCTCATGTAGTTGAAGCGGATCACCGGCGCCGCCCGGGCATCGGCCGCGCGCAGCCGGACATGGCCGCGCGAGGGCGAGCGCATCGGCCCGACATGGGCCTGGAAGCCGTGCATCGGCGCCGCCGCCTTGCCATCGTAGCGGATCGCGCCGGGCAGGAAATGGAACTGGATGTCGGGGTAGGGCACGCCCGCCGCCGAGCGCACGAAGGCGCAGGCCTCGAACTGGTTGGAGGTCCCGAGCCCCTTGCGGAAGAACAGCCACTGCGCCCCGATCAGCGCCTTGGAGACGAGGTTGAGCTTGGAGTAGAGCGTGATCGGCTGGATGCATTCCTGCTGGATATAGACCTCGAGATGGTCCTGCAGGTTCGACCCAACGCCCGGCCGGTCGGCCACAACCTCGATGCCGTGCTCGGCAAGATGCGCGGCCGGGCCGATGCCCGACAGCATCAGCAGCTTGGGCGAGTTGAAGGCGGAGGCGGCGATGATCACTTCACGCCGTGCTTGAACCACTTGAATCGATCCGTGAGCTTCGATCTCGACGCCGGTGGCGCGGTGATTCTCGATCACAACACGGCGGGCCAGGCCCCTGACGAGATTGACGTTTTGCCGCTTGAGCGCGGGCTTGAGATAGGCCTCGGCGGTGGACCAGCGCTGGCCGTTGTGGATGGTCTGCTCCATCAGGCCGAAGCCCTCCTGGCGCGATCCGTTGTAATCCTCGGTCACCCCGTAGCCCGCCTGCCGGCCCGCATCGATGAAGGCCTTGAACAGCGGATTGACCGCCGGCCCGCGCTGCACATGCAAGGGCCCGTCGGTGCCGCGCCAGCCCTCCTCGCCGCCGATGCCGCCGTTCTGGTGCGAGGTCTCCATCCGCTTGAAATAGGGCAGCACGTCGGCAAAGGACCAGCCGGTGGCGCCCTGGTCGGCCCAGTGGTTGAAGTCCTCGGCATGCCCGCGCACGAACACCATGCCGTTGATCGAGGAGGAGCCGCCGATCACCTTGCCGCGGGGTGCCGCCAGCCGGCGGTTGCCGAGATGCGGCTCGGGCTCGGTCGCGTAGCCCCAGTCGTAGATCCCCATGTTCATCGGATAGGACAGCGCCGCGGGCATCTGGATGAACGGCCCGAAATCCGATCCGCCATGCTCGATGACGATCACCGAATGCCTGCCGTCCTCGCTCAGCCGCGCGGCCATGGCCGAGCCCGCCGAGCCCGCGCCGATGATGACGAAATCTGCTTGCATGGTCATGGGGACGCTCGTCTCTAGTGGAGGGTTTGCTCTGCAAGGTCACGATTGACCAGAATATAGCTCAGAGCTATATTATTCGGATGAAGCGGGTCTTCTATTCCAAGGCTGCGGAAAAGAGCCTCGCCCGGATGCAACCCAAGCGGCGCGCCGCGATTTTCGCCAAGGTGGATGCATTCGCGCGAGGGGAAGAAGTCGATATCAGGAAGCTGTCCGGCTCCGACCTGTACCGCATCCGGGTCGGCCAGGACCGCGTCATCCTCGATGACCAGGGCCTGGTTGTCCTGGTGGTCGCGGCGGGTCCGCGCGGCGGGATCTACAAGGAGTAACTGCCGATGGGCGAAATCCGGAAAATGACCATTGACGGCGAGACCTACGTGCTCGTGCCGGAGGACGAGTATGAAGACCTGATCGACAGCCTTGAGGCCCAGGCGATCATGGAGCGCGTCAGGGCAGGCGAGGAGACCTGGCCTTCCGACCTCGTCCATGAACTCATGGAAACCGACAGCCGCATCCGCACCTACCGCAAGTATCGCGGCATGACCGGCAGCGAACTCGCGCAAGCCGCGGGCATCTCCCAGCCGCATCTGTCCGACATCGAGAACGGCAAGAAGGCGGGCTCCGTCGATGTGCTCAGGCGCATTGCCGCCGCCCTTCGTGTCGATCTCGACGATCTCGTGGTCTGACAGCGCCATCACCCGCGCCTCAATAGGGGCTGTCGACGGGGCCGGTGGCCACGTAGACGCTCTTGAGGTGGGTGTAGTGCTCGATCGCGGCGTGGCCGTTCTCGCGGCCGATGCCCGACTGCTTGACGCCGCCGAACGGCGCCTCGACCGGGGTGAGGTTGTAGGCGTTGATCCAGGTCGTCCCCGCCTCAAGCTTGGAGACCACCCGGTGGGCGCGCGCCAGATCCGCGGTAAACACGCCGGCCGCCAGGCCGAACACGCTCGCATTGGCGCGGCTGACCGCCTCATCCTCGTCGTCGAAGGCGAGCACGCTCATCACCGGCCCGAAGATTTCCTCGCGCGCGATGGCCATGTCGTCGGTCACGTCCGCGAACACGGTCGGCTGGATCCACGCGCCTCTCCCGAAGCCCTGCAGTTCCGGCACGCCGCCGCCGGTCAGAAGCCGCGCGCCCTCGCGCTTGCCCGTCTCGATATAGCCCAGCACCTTGTCGCGCTGCGCCACCGAGACCATCGGCCCCAGATGCGTGTCGGGATCGAGCGGATCGCCGATGCGGATCGCCTCGGTGCGGCTCTTCAGCCGCGCGAGGAAACGCGCGTAGACGCCGCGCTGGACGAACACGCGGGTGCCGTTGGAGCAGATCTGGCCGGTCGAGTAGAAATTGCCGAGCATCGCCCCGCCGATGGCGCTTTCGAGATCGGCGTCGTCGAACACCAGGATCGGCGACTTGCCGCCGAGTTCCATGGTCACCGCCTTGACGGTCGGCGCGGCCGCGGCCAGCACCTTGGCCCCCGTCGGCACCGAGCCCGTCAGCGACACCTTGGCGATGCCGGGATGGGAGGCGAGCGCCGCCCCCACATCGCCATAGCCCTGCACCACGCTGAAGAGGCCTGCCGGAAGCCCTGCGTCGGCGAAGGCTTCGGCCAGCAGAAGCGCCGTCAGGGGCGTCATTTCCGACGGCTTGAAGATGAAGGCGTTGCCGCAGGCGAGCGCCGGCGCCGATTTCCACGCCGCGATCTGGATCGGATAGTTCCAAGCCCCGATGCCGGCGCAGAGGCCCAGGGCCTCGCGCCGCGTGTAGACGAAGTCGGAGCCCAGATCGATGTGCTCGCCGGTGATCGCGCCCGCGAGCCCGCCGAAATATTCAAGCGCGTCGGCGGCGGACGCCGCGTCTGCCACCAGCGTCTCCTGGATCGCCTTGCCGGTGTCGAGCGTCTCGATGCGGCTGATCTCGGCGTTGCGCGCGCGCAGGATCTGAGCCGTGCGCAGCAGGATCCGCCCGCGTTCGACGCCCTTGAGCCGAGCCCAGGCCGGCTGCGCCGCCCTGGCCGCGGCAACGGCCTGTTCGATGATCGCGGGCGTCGCCGAATGGAGCTTCGCGTTCAGCTCGCCCGTCGCCGGGTAGATGCTTTCGATCACCGCGCCGGCGTCGTCCTCGACGTAAGAGCCGGCGACATGGTGGGAGGCTGGCGGCTGGACGCTCATGTCGAAATCCTCAGGCTGTCATAGGAGACCATCGCGTGCTCGCGATAGGCCGGGCGTTCGCAGAGCCTGCGGTAATAGGCGTCGAGCTCCGGCGTGTCGGCGCGGTCGAAATCCAGCGTGTAGTAGCGGTAGAGCTGGGCGCCGATGATCATGTCGGCGAAGCTCAAGGTCTCGCCCGCCAGATAGGGGCCGCGGCCGATCCGCTCGCTCAGCATTTTCGCCAGCGGCTTCAATCCCGCGACCGCGGCGGCGAAGGCCTCTGGCCCGCCGGCGGGCCGGCCCATCAGCGGCCAGAACACCCGGCCGCCGAAATGCGGCGCGAAGGTCGTCTTGATCCACTCCGCCCACATGTCGAGCTGCACGCGCGCCGCCGGGTCGCGCGGCCAGAAGCCGTCATCGCCATAGCGGGCCGCGAGATAGCGCACGACCGCCGCGCTTTCCCACATCGGCGCGCCATCGCCGTCGCGCACCGTCGGCACCAGGCCGTTCGGGTTCATCGCCCGGTATTCCGGCGTGTCGAGGCCGCCAAAGGCGAGGCCGAGATCGTGGCGCCTGTGCGCCAGGCCGAGTTCGGCGATGGTCCACATCACCGCCTGCACGTTCGACGAGGTGGCTCGTCCCCAGATTGTCAGCATGTCATTCTCCCCTCGGATAGCGTTGCGATTCTTCCAGAATGTTGAGGTCCATGTGGTTGCGCATGTAGCGCTCCGAAGCCTTCTGCAGCGGCTGGAAATCCCACGGATAGTAGCTGCCGTTCCTCAGCGCCTCGTAGACCACCCAGCGCCGCGCCTGGCTCTCGCGCACCTCGGCGTCGAAGCGCGCCATGTCCCAGCGGGCGAGCCGCTTGGCGGTGAAATCCGCGAGCACATCCGCATGGGCCGGGTCGGCGGCGAGATTGGTCAGTTCCTCGGGGTCTGCGTCGAGGTCGAACAACTGGTCGGGGTCGAGCGCGCAATGGACATATTTCCACTTGCCCTCGCGAATGCCGACCAGCGGCGCGTAGGACCCTTCCGCGGCATATTCCATCAGCACCGGCGCGGTCCGCGTCCCGCCCTGCAGGGTGGGCACGAGGCTCTCGCCGTCGGTCCAGGGCATGATCTCGTCCATCGAGATGCCGGCGAGGTCGGCCAGCGTCGGGGCGATGTCGAGGTTGGACACCGGCGCCCGGTGCAGGCCGGCGGGAATGCCCGGGCCGGCGATCATCAGCGGCACCCGCGCGGAGCCTTCGAAGAAGCTCATCTTGAACCACATGCCGCGTTCGCCCAGCATGTCGCCATGGTCGGAGCAGAACAGGATGACGGTGTCGTCGAGCATCCGCGTGCGCTTGAGCGTATCGATCAGCTCGCCCACCTTCTCGTCGACATAGGAGATGTTGGCGAAATAGCCGCGCCGGGCGCGGGCGACATTCTCCTCGGTGATGTCGAACTGGGTGTAGTCGCAGGACAGCATTAGCCGCTGCGAATGCGCATCCTGGTCTTCGAACGGGATCGCGCCGACCTCGGGCAGGAGTTCGTTGCGGCCCTCGTAGAGGTCCCAGAACTTGCGCCGCGCCACATAGGGGTCGTGCGGATGGGAGAACGACACCGTCAGGCACCAGGGACGCCGGTCCGCGTCGTCGCTCTCGCGGCTCAGATGATAGAGCTTCTGGTTGGCGAGGAACGCCACCTCGTCGTCATACTCCATCTGGTTGGTGATCTCGGCCACGCCCGCGCCGGTGACGGAGCCCAGATTGTGATACCACCAGTCGATCCGCTCGCCGGGCTTGCGGTAGTCCGGCGTCCAGCCGAAATCGGCCGGGTAGATGTCGGTGGTCAGCCGCTCCTCGAAGCCGTGCAACTGATCGGGGCCGACGAAATGCATCTTGCCCGACAGCGCCGTGTAGTAGCCGGCGCGGCGCAAATGGTGGGCATAGGTCGGGATCGAGGAGACATATTCGGCGGCGTTGTCATAGACCCGGGTGCGGCTCGGCAACTGCCCGGCCATGAATGAGGCCCGCGCCGGCGCGCACAGCGGCGACGAGGTATAGTTGTTCCTGAACCTGGCCGAGCGCTGGGCCAGCGCCTTGAGGTTCGGCGCATGCAGGAAGTCGGCCGGGCCGTCCGGGAAGAACGTCCCGTTGAGCTGGTCGACCATGACGATGAGAATGTTGGGCCTGGCGCCCGCGCGTGCTTCCTTCGTCATATTGTCCTCCTCCGAAGCTCAGAAAGTTGCGTCTCGATGTGGTCCTCCACCAGCGCCACGGCGTCGTGCCGGGCAGGGCCGGCGCCGAGCGCCTTGCGGATGTAGAGCCCGTCGATCATCGCCGCGGCGCCCTCGGCGATGCGCTCCGCGTCGCTTTCGCCCGCCAGCGGCTTCAGGCCGCTCATCAGGTTGGAATGCAGCCGCCTTGCATAGATCGACAGCAGCCGCCCGATCTCCGGCGCGCGCTGCGCATCGACGTAGAACGCCAGCCAGGCGGCCACCACTTCGTCGGAGAACTGCTTGTCGGAAAAGCTCACCGCGATGATCGCCGAGACCCGCGCCCGGTGGTTCGCGGCGGCCTTCAGCGCCCGGTCCGCGTCGGCCCTCAGGTCGCGCAGCAGGGAACGGACCGATTCCGCGATCAGGTGCTCCTTGGAGCCGAAATAATGATGCGCCAGCGCCGGCGAGACCCCGGCGCGCCCGGCGATGTCGGACATGGTGACATGCATGGAGCCGCGCGCGCCGATGGCCTCGATCGCGGCGTCGGTGAGCGCCTTGCGGCGGATCGGCTCCATTCCGATTTTCGGCATCGTGATGACTCCCGGGGGCAAGGAAAAACCGTCATGAACATGCGAAACGAGGGGACAGTGTATTTTTGATTGACTGGTCAATCAATGAAAAACTGCTGGATCCAGTCCTGGCCCGATTCAACCCGAAAAAGTGGCCCGATCACACGTCGATGCAGGGGCAATGTCGTACAAAAATGTGCGACATGTCTTGTCTATCGAACTAAAATGTGCGAATTTGGCTTCGAGAGAAGGCAGGGGCAGATGAAGCGTGAGGCATTGCTCCTGGAGTTGAAGGCATTTGCCCGAAGACAGAACAAGCCCTTCGAGGTCTTTACCGACAAGGGAAAGGGCTCCCATTACCGGGTCTGCTTCGATGGAAGGATGACCACCATTAAATCCGGTGAAAACTGACCCCTGGCTATGTGAGGCTCATCAAGAAACAGCTCGGGATCGACTGATCGCGGGGACTTCACGAACCGAGAGAAAGCGCAAGATCATGCAATATATCTACAGGGCGATCTTGGAAACGGACCCGGATGGCGGGTTCCTGGTCACGTTCCCCGATGTTCCAGGCGCCATCACCCATGGTGCGAGCCGGGCCGACGCCCTCGCAAGCGCCCGCGAGGCGCTGGGTCTGGCCCTGCGCGGCATCATTGCGCAAGATGGCGCCTTGCCTCAGTCGCGGGCGACCGAGGCCGGGTTGGTCGAAATCGCCGTCGATCCCACGACGGCTTTGAAGCTCGCGGTGATCGAGGCCTTTGCGGCAAGCGGTCTGTCCAAGTCTGAACTGGCGCGGCGGCTGGGCAGGCAGGAGACCGAGGCCCGACGTATCCTCGATCCCGACCATCCCACCAAACTTGCCTTGATCGAAGCAGCACTTGCGGTTCTGGGCCGGGAGATTGTGGTGTCGGTGCGTGAAGCGGCCTGATCCCGTCAGCACAAGCCAGACCGCCGACGAGACCTCACACAGCATTTTCCGGCGCTTCGCCGCTGTCCTCCGTCACGGCGGGGACGCCGGTGGCGATCACCGTCTCGCCCACCGGCGCGGGCGAGACCGCGCGGGCCGGCGAGCGCAGTTCGCGGTAGCCGATATAGAGCCCCGCGCCGATGATCAGCGCCATGCCGGCAAGCGTGTTGAGCGCCGGAACCTCGTCCCAGAAGAACCAGGCCGCCGTGGCCGCGAAGGGCAGATAGGCATAGTCGAAGGGCGCGATCAGGCTGGCATTGGCCACCTGGTAGGCGCGGCTCAGGAGAATGTAGCCGGTCATGCCGACCACGCCCAGCAGCGCCAGATTGGCCGCCTGCGCGGCATCCGGCACGATGAACTCGAGCCGCAGGTGATGGAATTCCGGCCCCATCGGCACCAGCGTGGTCACCAGCCAGCCGAGCGGCCAGATCATCACCCCGGACCCGCCGATGGTCCACAGGCCCATGGTCAGGCTGCTTTCGCCGTCGCCCACCCGCCGCGTCAGGATCATCGAGGTGGCGTAGGACAGGGCGCAGAACAGGGGCAGCAGCGCCACCCACTGGAAGCTCTCCTGGCCCGGCGCCATGGCCAGCAGCACGCCGGCGAAGCCCACAACCAGCGCCGCGATCCGGTGAACCCCCATCCTCTCGCCCAGGAACAGCGCCGCCAGGATGCCGATGAACAGCGGCGCCGAGAAGAAGATGGTGGAGACTTCGGCGAGCGGCATGAAGGGAAAGGCCGCATAATACATCGCGAAGCCGGCGGTGAGCAGGAACGCCCGCACCAGGTGGATCCGCCACAGCGGCGTCGTGAGCCGGTGCTTGCCGCCGAGCCAGATGATCAGCGGCGCCAGCACGAGGATGGAGATGCAGGCCCGGGCGAAGATCAGCATCCACAGCGGCTGCGCCCCGAGCAGGTCCTTGATCAGCAGGTCCTGTCCGACAAAGCACCAGGCGCCGCAAAGAATGCAGGCGATTCCCTCGAGCGGACGCGAGGACTGCACAGGCGCGGCGGCGGCGACAGTCATGCTTGGTTCCCATTCCTCGGCCGGCGGGCAAGGCAGGCCGGCGCATCACCGCGCGGTTGCCCGTGAGCAAGGTTCAAGCCATGGCTGATTTTTTCAGGCCCTGCGCGCCTTTCCGCGACACCGCCTCGGAAAAAATACAGCGCCGCCGCCGCGCGCGCCCTTGCCGGCGAACAGTCAGACTGGCCGGCCAGCCGATGCCCGTCGCGCCGGCCGGCATGCGCGCAGGAGACCGGGCCGGGACGCGGGCGCCGGCCAACGGTCGCCCCGCATGGTTAGCCAAGGGTTAACAAATATTCGCTCTTGAAATCAGAGGTTTAGGCGGGGATCTCGGATCCTTGGGGTGCGCGGGCCTGCCGCGCAGCGCCGGCTCCCGCCCTGGATGCAACGATTCCATCGCCGCGGCGTTTCTCCTCAGGCGGCAATCGGGATTTTCCGACCGGCCGCCGCTTCCTGAGCCTGCACCCGCGTTTCAATCCAGGTCGCATCTTCGTGGAAAGGAATTGCATCATGTCCACCGAGCACCTCGCGCAGACCGCCCGAAAGAACTATCTGACCCGGTTCGCCCCGGATCAGGACAATCCTGCCGTGCAGTGGCATAAATGCACCGTCCTGTTCAACATCCTGTACACGTGCAAGGGACTGCGCCAGATCACCAACGCGCAATTGCGGGTGCTGAGCATTTCCGAGACGGGATTGTGCGCCACATCGCGCAGGGACGACATCGCCGACCATTTCTACATCAACATCGGCGAGGACCAGTTGCACATCGCCTGCGCCATCATCGACCGAAAAGGTCCGGTGATGCATATCCGCTTCCTCCAGGACCTGCCGGCCGTGTTCGTGAACGTGGTGGCCTCGCTCGAGGATCCCTTCGTGTTCATGGAGAAGATCCGCCCCGCGCTGTACGGGCTCGAGGGCTACGCCCAGTATCCGGGCCGGCCGGCGCGCGCTGCGCCGGCCGGCCCGGTTGGGTAGGTCGGCGCCCGGCGGCCGAGGCCTGCGAAACCCGTGTGAACGGTCCCGCAGGCGCCGCCGCCGGCAGGCCTCAGGTGAGGCCCGCCGTCAGCGCCGGGTTGGGTTGCAGCACGATCACCTTGGCGCGGCTCTTCACCCGTTCATACAGATCGATGATGTCCTGGTTGAGCAGCCGGATGCAGCCCGAGGACACCGCCTTGCCGATGGAATGGGCTTCCGGATTGCCGTGGATGCGGTAGAGCGTGTCCTCGCCATTGTCGAACAGATAGAGCGCCCGGGCGCCGAGCGGGTTCATCAGCCCGGGCTCCATGCCGCCATTGGCCACCGAATAGGGCTCGAGCTCCGGCTTGCGCGCCACCATGTCGTCGGGCGCCTTCCAGGTCGGCCATTTGCGCTTGTACTGCACCACCGCGGAGCCTCCCCAGGAGAAGCCCTGCTGGCCGACGCCGACGCCGTAGCGCATCGCGGTGCCGCCCTCCTCGACCAGATGCAGGAAGAAGGTGCCGGTGTCGACGATGATCGTGCCCGCCGCCTCGTTGGGGAACGGATTGGGCACGCGCTGGCGCCAGAAGCGTTCGGGCACCACGCCCTGCGGCACCGCCGGGATGGCATAGCCTTCGTCGAGCACCGGGCCGTAAAAGGCGGGCATCACCGCAGCCCGCGGCTCGGGGGCAGGGGCGGGCAGGGTGCGGCTGCCCAGCGAGGTGCAGCCGGAGAGCGCGGCCATCGAGGCCGCGCTGAGAAAAATGCGTCGGGTAATCATGGATGAAGTCCTTTGAGGCTGAAGGGAAGAGGCCGTTGCCGGCCCGTTTCGGCTCAGCCGATACGCGGAGGCCTGAACAGCCTTGAACGCCACAGGCCGCCGGACGTTCCATCGAGCACCCGATCGAACGCCTTGCCGGCTCCGGCCATGCCGATGCCGTCGCGTTCGGGCAGGTAGCCGAGGTCGAGGGCGCAGCTTGACCAGGCCACCGCGCCGCGCTGGCAGCGCTTGGCGGGAACCGCGGTCTTGAGCCCGGTCACCACGCCGGGCCGGGCAAGCTCCGCCGTCTTGAGCGAAGCCGCTGCCTGCGCCGACACCCCGCGCGCAAACGGCCCGGTCAGCGCGAGCGTGACGGACAGCAGACACAGAAGGAGAAGGCGGCGAATGACCATGGCCGGTTTCTTACCGCCAACTGTGGCCAATTCCAGTCAAGACTGCCCGATCCCGATCAAGTTTCGGTGAGGCGGGGGTGGGGGCAGGGGCGGACGGCGGCAGACTTGGTCGAACACCGCCGCGATCCATGGCCGCTTCACGCTGCTGACGAAATCTGGCAGCATGCTAGTGCTAGTCATGGCTCCGCACCATCCATCCAGGAGTTCTCCCATGCTTACGCTCTATCATGCCCCCCAGTCCCGCTCGTCGCGCATCATCCGCCTGCTCATCGAGCTTGGCGTGATGGATCAGGTCGATGTCCGCATCGTCTCCATCGCCCGCCAGGACGGATCGGGCGGCGCCGATCCCGCCAATCCGCATCCCGAGGGCAAGGTGCCGCTGCTGGTCCATGACGGGGTGGAGATCTGGGAATCCTCCGCCATCATCCTCTATCTCACCGAGCTGTTTCCCGATGCGGGCCTCGGCGCCCGGGTGGGCGACGCCGATCGCGGCCGCTATCTGAGCTGGCTCGCCTGGTACGGCGACGTGGTCGAGCCGGTGATCGTCTTCCAGGCGGCCGGTCTCAGCCATCCCTTTCTTAACGCAACCTTCCGCGGCCCGGCCGAAGTCACCGCGCGGCTGGTTGCCCAGCTTGAAAAGACCGACTTCCTGATGGGATCGCGGTTTACCGCGGTCGACCTGCTGCTGACCTCGCCCTATGTCTGGTTTCCCGCGGCCACGCCGGATGTGCCGGTGATCAGGGACTGGATCGCCCGCTGCCAGGCGCGCCCTTCCGCGGACGAGGCCGTCGCGTTCGATCGGGCGCACATGGGAGCCTAGATCCGCCGCCCGCCGCGAAAAGCCGCAGGGCCTGGCCCCCCTTGGGCCCGGCCCGCGGCGCGACCTGTGCGCTTCTCCCCTTTACAAAGCCGCGCGCGCGCTCAAAATGCGCGCCGACGACAGACAAGATTCACGGAGACGCATTTCATGACCGCCTGCATTATCGGTTGGGCCCACACGCCCTTTGGAAAACTGGCCGACGAGACCGTCGAGAGCCTGGTGACGAAAGTGGCGCGCGAGGCGATCGAGCATGCCGGGCTCGAGGCCTCCGACATCGACGAGATCTATCTGGGGCATTTCAACGCCGGCTTCTCGGCCCAGGATTTCACCGCGAGCCTGGTGCTGCAGGCCGATGACGCCTTCCGCTTCAAGCCCGCCACGCGGGTGGAAAACGCCTGCGCCACCGGCTCCGCCGCCGTGCACCAGGGCATCAAGGCGATCCGCGCGGGTGCTGCGCGCCGGGTTCTGGTCGTCGGCGTCGAGCAGATGACGACGACGCCGGGGCCCGAGATCGGCGCCAACCTGCTTAAGGCCTCCTACCTGCCCGAGGACGGCGACACGCCCGCGGGCTTCGCCGGCGTCTTCGGCAAGATCGCCCAGGGCTATTTCCAGAAATACGGCGACCAGAGCGACGGGTTGGCTGCCATCGCCGCCAAGAACCACAGGAATGGCGTCGAAAACCCCTGGGCGCAGATGCGCAAGGATCTGGGCTTCGACTTCTGCCGCACCGAGAGCGACAAGAACCCTTATGTCGCCGGCCCGCTCAAGCGCACCGACTGTTCGCTCGTCTCCGACGGCGCCGCGGCCATCGTGCTCGCCGATGTCGCCACCGCCATGCAGGCGCCGCGCGCCATCCTGTTCCGCGCCGCCGAGCACGTGCAGGATTTCCTGCCGATGTCCAAGCGCGACATCCTCGCCTTCGAAGGCTGCGAACTCGGCTGGAAGCGGGCCTTCGCCAATTCGAAGACCTCGCTCGACGATCTCTCCTTCGTCGAGACTCATGACTGCTTCACCATCGCCGAACTGATCGAATATGAGGCGATGGGGCTGGCCAAGCCCGGGCAGGGCGGGGCGCTGGCCATGAGCGGCGAGACGGCGAAGGACGGCCGCCTGCCGGTCAATCCCTCGGGCGGGCTGAAAGCCAAGGGCCACCCGATCGGCGCCACCGGCGTGTCGATGCATGTGCTGAGCTCGATGCAGCTTGCCGGCGAGGCCGGCGGCATCCAGGTCAAGGACGCGACACTCGGCGGCATCTTCAACATGGGCGGCGCCGCGGTCGCCAACTACGTCTCCATCCTCGAGCGGATCCGGTGAGCGCCGGCCTCGCCGCCCATCGCCTCGCCGGCCATGTCGTGGTCACCGGCGGCGCCTCGGGCATCGGCGAGGCCACCGTTCTCATGCTGATCGACGAGGGCGTCGCCGTCTCCATCCTCGATGCGAGCGGAGACGCGGTGACCCGCACCGAGGAACGGCTCGAGGGCGAGGATGTTCTGGCGCTCAACTGCGACGTCACCGACGAGGAGGAGGTGGCCGAGTGCCTGGCCCAGGCCGTCGACGCCTTCGGCCCGGTCACCGGCCTCGTCAACTGCGCCAGTATCGATCGCGACCTGCCGGCGGAAAAGACCAGCGCCGAGATCTTCCGCCAGGTCCTCGACGTCAATCTGACCGGCAGCTTCATTGTCTGCCGCGCCTGCCTCGACCAGATGGGCGACACGCTGGCGATCGTCAATCTCGCCTCGGTCGCGGGCCAGCGCGCCAATGCCGGCCGCGTGGCCTATGGCGCGTCCAAGGCCGGAATCATCCTGATGAGCCAGGTGCTCGCCAATGAATGGGGCGCCTCGGGCGTCCGCGTCAACGTGGTCGCCCCCGGCGCCATCGACACCGCGCCCAGCGCCAGGGCGCCCTCGATCGACGACCGCAGGCTCTGGACCGCCCACACGCCGCTCGGCCGCTACGGCCGCGCCGACGAGGTGGCGAGCGCCATCCTGTTCCTGCTCTCCCCCGCGGCGAGCTACATCAACGGCCAGGTGCTGACCGTCGACGGCGGCTTCGCCTCCTCGGGGATCGTCGCCGGGCGGTAGGCCGGGAAGCCGTCAGTCCCTCGTCTCGCGCGGCTGCGGCGCGGCGGCCGGAGCGGCCTCGGAGCGTGTCCGCCACAGCGACAGCGCCACCCCGCCCGCCAGGATCGCGGCGGTGACGCCGAGCGACAGCGCCGGCGGCACCTTCTCGATGCCGAGGAATTCGGCCGCCAGCACCTTGCCGCCGATGAAGATCAGCACCAGCGACAGCGCTGCCTTGAGGTGGACGAAACGGTGCAGCATCGCCGAGAGCGCGAAGAACAGCGCCCTCAAACCGAGGATGGCGAAGATGTTGGACGTGTAGATGATGTAGGGGTCGGTGGTGATGGCGAAGACGGCGGGGATCGAATCCACAGCGAAGATGGCGTCGGCGAGTTCCACCATCACCAGCGCCAGGAACAGCGGCGTCATGTAGAGAAGCGTCCTGTCGCCGCTTGCCGCGGGCAGGCGCACGAAGAAATGCTCGCCATGCAGGCGGTCGGTCACGCGGAACCGGCTGCGCATGAACCGGAGCACCGGATTGGCGGCGACATCGTACTCCTCGTCGCCGTCCCGCATCATCTTGATGCCGGTGAAGATCAGGAAGGCTGCGAAGATCAGCAGCACCCATTCGAAACGCTCGACCACCGCCGCGCCCGCGCCGATCATGAGGCCGCGCAGCACGATGACGCCGAGCACGCCGTAGACGAGCAGCCGGTGCTGATAGGCCCGGGGCACGCCGAAATAGGAGAAGATCACGGCGATGACGAAGATATTGTCCATCGCCAGGCTCTTCTCGATCACGAAGCCGGTGAGATAGGTCACCGCGGCCCGCTCGCCGAGCTGCTGCCAGACCCAGACCGAAAAGCACAGGCCCACGGAAATGTAGAAGGACGACAGCCACAGGCTCTCGCGGATGCCGATCTCGTGCGATTTGCGATTGAGCACGCCGAGGTCGAAGGCGAGCAGCGCAAACACGAGCGCCAGGAACACGGCCCACGTCCACAAGGGCGTGCCGAGCATGTTGAAATACATGAAGTCCAAGTCGAAAGCCTCCGAGACGATCCGCCCGCATTTAGCCTGATCGCGGCCGCATGCGGCCAGGATCCCCCGCAAGGAACGAAAATCAGAGCCTGCCATAGATCGGGATTGCCGGCGCGAATTCAATCGGCTGACGAAAAGATAGTTTCTCCCGCCCCGGATCCCGGCCGGCCTTGCCGACGACCGGGCGCGCCGCTCCCGGAAAGTCGGGTTTGTCCTGAATTTCTGCTTGCAGGTAAAAGTCTATAAAATGATCGTAAAAATGTCCGCGTTAAAGTTAATTCTTTGTTAAACGGCAGGCAAAGGACAAATGTATTGATTAGTTTTGGGCTCGACAGTAACGTTCCGCATGTATTGTATCCTGTCGGGACATCAGATGACGGAAAATTTAAACATTGCCGAGTTTATATATGTAAACTCCAGATCCCATCCGCAGCGATCAGCCATTGTCTGTGGCTCCGACGCCGTTAACTATTCGGACCTTGCGCTCAAATCCCGCACTCTTGCCCGGCAGATCCGCCCCGGACTGACCCATGGCCGCTGTGGAATCCTCGGGTCGCGCAGCATCGAGGCCTGCGTCGCAGTTCTCGGCATCGCCTGGGCGGGCGGCACCTATGTTCCGCTCAGCCTGAAATACCCCGAGCAGCGCCTCGTCGACCTGCTCGACCTGCTCGATCTGGACGTGCTCATCGTCGATCAGGCGGGCTTCAAGCTGCTGAGCGGCCCGGTGCGTGACCACTGCCCGGATCTGCTGCTCGTGCCCACCGGGACCCCGGGCGAGTTCGAACCCGAAGGCCGCGCCGCACGGTTCGCCGCCGGCGACGATCTCGCGCGACCGGTTCCCGTGGCGCCTGACCATCTCGCCTATATCGAGTTCACCTCCGGCACCACCGGCAGGCCCAAGGGCGTCATGGTCAGCGCCGGCGCGGTCGCGAGCTACATCGACGCCATGCGCGGCTGGTATGATTTCGGCCCGGAGGACCGCGCCGCCGAGACCTGCGACATCACCTTCGATCTCTCGGTGCACAACATGCTGATGATCTGGCAGGCGGGCGGCTGTCTGTATATCATGCGGCCGCTCGATCTCGTCGCGCCGGCCCGCTTCATCGCCAGGCACGCGATCACCACCTGGCTCTCGGTGCCCTCGCTGGTGGCCATGATGAAGCAGACCAGCGCGCTCGCGCCCGGCTCGCTGCCGTCGCTGCGCATCTCGCTGTTCTGCGGCGAGCCGCTGCCGGTCGAGATCGCCCGCGACTGGGCCGCGGCCGCACCCAACTCCGTCGTCGACAACATCTACGGCCCGACCGAGGCGACCATCGCCTGCCTGCGCCAGCCCTGGACCGAGCCCGGCGTCGTCACGGCGTCGCGCGGCATCGTCGCGATCGGCCATGCCTATCCGGGCATGAAGGCGATGATCGTCGACGCCGACCGCCGTCCGGTCGCCGATCTGACCCCGGGCGAGATCGCGCTTAGTGGACGGCAGCTTGCCGAGGGCTATTTCGCGCAAGGTCCGCTCACCGCGGAGCGCTTCCCGATGATCGATGGCGAGAGGTGGTACCTGACCGGCGACAGCGGCTACCGCGACGCGGACGGCGTGTTCCATCACCTCGGCCGGCTCGACAACCAGGTCAAGGTCAACGGCCACCGGGTCGAGCTCGAGGAGATCGACATGCAGATCCGGCGCGCCGCCGGCACCGACATGGCCTGCGCCGTGGCCTGGCCGGTCTCTCATGGCAGCGCGCAAGGAATCGTCGGCTTTGTCGCCGGCGGCCGGGCCGGCGGCGACGAGATCCGCGCCGCGCTGCGCGATTGCCTGCCGCCGCACATGGTTCCGGCCCGGATCCATGTGCTTGAGACGCTGCCGCTCAACGGCAATGGAAAGGTCGACCGCAAGGCGCTGCTCGCCCGGCTCGACCATAACGAAGTACCCACCCAGCCGGAGTTGGCGTCATGACCTCGCTTGATCTTCCCGCCCGTCAGCCCAAGCCGCTGGCCGGGCTCAACCCGCTCAGGCTGCGCGAGCTGTGGCTCGGCATGGACAGCAACGGCCGCGTCCTCCAATGGGCGCAGTCGAGAACGGGGATCGCCGTGCTGCACGCGGCGTTCCTGCTCTTCATGGCGCTCCTGCCGGTGGTCCGCACCAAGCATCTGGCGATCATCGCCGTTGCCCTGGTGCTCTCGGCGCTTCTGCCGGGCCGCCGCGCCCTCGTGCTCGCCGGCATGGGCACGCTCTACTTCCTGCTCAGGCCGTTCAAGAGCGAAGACCACTACCAGTATTTCGGCGAGATCTGGCGCGAGGCCTCCGTGCTCACGGGCAGCGCCCAGGCCGGCATGGTCCTGTGCGGCGCGGCCTTCCTGGCCCTCGTGCTGCTGCTCATCGAAAACCAGCGGCGCAGGCATGTCCCCGTCCTCGCCGAACGCCCGGTCCTGTCGCTGTTCCTGGTCGGCGTGGCGCTGACCGCCGTCACCTTGCTGGTTCCGCGCGGCCATGCGCTGTTCACGCTGGCCTGGCTTGCCGTCGCCTATGTCTCGGCCACCTTCTTCTTCATCGGCTATATCCTGATGGGCGTCAGGCAGAAGCCCGCTTTGTCCAACGCCACCTTCCTGGGCTATGTCCGCCCGTTCTGGGCGGAGAGCATCGTGCCGATCAAGGGCCCGGGCTACCTCTCGAAATTCGAGGCCCATGATGCGGACGCGATGGCCCGGACACGGCTCAAGGGGCTGAAGCTCGTCGTCTGGGCGGTCATCCTGTTCTGGGGCGGCGACCTCGTCTTCCGCGAGATCGTCCATGCCCGCCTCGGACTGCCCCATTTCGAGCCGCTGATCCGGTCGGTCGCCGCGGGCGAGGCCCATTCGGTGGCGCTCAACTGGCTGGTGGTGGCGGTGCATTTCCTCGAGAAGGTGCTCATCGTCGGCGCCTCGGTCCACGCCTTCGTGGCGGTGATCCGCATGGCCGGGTTCGCCATTCCGCGCGGCATGGTCCGGCCGCTCGCCTCGCGCACCATTTCCGAATATTGGGGACGCTATCTGTTCTATTTCAAGGAACTGTTGTCGGATTTCTTCTTCTTCCCGACGTTCCAGCGCTGCTTCAAGAAGCATCCGCGGCTCCGCATCGCCTTCGCCACCTTCATGGCGGCGTTTGTCGGCAACATCCTGTTCGACGTCATCAGCCAGGCGCCCGGCTTCGGCCTCGACGGCTGGGCCGCCACGATCGACAATTTCCAGTCCTACACGGTCTATGCCGGGGCGCTGACGCTCGGGATCATCTGGTCGCAGCTCTACCAGACCCAGCCCAGGCCGGAGGACGGTTTCGTCCGCTACCAGGTGGCGCCGCGCGTCCTTGTCCTGGGCTTCTTCGGCCTGCTGCAGATCTTCGATGACTCCTCGGGCATCGTTTCCTTCAGCGACCGTTTCACCTTCTTTGTCAGCCTGTTTGGAGTGAACTGATGCATCTGGATAAAACACACGCCGTCCGCGCGGCCCTGTCGGACCTGCTCATCGAGCGCGGCCAGTCGCCCCATTTCGGTGACACAGACTCCCTGTTCGACAGCGGCAGGCTCGATTCGCTGGCGGCGGTGAAGCTGCTGATGATGCTCGAATCGGAGTTCGGTCTCGACCTCAGCGACCCGGATTTCGAGATCGCCCGGATCGACAGCCTGGCGGCGATCCTCGACCTGGTCGGCGAGGGCGCCCCGGCCTGACGCCGGCTGTCCTTGCCCGGGCGACGTGAGGCGGCCTAGCCGCGCCGTCCGATCGACACGCCCACGGCGGTCGCGCCGATCACCAGCGCCATGCCGGCCCATTGCCAGGCGTTGAACCATTCGCCCAGCGCCGCCGCGCCGATGGCGGTGGCCACCACCGGGCTCGCGAGCGCCAGATAGGCAGTGGACGGCCCCAGCCGGCCGATGCCGCGGGTCCAGACGAAATAGGAAAACGCCGTGCCCATGAGCATCAGCCAGCCATAGCCGAGGATCTCGGTGAGCCCGGGCGCCGGCGGCAGGCCCTCGACCATCAGCGCCACCGGCATCAGCATCGCGCCGCCCAGGATCAGTTGCCAGGTGGTGGTCTCGAGCGGCGTGCCCATCCGGCCCCAGCGGTCGATCAGCAGCGTGCCCGCCGCCATCGACAGGGCCCCGCCGATCGCAGCCGCCACGCCGATCGGGTCGGGCCGCGCCTCGGGCGACAGCACCAGCAGGCCGACGCCCGCGACGCCCGCCACGCCGGCGAGGATCTGCACCGGATGTGGCGCCCGGCCGATGAGCCAGGCCGAGATCAGGATCACCACCAGCGGCTGGATCGCGCCCAGCGTCGCCGCCAACCCGCCCGGCATCCGGGCGGCGGCCACGAACAGCAGCGCGAAGAAGATGGCGATGTTGGTAAGCCCGATCGCCGCATGGCGCCTGAGCGCCGCCGCCGGCGGTATCCGCGGATTGAGCGCGAGCAGGATCAGGCCCGCGGGCAGCGCCCGCATCGCCCCGGTCAGCAGCGGATGGCTCACCGGCAGCGTTTCGGTGAACACCGCATAGGTGGTTCCCCAGAGCATCGGCCCCAGGAGCGTGATCAGGATGGTGCGCAGCATGAGAGGTGAGGGCGGTTCCGGTGGGTCGGCCCCAAGCTTACCGATCCATCGCCGCGGCGCAATCGGGAAACGGGACGGCGACCGGCCCGGCCACCGCCTAGCCGATCAGTCCCGGCCGCAGGCCTTCGGCGAGCAGGGCGCGCACCCTGGCCGCCGCTTCCGCCTTGGTCACCCGGCCGTCGCCATTGGCGTCGAGCCCGCGGTTGAGCTTGTAGGCGACCGATCCCTTGCGGAACAGCACATGGCCCGGCTCCCGGCCCACGGCGCGGGGATAGAGCACCGCCATGTAGGCGCTGTCGAGATCGCCCATCCGCCCGGCATAGGGGGCCAAGTATTTTTCGACATAGTCGAGCTGCTCGAGGGCGCTCATGGTTGCTAGCCGCGCGGTGGTCGTCCCGAGCGCCTTGGCCGTCGCCGGCATGAACTGGATCAGGCCCGTGGCGCCCGACCCGGCGCGGTTGGTGACGGCGGGGTCGAAGCTGCGGCCGGTCTCGAAGGCCATGATCGCCATCAGGTGGTCGGGCTCCATCTCGAGGCGGCGGCACAGCGCGATGGTCTTGCGCTTGAACGCGTCCGGGACCTTCGCGCCCCAGGCGATCGCGGGGTCCGTCCGGGCCGCCGATGGCGCCGGCATCGGCAGAGCGGCGGCGGCGGCGGCGGATGGGGCCTGCCGGCGCGGCAGCCAGGAAAACAGCGATGAGAACAGGGAAATCTGGGCCATGAGAGGGTCTCCGGTGGGTGTGGGTGAAAGCTATGTGCCGCAGACAAGTCTAAGACCGGATCCAGAGGCGGGGACGTTTGGCGAGAACAAGGTCCCTATGCTTCCCGGGGCGCGGACGCCGCCGCCCGCCGGTCGCGGCCGGATCCCGACGACGGAACGGGGCCGAAAGATCCGTCTTTTCAGGTCATTGACGGAGGTGGGTGGCGCACGGCGTGCGCCGCGGACAGGGCCGCGGCCGCGGACTTGCACGGCATCGCCGGTCCGCGGGTGCACGCCGTTTCTTCCCCGCCCCTTGCCCAGGACGCCCGCTTCTGCGATCACTCGGGCGCACGAGCCGGAGGTGAGATCCGCTCGAACGTCCCGTCACAGCCAGGAAGCACGCCCCATGCAAAATCCCGTCCTCGTCGAAGTCACCCGCGGTCCGATGGTCGAAAGCCGGCATCGCGGCATGGCCGTGGTCATCGATGGCGACGGCAAGGTGGTGATGAGCCTGGGCGAGGTCGCAACGCCGGTGTTCCCGCGCTCGGCGGTCAAGTCGATGCAGGCGCTGCCGCTGGTGGAAACCGGCGCCGCCGACCGCTACGGCTTCGGCGACAGGGAACTGGCGCTTTCCTGCGCCTCCCATTCCGGCGAACCCGAACACATGCGGTTGGCTCTCGACATGGTGTCCCGCGCCGGCCTCTCCGAAGCCGATTTCGAATGCGGCCGCCACTGGAGTTCGGAGCAGGCGGTGCTGATCGCCCAGGCCCGCGCCGGTGACAAGCCCAACCAGCTCGGCAACAACTGCTCGGGCAAGCACGCCGGCTTCCTCTGCCTGTCGTGCCATGCGGGCGTCGATCACCACGGCTATGTCGGCTACGACCATTTCGTCCAAGCCTCGGTGCGCGACGCCATGGCCGATCTCACCGGCGCAAGCCTCGGCCACGACAATTGCGGCACCGACGGCTGCTCGATCCCGACCTATGCCGCGCCCTTGGACAAGATCGCGCTCGGCTTCGCCCGCATGGCCTCGGGCGCGGGCCTCGGCACGGAGCGCGCCAAGGCGGCGAAGCGGCTGATGGCGGCCTGCATGGCCGAGCCCTTCTATGTCGCCGGCACCGGCCGCGCCTGCACCGCGCTGATGAGCCTCGCGCCGGGCCGGATCTTCGCCAAGACCGGCGCCGAGGGCGTCTTCTGCGCCGCCATTCCCGAGAAGGGCTACGGCATCGCGCTCAAATGCGAGGACGGCTCCACCCGCGGCGCCGAAGCCATGATCGGCGCGGTGCTGGCCAAGCTGTTCTCGGATGATGAGGAACTGTCGGCCAGGCTCGCCCAATGGTCGAACAAGACGATGAAAAACTGGAACGGCATCGAGGTCGGCCGGATCCGGCCGGCGGGCGAACTGGCCTGAACCGGGCGGGGCCTGCGGCGAATGGGCGGACGGCGGGTTTAAAAGCCGTCCTCGCCTTGATCGCCTGCGTCGCCGCCTCTATGTCGGGGGACCGGCTTGATCCCGAGCCCCGACTTTCCGATCATGGAGCTTTCCTTGTCCGCATTTGAGAACCTGCCCGTTGCCCCGACAGCCGAGAAGCGGCCGCTCACCGACACCCGCCATGGCATCAGCCGCACAGACGACTATGCCTGGATGCGCGACGGCAACTGGCAGGCGATGTTCAAGGATCCGGCGCTGCTCGACCCGGCGATCCGCGCCCATCTCGAGGCCGAGAACGCCTATCAGCAGGCGGCGATGGCCGACACCGCGGCGCTGCAGAAGACCCTGTTTGCGGAAATGCGCCGCCGCATCAAGGAAGACGACAGTTCGGTGCCCGCGCCCGACGGCCCCTTTCTCTATGGCGTCCGCTACGTCACCGGCGGCGAGCAGCCCAAGTATTTCCGCACGCCGCGCGACGGCGGGGCCGAGCAGATGATGCTCGACGGCGACCTCGAGGCCGAAGGCAAGGCCTACTTCCGCCTGGCCGGCGCCGGGCACTCGCCCGATCACGCCTCGATGATCTGGGGCTATGACGACAAGGGCTCGGAATTCTTCACGCTCAAGGTGCGCGATCTCGCCACCTGCGAGGACCGCGCCGATCTCATCGAGAACACCGGCGGCGGCGGCGCCTGGTCGGCCGATTGCACCGGCTTCTTCTACACCGCGGTGGACGACAACCACCGCCCCAGCAAGATTTTTTACCATCGCCTGGGAACCGCCCAGAGCGAGGACGTGCTGATCCGCGAGGAGACCGATTCAGGCTTCTTCATGGGCGTCCACGGCTCGAGCCTCAACGATTTCATCCTGATCGGCATCAACGACCACGAGACCTCGGAATGCTGGGTGCTGCCCGCGGGCGACCCCACCGCCAAGCCGCTGCTGGTGGCCGGGCGCCAGACCGGCGTCGAATATTCACTGAGCGAAGGCGGCGACGTCTTCTTCATCCTCACCAATGCCGACGGCGCCAAGGACTTCAAGATCTGCCAGGCCCCGGTGACCGCGCCCTGGCGGGAGAACTGGATCGAAGTCGTGCCGCACAAGCCCGGCCGGCTGATCCTCTCGGTTAGCGCCTACCGCAACCACCTGGTCTGGATGGAGCGGGAAAACGGCCTGCCGCGCATCGTCGTGCAGGATCGCACCACCGGTGAAGAGCACGCCATCGCCTTCGACGAGGAGGCCTATGCGCTGGGCTTCCACGGCTCGATGGAATATTTCACCGACACCGTCCGCTTCAGCTATTCGTCGATGACGACGCCATCCGAACTCTACGACTACAACATGGCGACCCGCGAGCGCACGCTGCTCAAGCGCGACGAGGTTCCCTCGGGCCACACGCCCGCCGACTATGTCACCCGCCGCGTCATGGCGCCGGCGGACGATGGCGAGCTGGTGCCGGTCACGCTGCTCTACCGCCGCGACACGCCGATCGACGGCACCGCACCCTGCCTGCTCTACGGCTACGGCTCCTACGGCATCGCCATCCCCGCGGGCTTCAACACCAACTGCCTGTCGCTGGTCGACCGCGGCTTCATCTACGCCATCGCCCATATCCGCGGCGGCAAGGAAAAGGGCTTCGCCTGGTATGAGGACGGCAAGCGCGGCAAGAAGGCCAACACCTTTTCCGATTTCATCGCCGCCGCCCGCTATCTCGACCGCGAGAACTTCACCTCGCATGAGCGCATTGTCGCCCAGGGCGGCTCCGCCGGCGGCATGCTGATGGGGGCGGTCGCCAACATGGCGCCCGAGGCCTTCGGCGGCATCATCGCCGCGGTGCCCTTCGTCGACGTGCTCAACACCATGCTCGACGACACCCTGCCGCTCACGCCGCCGGAATGGCCGGAATGGGGAAATCCCGTGGCCTCGCCCGAGGACTACAGGACCATCGCCGCCTATTCGCCTTATGACAATGTGCGGGCGCAGGCCTATCCGCCGATCCTGGCGGTGGCGGGGCTGACCGACCCGCGGGTGACCTACTGGGAGCCCGCCAAATGGGTGGCGCGGCTGCGCGAACTTTCGACCGGCGATGCGCCGGTGCTGTTCAAGATCAACATGGCGGCGGGTCACGCCGGCGCCTCGGGGCGGTTCCAGAGGCTCGAGGAAATCGCCTTCGAATACGCTTTCGCGCTGAAAGTTGTCGGCAAGGTTTAGATCCGGTTTACCAGTCTGGCATGAAACGGGGCAGGTGGGTTCCGCGGAAAATGCCCGAAAACCAAGGTTTATGCCTGGAATTTCGAAGCAAGCCGGCACATTGCTTAAAATTGCGCGAACCGCGTTAAGTCAATTCTTACGGACCCTGGTGTATCTGTCTGGATAAGCGAATCCAACGGATATGAGGTCCTGAGATGACCAGCACGCCGACGACGACCAGGATAAGGAAACTGCTCCGCAACACCGACGGGAATTTCGCCATGATGGCGAGCATCCTGGTTCCCGTGATCTTCATCGCGGGCAGTCTCGTTCTAGACACCACCAACGCGCTGTCGATGAAGACCGGTCTGCAGAACGCGGCCGACAGCGCGGCGCTCGCCACCACGAGCCAGCTCGCCGAAGGCACCATCACTGAAGACCAGGCGGTCGCCTACGCCACGAAATTCTTCACCGGGCAGGTCTCCGACGATGCCCAGCAGTTCGACGGCTTCACCGCCGTCCCCACCGTCAAGCTGACCAAGACCGGCTCCGGCGCGAAGACCGCCTGGAAGGTGGAAGTGGTCGTGCTGGCGTCGCAGAAGACAACAGGGCTGGCCCGTTTCATCGGCAAGGACAACATCGATGTCGCCGTCAGCGCCACTTCGGAATCGGCCCGCGACGGCTCCAACCCGCTGTCGATGATGCTGGTGCTCGACCATTCTGGCTCGATGTCCTATGCCTCGGGCAGGACCAAGTCCGTCACGGTGCCGAAATATTGCGGATCATGGTGGTGGCAGTATGAATGCGGAACCACGACCGAGGAAGTCGACGTCCCCAAGATCGACGTGCTCAAGGAGGCCGTGGCCAACCTGACCGCGCATATCCAGGAATCCGATCCCACCAACGAATATGCCCGCATGGGCGCCGTCGCCTACAACAACAAGACCAACAGCAGCGACAAGCTCAACCTGTCCTGGACCAAGTCCAAGGTCACCGACTTCGCCAATGCGCTCATCGCCGAGGGCGGCACCAACTCCGAAGCGGCGATGAAGTGGGGCTTCGATCAGATCACCGACCCCGGCGAGGTCACCGAGCATTTCACGAAGAACAAATCGAAGAGCCCGAAGACCTTCATCGTCTTCATGACCGACGGCAAGAACGAGACCGGGTCGGACTGGGGCGATGACCAGGCCGACAAGAAGACCAAGGAACATTGCCAGTCTGCCAAGGACAAGAAGGTTCTCGTCTTCACCGTGGCGTTCCAGGCGCCGCAACGCGGCAAGAACCTGCTCAAGGCCTGCGCGTCGGGCGACAGCTACTACTATGACGCCGAGAGCGCCGACGAATTGACCAAGGCCTTCAAGGATATCGGCGAGGAAGCCGTCAAGCAGGTCACCCGCCTGACCAACTGAGCCCACCCGGGACGAGAGCGCCGTCCATCCTCCACCGGATGGGCGGCGCTTTTGCGTTCACTCCCAGCCGTTGGGCCGTTCCGGCAGCGCCTTGAGATAGGCGGCGATCGCCTCCCGGTCGCCGCTTGTCAGCCGCGCCATGTTCTTCTGCACCTTGACCATCGAGCCGCCGACGCTGTCGAAATCCGGCGTGAAGCCGCTTTCGAGATAATAGGCGATGTCGGTGGCGCTCCAGCCGCTGATCGACTTGCCGCCCGGGGTGAGATTGGGGATCACCCCTTCGCCTTCGGGATTCTGCGCGCCGGCAAGCCAGGCGTCGCCGACGAAGCCGCCCAGCGCATTGCGCGGCGTGTGGCATTCGCCGCAATGGCCCGGGCCTTCCACCAGATATTGCCCGCGGGCGATCTGCGCATCGTCGCCTCCGAGCGCCACGCGCGGCTCGTCGGAGAAGAACAGGAGCTTCCAGCCGCCGAGCGAGCGGCGGATGTTGAACGGAAACGGGATCTCGTGGGGCAGGGAGGCGGTGGCGCTTTCGGGCAGGGTCCCGAGGAAGGCGAACAGGTCGGCGATGTCCTGGTCGCTCATCCGCGCGTAGGAGCCATAGGGAAACGCCGGATAATAGTGTCCGCCGTCGGGCGACACGCCGGCGAGCATGGCATTGGCGAATTGGGCCACGCTCCAGCCGCCGATGCCCGCTTCCGGGTGTGGCGAGATGTTGGGGCCGATGAAGGTGCCGAAATCGCTGGCGAGCCGGACTCCGCCCGAAAGCACCAGTTGCTCCTCGCCGGCCGCCTCCGGGGCGGCGTGGCAGGAGACGCAGCCGCCGGCCCAGAACAGGGTCTCGCCGGCCTGGGCGTCGCCTTCAAGTTCGGAAATCGCCTCCAGCCGTTCCGGCGCCACCGGGCTAGGCGCGGTGGCGACGAAGGCCACCGCAGCGCCGGCCACGGCGGCCAGGCCCAGTCCGAGCGCCAGCCGCTTCACGGCCGGCGCCCGGGATGTGCGGGATCGGGCGTCAGCCGCATCAGCTCTTCTTCAGGCGGTAGGTCTCGTGGCAGGAGCCGCAATTCTGCGTGAGCGGGCCGAACACCGCCTTGAGCCCGTCGAGATCGGCGGGGGCTGCGGCAACGGCCGCGTCCGCATCTTCCTTGAACTCGGCGACCTTGGCGTCGAAGCCGGCGCGGTCGGTCCAGATCGCAGGCGCTGCTTCCGTCTCGAAGCCGGTTTCCGACCCTTCCGGGAAATGCTCGCCGAAGGTTGCGGCCACTTCGCTGATTTCGGTCAGCGCAGCCAGCGCCGCGGCGGCGTCGAACGGGCTTTCGCCCTTGACCATCTTGGCGAGGGTACCGACATCCGCGCCGTTCTTCTTCATCATCTCCTGGCGAACCACCTGCGGTTCGTCGGCGGCGATGGCCGGTGCAAAACCGGCGGCGCCGATGAGGGCTGCGGCAAACAAGGTCCGAAATTTCATGAAGTTTCTCCTGTTGAGTGATGCGGTTGATGAACTGTCCCTAGGGCATCGTTACATGGAGCGCATGACAGGCAAATCAAGTTTAGGTGATCGCCGCGTTACCGGAGACGGTGTGCCGCATCCGGTCCCGCATCGGCGCACGGCACGAAAAAGCCCGGCGCTTCACGCGCCAGGCTGCGTGCAGTTCCGGTCGAAGAGCGTGGATCAGCGCGCTGCTTCGTACATCTCGGCGACATGATCCCAATTGATCAGGTTGTCGACGAAGGCTTCGAGATATTTCGGCCGCGCGTTGCGGTAGTCGATGTAATAGCTGTGCTCCCACACGTCGCAGCCCAGCACCGGCGATGCGCCGTGCATCAGCGGGTTCTCGCCATTGGGCGTCTTCATGATTTCGAGCTTGCCGTTCTTGACGGCGAGCCAGGCCCAGCCGGAGCCGAACTGGCCGACGCCTGCGGCCACGAAATCGGCCTTGAACTTGTCGAAGCCGCCGAGGTCGGACTGGATTGCCTTTTCGAGCGCGCCCGGCATCTTCGAGCCGCCGCCGCCCTTCTTCATCCACTTCCAGAAATGCAGATGGTTGTAGTGCTGGCCGACATTGTTGATGAGCCCGGCGTTCTTCTCGTCATAGGCCGCCTTGCAGATCTCCTCAAGGGACTTGTCCTTGAGCGGGCTGCCTTCGAGCAATTCGTTGCCCTTGGTGACATAGGCCTGGTGGTGCTTGTCGTGGTGGAATTCGAGCGTCTCGCGCGACATGTAGGGCGCAAGGGCGTCGTAATCATAGGGCAGGGCTGGCAATTCGAGGGCCATGGGTCTCTCCTCATGTGTGATTGATCGCGGGGCTTGTACGCCCCGTCATGCGCGCCAACATAGGCTGGCGTTCTCCAGCAGGCAACGGGGCAGCGGCAAAAAGGTTCCCTTGCGCCCCCTCGCGCCGGCCTCCCTTCTCCCCTCGTGGGAGAAGGTGTCAGCGAAGCTGACGGATGAGGGGGCCATGCCTCAGCGCGCGGCCAGCGCCAGCCTGGCGCCCATCAGCGCGAACAGCGAGGCGAACGAGCGCCTGACCAGCCGCATCACCCGGGGCCGCGCCATCACATGGTCGCGCGCCTGGGCGGCGAGCAGCCCGTAGACCACGAACACCACGAAGGTCAGCGCCATGAACACGGCTGCCAGCTTGAGCATCTCCCCGGTGGCGCCGGGCGCGGCCGGATCGACGAATTGCGGCATGAAGGCCAGGAAGAACACGGTGAGCTTGGGGTTGAGCAGGTTGATGAGGATCCCGGCTCCGGCGATCCGCAGCGGACCGGCCGCCGCGCCGCCTTCGGCCGCGCCCTGCGGCGATGCGCCGATCGCCAGCGTGCCGGTGTCGCGCCACATCTGCCAGGCCATGTAGAACAGGTAGATCACGCCCAGATATTTGAGCGTCTGGAACGCCAGCGCGCTTGCATGCATAAGCGCCGCCAGCCCCATGACCGAGGCCGCCACATGCGGCACGATCCCGGCCGTGCAGCCCGCCGCCGCCGCCATCGACGCCCGCGCCCCGCGGGTGAGCCCCATCGCCAGCGTGTAGAGCACCCCGGTTCCGGGGAGCAGCACCACGATCAGCGTGGTGATCAGGAATTCGATGGACATGGCGCGGTCTCCGGTGGGAATGGGACGAGATTGGCCGAGCGGGGTGGGGGATGTCAATTGGAGATGGCGGCGCTTTTCCTGCCTTGAGAGGAAGTCTCCCATCGAGAGCCCCTGCCTCCCCTCGAGGGTGTCAGCAGGACGGGACGAGACCCGTGGCTCGTCCCAACGGAGAGACAAGCTTGGCGCAGGCGATCCTGGTGGGGGTGTCTTTCGGGTTCGCTTCGCTCATGACCCCACCCTCGATCCCTCACCTCAAGGGGAAGGGAGGGCCCGCGACACCCTCACTCCGAGGCGAGTTTTCCGAGTTCGCCCAGGCCCACCGGCGGAGTGGTGCGGTAGCCGAGCAGGTAGGCGCGGCGGGCGAAGTCGGAGCGGACGCGGTCGATCTGCGCGCGCTCGCCCTTGAGCCGCGAGACGAGCAGCGGGTCGCGCGTGCCGGTCGCCGCCATGCTCCTGTTGATGACCCAGGCATAGGGCTCGATGCCGGCGCGGCGCAAATCGTCCTGAAGCGCGCCGGCTTCCGACACCGGCGTGGTTTCGGGCAGGGTGACGAGGATGACGCGGGTGTAGTCCGCGTCCTGCAGCCGCATCAGCGGCGTGACGACGCGGCCCGGAGTGCCGGGGTCGAGATGCCGTGTCATCTGCCGGTGATAGGCGCCGGTGGCGTCGAGCAGCAGCAGCGTGTGGCCGGTGGGCGCGGTGTCGATCACCACGAAGGCGCTGCGCGCCTCGGCCACCACCCGCGAGAAGGCATGGAAGACCGCCACTTCCTCGGTGCAGGGCGAGGCGAGGTCCTCGAGCAGCAGCGCCTTGCCTTCGTCATCGAGGTCGCGGCCGCGCGAGGCCATGATCTTGTCGATGTAGCGTTTTGTCTCGGCTGCGGGATCGATCCGGTCGACCGTCAGCCCGGCCATCGCGCCGTCGACCACGAAGCCCACATGCGCGGCGGGGTCGGTGGTGGTCAGGTGCACCGCGTGGCCGCGGGCGGCCAGCCCGACGGCGATGGCCGCGGCAATGGTGGTCTTGCCGACGCCGCCCTTGCCCATGACCATGACCAGGCCGCGCGCACCCGCGGCGATCTCGTCGACCAGCGCGGAAAGACCGGGAAGGTCGAGCGGCTCCTGCTCCGTGGCGACGGCGGCCGGATGCGGCGCTTCCGGCGCCATCAGCGCGCGGAGCGCCGGCAATCCCACCATGTCGAAGCCGAGCAGCGGGAATTCGGCGCGGGGCAGTCCCGCGAGCCTTGCGGGCATCGCGGCCAGCGTCTCCTCCTGGTCGCGCGCCATGGCCGAGGCCACCGCGTCCGCATCTCCCGCCGCGCGGAACCGCCCGTTGACGGCGAGCATCTGGTTGGACAGCCCCAGCGCGCTCAATTCGTCCGAGGTCCGCGCCGCCTCGCGGATCGCGCCGCGGTCGGGCCGCGTCACCAGCACGATCGTGGTCCGGGCCGGGTCGCCCAGGCACTCGAGCGCCGTGCGGAACCGCTCCTCCTGCATCTTCAGGCCTGAATGCGGCCCCAGGCAGGAGGCGCCGCGCTCGTTGCTTTCCAGAAACCCGGTCCACGCCTTGGGCAGGCTCAGGAGCCGCAGCGTGTGGCCGGTCGGCGCCGTGTCGAAGATGATGTGGTCGAACTCTGGCGCGTCGCCCGCAAGCAGCCCGACGAATTCGTCGAAGGCCGCGATTTCGGTGGTGCATGCGCCCGAGAGCTGCTCCCGGACGGTCGATCTTTCCTCCTCATTGGCCTCGGGCCCCAGTTGCGCGAGCACACGGGCCCGGTAGTCGTCGGCGGCTGCCTCGGGATCGATGTTCATCGCCGACAGTCCGGGGATCCCGGGAACCGGCGTCGGCGCATCGGCGAGCGCCACGCCCAGCATCTCGTCAAGGTTGGAGGCCGGATCGGTGCTGACCAGCAGCACCTTGAGGCCGCGGTCGGCGAGCGCAATCGCGCTGGCGCAGCTCAGCGACGTCTTGCCGACGCCGCCCTTGCCGGTGAAGAACAGATAGGGGGTGGGATCTGTGAGGGCGTTGAAATCTGTCATGGCCGGCTTTCTGTGCAGGACGCGGAGACGCCATCCTAGCGCCAATCCGCGCCCGCCGGCTTGATCTGGGGCAAACGCGGGGAGGGGCGCGCCGCGCCCGCCGCCCCCTCCTCCGTCTCGCAGCTCACGCGCCGGTCCACCTTCTCCCCGACAGGAGAGGGAGGCGGCCCCGTGCGATCATTCAGGCGTGAGGATTTCCGTGCCGGAGCCCGACTGGCCGTCGATGGTCCAGGCGCCCTCGAGCGAGCCGTCTTCCATCACCTGGTAGACCACCAGCCCGACGCCGCCGCCCTTGAACACGTAGCCCGCGGCAAACGCGTTGCCGTAGAGCATGCAGATGCCGTCGGATTCGCTGCCGGTGCTCCAGTGGATGTGGCAGGTGGTGTCGGAGCTCAGCGTGATGGTCGCCGTGCCGCCGTAGCTGCTGCCGTCGAGATTGGTGCCCTCGACCGTGTAGGTGCCTGCGGCGACATCCGCCTGCGCGATGCCCGCCATGCCGAGCGTCGCCGCCAGGCAGATTGAAATCAGTCTTGTCATGCGCTTCACCCCTGTTGACGCCGGGCCGGTCTGTCCGGCGGGCAAGAGCGAAGATCCGCCGGCCCGCAACCGCTGTCAATCGGCCCGCCGGGCGCGCCCGGGGATTATTTTTCGGATGGATCGGGCCCGCGCCACACCGGTCCACCTCCCCCTTGAGGGGAGGTCGGAGAAGCAAGGCCGAAGGCCGTAGCTGATCCGGGTGGGGGTATCTTGTCCCCATCACCCCCACCCGGCTCTGTCGCGCTTCGCGCGCCAGTCGCCGACCTCCCCTCAAGGGGGAGGTGTGACGGAGACAGCTCACGCCAACGCGTTGCGCTCGAGCGTCAGGTGGCCGAACTTGCCCGCGCCGCCCTTGGCCAGGTCGCCGGTCACCACCTCGTTCCAGCGGCAGCCGAGGATGGCGCCGCCCGGCACGCTGTCGAACAGGTTCGAGGCGATCAGCGCCGCGCCCGCGCCCTCGACCACCGAGACGGCGACGCCCGCGCCGCACTGGCGCACCGTGTTGCCGGTGAAGCTGACCGCGCGCAGGAACGGGCCCCAGCCCATCAGCACGCCCCATTTCGGCGCACCCTCGATGACGTTGCCGCTGACCGCCGCGTCGGCCTCGATCGCCAGGCCGATGCCGAAGCCGGCATATTCGGCCGGATAGGGGCCGACGGTGCTGAGGTTGCGGATGATGTTGCCGGTCACGGCGGCGAGCCGGCCGCCCTCGTTGAAATTGGCGACCGAGATCCCCACCGTGCCGCCGTCGATCAGGTTCGACGCGATCACCGCGCCCTCGAAGCCGAATTCGGCGTAGATCGCCGTCTCGCCCGAGCGCAGCGCCTGGTTGGAGACGATCTGGATGTTGCTCGCCGCATTGGCGCGGATCGCCGAGAAGGCGCAGTCCGACACATGGTTGTCCGTCACCATCACGTTGTTCGCGCGAAAGATGTTGATGCCGTTGCCGTTCTGGCCGGTGCCGCCGTCGCGGGCCGAGATCCGCATCACCCGGTTGCCGTCGATCAGCGTCCCGTCCTCGCCCTCCGACCAGCGATGCACCAGGATGCCGCCATTGGCGCAATCGCGGACGGTGTTGCGGGTGATCGAAAGCCCGCGGCTCTCGACCGCATAGATCCCGGCCAGCCGTGCGCCAAAGATCTCGCAGGTGCTGATCCGGCCGCCGCAGGCCTGCAGCGTGATCCCGTGGCCGTCGGCGCCGGCGATGGTCACGTCCTCAAGAACGGCCTCCGCGACGCCGCTCAGATGCACAAGTCCCGAGACATGCGAGCCCAGCCGCTGGTTGGCGCCGTCGATCACCAGGCCCGTGAGCTCCACCCGCCGCGCCCCTTCGGCCAGCAGCCCGTGGCCGCGCCCGCCATAGATCAGCCGCGTCGCGCCCGGCACGCCGGCGATGCGCGCGCCGTCGGGCAGGGTGATGTTGGACATCACGTAGCTGCCCGGCGGCAGTCGCAGGATCCGGTCCTCCGTGGCCGCCTGGTCGATGGCGCGCTGGAACAGCCGGCTCTGGTCGTCGATCGCGTCGGGCAGCAGGCCGGCGAGATCCGCGTCGTGGCCGCCGCGCAGGTCGATCCTCGAGAACAGCTCTCCGGCCAGCGCCGGGGGCGCCAGCAGGCCGGCCGCGCCGGCGCCGGCGCCCAGGCGGGTGAGGCCGGCGAGAAGGCCGCGGCGGCTCAGAATGGGATTGATCGTGCTCATGCGGCTCAAGGTGCAGGAAGCGTGCCAGCCGCCGCTGCCCCATTCTGGCACACCGCGCCGTTGAACGGGACGGCGGCCGACAGCGGGCGGCTGTCGCCGGGGCAGCGAAAATGCACCGTCGGCAAAGAATCCGCATTTTCCTTGAGCCAGATCAAGTTTTTGCGTCCGTTCCGGGTCTAGCTTGGTTGTCGAAGGTCTTGCAGCGGTCTGGCGGCAAGGCCAGCTTCAGGAGGCATCGATGCTCAAGCTTGTAGCTGTTGTGTATATCATGGTCGGTTCCATGCTGGCCGGCAGTTTCGTCGTGGCGGCACTGACCGTCGATCGCATGGATGCCGTTTCCATTTCCATAGCGGCGCTGATCGGCGCGCTGGTGGCGATCCCGGTGTCCTGGTTCGTCGCCGCCAGACTGAACAAAGTTATCCGTCCCGCCCAGGCCTCCTAGCCGGCAGGGCGGATGAGGAGCGCGGGGTCGGCCTGGGGGCGGGCCCGGCCCCGCCGCTCCTCCCAATTTCGCTGTACCCCAATTTCACTGTACCGATGACGATCCGGCGCCCTTACGGGCGTCGGCTTCGTTTCTGCCGCCCCGGTTAGCGCGCGTTCCGCCCCATCCCTTCCAGCCGCTGCTCAGGCAGTCACGATCACGTCGCCGAGCGGACGCCTGAGCGAGCGCGGCATCGGCCTGGCGTAGCCGAACCGGACCAGCAGATCCGGCCGCCGGCCGCCGGTGCCCAGGAGTGCCGCCAGTTCCGGCCGCATGCGCGCCACCTCGACCGGCTGGTTGAGGAAGGCGTGCCGGATGCCGCGCGCGGTGGAGGCCAGCGCGAAACGCTGGTAGCTGCGGCCGGCGCGCACCCAGTGCTCCGGGTCGTCGCGCTCGGAGACGAACACCGCGAACCCCGCCGAGGAGCGCACCTGGTCGGCGCATTTGGCGTTCTCGGCCTCGGCCGTGAACACCAGCCCGAAGGCGGGCCGGGCGATGAAGCCCGGCAGCGAGGGGTTGCCCGAACAGGCCGAATAGAGGCCGTCGCGTTGGCGCAGGGCTTCGCCGGCGTTGAACCTGATCCAGCGCTTGAGCTCGGCGACGAAGGCCGGGTCCTCGACCTGGGCGGTGTTGGCGGTGACGATCAGCTCGAGGATCTGCTCCATCCGCGGCGTGTCGGTGACGAGCATCACCGAACAGCCGTCCACCGCGGCGGCCGCCTCGATCGCCGCGAGATCCGCCGCGGGCACCGGGCGCCCGTCATAGACCGAGCGGGTGCATTGCCGCTCGGTGATGGCGTCAAACAGCGGATCCGGCGTGGCGCCGGCGCCGCCGAGGCTCACCCGCAGCCCGTTGTTTCCATCCAGGCTCTCGATTGCGCTCGACCGGCCGGCGACTGATGCCGCCAGGCCGAGGTTCTCCGCGGCGCAGCCGAGGCTCGCGAACACATGGTGATGGTCCGGGTCGACGACGGGCGTGGCCCGCGCGAGATCCGGGCGGATCGTCACCTGGTCGGCCCCGCCCGAGAACAGCCAGGGCTGGGTGTTGTGGCTGTTGGCGGCCAGCGTGGCGTGATGGACCAGGAATTCGAACTCGCCCATTGCCTGCGGCGACCGCGGCGCCCGGAGCGCCGCCGCTTCGGTCTCGTAGGACGGGCCGCGGGTGAGGGCATGGGCGGTGAGCCCGAGCGCGGCGATCGCGCCGCCGCCAATGATGAGATCCCGTCGCTTCATGATCCTGCACCTCTTGGTTGGCCCTGCGGCCGACCTTAAGGGCATTTCGCGGCCTGCGCCTTGACCGGCGTCAAGGCACGGCTCCCGGCCGCGCGCGGCGGCGCCGGACGTAAAAAAACCCGGCGGTCGCGGACCGCCGGGTGCATCGGAGAAGAAAAGGCGTCGGCTGGCCTCAGACGAACTGCGACAGGCCGGGGATCGAGGCGACGATGTCGTCGATCGCATCGCCGGCGCCGTTTTCGCGGGCGAATGCCATGGTCTGCTTGGAAATGCCGGAAATCTCGCCCATGCCGAGGCCCAGGCCCATCAGCTTCTGGCCGAGACCCATGACGCCGCCCATCGACAGCATGCCGCCCTTGGGCGCCTGCGCGATCAGCGCCTCGGAATCGGGGACGGAGGCAAGCATCTCATTGACCTTGTCGGCGGGGCCTTCGGACTGCAGGAAGACCAGGATGGCGCCGATGGCCTGCTGGGCGGTGGCGGAATCGATGCCGACGGTGTCGGTGATGCGTTGGACGAGTGGGTTCACGGCGAATCCTCCGGATGAGTGACGTTAACGTAAGCGTAAACAGGCAATTGGGTCATTGCAAGCAGCCCCGCGCCGTTTTGAACGGGATATTGCGGGGCTGCAACACCCCGCCGGTTTAGACCCGGTCCGCCACATCCCGATGACACCGCCCGGGCGCCTCAGGCCAGATGCTGCCTGAAGAACGCGACCGTGCGCGACCAGGCCAGCTCCGCCGCCGCCTTGTCGTAGCGCGCTTCCGAAGTGTCGTTGTTGAAGGCGTGGTTTACGCCGTCATAGACATGGATTTCGAACGCCTTGCCGGCCGCCTCGAGCGCCGCGCGATAGGCGTCGATCCCGGCATTGATGCGCTCGTCGAGCCCGGCATAATGCAGCATCAGCGGCGCCTCGATGCTCCCCACCTCGCCGGCGTCCGCCTGGCGGCCGTAATAGGCGACGCCCGCGTCGAGCTCCGGATCATGCACCGCGAGCTGGTTGACCAGCCCGCCGCCCCAGCAGAAGCCGACCGCGCCGACCTTGCCGTTGGATCTCTCGTGGCCGGCGAGGAAGGCCCGCGCGGCCTTGGCGTTGGCCGTGGTCTCAGCGCCGTCGAGCTGGCCGATCATCTCGCGCGCTTTGTCCTCGTTGTCGGGCGTGCCGCCGAGCGGCGAGAGAAAGTCGACGGCGAGCGCCAGGAAGCCGTCCACCGCCAGCCGCCGCGCCACATCGCGGATATGCTGGTTGAGGCCGCGGTTCTCGTGGATCACCAGCACCGCCGGCAGCGGGCCGGAAGCGCCGGCGGGCAGTACCAGATAGGCGTCCATCTCGCCATCCGCGCCGGGGAAGGTCGCGTCGAAGGCCTCGACCCGCGCGTCGTCGGCGGGCACGATCGCCGCCCGCGCGCTGTTGGCGGCCAATAGCGGCACGATGGCGGCCGCCGCGGCGCCCGAGCCCGCGAGCCTGGTCAGCCGCTCCATGAAGCCGCGCCGGTCGAGCGTCAGATGCGTGTAGTCGTCATAGGCCTTGATCATGGCCTGGGTGATCGCAGGCTTGCCTGCCGATTGCTCTGTCATGGTCGTTCTCCCCATAGATCCTGGATCATCTCCAATCACCATCATCTAGGCCGCGACCGCCGCGAGGAAAGGGCAGGGCCCTCGGCAAGCCTCGGCCTGCATCCGCGTCGCCAAGCCCGGAGCGCCATGCTAGTCTCGTCCGAAGCGGGGACGGGCGAAGCAGCCTTGGCCCGGCCATTGAGATTTACATCTGGAGATCAAGACTTGACCACGCTGATGCCATCCCAGGACCTGGAATCCGACGCCCGCGTCAAGGCGGTGTTCGACGATATCCGTGCGACCCGCAAGACCGACTTCATCAACAATATGTGGCGCTGGCTGGCTTTCGATCCGGCCCTGCTCGAGCGCACCTGGACCGAGGTCAAGGAGGTGGTGGGCAAGCCCTCCTCGATCGATCCGCTGACCAAGGAGATGATCTATGTCGCCGTGTCGGTCGCCAACAACTGCACCTATTGCATCCATTCCCACACCGCCGCCGCCCGCGCCAAGGGCATGACCGAGGAGCAGTATGGCGAGTTGCTGGCCATCATCGGGCTGGCCGGCAAGACCAACCAGCTCGCCACCGCCCTGCAGGTGCCGGTCGACCCGGTCTTCGATGCCGGCCGGCAAGGCGGCCCCGGCGCATGATCCGTGCCTATGACCGCGCCGGCGTCTGTCTTGACGTGCCGGCACCCGGCGCCGAGCCGCTGCCCCAATCCGCCTGCTGGATCGACCTGCTGCAGCCGACCTCCGAGGAAGAGGCCCAGGTCGAGCGTCTCATCGGCGTCGAGGTGCCGAGCCGCGACGAGTTGCGCGACATCGAGCCCTCGAGCCGGCTCTACATCGAGAACGGCGCGGCCTATCTGACGGCCAGCGTGGTGTGGAAGGCAGACAGCGATTTCGCCGAGATCACCGACATCGGCTTCGTGCTGGCGGGCGAGCGGCTGGTGACCATCCGCTACGGCGAGCCCAAGGCCTTCGCGATCTTCGCCGCCAACGCGCCGCGCGAACTCGAAGGCCTGGGCGGCCACGACGTGGTGACGCGGCTGCTCGAGGCCATGGTCGACCGCACCGCCGAGGTGCTGGAGGGCCGCTCGCGCCAGATCGACCTTTTGTCGAGCCGGGTCTTCTCGTCGGGCAGCGACGCCAATCCCGAGACCGCCACGCGCGATCTCGAATCCATGCTCGGCGTGATCGCCGGCCACCAGCGCACCATCGCCAAGGTCCGCGAAAGCCTGATGTCGCTGTCGCGGGTGGCGGGGTTCCTGCAGACCCTGCCGGAGATCGCCGGCGAGAAGGCGATCAAGCAGCGCTGCCGCTCGCTCGCGCGCGACATCCAGTCGCTTTCCGAACATGCCGACTTCATCTCGGAAAACATCATCTTCCTGCTGGACGCCTCGCTGGGCCTGATCTCGGTGCAGCAGAACCAGGTGATGAAGGTGGTCTCGGTGGCGGCCGTGGTGTTCCTGCCCCCCACCTTCATCGGCACCGTCTACGGCATGAACTTCGACCACATGCCCGAACTCGGCCTGCCCTGGGCCTATCCGATAGCGCTGGCCGTGATGGCGATCTCGGCGGTCGGGCCCTATCTGTGGTTCAAGAAGAAGGGATGGCTGTGAGGGGAAAGGATGGCGTGGCAGGCTGAATCGCTCATGCCCGGCGTGGCCATGAATCACACTCCTTCGAGGCGCGACGCCTTGAAAAGATCGCGTTGAGTTGTATGTACAAACGTGCACAATGTTCCTATGTTTATTAGCGGCATTGATTGGGATCTCGGCAATTGGCCGAAATGCGGAAGGCATGGTGTCAGCAAGACGGAGATCGAACACGTCTTGCGCACCATGGTTCTGCGCATCCCGGATCCGGATCCGCGAGAAAGCCGATACCGGACGGCAGGACAAGCACCCTCGGGCAGGCACGTGTTCGTGGTTTTCACATATCGCGAGGTGAAGGGAGAAACCTTTATCCGTCCCATCAGCGCCCGCTACATGCACGCAAAGGAGGTGGCAGCCTATGAGCAGATCAAAAAAGCCATGGCCAACATTGACCAGTGATGAGATGGCCGAAAAATTTGTCGAAGACGCCGATCTGAGCGACTTCGACTGGAGCGCCGCTGAGCCGGTTCGCCACGAATTCGCGGACAAGAGCGCCCGTGTCAACATGCGCATGCCGGAAAGCCAGCTCGAGGCGATCAAGGCGGAGGCAGCAAAGCGCGGGGTGAAATACCAGCGGTTCATGCGCGAATTGCTCGACCGGGGCATGGGGACGTTGAAAACGCCCGCTGGCAAATCGCCTCGGGAGTGAGCGGGCTGCGCGATCTGGCCCGGCCGCCCGAGTCTCGCCTTGGGGGTGCAGGGCCGCGTCCCCGTCAACGCTCGGTTAACCATAATCAGCGAAAGTTCGGCACCGTCCCTGTTGAGCCGAGTGTGCCATGGTTTCGCGTCTTGCCTTCGTCTGCCTGCTGTCGTGTCTCGCCATGGCCGGCTGTGCATCCCGGCCCCCGTCCGATCTCGAGGCCGTGAAGACGGCTTATGTGCCGCTTGCCGGAAAACCATCGCTTGCGGGAGACGATCAGGTCGAGGAGGTCGGCGCGTTCTCGGCTTTCGGCACGACGCGGCGCGGCAAGGGGTTCGGATCGCTGGCCGGGCGGACGCTGAAGGTCGGCTCGATCTCCGAGATCCGGCTGGCCGACAAGGAAGTGATCCTCACCTTCGACGACGGCCCCATCCCCGCCAAGACCGACAGGATCCTGGCGACGCTCAGGCACTATGGCGTCAAGGCGACGTTCCTGATGGTGGGCCAGATGGCTGTCCATTATCCTGCGATTGCCCAGAGGGTTGCCGCGCAGGGCCATTCCATCGGCGGGCACACCTACAACCATGCCAGCCTGGCAGGTAGGGGCTACACGCAAGCCCTCACCGACATCGCCAATGGAAATGCGGCGGTTGCGCGGGTGACCGGCGCTCCGGTCGGCTTCTTCCGCTTCCCCTATCTGGCCGATACCGCGGCTCTGCGCCAGGCCGCTTCCGCTCGCGGCCTCGTCATTCTCGATGTCGACATCGACACCAAGGACTATTTCAAGCTGAGCCCGGAGACGCTTGCCGCAAACACCATGGCCAGGGTCCGCGCCAAGAGGAAGGGCATCATCCTGATGCACGACATCCATGGCCGCACCGCGGACATGCTTCCCCTGCTGTTGTCCGAACTCAAGGCCGGAGGCTACAAGGTCGTGGCCCTGCAGTTCCGCCGCTCGCGCATGCCCCAGGCCCTGGTGGTTGCCGCCAGCGAAGAGACCGGCCCGCGGCAGATGTAGGCGCATCGGCCTGGCGCGATGGCCGCAATCGGGCGCCGTGAAGACGGATTGGCGCGCCGTCCGCGAGCGCCTATGGTCGGGCTCCCATGCTCGGGGCACGTCATCCGGCCACCCCCACCGCCACGAAAGCCATCGCCATGCCCCCATGCCCCTGCGGCTCAGACCTTGATTATGCCGCCTGCTGCGGCCGCTTTCACGCGGGCGAGGCCGCGCCGACGGCGGAGGCGCTGATGCGGTCGCGCTACGTGGCCTATGCGCTGGGCAATCTCGATTATATCGAAGCGACCGCCGGCGGGCCTGCGGCGCTGGCCTTCAACCGGACGGAGGCGGAAGCTTCGCAGCTCGGCACAGTGTGGCTCGGGCTCGAGATCATCGCCACGCGCAAGGGCAGGGAAGGCGACAGCGACGGCACGGTCAGCTTCATCGCCCCCTACCGCCACCGGGGCGCGGAGGCGGCGCTCGCCGAGACCTCGGACTTCCGCTGCATCGGCGGCCGCTGGCTCTACTGGGACCGCCTGCCCGAAATCCCCGCCGCGCCCCGCGCGTCCCCGCCCGGCCGCAACGACCCGTGCCCCTGCGGCTCCGGCAAGAAATTCAAGAAATGCTGCGGGTGAGACGTCGGATAGGTCGGGGACAGTTTACTTTTTCGCGTATTGGTAAAACTATAATAAACAGCAATCTATGCGCGAAAAAGTAAACTGTCCCCGAACTGCCCGAACTGCGAACTATTCCCGCCCCATCTCTGGCGCATATTTCGCATGGAACCGCGCGTAGCCCTTTTCGGTGACCTTGAGATGCTCGGCCGTCAACCGGTGCAGGTCCGGCAGCCGGTGGAACGGCACCATTGGATAGCTGTGGTGTTCGGCGTGATAAGGCATGTTCCAGGCGAGCCTGCGCACGAGTGCATTGGTCAACGTGGTGCGGGAATTCTCCAGCATGTTGGCGACATGGGGGCAGCGGCCGTGCTCGGCCAGCAGGTAGAGCCTGAGGAAGGGTTGGCCGAGCGCCAGCGGGATCAGCCAGACGAACAGCAGCACCGGGGTGGCGAGCGCCAGGCTTCCCAGGATGAGCGCCAGATAAATCCCGAGCATCACCTGCGCCTCGGTCCGCACCGCGCCCCGCTTCGCCGCCGGCACATAGGCGTCCGCGCATCTCCCCGCCGCATTGCGCACCAGCGTGCGGACATGGCTGATCCACACCGGGATTCCCGACACATGCACGAGATACTGCCCCCAGGTCTCGGGCTTGGGCGCATCGAGTTCGGGGTCCTTGCCCGGCAGGTGGGTGAAGCGGTGATGGGCGAAATGGAAATAGCGGAACCAGCGCGGCGGCAGGAGAATGGCAAAACCGCTCAGATGCGCCGCCGCGGCGTTGAGCCAGCGCGAGCGGAACGGCGTCGCATGGCTCGCCTCGTGCAGCAGCGTGAACAGGAACACGAGCAGGATCCCCTGCGGCAGCATCAGCACCGGCCAGAACGGCACGCGCGCGGCGATCAGCCCGCCCAGCAGCAGGATCGCGCCGAGATGCGCCGCGAGCTGCGCGAGCCCTCGCGCATCCGACGTTTGGGTCAGCTCCCGGCACTGCTCGGGCGAAAGGCTCGCGAGGAATTGCTTGTGGTCCATGCGGGTCTCCCTCAGGTGAAGCGGAGCCTACCCGGATCCGCCGGGAATCGAAAGCCGCAGGAGGCAGGGGACAGTTTACTTTTGGCGTTCGGAAACCTCATGCAATCTCACGGTTCAAGGCGCCAAAAGTAAACTGTCCCCGACCTTGTGCATCACGGATCAAACCGCGAACGCTGGTCTTTCGCCCCCGAATCACTACATTGCCGGGGTATGAGCACTCCAGACGACGACATTCCGTTCTTCGGCGACGACGATCCGGCGCCGCGTCCGCCCCGGGCCTCCGCGCAATCGGCGCCGGGCGGCGGCATCGCCGCGCGCGCGCTGGCGGCGAGCCAGGCTTC
>NZ_JRJG01000010.1 GCF_000759435.1 Hoeflea sp. BAL378
CAGCGCATCGGCTACCGCATGCGCACCAATTCGCGCTGGCTGCTCAACACCATCCCCAGCCGGCTCGCCTATGGCCCGGAAGGCATCTTTGGCGGCGGCGACGGCGCCAAGGGAACCTTCCAGATCAATGGCGAGGATGTGGCCGACACCCGCAAGCGCGAGATGAACCCGGACGACGAGGTGTTCATGATCACGCCCGGCGGCGGCGGCTACGGCAAGGCTTGATTGCGCGCCCGGGAGCCATATGCTCCCGGGCATCGCTTGCAAGGGATGACCCGGCGGGACTGCGGAGAGACACGATGAACCTGGCAGAATGGCTCGTGCGCACGGCCAAGCGAGAGGCGGACAGGCCCGCATTGCTGTCGGGCGAAACGGTGGTGGCGAGCTATCGGGAATTCGCCGATCACGCGGCGCGGATCGGCGCGGTGCTGCGCGCGCGGCACAAGGTCGAGCCCGGCGACCGGGTCGCCATCTTCATGAAGAACAGCCCGTCTTATCTCGAGCTGCTCTACGGCATCTGGTTCTGCGGCGCGGTGGCCGTGCCGATCAACGCCAAGCTGCATGCCCGGGAGGCGGCCTTCATCCTCGCCGATTCGCAAAGCCGGGTGGTGTTCGTCGCGGGGGAGGGTGAACTCTCCCCGCTGCTGCCGCCCGGCTGCGCGCTGCACGATCTCGACCGCCAACCCGCCTTCGAGCCGGGCGGCGAAACGCTCGCCGCTCCGGTCGCCCGCCGAGGCGACGATCTCGCCTGGCTGTTCTACACCTCGGGCACCACCGGCAAGCCCAAGGGCGTGATGCTGTCCAACGCCAATCTGCACGCCATGACCTATGCCTATTTCGTCGATGTCGACGATGTGCTGGAAGAGGACGCGGCGGTCTATGCGGCCCCCCTGTCGCACGGCGCGGGCCTTTACAATTTCATGCATGTGCTGCGCGGCGCGCGCCATGTGGTGCCTGCCTCGGGCGGGTTCGACGCGGCCGAACTCTGCGCGCTGGCGCCGCGGCTCGGCAATGTGACGATGTTCGCGGCGCCGACCATGATCCACCGGCTTCTCGCCACCGCGCGCCAGACCGGCTATGCGGGGGAGGGCCTGCGCACCATCGTCTATGGCGGCGGGCCGATGTATCTGGCCGACATCGAGGCGGCCACCGAGCAGTTCGGCGCCCGCTTCGTGCAGATCTACGGCCAGGGCGAATCGCCGATGACGCTGACCGCGCTGCCGCGCGGCGACATCGTCGACCGCACGCACCCGCGCTGGCGCGAGCGTCTCGCCTCGGTCGGCCGGGCGCAATCCTGCGTGAGCATCCGCGTCGTCGGCCCGGACGGAGCAGACAGGCCTGCCGGCGAGATCGGCGAGATCATCGCGGCGGGATCGCCGGTGATGCAGGGCTACTGGAACAATTCCGACGCCACCGCGCAGACCCTCCGCGACGGCTGGCTCTGGACCGGCGACATGGGCTCGCTCGACGAGGACGGCTATCTCACGCTGCGTGACCGCTCCAAGGACGTCATCATCTCCGGCGGCACCAATATCTACCCGCGCGAGGTCGAGGAGGCGCTGCTCACCCATCCGGGCGTCGCCGAAGTCTCCGTGATCGGCCGGCCCAGCGCCGAGTGGGGCGAGGAGGTGGTGGCCGTCGTCGTCCCCGCCGGGCCGCAGGCCCCGACCGAAGCCGAGCTCGACGCCCATTGCCGCAGCCAGATCGCCGGCTTCAAGCGCCCCAAGGCCTATGTCTTCGAAGCCGAGCTGCCCAAGAACAATTACGGCAAGGTGCTCAAGACCGAGCTCAGGGCCCGCTTCGCCGCACCGTGACGGAGAGGGGCCAAGGGACCCGCCGCATCCCGGCAACGGGAGCAGCCGGATGCCCGCCCTTCAGCGGTTTGTGATCCCGGGCAGCCTCCGGGCGTATCGGGACCCAGGCGGCGCCGCGGGCAAAGGAGGGCACAAGTCCCCGGCCGTGTCCGGAGCGCATTCTGCAAGAATTGCCGGCTCCCGAACTTGGACGCCTGCTTTTCAAGGGAAGGAGGCTGAAGATACCGGCAGTCGCGCCAGTTCCCAAATCTTTCCTGCGGCAGCCCGGTTTGCGCAACGCCAGCGTGTTGCGGCGTGTCGTTGCTTTCCGGCGGCGGATCCGCCCGCCGCGGTCCTTGCCGGGTCCGTCCCGGCGCGGCTTCCGGCGCCTGTCTGCTTTCCATGACCATGAAATCACACAAATATGGCCGAAGGTCCCATATCGCTTTCTGGCATGGACATGCCCCCGCGGGGCGGAGTATGTCTCTCCCTCGAGGCTGTCTTTCAGGTTGTCAGGCATGCTTTCACGAGCTTATTCGATTTTGGAGGAAACCAATGGATCGTCGTTCTTTTATCCGCAACGCAGGCATCGTCGGTGCGGGCGCCGTCGCCACGAGCCTTGCCGCGCCTGCAATCGCGCAAGGAAACATCACCTGGCGCATGGTCACGACCTGGCCCAAGAACTTCCCTGGCCTGGGCGTCGGCGCACAGCGGCTGGCCGATCGCATCACCGCCGCCTCGGGCGGTCGCCTGACGGTTCAGGTCTATTCCGCCGGCGAACTGGTTCCGCCGCTGCAGTCGCTTGACGCGGTCATCGACGGCACCGCCGAGATGAGCCATGGCGCCGCCTATTACTGGCAGAACAAGTCGCCGGCCCTGTCCTTCTTCACCGGCGTTCCCTACGGCATGACCACGCCGGAACTCACCGCCTGGGTCCGCTACCTGGGCGGCCAGGAGCTCTGGGACGAGATCTACGACCAGTTCGGCGTCCAGGGCTTCCTGTCGGGCAACACCGGCACGCAGGCCGGCGGCTGGTTCCGCAACGAACTCAACAGCGTCGAAGACATCAAGGGCGTCCGCTTCCGCACGCCGGGCCTGGGCGGCCAGGTCTGGGAGAAGCTCGGCGCAACCGTCACCAACATGGCGGCCGGCGAGATTTTCCAGGCGCTGCAGTCGGGCACGCTTGACGCCGCCGAATTCGTCGGCCCCTACAACGACCTGGCGCTCGGCTTCTACCAGGTCGCCAAGAACTACTACATGCCGTCCTTCGTGGAATCGGGCCTGGCGACCGAACTTGTCGTCGACAAGAAGAAGTACCAGGAACTGCCCGCCGACCTGCAGGCGATCATCCGTGACATCAGCCAGGCCGAATACGACCAGGTTGCGTCGGACTTCATCGCCAACGACCCGCGCGCGCTCAAGACCCTGGTCGACGATCACGGCGTGATCGTCCGCAACTTCCCCGAGGACATCATGGAAGCAGGCGCCAAGGCGTCGGTGGAACTGGTCGAGGGACTGCGCAACAGCTCCGATCCGCTGGTCAAGAAGACCACCGAAAGCTTCATCGAAGCGCTCAACCTGGTGCGTAACCGCACCGAGCAGATCGATGCGCCCTATGTCGCCGCACGCCAGAAGTACCTGAAGTACTAAGCCCTCGCGGTCAGTCGCAGGAAAGGGTCCGGCGGAAACGCCGGGCCCTTTTTCATGCCTAGCCGGCCACCATGCGCGGCAGCCAGGTGACGATCTCGGGGAAGATGAACAGGATGGCGATCGCCACGATCTGCAGCGCCACGAAGGGGATGATGCCCTTGTAGATGGCGCTGGTCGGCAGGCCCTCGGGCGCCACCCCGCGCAGGTAGAACAGCGCGAAGCCGAAAGGCGGGGTGAGGAAGGATGTCTGCAGGTTCACGCCCACCATGACGCCGAGCCAGACCGGATCGACGTCGAGCGCCAGCAGCACCGGCGCGGTGATCGGGATGACGATGAAGATGATCTCGAACGTGTCCAGGATGAAGCCCAGGAAGAACATGATGATCATCACCATGGCCACCGCGGCCATGGGGCCGCCGGGCAGGTTGCTCAGGAACTCGTGCACCAGATTGTCGCCGCCCATCATCCTGAACACCACAGAGAACACGGAGGCGCCGAGCAGGATGATGAAGACCATGCTGGTGATGGTCGCCGTGGCGATGACGGTTTCCTTGAGGATGGTGAAGGACAGCCGCCAGCGCAGCGCCGCAAGCAGCATCGCGCCCACCGCGCCCACCGAAGCTGCTTCCGTCGGCGTGGCGATGCCGCCCAGGATCGAGCCGAGCACGGCCAGGATCAGCAACAGCGGCGGAACCAGGGCGACGAACACTTCCCTAAGGAGATCGCCCTTCTCGTCGGCCGGCACCGGCGTGGCCGGGCAGGAGGCGGGATCGGTCACCGCCTTGAACAGCACATAGGCGAGATACAGGCCGACCAGCAGCATGCCGGGCAAAAGGGCGCCGGCGAAGAGATCGCCGACCGACACCGGGACCGGGGCGAAATTGCCCTTGGCCATCTGCACCTGGCTGTTGATGCCCGACAGCATGTCGCCCATGAAGATGAGCACGGTCGAGGGCGGGATGATCTGGCCCAGCGTTCCGCTCGCGCAGATCACGCCGGTGGCGAGCTTCGGGTCGTAGCCCGCGCGCAGCATGGCCGGCAGCGAGATCAGCCCCATCGTCACCACCGTGGCGCCGACGACGCCGGTCGAGGCGGCCAGCATCGCGCCGACCAGGATCACCGAGAATCCAAGCCCGCCGCGCAGATTGCCGAACAGCTTGCCCATGGTCAGCAGGAGCTGCTCGGCGATCTGGCTTCGCTCCAGCATCACCCCCATGAAGATGAACAGCGGCACCGCGACCAGCACCTCGTTGGTCATGAAGCCGATGTAGCGGTTGGGGAGCGAGCCGAAATTGGACGGATCGAACACGCCCAGCCACAGCCCGACGGCGCCGAACAAGAGCGACACGCCCGCCAGCGTGAAGGCGACGGGGAAGCCGATCAGCAGGAAGCCGATCACGCCGAAGAACATCAGCGCGGCGAGGATTTCGCCGATAAGCACCGGATCCATCACAGGGCCCCCTTGGAATGATCGACGACGAACTGGTCCGACTTGTACTGGATGGGTTCGGGAACCAGCCGCTCATTGCCCGACAGCACGAGGATGGAGCGGATCGCCATCGCCAGCCCCTGCAGCGCGATCAGCACGGCGAAGGCGATGATGAAGGATTTGAGGATGAACAGGCCCGGCATGCCGCCGACATTGGCCGAGGCCTCGCGGTAGCCCCAGGCGCGCAGCACGAAGGGCATGGAATATTGGTACACCACCCAGGTGAACGGCAGCAGGAACAGGAACACGCCGACGAGGTCTGCGAGCGCGCGCGTCCGCATCCCGGCGGGGCGGTAGAAGATGTCGACCCGGACATGGTCGTCGCGCAGCAGCGCAAATCCCGCCACCGCGGTGAACATCGCCCCGTTCAGCCAGACATAGAGATCCTGCATCCACAGGTGGCTCACCGAAAACAGGTAGCGCTGGACGACGACGGTGAAGCAGACGACGACGATGGCGAGCGCCAACCAGGAGAAGGTCCGGCCGATCAAAAGGTTGACCGCGCATATCAATGAGGCAATTCGAGCAAGAAAGCGCATTTTCCCCCTCCCTTTTTTGTGTTCTGGTCTTTGTGGCGCCGCCCATCCTGCCGGATGCGCAAGAACGCTGTAACATATTGGATCGCTGCCTGTCCGGTCTCGTTCAGGGGATCCATTGGACGCAGCAGGCATCGGGCGGGCCTTCAATCGAAGCGTGGGGCGAAAAAGTCAAGAAGCAGGTGCCATCGACACAGGCAAACTGTGCTCCGTGCGCAGGGATTGTGGCCGGACGGACACCGGGTCGGACCACCCCAACCGGCTGTCCCTTCAGCTCGAGCACAGCGTTCCCAAGCATCGGAACCGGTCATGACGTACCCTTCGCTGGCTCAACCCTGTTGTTCGGATCGGGGAAGGGCCCGGTGGTGCATCTGCGCCGGAAAGAGGATGATCGACCCCATCCAGGATCTGCGCCGGACAAAATTCCGGCCTTACAGGGGTCGAAGATATTTGCGCAGGACAAGATCGGCAATGGCGGCGGGGTGTTCGGCTCCCTCGAGCTCGGCGATCGATTCGAGGATGATCTGAATCTGCTTCTCTCCGGTTTCCTCACCCGCTTTCAGGATGAAGCGGCCGCGGATCCGGCTGCCGACCGGAACCGGTGTGATGAACCCGGACGCGATTGAACCCGCAATTCACGGTCATCGCGGTTCCCTCCACCTGGGTGAAGGGCTGTTGAAGCGGCGCCAGGATGGACAGCGTCAGCAGGCCGTGGGCGATCGTTCCGCCAAAGGGCGACTGGCGGGCGCGGTCCGGATCGGTGTGGATGAACTGGCGGTCGCCCGTGCAGGCCGCGAACTGGTCGATGGCGGCCTGGTCGATGGTCACCCAGTCGGATGTTCCGAGCTCCTGTCCTATGCGCGCGCGCAATTCGTCGGGCGTGAAGACGGTCATCGATCGACATACAGATCGAGCGCAAGCTCGGCGCCGGCCGGTCCGGTGCGGTACTTGCCAAAATCGCATTCTCCCGCTTCCCTGAGCACCTCGTCATCGACCAGCGTGCGGCCGGTCAATTTGCGTGCCGGTGCTCCAAGGATCACCGCGGCGGCATCCGCCACGATGCTCGGCTTTCGCGAGCGCGACAGAAGCTCCTCGCCGACTTCGGATTCGTCGATCGCAAGGCCGGGGCAGCAGGATAGGACCTCGATCGCGGGTCGCAATCCGGCTTCGGGCGGCAGCCTGGCCGGATCCGAGCGCGGCCGGAAGGTCACTGCGGCTTCCGCCCTCATCCCAGAGGGCTCCGATCCTTCAGGCCCACGGACCACACCGGTCCCGACGTATCGAGCCTAAGCCTGCCCTGTCCGATCATGTAATTGACGTGCGACAGCGTCTCGGCAAAGGCGAATGACATCTGATGATGGCTCAGGTCCTGGTCGAACAGCACCGGGACGAGATCGGCGACGGTCCTGGCGCCGTCGCGGCAGGCCTCCGCCACGATGTCGCAGCGCGCATGGTGATGCTCCACGAGCGTGTCGATCCGCTGATGGAGACCCGTGAACGGCCAGTCGTGCCCGGGCAAGGTGAGCGTCCCGTCGGGAATGGCATCCCTGATCGAAGCAAGCGACGTGAAAAAATGCTGCAGCGGATCCGAGCTCGGTTCGATGCCGGCGACGCCGATATTGGGCGTGATGCGCGGCAGCACCTGATCGGCGGCGACAAACAGCCCGTCTTCACGGCAATACAGCATCACCTGCAGCGAGGAATGACCGCCCCCGGTGACGATCTCGAAGGCGCGCGCGCCGATCATCACGGTTTGGCCGGCGACAAGGCGTGTGAAACTCAACGGCAGTCCGGTCGTGCGCCGCTGATAGTCGTGTCCCTCGCTCATCATGTGGGCCACGAAGTCCTCGCTCAGCCCGTGAAGCAGGTAAAGCTGCCGAAAGGCGCGTCCGTCGATGGCGTGGGGCGCGTTCGCATAATATTGGGCCAGCAGGAACTCCACCTCGCCCATCAGCAGCTCTGCCCCGGTTTCCCGGCAAAGCCAGCCGACCATTCCGACGTGATCGGGATGGTGGTGCGTGCAGACAATGCGGTTGACCGGTCGCCCCGCAAGCACCCCCGCCAGCAATGTCCGCCAGGCCTGTATGGATTGGTCGGTGCCAATGCCGGTGTCGATGACGGTCCAGCCGGCGCCATCGTCCAGGACATAGATATTGACGTGATTGAGCCTGTAGGGCAGCGGCAGGCGGATCCATAGAATGCCCGGACGGATCTCCACGGCGTCGCCGAAAGCGGGGGGCTCGGCATTGAATCGATGGCTGACGGTCAAGATATTGCTCGCTGTTGTTGCTTCGCCGGCTCGGCATTTCGCAGCGTCCGAATGGACAATTTGCCCGACATCGATGCGAAAAATGCGGCGCGTCGCGCGGGTCTAAAGCAGATACTCCCTGCGCCAGGCGGGCCGGGCGCATGATTGCCCTGCCTCGTGCAGGCATGGGACTGGCGTATCCCATGCCGCGTTTCCCGTCAAACCGTTTTCGGATTTACGTATAAATATCGCACTGGAGAAAAATCTTGATCCGCTGCCGTCGTGATGCGGGCAACCGGGTCTGGCGAGTGCGACCGTGCCGCTATGGCGACAGCCGGTGGCCGGCGGTCGACAGGTCGCGGTTGATCTGGGCATGCCAGATCTTGCTTTCGACCAGCGCATGCACGGTCTCGAGGATCGTATCGGTGACCACCCGCATCGCCCGTGTCGGCGGCCGCTCGTTGGCCAGGGAGAGCACGAGCCGGCGGTTGGGGGATGGATCGGCCAGCGGCGCGGCGCGCAACTGGCCGGCGTCGATGAGCTTGTGAATGGGCGAGAGCGGCAGCACCGTCCGGCCGAGGCCCGCCAGCACCAGGGCGATGATGGTGCTGTAGGAATCCGCCTCAACCCGGGTCGACAGGTGCAGGCGGGATTTGGCGGCGTAAATGTTGAGCACGGCCCGCAGTCCGTGCTGCGGGCTTGGCAGGATCAGTTGCTCGCCCGTCAATGTGCTGAACGGAACAGGGCGTGTCAGCGACAGCTCGCAGCTCGAGGGGCCGACCAGCAGCAGTTCTTCTGTGAGCAGCGGCGTCGAGCGCAGCGCCGACGTGTGCAGCGGATCGTAGAGCACCGCGATGTCCACGTCGCCTGATTGCACCCAGTCGCGCAGATGGCCGGTGAACGCGGTGACGATGCGCAGGTGGATTTCGGGGTAGCTTTCCCAGAGGGCCGACACGATCGGCGCCGCCATCATTTCCGCCACCGACGGCGGCATGCCGAGGGTGACGTTGCCCGCCGGCGCGGTGCTGCTTTCGGCGGCGAACTGCTTGATGCCGTCCATCTCTGCCGTGACCCGCCGCGAGCGGTCGACCACGGCCTTGCCGGCTTCGGTCACGACCATGCCGCGGCCGTGCCGCTCGAACAACTGCAGGTTCAGTTCGCTCTCGAGAAAGCGGATCTGGCGGCTGAGCGCGGACGGTGCGATGTGCAGGCGCTCCGATGCCTTGCTGATGCTGCCGCTCTCGCTGACGGCGATCAGCGTGCGCAATTGGGTATCGTCCACGGCCCGACTCCTCCTCCGAGCTTTGCTCATCCGGCAAAACTGAATTCTGCCCGAGTATACACAAAACATCGGCCACCATATCGACTTTTTCGGAATAACGAAATAAAAACGACCTAGTGAATATATTCCGGTCCTACCGCGATCCATCCGGCGGCATGAACGGGGGAGGGATCTACCGTGTCCGATTACGAGCAGGTTCTCTATGAGCGGATCGGGCCGGTTGCGCGCATTTCGCACAATCGTCCCGAACGCCGCAATGCCGAGGGCACGCGCATGCTCGAGGAGATGGAACGCGCCATTGCCGAGGCGCTCGCCGATGACAGTGTCCGGGTTCTGGTCATTGCGGGCGTCGGCAATCATTTCTCGGCCGGCCACGACCTCAAGGAGGGGGAGTCGCGCCGGCATTATTCGGTCGAGCAGCGATACGCCCACGAGGAGCGGCTTTTCTACGATTTCTGCCTCAAGCTCCGGGATGCTCCCAAGCCGACGATCGCGCAGGTGCAGGGGGCGTGTCTGGCGGCCGCCTTCATGCTCGCGAATATGTGCGATCTGGTCGTCGCATCCGAGGACGCCTTCTTTGCCGACCCGGTGGTCAACACGCTGGGCGCCGCGGCGGTCGAGGTCCTGATCCATCCGAGCGTTCTGGGCATGCGCGCCGCCAAGGACCTGTTGTTCACCGGGCGTCGCATGGATGCGCGCGAAGCCTACAAGATCGGCATGGTTTCGCGCCTGGTGCCGCGATCGGAGCTCGAAGCCGAGACGCTGGCGCTGGCCGGTCAGATCGCCAAGGCGCCGCCTTTCGCGCTCAAGCTGGTCAAGCGCTCGCTGCACCGGACCATGGACATGGCGGGCTTCCGCGCCGGCCTCGATGCGCATTTCGATACCCACCAGTTGTCGCACGCATCCGCGGCCTTCGGCGACGTCTGGGAAAAGGGCCTGAGCACCGCCATCGAAAGCGGCCGGAAGGCGGTCGGTTGATGCGCCCGCATCCCGAAGCCGCCGGCGGGCAGCCCATCCGTTTCGACGGCCGCGTCGCCATCGTGACCGGCAGCGGTCGGGGCCTGGGGCGCGAATATGCCCTGGCGCTCGCGGCGCGCGGGGCGCGCGTGGTGGTGAACGGGACGGGAACGGCGGGCGACGGCGCCGAAGACGGCGTCGCTGAAGAGATCCGCCGCGGCGGCGGCGAGGCGCTCGCCCTGATCGGATCGGTGACGGACCCGCATTGGTGCGAGGAAATGGCCGCCAGAGCCAAGGAGCGGTGGGGTCGGATCGACATTCTCGTCAACAATGCGGGCTTTGTCAGGGACAGCAGTTTCGGCAAGCTCACCCATGAGGATTTCAGCGCGGTCATGGACGTGCATGTGACGGGCGCGTTTCATTGCGCCAAGGCAGTCTGGGCCACGATGAGGGACCAGCAGTACGGGCGGATCGTGCTGATCGGCTCGAGCAGCGGCCTGGCCGGCGCCTTCGGGCAGACCGCCTATGCGACGGCGAAAATGGCGCTCGTCGGGATGATGAACACGCTCGGCATCGAGGGCGCGCCGAAAAACGTGCACGTCAATTGTTTCGCCCCCGCCGGCGTCTCCCGCATGAACCAGTCCATCCTCACGGCGCATGAAAAAGCCGTGCTGGCCGCCGACAAGGTCGCGCCGGGCATCGTCTTCCTGGCCTCCGAGCAGGCCCCCAATCGCGTCATCCTGATGGGAGGCGGCGGCGCCTTCGAGCGGGCCTATGTCAGTTTCACGCAAGGGCGGCTGCTCGACGAGGGGAGCGCGGAGGAACTGGCGCGCCGGTTCGCCGAGATCTCCGACCGTTCGGACGATCTGCTTCCCGAGGACATGCGCGCGCAGGTCGCCAATGAGATGAAACACTGGCCCGCGCCCGCCGGGGACTAGGCTCGCCGCGGCCGCCGGGATTGTTTGGGAGAAACAGATGAAAGCACTCGTCGCAGTCAAGCGGGTTGTCGACTACAACGTCAAGATTCACGTCAAGACGGACGGATCGGGCGTGGAACTCGCCAATGTGAAGATGTCGATGAATCCCTTCGACGAGATTGCCGTCGAGGAGGCGCTGCGTCTCAAGGAGGCGGGCAAGGTCGACGAGATCGTCATCGTGTCGATCGGTCCGGCCCAGGCCCAGGAAACTATCCGCACCGCGCTCGCAATGGGCGCAGATCGCGGCATTCTGGTCAGGACCGATGACATCGTCGAACCGCTGAGCGTGGCGAAGCTGCTCAAGGCCGTTGTGGAGGCGGAAGGCGCCGAACTGGTCATTCTCGGCAAACAGGCGATTGACGACGACTCGAACCAGACCGGGCAGATGCTGGCGGCACTGCTGGGCTGGGGGCAGGGAACCTTCGCATCATCCGTGGAGCTCGGCGAAGGGCAGGTCAGGCTGGTTCGGGAAATCGACGGCGGTTTGCAGACCGTGGAGATCAGCCTGCCTGCCGTGATCACCACCGACCTTCGGCTCAACACGCCGCGTTACGCGAGCCTTCCCAACATCATGAAGGCGAAGAAGAAGCCGATCGAAGAGAAGGCCGCCGCAGACTATGGCGTCGAGATCCGGGCGCGCCTCAAGGTGCTCGCGACCGAAGAGCCGGGCCGGCGCCAGGCCGGGGTCAAGGTCGCGGACGTGGCCCAACTGGTCGACAAGCTGAAGAACGAAGCAGGCGTGCTTTAGGGTCTGTCGGGAACACATGGAAACCGGTTTCCCCGGAAAGACAGACGACACCAAGAAATTGCGGCTCCGTCTGGTTCCGAGTGAACTTGAGCCTGGAGCAAGACCGAGGAGCACAAGACATGACCATTCTTCTTCTTGCCGAACACGACAACGTCACGCTGTCCGATCAGACGTCGAAGGTGCTGACGGCTGCGGCGCAGATCGGCCCGGACATCCATGTCCTGGTGGCCGGCAAAGGGGCGCGGGCCGTGGCCGAGGCGGCGGCACGGCTCAGCGGAGTGTCCAGGGTGCTGCTCGCCGAGAGCGACGCCCTGGAACACCGCATGCCCGAGGCCCTGGCCGAGGCCATCGTGGCGCTGGCCGGCGGCTATGACACCATCATCGCCTGCGCCAGCAGCGTCGGCAAGGCGACCATGCCGCGCGTGGCGGCGCTGCTCGACGTCATGCAGGTTTCCGAAATTGTCGCGGTGGTGGCGCCCGACACGTTCAAGCGGCCGATCTATGCCGGCAACGCCATCCAGACGGTGCAGGCGCTCGACGCCACCAAGGTGATCACCGTTCGAACCTCGGCCTTTCAGGCGACGGGGACCGGCGGCAGCGCTGCGATCGAGACCATCTCGCCCGCGACCGGGGAAGTGCTGTCGACCTTCGTTAAGAACAACCTGTCCAAGAGCGACCGGCCCGAACTGCAGGGTGCGCGCATAGTTGTGTCCGGGGGAAGGGCGCTGGGGTCGGAGGCGAAGTTCCAGGAACTGATCCTGCAGTTGGCCGACGCATTGGGGGCCGCCGTGGGCGCCAGCCGCGCCGCGGTCGACGCCGGCTATGCGGCGAACGACCAGCAGGTCGGCCAGACCGGCAAGATCGTCGCCCCCGACCTCTACATTGCCGTCGGCATTTCGGGCGCCATCCAGCACCTGGCGGGCATGAAGGATGCCAAGGTCATCGTGGCGATCAACAATGACGAGGACGCGCCCATTTTCCAGGCCGCCGATTACGGGCTGGTCGGCGATCTGTTCGCGGTGCTTCCCGAACTGACCGCGGCGCTCAGGCCGTAGGGGCGATCGTGAGACGCGCGCGCCGTGCCGCAGACGCTCCCGGGCGGGTCATGACCGGAACAGAGCGCTGTGCGATCTTCGGCCCGGCCGAACGGGCGCCGTCAAGCGGTGCGACCGAGTGCGCCGGCAACCTCCTGGGCGAGATGGGTGGCGTCCCTGACGATGGCGGCGATGGGGGCGTGCTCGTATTGCCGCTGGAACATCACCAGTTCGATGACGCCCAGCAGCCGTGCGTCGCCCGTCAGGATCGGCACGCCGATGGCGGCGACGCCGCGCTGGGTGACGCCGTGATCTTCGGTCCAGCCGCGCGCCTTGTCGTCGGCCACCAACTGCCTGAACGCCGCCACGGCCTTGTCGCCGGACACGCCGATGCGGTCGAGTTGGGCGGTGAACTCGGCGGCGTCGAGCGTCGAGTAGGCGGCGAACATGCGGCCGGCGGCGCCCTGGAACAGCTTGTGCTCCTGTCCGGGGCTCAGCCGGATGCGAATCGGCGCGCTGCCCTCCGAGACGATGGTGGAGAGGTAGCTCTGGCTGCCGAACGGCTGGTAGATCGTCAGGTTGATGTCGTATTTGTCCGAGATGAGGTTCATGCTGTGCTGCACCTCGTGGAACTTGTCGGAGGGATGCAGCGCCCGCTTGGCCAGCTTGACCGTGCGCGCCCCGAGTTCATAGGATTTGCCCAGGGAACTGGCCTGCACCAGGCCGATGCTGACCAGGGTGCTGACCAGGTCGTGGCAGGAACTGGGCGTGAGGTGGGTGCCGCGGGCGATCTCGGTCATCGTCAAAGGCGCGTTCGCCGATCCCAGCAACCGCAGGATCGCGATCGCCTTGGAGATCGAGGCCACTGCGCCCTTCTCGCCGCCGCTGCCGCCTGCAATTTCCTCCGTCATTTTCTGTTCCCCGTGCACGTCAGCGCCTCAACATCATCTGGTGTCTTTACCACCCGGCTTATAACCGGAGAAACGCGTCGGCGCCATGCCGGCAATAGGGGCGATGCAACCACAATGGATGATGAACCGGAAAGGTGTCGGGCATGAAGATTTCAGGGGCTGACCTCATGAACCGAGAGATTCCGCGGACGGAGCAGATCTACACCGCCCGCGACACCATGCTCTATGCGCTGGGTCTCGGCCTGGGGCTCGATCCGCTCGACCCGCGCCAGTTGAGCTATGTCTACGAGGACGGCCTCAGGGCGCTGCCCACCATGGCTGCGGTCCTGGCGCAGGAGCGAAGCTGGTTTTCCGATCCCGGTATCGGCCTCGACACCACCGGCGGAGTCGAGGTGCAGCACGGGCTCACCCTCCACCGGCCCTTGCAGCCTGCCGGCGCGTTGCGGGGAGAGACCCGCATCACCGATGTTCTGGACAAGGGTGCGGCGCGCGGCGCGATCGTGGCCGTGCGGACCGACCTTTCCGACGCGGCCGGTCCGGTGGCCACCTCGATCCAGACGATCTATTTCCGTCGCGATGGCGGATGTGGCGGCAGCAACGGGACGGCGCGGCCGCAGCCGCAGCCCTGGCCCGCCGGGCCGCCGGACATTTCCTTTCTCCACCCGACCAGCGCGCAGTCCGCCCTGATCTACAGGTTGAGCGGGGACGACACGAGCATCCACGCCAGCCCCGCCGCGGCGGCCGCGGCCGGTTTCGACCGGCCCATCCTGCACGGTTTGGCCACCTACGGCATTGCAGCCTATGCCGTCATCGCGACCTGTTGCGACAACCGGCCGGAACGGTTGACCGAAATTGACTGCAGCTTCACGGCCCCGGTCTTTCCGGGCGAGACGCTGCGCATCGACCTCTGGCGCAACGGCGGCGCCGTGCGTTTTCGCGTCGTCTGCGCGGAACGGGACGTGGTCGTCGCCGATCAGGGCCGCGCGACGTTTGCACGGGACCAAGCATATTCCCGTGACACGAATAAAATTCGCCTATAGGATAATACGAGCAACTCCGGCAGGCTGCCGGTGTGCCGGAGGGATATGAACTCCGCCGGCGTTTCGCGCGACGTGTCCGCGCCTCGCGGGATGGCCATCCGGCGACGCGGGGGCAACATGGTCCGTGCCGGCGCTTGGCCGGTCTCAAGACAACAGGAAGGGCGGCTCAGGGCCGTATCGCAAGGTTTCCCATGACAGAGTATTCCAGCCTCATCTACGAGACCATCGGTCCCGTCGCCCGGATCTGGCTCAATCGTCCGGCCCAGCGCAACGCCCAGGACACCGCCCTGCTGACCGAACTCGACCAGGCCATGAACCTGGCCCAGGCCGACGAGGGCGTGCGCGTCATCATCCTGGCGGCCAAAGGCGCGCATTTCAGCGCCGGGCACGATCTCAAGTCGGCGGAGAACGACGGCCAGGGCTACAGCGTCGAGGAGCGTTATGCCTTCGAGAAGAAGTACTATTTCGATACGGCGATGCGCTTCTGGGATTCTCCGAAACCCACCATTGCCGCCGTACAGGGGGCCTGCGTCGCCGCCGGCTTCATGCTGGCCAACATGTGCGACCTGGTCGTCGTGGCCGACGATGCGTTCTTCTCCGATCCCGTGGTCAATCTGTTCGGCGCGGTGGCCGTGGAGGTTCTGGTGCACCCCCAGGTGCTCGGCATGCGCAAGGCCAAGGACCTGCTGTTCACCGGCCGCCGGATGGGCGCCCAGGAGGCGCTGGACTGCGGAATGGCTTCCCGGCTGGTGCCGGTCGCCGAGCTCGAATCGGCCACCCTGGAGCTTGCCAACCAGATCGCCAAGGCGCCGCCCTTCGCGCTCAAGCTGGTCAAGCGCTCGCTCCATCGCACGCTCGACCTGCAGGGATTTCGCGCGGGCCTCGACGCGCATTTCGATTCCCATCAACTGGGTCATGTGTCCAACGAGTTCGCCGAGAAAACCCGCGCCGGCCTCACCGGCGTGCTGGCGAAGAAACCGGGCGCCTGACGCCCGGCTCGCCTTCACCCTGGTGCCGCGACCATAGTTGATCCGCCGGGATGGGCGCGTTGGCAGGGCGGAAACGCCTCGAACGGCCGCGCTCGGCAGGCCGATGCGGTCTTGCGCGCCGCGACGCGGTGGAACCGAAGCGAGGCCGGATCCGACCCCTATTGCCCCTTGAAGGCCGGGGCGCGCTTCTCGACGAAGGCCTGCACCGCCTCGTGATGATCGTCGGTGGTGTGGCTCAGCGCCTGCATGGCGGCCGACAGTTCGAGCAGTCCTGGAAGGGAGGCCGAGCGGGCTTCCTTGAGCAGCCGCTTGGCCATGCGCACCGCATGCGGCGGATTGCCGGCAATCCTGCCGGCCAGCTCCCTGGCGGTGCCGAGCAGGTCGGCATCGTCCACGACGCGGGAGACGAGCCCGCAGGCGAGGGCCTCTTCGGCCGAAAGCATGTCGCCGGTGAGCGTCATTTCGGCCGCCTTCGCATAGCCGACGGCGCGCTGCAGCAGCCACGCGCCGCCATCACCCGGCACGATGCCGAGCTTGACGAAGCTTTCGGCGAAGCGGGCGCTGCGCGCCGCGATCCGGATGTCGCACATCAGCGTCAGATCGAGCCCCGCGCCGATGGCCGGACCGTTGACCGCTGCGATCACCGGCACCTCGAGCGCGTCGAAGGCCAGCGGCAGGCGTTGGATGCCCGACTTGTAGTTGCGTCGGGTCTGGACCGGCCTGGGATCGGCCAGGCCGCCCGGCGCCAGCATTTTCTTGACGTTGCCACCCGAGGAGAACGCGCTGCCCGCGCCGGTGAGGATGACGACCCGCGTCGCCATGTCCTCGTTCGCCAGCTCAATGGCCGCCAGCAGCGCCTCGATCATCGGCAGCTCCGAGATCGGATTGCGCGCGTCCGGATCGTTGAGGGTAATGGTCATGACGCCGTTGTCGATGTGGGTCAGCACGCGGTCGCTCATAGGTCTGTTCTCCGTTATCTCAGTCCAAGGCCGCGGGCGATGATGCCGCGCAGGATTTCACGGGTGCCGCCGCGCAACGAAAAGGTCGGGGCGTTGAGAAGCGTGTGGGCCAGCACGGCGCAAAATGCCTGCGTCGAAGGCTCCGTCGGCGCCGAATCCACCAGTTGCCGGGCGATCTCCGGAATGTCCTGTTCGAAACTGGCCCCCAGATCCTTGACGATGGAGGCCTCCAGTTGCGGGTTCTCTCCGGCTTCAAGCAGAGCCGAGATGCCGCGCGACAGCCGGCGCAGCACCGTGAGATGGGAGACCAGCCGGCCGAAGGCGATGGCGCCATGCTCCGACGGAGCGGGACCCAGCGCCAGCGCCAGTTCGCGCATCAGCGTGAAGGAGGAGAGGAACCGCTCCGGCCCGCTGCGCTCGAGCGCCAGTTCGCTGGTCACCTGCGCCCAGCCCTCGCCCTCCTTGCCGATCAGCGCGGAGGAGGGGGCGAACACGTCCTCGAACACCACCTCGTTGAAATGATGCTGCCCGGCCATGTCGATGATCGGGTTGATGGTGATGCCGGGCGACGCGAGATCGATCAGCAACTGGCTGGTGCCCTTGTGCCGGTCCTCGGTCGAGCCGCTGGTGCGGCAGAACAGGATCATGTAGTGGCAGTTCTGCGCGTTCGTCGTCCACAGCTTGGTGCCGTTGATGCGATAGCCGCCCTCCACCGGCGCGGCCCTGGTGCGCACGGAGGCCAGATCCGAGCCCGAATCCGGTTCGCTCATGCCGATGCAGAAGTAGCAGTCTCCGCGCGCGATCCGCGGCAGGATAGATTGCCGCTGCTCCTCGGTGCCGAACTTCAAGAGCAGCGGGCCGCTCTGGCGGTCGGCGATCCAGTGCGCCGCGACGGGTGCGCCGGCGGCGAGCATTTCCTCGATGACCACGTAGCGCTCGAAGGCGCTGCGCTCGTGTCCGCCATAGGCCTTGGGCCAGGTCATGGCGATCCAGCCCCGGGATCCCATCGCCTGGCTGAACGCGGCGTCATAGCCGTTCCAGGAATCGGATCGCGCCAGTGCCGGTCGGTCCCGCAACGCGTCGGCGAGGAAGTCTCGCACCTCCCCGCGCAGCCTCTCGGAGGCGGCGGAGTGCGGCGGGCTTGGGAAGCGGAAAGTGTGCATGTTGGGTCTCGTCACAAAGCGGTCAGGAAAGGCCAGAGGCCGTCAGGCCCCTGCTGCAGGGCGGCGCGGCCGACAAGTTCGTTCCACTCCCGCTCGGTGCCGAACTCGTCGCGGCCGGCCCAGAGCTGGCGGGTGAAATAATGCAACTGGTATTCCTCGGTGACGCCGATGGCGCCGTGCAATTGATGCGCCAGCGGCGCGGCGATGCCGGCGGCCTCGCCCGCGCGCGACTTGGCCACGGCGATCCGCATCGGGTCGAACCCGTCGACAAAGGCTTCCGCCGCCAGTTCCGCCGCGGCGCCCGCGGCGACGGCCTGTTCGGCGATCCTGGCCAGGTCGTGCTGGATCACCTGAAACTTGGACAGCGTCCGTCCGAACTGACTGCGCTCGCCGACATAGCCGATGGTGATCTCCAGCACCTTTTGCAGCGCGCCTGCGATGGCGATGGTCCGCAGCGCGGCCCCGCCACTGCGGAGGATGGTTTCGGGCAGTTCATCGCCGAGCGGTTGGACGCGGGCCTTGTCGAGGACGGCTGCGAAGTCCAGCCGGTCCGCCGGAAAGCCGCACAGGGTACGGCCCTGTTCGCCGACCGTCCAGCCGCCGGCGTCGACATGCACCAGATGCGGCCTGCCGTTCAGGTGCGCCACGGCCACCATGGTGTTTGCGAAACGACCCCAGGGCACGGCATGGGCTTCGCCGCTGAGCCTGTAGCCACCCTCGACCGGTTCCAGCTTAAGCTTGTCCTGCGCCAGGACCGGCGCGATCGATGCAGGGCCTGCGGCCGGTTTCATGCCTGCAAGGTCGAGAAGATGATTGGCGAAGACGGTCTCGGCCAGCGGCAGCGGCACGGCGAAGCTCGCCGCGGCCCGGAGCAGGGCCAGGCCCTCCGCGGTGTCGATGCCGAGCTCGCCGTCGGCACCGCCGACCAGTACCATTGGCAGGCCGAACTCCTCGAGCGCCTGCCATTTGTCGGCCAGCCACTCGCCGTGGGCCGCCCTGTGCAGGTCGGCGGGCGTGAAGAGCTCGGCAAACAGCCGTGTGGTCGTGTCGAGCAGCATCTGAAGAGTATCGCTCATGCGCTGTGGTCCGGCTTGCCTGGATTGGGGATGTCCATGTCGGTCGTCTTTCCGTGGGTGTGGCGGCTTCAGCGCCCTTCAAACCTGGGCGCGCGCTTTTCCTTGAAGGCCGAGGTTCCCTCGGCGAAATCCTTCGTCGTGCCGGCCACGCGCTGGGCCTCGCGCTCGCCCTGCAGGCTTTCGGCGAAACTGGACTGCAGTCCGGCATGCAGGCCGCGGCGGATCAGGCCGTAGGCAACGGTCGGGCCGCTGGCGAGACGCTGCGCCAGCGCCTCGACCTCCTTGTCCAGGGCCTCGTCTTCCACCGATCTGTGAATGAGGCCCCATGCCACGGCCTGGGCCGCGCCCACCCGCTCGCCCAGCATCATCATCTCGGTGGCGCGGGCCTTGCCGATGAGCCGCGGCAGCATCCAGGTGGCGCCGGCATCGGGGATCAGCCCGACCCTGGCGAAGGCGAGCAGGAAATAGGCCGAATCGGAGGCCACCACCAGGTCGGCGGCGAGCGCAAGGGCGCAGCCGGCGCCGGCCGCGGCGCCGGTGACCGCGGCGACGATCGGCGCCGGAAAATCCGCCAGCTCGAGCATCAGCGCGTTGACCTGCAGTTCAAGGATCAGGCCGGCGTCGAAGGGCGCGTCGCCCCGGTTGGCGCCCGTCCCCTTGGCGATGTCGGCTCCGGAGCAGAAGGCGCGCCCGGCCCCGCGCACCACCAGCACGCGAACGCTCTTGTCCTCCGCCAGCACGGCCAGCGCCTGCCGGATTTCTGAAAGCATGGCGATGTTGAGCGCGTTGAGGGCTTCGGGACGGTTGAGCGTCAGCGTCGCGACGCCGCCGTTCTGGTCCAGGGTGATTGCTTCATACGGCATCGGTGACGACCTCCATCGGACCCAGGGCTCCGCTCTTTTGCAGTTCCGCGATCTCGGCCGGACCGAAGCCGGCCGCGGCCAGGATCGCATGGGCGTCTTCGCCGCGGGTCTGCGGCATGCGCGGCCGCACCGGGGGCGAGCCCATGAAGCGCGGCGCCGGCGCCGGCTGCAGCACGCCGTCGACCTCGATCAGCGGCTGCCGGGCCGCGTTGTGCGGGTGGTCCATGACCTCGTCCATCGCCAGCACGGGCGTGACGCAGGCATCCGCTCCGGCAAACACCTCGACCCACTGGTCCCGCGTCTTCGTGCGGAAGCGCTCCGCCAGGGTCCGCTTGAACCGCGGCCAGACCGCCGGGTCGAGCTGGCGCTGCGCATCCGGATGGTCGGAGAGGCCCATGCGCGCGCAGAAGACCGCGTAGAATTCCGGCTCCAGGGATCCGACCGCCATGTAGCGGCCGTCGCTGGTCTCATAGGTGTCGTAGCACGGCGCGCCGGTGTCGAGCAGGTTCTCGCCGCGCTTGCCGCTCCAGCGGCCCTGGCTGCGCATGGTCCAGATCATCGCGGAAAGCAGCGTTGCACCATCGGTCATGGCGCAGTCGACGACCTGGCCCTTGCCGGTGCTTTTGGCGGAGAGGATGCCGGCGAGCATGCCGAAGGCCAGCATCATGCCGCCGCCGCCGAAATCGGCGACCAGATTGGCGGCCGGCGTCGGCTTGTCGCCGGCGCGGCCCAGCGCGTCAAGCACGCCCGACAGGGCCAGGTAGTTGATGTCGTGGCCGGGCAGGTGGGCATCGGGTCCGGTCTGGCCCCAGCCGGTCATGCGGCCATAGACGAGCCTGGGATTTTGGGCGAGCAGCACATCGGGACCGAGGCCAAGCCGCTCCATGACGCCGGGCCGGAAACCTTCGATCAGGCCGTCGGCGCCGCGAGCCAGCCTGCGCACAACCTCCAGGCTTGCGGGCTGCTTGAGATCAAGCACGATCGACTTGCGCGAGCGGTTGAGAATGTCGAGATTGGCGGCGCCCCGGCGCGTGCGCACCGGCCGTTCGATGAGGATGACCTCCGCACCCTGGTCGGCCAGCATCATGCCGCAAAACGGCCCCGGCCCGATACCGGCAAATTCCAGAATCCTGATGCCGTCCAATGGACCAGACAAATCCAGCCTCCCTCACATTCACCCCTGCCGGTCACGCGGATGCTCTCCGCCCTGCCAGCCGCTGACGCCTGTCATAGCTAACCTAAAAATTTCCCTCAAGCGAGGAAAATCCGATATTGAGAATAAATTGTTTTGGGCCAACATGACGGACTGGGTGCGGAAGCCATTGTAATCATTGAGGTTATGTGTGATCTCCACATATAAAATTCCTATTTGCGTTATACATTCGTAATGAAAAAACTCTGGACGAAAGCCATCACTGTGATAATGACGGTCCCGGCCCAGTGTGTCTGGACCTGCGGCGGGCGCCGAGCGGCGATGAAGCGGCCGCCATCGTTCCGAATTCCCGGGACGCGGCGTGCGGGCGAAATCCCGCGCAGAAAAGTGCAGGCCCCCCACGGGGCGGCCCTCAAACGGGGGATCAATCGCGTTCGCACGGCGCCGTCGCGCCGGTTGTGCGGACAGAGTACCGGAGAAGTCCAATGCCCATGCCTGACTCGCTCGCCGGTCGTCTGCGCTTGCCGGTCATCGCCGCGCCGATGTTCATCGTTTCCCAGCCTGCGCTGGTCAAGGCGCAGTGCAAGGCGGGCATCGTCGGCTCGTTCCCGGCGCTGAATGCGCGTCCGCAGGCGGTGCTGGATGAGTGGCTGTCCGAGATCGAGGAGGATCTGGCCGCTCATGATCGCGCCAATCCGGCCCGGCCCGCAGCGCCCTTTGCCGTCAACCTGATCGTGCACAAGTCCAACGACCGCGTCGAAGCCGATCTGGCGACCTGCGTGGCGCACAAGGTGCCGATCGTCATCACCTCCATGGGGGTAAGGAAAGAGGTCATGGAGGCGGTCCACGGCTATGGCGGGCTGGTCTTCCACGACGTCGTCAACTTGAAATTCGCCCGCAAGGCGGCCGAGTTCGGCGCCGACGGGCTGATCGCCGTGGCGGCGGGCGCCGGCGGCCACGCGGGCGCGCTCTCGCCCTTTGCCCTGATCCAGGAATTGCGGTCCTGGTTTCACGGTGCCCTGGCGCTGTCCGGCGCGATCGCCACCGGTCGCTCGGTGCTCGCGGCCCAGGCGATGGGCGCCGATCTGGCCTATGTCGGCTCCGCCTTCATCGCAACCGAGGAGGCCAATGCGGCGCCTGAATACAAGGCCATGATCACGGCGGGCGCGGCCGACGACATCATCTATACACCGGTGTTCAGCGGCGTGCCCGCGAACTATCTCAAGCCCTCCATCGTCGCCGCAGGCCTTGATCCCGACAATCTGCCCGATCCGGCCAAGACGAATTACGGCGGCAGCGCCACCGGGCCCAAGCCCTGGAAGGATGTCTGGGGCGCGGGGCAGGGGATCGGCGCCGTGTCGGCCGTGGTGCCGGCGGCCGAGCTGGTCGCGCGCATGGCCCGGGAATATCTTTCCGCGCGGGATGAGATGCTGCAGGCCGCAGCAGGATGGGAGGCAGCGCAATGAGCGAGTGGTTTGGCTCAAAACCCAATGGCGAACGCCATCCCGAAGGTCGCGTCACCACCGAACAGAGGGGACATGTCCTGCTGATCGGCCTTGACCGGCAGGAGAAGATGAACAGCTTCACGCCCAAGATGCACGCCGAACTGCAATCGGCCTATGTCGCGCTCGACGAGGATCCGGAGCTGCGCGCAGGCGTGGTCTTCGGTCACGGAAAGTGCTTCTCGGCCGGCCTCGACCTGCCCAAATTCATGAGCCTCCTGGCGGACGGCCGCTCGCCGATCGAAATGGACAAGGTCGATCCCTGGTCGCGCTGGATAAGGTGCCGCAAGCCGGTCGTCGCCGCGCCCCGGGGGGTCACCTTCACGGCCGGCCTCGAACTCATCCTGGGCTGCGACATTATCATCGCCGCAGACGATTGCCGGTTCTCCCAGCTTGAGCCCAAGCGGGGAATCATGTCGTCCGCGGGCGGCATCAACCGCTTTGTCGAGCGCGGCGGGTGGGGCAACGCCATGTATCATCTGCTCACCTGCGACGAGTTCGGCGCCGCCGAAGCCTACCGGATCGGCATCGCGCAGGAAGTGGTGGCCGCCGGTCTCGAGCTTGACCGCGCCATCGCCATCGCCTCGCTCATCGCCGCCAACGCGCCATTGGCCGTGCAGGCCACGAAGGCGAATGCGCTGGTCTATGTGCATCAGGGAGAACGCGCCGCCCTGGAGGCGACGAAGCCGGCCCAGGCGGTGCTGACAAACAGCGAAGACTCTAGAGAAGGCTTGCGATCCTTCGTGGAGAAGCGGTCCGCGGAGTTCAAGGGCCGATGAGCGTCTCGAGCGACCATGACGTGCTGATCGTCGGCGCCGGCCCCTCGGGCGGCATCGCCGCCAAGCACCTGGCCGAGGCCGGCTTCAGCGTGGTCTGCCTGGAACAGGGGGAATGGACCTCTCCGGACCAGTTCCACGGCGACAAGCCGGAAGGCGAGCTGATGGACCGCCAGCGCTGGCACTGGAGCCCCAATCACCGGCTGATCGAGGCCGATTATCCGCTCGATGAAAGCGGCTCCGATGTCGGCGTCGCCATGTACAATGGCGTCGGCGGCTCCACCGTGCTGTGGGGCGCGAACTGGCATCGGCTTGCACCGTCCGATTTTCGCGTGCGGTCGCTTGATGGCGTCGCCGAAGACTGGCCGCTGAGCTACGAGGACCTGCTGCCCTTCTATGAAGAGACCGAAGCGGCCATGGGCGTGTCCGGCCATGACGGCGATCCCGCCTATCCCGCGCCGATGCGCTATCCCAATCCCGCCTTTCCGATCGGCATTGCCGGACAGCATCTGGCCCGCGGCATGAACAAGCTCGGCTGGCACTGGTGGCCGGGATCGAACGGCATGCCCTCGCGACCGCACCGGCATTTGGCCAGTTGCGTTCGCCTCGGCGTGTGTTCAAAGGGTTGTCCGGAGGGGGCCAAGGCCGAGGCCGGCCGGGTGTTCTGGTCGGATGCAATGGCCGCCGGCGCGCGCCTGGTCACCGGAGCGCGGGTGCGCGAGATCCTCATCGACGGCAACGGGCTGGCCACCGGCGCGGTCTATATCGACCGCTCGGGTGTCGAGCATGTGCAGAAAGCCAAGGTGGTCATCCTGTGCGCCAACGGCATCGGGACGGCGCGGCTCTTGTTGCTCTCCCGGTCGGGGCGCTTCGCAAACGGCCTCGCCAATTCGACTGGCCTGGTCGGCCGCAACCTGATGCTGCACCCGGTCTCGGCGGTGGTCGGCACGTTCCCGGACTCCATCGAGAGCTGGGTCGGGCCGGGCGGCATGTCGATCTATTCCATGCAGTTCTATGAGACCGACGCATCCCGCGGCTTCGTGCGCGGCGCCAAATGGGCATTGATGCCGAGCGGCGGGCCGCTGTCGATCCATTCGGGCCTCGCCGGCGCGCCGCTCGAACGGGGCTGGGGCGCGGCCATGCATCGCAAGATGCGCCGTCTTGGCCGCAACGCCGTCTGGTCCATCGTCGGCGAGGATCTGCCGAATCCCGAAAACCGCGTGCTGCTCGACACCGAAATGACCGACAGCGACGGTGTCCCGGGCGTGAAGATCCAGTACCGCATCGGCGAGAACGAAAAGCGGCTCAAGGCCTGGCACATGGACCGGGCCGCCGAGTCGATGCTGGCCGCCGGAGCGTTGGAAACCCTCAAGGTCGCCGTCACCCCTCATAGCGGCGGCCACCTGCTCGGCACGGCGCGGATGGGGGACGATCCGGCGCGCGCGGTGACCGACGCCTACGGCCGGACCCATGACGTGCCCAATCTGCACATCTATGACGGCAGCCTGTTCGTGACCTCCGGCGGCGTCAACCCGACCGCAACCATCTGCGCGCTGGCCGCGCGCTGCGTGCAGCACCTGATCGCCAATCGCCGCAACGAGAAGGTGGCGGCATGAGCCGGTTCACCGCCGAGCAGCGCCAGGTGTTTGGCGCCCTGGCCGACATCCTCATTCCGGAGGCGGAGGGCATGCCGTCGGCGACCAGCGTCGGCGTGGCCGACGATCTGCTGGACCGGGTGGCCAATCTGCGCTCCGATATCGTCGGCGATCTGCTCAGGGTCTGCCGCGTCGCCGCGACCCAGGATCCGCAAGCCGCCATCGGGAAGATCCGGGCCGAGGACGAGGAGGGCTTTGCCGCCCTGGCGCTGGCCGTCGCCGGTGGCTACTACATGTCCGATCCGGTGCGCCGGCTGCTCGGCTATACCGGGCCGGAACGACGGCCCGTTGCGACCGATGCACCGGATGATTTTGGCGCGCTGCTGGACCCCGTCATCCGTCGCGGCCACATCTATCGCTCCGTCTGAGCGGCCCGAAAGCGGCATGCGCCGATCGGCCATGGCCGCTGCCGGCGTGTCACGGCAGACTGCCGATCAGGGCATCCGGCCTGAATCCCAAGCTGATCAAGAAACACCCGCGCGAAGGCGTGCGGCTGCGCCCCGGCACGGCCTTGATAACCGTTGAGGGGAGAGACATGTCGCTAATTCCGGCAATTCTCTTTTCTCATTTTTGTGTCACTGCGGTCATGCAGCCGCGATACAATAATATCACCATCTCGGAACTCTATCGCATTTAGAAAATTAGAGCCGGGGAATGCTTAGCTTTGGGAGAGAGCTGTGGCAGTACTGGAGGCGACCGGCCTGAGCAAGCGCTTTGGGGGTCTCAAGGCCTTGTCCGATGTGAGCTTCAGCCTGTCGGGAGGTGAGATCCTTGGAATTCTGGGGCCGAACGGGGCGGGAAAGTCGACCTTGATCAATGTCGTCTCGGGAGCGTTTTCGAGCGATGCCGGCCGCCTGATGCTGGCCGGCCGCGACATTGCCTCCCTCGACTTGCCGGCGCGCGCGCGGGCCGGACTGATCCGCAGCTTTCAGAACGTCCGCCCCAGCGAGATTCTCACGGTTGCCGAGCTGCTGCGCCTTGCCGAACATGTGCACGGTCACGCGGGCGAACGCCGTTTCACCCGCGAACAGATCATCGAGCTGTGCAATCTGGAGTCCTGTCTCGATCAGGAACTGGATCTGCTTGCCTACGGCATCCAGAAGATCGTCAATCTTGCGGCGACGGCCTTGTGCAGGCCGAAGGTGCTGTTGCTCGACGAGCCGTTCTCCGGCGTCTCGGAAGCCGAGATCGTGAGCCTGTCGCAGATCATCTGCAGCTTCAGGGATGCCGGGGTCGGCATCGGACTTGTCGAGCACAATATCGGCTCGGTGATGGCCTTGTGCGATCGCGTCCTGGTGCTGGATTCGGGAACGCCGATCTTCACCGGCCGCCCAGATGTCGCGGCGCGCGATGAAGGCGTGCAGATCGCCTATCTGGGCAAACGCTATGCGGTGGCGGCCCATGGTTGACATTCTCAAGATCGAACGCCTGAAAGGCGGCTATGGCGGCTCGGAAATCGTGCGGGATATCGATCTCGCCGTCGCCGCCGGCGAAGGCGTGGCGCTTGTCGGCCCCAACGGCGCCGGCAAGTCGACCTTCCTCAAGATTGTCTCGGGCCTGTTGCCTGCCCAGTCGGGCGCGATCCTTGTGCATGGCGAGGATGCGAGCCGGTGGACCTCCGCAGCCCTCGTGCGCAGCGGCCTCGTCCATGTGCCCGAGGGGCGCCAGGTTTTCCCGGGACTGAGCGTGGAGGAAAATCTCTGGCTCGGCGGCTATGCGGCGCCGCACCGCCGCAGGGAGCTGCGCGAGCAGGTCCTCGAGATCTTTCCCAAGCTCGGCCAGCGGCTCAGGCAGGCGGCCGACACCATGTCGGGCGGCGAACAGCAGATGCTGGCGATCGGCCGCGGACTGATGGCCGCGCCGCGCCTGCTGATGATCGATGAACCCACCCTTGGGCTGGCACCGGTGGTTGTCGATTCTCTCATCGAGGCGCTCGCCACGGTGCGCGAACGTCTGGGCATCGCCCTGTTGATGGTCGAGCAGAACGCCATGCTCGCCAAGGAGGTGTGCCACCTGGCCTATGTCATGGTCGGAGGAAAGATCGTTCTCAAGGGTCAAACGGAAAGCCTGACCCAGGAGGACCTGATGAAAGCCTACGCAGGACACTAACGTTGAAATCCAGGGAGGGATTATGAGGAACATTTTCACACTTGCAGCAGGATCGGTCTTCGTTCTGCTGGCATCCGGTCATGCCCATGCCGATACGCTCAGACTCAGCGACATGGAATCGCTGACCGGCGTCGCATCGGCCGTTTATGTGCCGCAGGCCAACGCGGTCCAACTGGCGGGCGAACAGATCAATGCAGCCGGCGGCGTCACCATTGGCGGCGTGAACTACACGCTGCAGATCGACCAGTACGATGATCGCACCGACACGTCCGCCGGCGTCGCCACCGTTCAGAAAATTCTCGGGCTGGGCGCGCCGAGCTTCATCATGGGCGGCGGCACCAGTTCGATTTCCGCGGCCTATTCCCCGATCATCAAGGATCGGACCGACGTCATCGTCATGGTCACCGCTTCGCTGTTGCCGGGACTGACCGACAATCCGTCGATCTACCGGCCGCGCGTCACGTCCAAGCAATACACCGATTCCATCGTCAGCTTCGTGACGGGCAATCCGGAGTTCAAGCGGGTTGCGCTCGGCGTCGACAACAAGAATGCCGGCCTCGTCAACGAAGTGCCCGCCCTCAAGGCCGGGCTGCTGGCGGCTGGCGTCGAGATCGTCGCAGAGGAGGAATGGGGCTCCGGCAATCCCCAGTTCGCCACGCAGATTGCCGCCATGAGCCGGAACAATCCGGACGTGCTGGTGCTGCGCGGCTACCCGGCCGATGTCGCCCGGCTGGTGAAGCAGGCGCGGGAGCTCGGCTATTCCGGCCCGATCGTGACCAATTCGGGCATGTCGGCAACGGATGTCGAAAATGCGCAGGCCGCCGAGTCGATGGACGGTGTCGTCGAGGTCGTGGCGCCGGTCGTGAGCGATCTCATCGCCGGAGACCTCAACAAGGAGGCCGCACAGAAGTTCGAGGATGCCTACCAGGCCCGCTTCGGGACGCCGTCCGGACTGCTGTCCGTCAGCGCCTACGATGCGGTCTTCATTCTGACCCGGGCGATGGAGCATGCCGGCACCACCACCGACGTGCCTGCGATCAAGGCGGCCCTCGATGTGCTGAAAGTGTCGGACGTTCCCGAGGCAGTGACGCCCATCAAGCCCTACGACGGCGATCTGCTGTTCAAGGACCGCCAGGCACAGTTCGTCACTGTCGTGCGGCAGTGGAAGGACGGCAAGTTCGTTCCTCTCACATTCGTGAAGTGAAACCATGCAGGAGCTTGTCAACGGTCTCGCTCAGGGGTCGGTCTATTCCCTCACGGCGATGGGGCTGGTGCTGATCTTCAGCGTTGTCCGCGTTCCCAATTTTGCCCATGGCGAGGCCGTCATGTTCGGCGGCATGCTGACCCTGATGTCTGTGACAAGCTTCGGCCTGCCGCTGCTTCCGGCAATCCTGCTTGGTGTCGTTGTCGCCACGGCTTTCGGCCTTGTCCTGTCCGTGGGGGTGTTCTCCCGCGTCAAGGACAAGAGCGAAATCGGCCAACTGATGATCTCGATGGCCATCGTCGTGATCGTCGGGGCGGCGGCGATCCAGCTCTGGGGCGACGAGGCGCGCACGGTGCCCGGCGCACCGAGCATGACATTCCTCGTCGCCGGCGCCTATGTCCCCGTCACCTGGGCGATCATCATCGCCGCGGCGCTGCTGGCGGCCATCGGCCTCGAGCTGTTCGTCCGGCAGACCACGGCGGGCCGCGTCATGCGGGCGATGTCCCTGCGGCCCGACGCAGCCAAGCTGATGGGCATTCCTGTCGACTACTACCAGGCGATGGCCTTTGCCATCGGCTCCGGTCTGGCGGGACTCGCCGGAGGGCTGTACGTGATGGCGTTCCCGGCGCAAGCCAGCATGGGACACATCATGTCGCTGAAGTCCTTCGTGGTGATCATTTTCGCGGGAATGGGATCGATTTCCGGCGCGTTCTTCGGCGGCCTGCTGCTGGGGCTGGTGGAGTCCTTCGGCGGCAGCTTCCTGTCGTCCGGCTACACCAATTCCTTCGGGTTCGTGCTGTTGCTGGCGGTTCTGCTGCTCAAGCCCAACGGCTTGTTCGGAGGGCGGTCGAATGCCTAGGATCGACTGGCTTGGATATGTCGTGCTCGTCGCCGCGATGGCGGCCATCTACATCAATGGCAGCGGCTATGCCTTGACCATCGGCATGACCATCATGATCTGGTCGATGCTGGCCATCGGCCTCAACGTGCCGCTCGGGCTGACCGGCTATTATCACATGGGAATCGGCGCCTTTTTCGGTCTCGGCGCTTACGGCGCCGGTTTCATGGCCGTTCGCCTGGGCCAGCCGTTGATCGTTCCGCTCCTCGTCATGCCCGTCATCGGCGCCGTCATCAGCGCCGCGATAGGACCCATCATCCTGCGCATCCGCGGGCTTCATTTCGCCACCGCCACGCTCGCCATCGGCATGATTGCGTCCGACGTGATGAACAACTGGGTCGCCGTGACCGGCGGGCCGCTAGGGCTCGCGGGCATCGTCCGGCCGGCGCCGATGGTCTTCGGACCCGTGACGATCGACCTGTCGCAGAACAGCGGGTTCTACCTGCTGGGATGCGCGCTGACGCTGGCGCTGCTGATCTGGTTCGCCTGGTTTCGCACCACGGCGTTTGCGCTCGTCTTGCGCGGCATCAAGTCCGACGACCTGCAGACGCGGGCCTTCGGCTATTCCACCATGCGCTACAAGGTTGGCGCCTTCGCCATCTCCGGCGCGATCGCAGCGGCCGTGGGCGTCTATTATGCCTTCTTCATCCAGTACATCTCGCCCGAACCGTTCAGCTTTGCCGCCTCGTCCTTCCAGGCTTTCGTGATCCTGGCGGTGGGAGGAATCGGCTCGCTCTGGGGTCCCGTGCTCGGCGCGACGCTGATCACGGTGCTGCCGGAAGTGCTCGATCTCCAACCCCAGGTCCGGGTCATGACCTATGGCGCCATCCTGCTCGTCGTCATCGTGTTCCTGCCGCGGGGCCTGGCCTCGTTCGGCGCCTATCTCCGTCGCGCCGGACGTGCGCCAGCGCGCGAGAAGGTGCAGCCGGCCCCCCTGGAGCAACCGGCCAAATGAACCCGCTCGGACACACCGCCGTCGCGGCGTCGCTGGCGGCCAAGCGCGCGCGCTGTATAACAGGGCGGGTTTGGCGTCAGCGGCTCGCCGATCCTGCCGCAGGTCCATCCAGCTTGTATCCAAACCGTTGAAAGGAAAGACTATGAAAACCACCGATACCAGCCGGATGAAGGTCCACTCGGCCATTGCGAGGGCCGTGCTGGACAATGGCGGCGGCACGATGTTCGGGCTGATCGGGGACGCCAATCTCTACATGGTCGACAGCTTCATCCGCGATTATGGCGGACGCTATTTTCCGGTGGTCAACGAGGCCAATGCGGTCCTGGCCGCCATCGGCTACGCCCAGGTTTCCGGTAAGGTCGGCGTGGCGACCGTCACCCACGGGCCAGCCATGACCAACACGCTGACGGCGCTGGTCGAGGGGGTCAAGTCCGGGGTGTCGATTGTTCTTCTGTGCGGCGACACCGCCGTCGAAGACAAGGAGCATCTCCAGAAGGTGCCGCAGCGCGAATTCATCCAGTCCACGGGCGCCGGCTTCGAGCAGCTCCGCGCGCCGTCCACCGTTTCGGAAGACGTCGCCACCGCGTTCCGCCGGGCGGCGCTGGAGCGGCGCCCGATCGTCCTCAACATGCCGGCCGAATTCCAGTGGCGCGATGTCGAGTACAGGAAGGTCGTCCACCGGCTCTATGAAGACCGTGCGGTGGTGCCCTCAAGCACCGAGCTCGACAATGCCGTGGGCATCATCGCCGCCGCCAAGCGGCCGATCGTGCTGGCCGGACGCGGATGCATGGAGCCGGAGGCGCGCGCCGCCGTGCTCAAGCTCGCCGAACGGATCGAAGCGCCCCTGGCGACAACGCTGCGTGGCCGCGACCTGTTCCGCGGCGAGGCGTTCAACCTGGGCGTTTTCGGGACGCTGAGCAACCCCGTTGCTGTCGACGTCATCATGGAGAGCGACTGCGTCATCGCCTTCGGCGCAAGCCTCAACCAGTACACCGCGTCGCACGGCGCCCTGCTCGCGGGCAAGCGGGTCATCCAGGTCAATCTTGAACGGTCCGAAGTGGGCAAGAACATCCAGCCCGATGCCGGGCTGGTGGGCGATCCGGGACTGACGGCGGAGGCCATTGTCGGCTGGCTCGATATGGCGGAAATCCCGCCGTCGGGGTTCCGCACGCCCGAGCTGGCGGCCCGGATTGCCGATTACAAGTTGGACCCCAAGGCGTCCAGCCACAGTGCCGAAGGATGCGTCGATGTACGCGAGGCCTTGCTTTATCTCAATGCCGCCATTCCCGACAACCGCGTCGTCACCACCGACGCCGGCCGCTTCATTTTCGAGGCCTGGCGCATCTTCCAGGTCGAGCATCCGCGGTCCTTCGTCTATGGCGCGGGCTACGGCTGCATCGGTCTCGGCATGGGCGAGGCCCTGGGCGCCGCGGTGGCGGCCGAAGGGCGGCCCACCGTGCTCGTGAGCGGCGACGGCGGCTTCATGCTCGGCGGCCTCACCGAGTTCAATTCCGCCGTGCGGCACAAGTCGGACCTGATCGTCATCGTCGTCAATGACGGCGGCTATGGCGCCGAACACATCCAGTTCCGCAACAAGCAGATGGACCCCTCCTTGTCGCTGTTCGAATGGCCGGATCTGGCGCCGGTCGCCATCGCGCTTGGGGGAGAGGGCATCACCGTGCGCTCGTCGGCAGACCTTCCGTCCGCCGCGGAAGCCATCCGCAACCGCAAGGCGCCGCTTTTGATCAATCTCCATGTCGATCCGGACCACATGCCGGCTGCGGCGCACTGACCTTTCCGGCCCTGCCGACAGCGGGGGCGTTTCCGTGGGAGGCGCCCCTGACCCACCAGGGCCGATGCCTTTGGCCGGTCCCATTCCGCACGCGCAAGGAAGGAAACAGCATGACTGGCCGCGATCCGATCGAAGACGTCAACCGGCTGGAAGACGCCCGCCACAGGGCCTTGATCGAAGGCGACGATGCTGCCCTGGAGGCCCTTCTGGACGACAGCCTGATCTACACCCATTCCAACGGTCTGATCGACACCAAGGCCGGGTTCCTAGACGGATTCAGGAACCGCACCTACAGCTATCGGAGCATCGAGCGCGATGCCGTCCAGTCCAGGCTGCACGGAACGACTGTCTACATGGCCGGCGAAGCCAGGATGTGCATCGTCAGCAAGGGCGCCACGACCAATCTCAGGCTTCGCTATTCCGACGTCTGGATCAGCACGCCGGACGGCTGGAAGTTTGCCCTGTGGCATTCCTCGGCCGTGCCGGCGCCCGGGGGCTCGAAGTAGGGCGGCCGGTCCCCGGTCCCGGCTCGACGGTCGCAAGCACGGCTTCGAGGGGACTCGGGCCGCGCCTGGGCCTGCGCGCGGCGCTTCAGATCACTTTCTCTCTGTCCGCCCAATAGGGAGCGCGGATGTTGCGCCGGAGGGTCTTCCCGGCCGTGCTTTTTGGGAGGGCCTCGAGGAAATCGACGCTTTTGGGCACCTTGAACCCGGCGATGCGCTCGCGCGCCCAGGCCATGATGTCCTCGGCCGTGACATCGCTGCCGCTCTTGCGGACGATGACGGCCTTGACTTCCTCTCCCCACCGCTCGGATGGCACGCCGACGACCGCGACCTCGGCCACCCCTGGATGCCCGTAGATGGCGTTCTCCACTTCGGCCGGATAGATATTCTCGCCGCCGGAGACGATCATGTCCTTCACGCGGTCGCTGATGTAGAGATAGCCGTCTTCATCCAGATAACCCGCGTCGCCGGTGGCCAGCCATCCATCCTTGTCGAGGGCTTTCGCGGTTGCTTCCGGATCGCGCCAGTATCCCTTCATGTTGCCGGGCGAGAGAACATTGATCTCGCCCACTTTGCCCGGCGCCAGGATCGTGCCGTCGACGCCGCGGATCTGCAGTTTCACGCCGGGCAGGGGCTTGCCGCAGGAATTCAGTTTCGGGGCGTCGCCAAGATGTTCTTCCGGCAGCAGGACGACGATCGTTGCCGCGGTCTCCGTCATTCCATAGCCCTGCATGAAGCCGCAACCGAAGACCTCCAACAGTTCCGCCAGCAGTTTGCGCGGAATCGGACTCCCGCCATAGGTAATGGCCCGGATCCGGCTGAAATCGGTGGTCGCGGCGCGCGGGTCCCGCGCAATGGTCTGCAGGGCGGCGGGAACCAGGAAGAAGTTGTTCACGCCCTCGTCCCGGATGAAGCCGATGACGTCGTCGGGCGCGAACTGCGGCGCGACGATGGATTTGATCCCGCCATAGAGCGCCCAGATGCCGGTGGCCGTTCCGCCCACATGGGAGACGGGCATCGCCAGGAGCGCGATGTCGTCGGGGTAGTATTTGTTGGCCTCGCCGCCCGATGTCGACATGATCGCGCGCATCTTGACGAAGTTCGCGTGGGTCAGCATGGCGCCCTTGGGGGCGCCTGTGGTGCCGGACGTGTAGATCTGCACCGCGACGTCTTCGGGATCGATGCGGACGGCGGGCTTGTCCGCGGACTGGGAATCGCGCCAGGCGATGAACGCGCCGTCGGCGTCGTTGACAGGCATGATGGCGCGCATGAACGGCAGGCCGTCGTCGCTGTAGGCGGGACGCAGCAATTCCCTCTCGACGAACAGCAGTTGCGCCTCGCTGTTGCGCAAGATCGTCACGACCTCAGGCTCGGCCAGACGCCATCCGATCGGCGCGACCACAATGCCGGCCTTCATCGCGCCGAACAGAAGCTCGAAGTAATGGTCGCTGTTGCGTCCCAGGAAGCTGATCCGGTCGTCCTTTTTTAGGCCGGCGGCGATCAGCCCGTTGGCGATCTGGTTGGTGTGGGCGTCGAAGGCAGCAAAGCTGGTGTGCCGGTCCTTGAAGACAAGCGCGATCTTGTCGCCCAGATCCTGGGCGTTGTAGGCCGAAAGCTCAACGAGGGTTGTGATCGGCAGTTCGCCACGGGCTTCCATATTTCCTCCTCAACCGGAACCGGCATCTCAAATGCCCGGTCCCTAGCATACGTATGACGAAACGCCAAATCAATTTCCCATACCGATAGAGCTTCGTATATGAGGAAATTTCCCCTGATTCCATCGATGTGCCGAGGTTCAAAATCTTCGTCATTTCGAAAACAATTCGTTGCAGGAAAACTTTTGCCACGCTATTGATAGGCTGGAACTTGACCGGCGGCGATGGGGCGCGTGGGCGGGATGGATCAGGCGGGTGCCGGGGAATTTTCGAATGCGCGGGCATTGCGGAAGTCTGGCCGCCCTGGACCCGAGCCGTCGCGCGAAGCGCCGGACGCCGGCCATGGTGCTCGCATCATTCAGGCTGAGCGCCTGGGGCAGGGCCCGAAAGAGCGTGTCAATCAGAGTTAAAGGTGGTCTTCTTGCCTGTAATAAAAATACCCAAACCGGACTTCATGGACAATGAAGAGCTGAATATCTTCGAGACTTCGGTTCAGCGCAGTTTTGACTCCATAGTCTCTGACGGGGACGTGCGCAAATGGCGTGACCTGGGCACGGTGCCGCGCGACGTCTGGACACGGGTCGGCGAGGCGGGCCTGCTCGGGGTCTCCATACCCCAGCACTATGGCGGCGGCGGCGGCGATTTCCGCCATGAAGTCGTGATCATGCAGGAACTCGCGCGGCGAGACGCCACCGGATTTGCCATTCCGCTGCACAATGCGGTGGTCGCGCCTTATATTGTCGAGCATGCCACCGAGCAACTGAAGTCCCACTGGCTGGGACAGGCCGCGACCGGAGAGAAACTGCTGGCCGTGGCGATGACCGAACCGGCGGCCGGCTCGGACCTGCAGGGCATCCGCACCGTGGCCCGCCGGGACGGCGACCACTATGTCATCAATGGGCAGAAGACCTTTATTTCCAACGGGCTGCACGCAGACATCATCGTCGTCGCGGTGAAGACTAATCCCGAAGCGGGCGCCAAAGGCATTTCGCTTCTCGTCGTGGAAACCGACAAGGCTGAAGGCTTCTCGCGCGGCAAGCTGCTGGACAAGCTCGGGCAGGAGAGCCGCGACACGAGCGAGCTGTTCTTCTCCGACGTGCGGGTCCCGGTGGAGAATCTGCTCGGCGGATCGGAGGGACAGGGTTTCCGGATGCTGATGGAGAACCTGCCGCAGGAGCGCATGGTCATCGCCTGGCTGGCGATGGGGATGATCGAAAGCGCGCTCGAGCACACAATGTCCTACGTGAAGGAGCGCAAGGCCTTCGGCAAGCCGCTTTTTGCGCAGCAAAACACCCAGTTCAAGCTGGCAGAATGCGTGGCCAAGGCGACGCAGACCAAGGTGTTCGTCCAGTACTGCACGCAGCTCCTGGTCGAGAAGCGGCTGGACGCCCCGACGGCGTCCATGGCGAAGCTGCTGGCGACCGAGACCCAGGCCGAGATCATCGACACCTGTCTGCAACTTTTCGGCGGCTACGGCTACATGCGGGAATACCCGATCGCCGAAATGTACCGGGACGCGCGCGGGTTCCGCATCTATGGCGGCACCAGTGAAATCATGAAGATCATCATCGCCCGATCGCTTTGAAACGAGGAGTGTCGCATGCAGGAAGTGTTGTTTGAGGTCGAAGACGGCGTCGCGATCATCACCATTAACCGTCCCGAGGCCAAGAATGCGGTGACCCGCGCCGTGTCGCAGGGGATTTCGGACGCGCTCGACGAGGTCGACAGCCGCAACGACATCCGCATCGCCATCATCACCGGCGCCGGCGGCACGTTCTGCGCCGGAATGGACCTGAAGGCCTTTCTGCGCGGGGAGATCGTCGGTCTCGAGGGCAGCGGCTTTGGCGGCATCGCGCGCCGCGTGATGACAAAGCCGGTGATCGCGGCGGTCGAGGGCTACGCGGTCGGCGGCGGCTTCGAGATCGCCCTGGCGTGTTCCATGATCGTGGCGGCGACGGACGCCAAATTCGCCCTGCCGGAAGTCAAGCGCGGGCTGGCCCCCACGGCGGGCGGCCTGGTTCGCTTGCCGCGCCTGCTGCCGCCCCGTATCGCCACGGAAATGGTGCTGACCGGCGATACGGTGACGGCGGCCGATCTCGAACGCCACGGTCTCGTCAACAAGCTGGCCGAGCCCGGCGGAGCGCTCGCCGCGGCAAAGCAGTTGGCCGCCCGCGTCGCCGCAAACGGACCCCTGGCGATCAAGGCCTGCGCGCAGGTCATGCGCGAGCAGCAGGACTGGACGACCGACGAAGTGTTTGCCCGCCAGGCCAAGATCACCGACGTGGTTTTTGCCTCGGCCGACGCGCGCGAGGGCGCAACGGCCTTCGCGGAAAAACGCAAGCCGAACTGGCAGGGAAAATAGAGCGCACCACCAGCCTTGCGGGGAATTCGGGATCGATCCGGCACGATAGGGGAGTGCGGATCCGGCGGCCGGGCTTGTGTCCAGCGGGCATCAGGATATACATCCGGATACGCAGCGGGTAGCAGGTGGTTAGTGCCTTGGATCAAAACTCCCATTTGAATGTCAAGCAATCGGTCGACGGCGTGCTGATGCCGGTCGATACCATTGCCGACGGACGCAAGCAGGTCGGCGCGGTGGTTGCCGCCACGAGCGTGATCGAGAGCCTCTCCGCCAACCACCGGCGGCACCGCATGACGGCGATCGCCCGCGAACTCAAGATCCCGGTCAGTTCCTGCTTCAACATCCTCAAGACGCTCGTCAACGAACAGATCCTGGATTTCGACCCCGAGACGAAAACCTATGGCCTAAGCTACGGCCTGGTCGAAATCGCCCGGCATTATCTCGGACATGGCGGCGCGCTGCGTGTCGTCGCGCCCTTGCTGGAACAGCTCGCCCAGCATTACGAGGTGACGCTCGTGGTCTGGCGGCGTTCGGGCAAGAACATGGTGGTGGTCGACTATGTCGATCACGGCTCGGCCGTTCGGGTGCACATCGAGCCGGGGTCGCGGTTTCCGTTGCTGGCCGGCGCAATGGGGCGGGTCCTCGGCGCCTTTGGCGGCCTGACCACGCGGGAAACCCTGCACTTCTTCTCGCGCGTGAAATGGGACAGCCCCTTCACGTTCGAGCAGTTCATGGCCGAGGTGTCCGCGACCGCGGACCGGGGCTGGGCGATCGATGACGGGAGCTTCTCTTCGGGTATCTCGACGATCTCCGTTCCCATCTTCAACCGGCACCAGCATGCCGATGCGGTCCTCAGCGCCACGTCGTTCGTCAATCAATTGGGCGACAGGCAGCGTCGCGACATTGCCGAAGACCTGCAGTCTGTCGCGCATCTGATCGCGGAGATCCGTGTCGGCGATGACCTGTAGCGAGGTCCCCCAAGGCGGGTCGCACCCGGGCGGCAAGGATCAGAGGATCCGGCCGCCATCCACGACAAGCGTCTGCCCGGTGATGTAGGCAGCCAGCGGCGAGCTCAGGAACAGCGCAGGCCCGGCCATGTCTTCGACCGTGCCCAGCCGGCCAAGGGAAATCGTCCCCAGGGCGGCGTTCAGCCGGTCGGGATTGTTGACCGTCACGCCGGTCATCTTGGTCGCCACCATGCCCGGAGCCAGCACATTGACCCTGATGCCGTCACCGCCCCAGGCATCGCCGAGCGTGCGCGCCAGGGCGTGCACGGCGGCCTTGGACGCGGCATAGGCCGGGTTGCCCTTGACCGCCTTCAGCGCCCCGATCGAGCCGATGACGACGATGGAGCCCGAGGCCTGTTTCAGGCGCTGGTGGAAGGTCGTGGCGCACAGCATGACGCTCGAGAGGTTGACATCGATCACCCTGCGAAAGCTCTCCATCTCGAACTCGCGCCTTTTGTATTCGACGGCCCCTTGCGCCATGATCAGCACGTCAAGCTTGGGGATCCGGCCGGCCGCATCCTCGACCTCTGCGTCATTGCGCACATCGACCTTCGTGTAGGCAAGCCCCGAAAGGTTGGAGCCTTCGACACCGTCATAGTCGGCCGCGCTCGCGCGCGTGCCCCAGACGAGCACGTCCGCGCCATAGGCGCGGAACGCCTGGGCGATGCCGTTGCCGATGCCGCTCGAGCCGCCGACCACGAGCACTGTCTTTCCGGAAAAGTCGAACGGGTTCACTTGCCTGCCGCCTTTGCCTTCGCGGCCGCAGCCGCGGCCTTTGCCGCCTGCATGCCCCGCACGGTCTCCAGCAGTTCCGGCGCCTGGAAACTCTCGGCTTCCAGCATCAGGCCCAGTTCCAGCGTGCCATGGGCGATCTGTTGGGTGATCTTGTTGAAGGTGCGCTTGGTGCCCTGCACGCCGAGCGGCGGATAGGAAACGATCCGTTGCGCGATCGAGAGCGCGTGCGGCAGCACCTCCTCCGGCGTGTCGACGAGATCGGTCACCACCCCCATGTCATAGGCGCTTTCCGCGCTCAGCGGATCGCCCGTCAGCAAATAGCGCTTGGCGCGATTGATCCCCATCGCCTGTGTCCAGGCGATCACGCCGCCGTCGCCGGCGACGAGACCGAGAACCACATGGGGATCGATGAACCGGGCGTTCTTGTCGGCGACGATGATGTCGCTCGCGACCGCAATCGTGGCGCCGAGGCCCGCCGCGGTGCCCTGCACCGCGCTGATGACCGGGATGTCGAGCCGGGTGAGGATGCCGAACATTTCGGTGGCTTCATGCACCATGTGGCGCCGAAGCTCGAGCGAATGATGGGCCTCGACAATCGAGTCCAGGTCGCCGCCGGCCGAGAAATGTCGTCCCGCGCCGGAAATGACCAGCGCGCGCAGGTCGGTCCTGCCCGCGATCTCCCGCAGGGCGCCGACAAGCTCGGTGTGCGCTTCCGGGTAGACCGCGTTGGCGATATCGGGCCGGTTCATCCGCAACTGCGCGATGCTGCTGCTGGTATCGAGTTCGAGAAAGCTCATGGCGGATCCTAGCATGGGGTCAGGATGGGATGTCTTGCGGCGGGTAGCGCTTGTACTCGAGCCTTGCGACCGTGCGGGCGTGGACTTCGTCGGGTCCGTCGGCAATCCGCAGGGCACGCACACGCGCGAACAGCGCCGCGGTGCCGGCGTCCGAATCGAGGCCGCCCGCGCCGAAGGCCTGGATGGCGTTGTCGATGATCCGAAGTGCGGTGAGCGGACCTGCGAGCTTGATCATGGCGATCTCGAGCCGCGCCTTCTGGTTGCCGACCTTGTCCATCATGTCCGCCGCCTTCAGGGTCAGCAGCCGGGTCATCTCGATGTCGACCCGTGCCTGCGCCACCCTTTGTTCCCAGATCGATTGATCGGCAAGCCTGCGGCCGAATGTGTGCCGCGACTGCAGGCGCCGGACCATCTTTTCAAGCGCGACTTCCGCCATGCCGATGATGCGCATGCAGTGATGGATCCGTCCCGGGCCGAGCCGGCCCTGGGAAATCTCGAAGCCGCGCCCTTCGCCGAGCAGGAGGTTCTCCGCGGGCACGCGCACATTGTCGAAGGTCACCTCGAAATGGCCATGCGGGGCATCGTCATAGCCGAAGCTGGTGAGCATCCGGCCGATGTGAATGCCCGGCGTGTCGCGCGGGACAAGGATCTGGCTCTGCTGCTGGTGCCGGGCGGCGGTGGGGTCGGTCTTGCCCATCACGATCATCAGCGTGCACCGCGGATCGCCCAGGCCGGAAATCCACCATTTCTTGCCGTTGATCACATAGTCGTCGCCGTCGCGGACGATCGTCATGCTCACATTGGTCGCGTCCGAGGAGGCGACATCGGGTTCCGTCATGGCGAAGGCCGAGCGGATTTCGCCATCCAGCAGCGGGCGCAGCCAAGTCTGCTTCTGCGCCGCGGTGCCGTAGCGGTGCAGCACCTCCATGTTGCCGGTGTCCGGAGCCGAGCAATTGAAGACTTCCGAGGCCCAGGTGATGCGGCCCATTTCCTCGGCGAGCGGGGCGTAGTCGAGATTGGACAGGCCTGCGCCATGATAGTCGCTGGTGTCGTGCTCGGGCGAGGGCGGCATGAACAGGTTCCAGAGTCCTTTTGCCCGCGCCTTGGCCTTGAGCTCCTGAAGGATGGCGGGCTGCTGCCACCGGTTTTCGTCAAGCTGCGCATAATAGGTCGGCACGGCGGCCGCGACTTCGCTGCGCATGAAGCTGCGCACGGCGTCGAGATATTCGGCCTGCTTGTGTGAAAGATCAAAGTCCACGGCTGGTTACCCCTGTCTAGTGCGGCTGGTATCGTCGGCGATCCAGCCCAGTGCGCGCTGAAGCAGCGCTATTGCAGAACGGTGCAGGCGGTCCCCGGTCTGGCTGTCCACCAGCCCGGCGCAGGAACGCGCGTAAGTGCCCTCGAGGATGATGCCCAGCTTGAAGCAGGACAGGATCTCGAACCAGCGCAGGTGGGTGAGATCGCGCCCCGTCAGGCGGACATATTCGGCGATCAGTTCGCTGCGTCTGGGAAACCCGTCGGCAGGCTCCACGCGCAGGCTCAAGGGCGTGTCGCCGTTCTCGTCCGGCCAGGTGGAGAGCAGGCGCCCCAGGTCCAGCAGCGGGTCGCCCAGCGTGGCCATTTCCCAATCGGCGATCGCGGCCAGCCGGCCGTCCGCATCGAAGATCACATTGCCCAGGTGATAGTCGCCATGAATAATGCCGGGCTGCATCCGGGGCGGGAGATTGCGGTCCAGCCACTGGCGGATGTCCGTGAGCCCCGGCAGCTCGTCGCGGCCCGTCCAATTGGCGAAGGCGTCATAGCTGTCCAATTGCTTGGTCCAGCGGCCGGTCTGGCGTTCGAGAAATCCCTCGAGCCGGCCGAAATCCGCCAGTCCCATCTCGAGCGGGTCGAGCGCGGCGAGCCTTGCCAGCCCTCCCACGAGTTCCAGGCCGAGGCGATGCCGGAAACCGGCGTCGGTGCGCAATCGCGGGGGCGGATCGAGCGTGGCGTTGAAGCCCGGCACAAAGGCCGTCAGGTAAAAGCTCGCGCCCAGCGCCTCCGGCCCGTCCGATCCGGCGATGAAGGCGGGATGGGGAACATTGGTGCCCTCGAGCGCCGCCAGCAGCCGGGCCTCGCGGGTGATGATGCGATTGCTTTCGTCGCGCAGGTTCTCGGGCCCCCGGCGCACGACGAACGTCTCGGTGCCGCGGCGAAAGCACAGAAGGATGTTCTGGGTGCCGCCGGCGAGCCGCACCACATCGCTGATGGGTCCGGCGGCGATGCCCTGCGCATCCATCCAGCGCTCCAGGCGCGCCAGGTCAATGCCGAAGTGCTGCTCGGTGGCGGTGGTCAAAGCAATCCTCCAAACCGCTGTGCAACCATCTCCGCGAACGGGGCATAGAGCTTCTCAGCAGTGTCGGAGGGGCCGCCGGCAAGATGCTCGTCGAGCAGCGCGCGTTGCAAAAACAGATGGCAATCCTGCTCCGCGGTGAAGCCGATGCCGCCATGGATCTGGATGGCGTCCATCGCAATGCGCCGGTAGACCTCGGTCGCCCAGAGCCGCGCCCCGCCGGCCAACGGGGTGTCGCAGCCTTGTTCGCTCATCACCTGCGCCGCATGGGAGACCAGCGCTGACGCGGATTCGAGCCAGGTGCGCATGTCGGCGCAGCGATGCTTGATCGCCTGGAAGGAGCCGATGGCGCGCCCGAATTGCTGGCGGGTGATGCTGTAGTCGATCGTGTCCTGGAGGGCCTGCGCCGCGCCGCCGATCGCATCGCCGGCAATGGCTAGGTCAAAATGCGCCTGGGCACGCAGGATGGCCGCGCGCGCGGGGTCGCCGACGTGGATCAGCGCGGTTTCCGGAACGGTGAAGCCGGAGAAGGTCACCCGGGCGAGCGCGCGCGACGGATCCCAGAACGCGACCGGGGCGATCTCCAGTCCCGCGCCACCTGTTTCGACGATCGCGATGGCTGGCTCGCCCGCCTGCTCGATCACAATGACAAGATGGGTGGCTTGGGAAGGGGCAAGGCAGTGGGCAATTTCGCCGTCCAGGCGCAGCCCGTCGCCCGCGGGGCTTGCGGCCAACGGCGCGTCATGCGGCCGGTGCAGCGCGACGACAATCTCGCCGGATGCGATGCCTGCGTAGAACTGCCCGGCAAGCGCCGAGCCTTTTAGCATCTCGACCAGGAGCATGGAGTTCAAGAGCGGCGCGGGCGACAGGACGCGCCCCAGCTCGCTGTAGAGGGGGACGAGCGTCGTGTAGGGCTGCTCGAGGCCGTCGAAGGCGCCGGGGATGGCGAGCGTCAGCCATCCGAGGTCGACCAACTGCCGCCAGTGATCCTGCGCGGCCCGGGGTTCGGCCAGCGCCCGTCTTTGCGGATGATTGGCCAGGACGCGATGCGCGGTATCCGCCATCTCCGCCGCATCAATCACGTCGATACTCTCTTCCGTCGCGCTCACGATGTCTTCTCCCGCGGCATTCCCAGAACGCGTTCGGAAATGATGTTGCGTTGAATTTCGTTGGTGCCGCCGGCGATGGTCCACATGTAGGAATTGAGGAAGTCGAACATCCAGTTCCCGGTTTCATGTCCCGCGCCCAGCACCAGGGGCGATTTGGCCAGGCCATGCATGCCTTCGACGCCGAGGCCGAGCTGGGTGAATTCGCGCAGCACCTCGGCATAGAAATGCTTGACGAAGGAGGAATCGCCGGGCGCGTCTTCGCCTTTGCCGGCGCGCCGCATCATCTGTCCCGTCAGCGCCCGCAACGCCTCGATCTTGATCTGGACCATGGTCCCCTTGCGCCGGAATTCGGCGTCGCCCGACCGTCCGGACCGGTTCATGGCCTCGAGGAGCCGCCAGACGGCCCGATGCATGCGCTCGGCCAGTTCCAGGATGGTCAGGCCGCGTTCGGAGGCAAGCGTCGTCTGCGCCACCTTCCAGCCTTCGCCCTCGGCGCCCAGTCGGTTCTCGACCGGGATGACGACGTCCTGGAGGAAAAGCTCGCTGAATTCCTCGTCGCCGGTGATCTGCCGGATGGGTCGCGTGACGATGCCCTCGGATTTCATGTCCATGAGAAGAAAGGTGATTCCGGCCTGCTTCGGCCCCTCTTTCGACGTCCTCACCAGCAGCAGGCACCAGTCGGCATGCTGGCCCATGGTCGACCAGATTTTCTGCCCGTTGACGATGTAGTTGTCGCCGACGCGTTCCGCCCGTGTCCGCAGCGACGCCAGATCCGAGCCGGCATTGGGCTCGGAAAAGCCCTGGCACCAGATCGCCCCCTTGAGGATCGCATCGAGGTGCTGCGCCTTCTGCGCCTCTGTCCCCCAATGGCTGATGGTCATGGCGGCGTGATAGAGAGAGATGAAATACAGCAGCAGCCGCGGCGCGTCGGCGCGCGCCATTTCCTCAAAAATGATGACCTGTCTTTCGAGCGGCAATCCGCCGCCGACCCAGGCGGAATCCCAGTGGGGCGTGGCATAGCCCGACGGGATGATGGTCTCGAACCATTCGCGTTGCAGCTCCACGAAGGCTGCCGTATCCGCGCCTTCCATGCGGGCGCGCCAGTCCGAAGGCAGGTTTGCCGAAATCCAGGCCCTGACCTGCTTCCGAAATGCATCATCTGTCATCAGGTATTCTCCGTGCTGATGGCCCTGCTTCTATCACTCGAGCGTTTCGAGCTGCCTGGGATGGAACGGGTGCGGGAGCGTATGATCGAGCATTTTCCTGGTCCAGTCCGGATCGCCGATCAGCGCGCGCCCGACGGCGACCATATCGAATTCGCCGCGGGCGAAGCGGGCCATGATCTTGTCGATATTGTCGACGGCTGCCAGGCCTCCGGCATCGTCGAAGGTCCCCTTGTTGAGGCCGACCCCGCCGACGGTCATCGACAGCTTGCCGGTCAGCTTCTTGGCCCACCCGGCGAGGTTCATGTCCGAACCCTCGAACGCCGGGCGATCGAAAAAGCGCACGCTGGCGTCGAACATGTCGACACCCGCCTCGGCCATGGGGCCCAGGATTTCCTCCAGTTCCGAAGGCGTGCGCGCGAGTTCGGCGCGGTAGTCCTGCAGCTTCCACTGCGAAAACCGAAAGATGATGGGGCGACGGTCGCCGATGACGCGACGGATCCCCGAGAGGATCTCGACGATCACCGCGTTGCGCCGCTTGCGGTCCCCGCCCCAGCGATCGGTGCGCAGATTGGTGCCTTCCCAGAGGAAATTGTCCAGCAGATAGCCATGCGCCCCGTGGATGGCGATTCCATCGAAGCCGACCCCGACCGCATTGGCGGCCGCGCCGACGAAGGCGTCGATCACGTCCTGGATCTGTTCGTCGGTCAGGGGATCTCCGAGAACGGGATTGGAGGGGATCTTGTCGCTCTCCAGCGAGGTCGTGCCGAGCGGCCCCCACACGCCGGACGGGCCGATCGTCGGCGCGTCCGGGAACGGGCCTGTCCCCGGTGCGCGGATGACGCCCTGGTGCCAGAGTTGCGGGACGATCTTGGCGCCTTCCGCATGCACCTGCTCCACCACGCGGCGCCAGCCTTCAAGCGGTTTGGTCCCGTACAGGACCGGCGCTTCGTCGATCCCTTGCCCGGCCTCGCCGAGGGCTGAGGGATGCTCGACGCCCACGGCCTCGGTGATGATCAGTCCCGTGCCGCCCCTTGCCCGGCGCGCGTAATAGTCCGCGCTGGCCGCTGTCGGGATGCCGCCGGCGCTGAAGCCGCGCGTCATCGGCGCCATCGCGATGCGGTTCGGGATGGTGACGGCGCGGATGGTGAGCGGCTCCCCGAGAGCCGCCCGGTCGAGATGACGGGGTGTCTGTGCTGCAGAATCGGTCATGCTTACCTCGGGGCCATCCGTATTGCGCCATCGATGCGAATTGTCTCGCCATTGAGCATCGCGTTGTCGATGATGTGGGCTGCGAGCTTGGCGTATTCCTCGGGCCGGCCCAGCCGGGCAGGATGGGGCGTCGCCTTCTCGAGCGCAGCCTTCACTTCGGGTTTGACGCGATCGAGAATGGGCGTCTCGAATGTGCCCGGGGCGATGGTGCAGACCCGGATCTTGCGGCTGGCCAGATCGCGGGCCGCGACAATGGTCATGCCGTGGATGCCGGCTTTCGCCGAGGCATAGGGGATCTGGCCGATCTGCCCCTCGAACGCGGCCACGGACGCGGTCAGGACGACCACGCCGCGTTCACCGTCGACCTCGTCGTTCTTGGCCATCGCGGCGGCGGCGAGTCGCAGCGTGTTGAAGCTGCCGATCAGATTGATTTCGACGACTTCCCGGTAAAGATCCAGCGAACCGGGATTGCCGTCCCTGTCGACCACACGCACCGGGCCGCCGCGGCCGGCGCAGTGCACGCAGGCGCGCAGCGTCCCCAGTTCCGCCGCCATGTCGAACGCGGCCTGCATCTGGTCGGCGTCGCGCACATCGGCCGGCGAGAAGCGCGCCGCGTCGCCGAATTCGGCGGCGACGGCCGCGCCGTTCGAGCTTGGTAGATCGACGATGACAACCTTGGCGCCTTCGGCGATCAGCTTCTTGACCGTCGCATAGCCCAGGCCTGACGCTCCGCCGGTGACAACGGCAACATTACCCTTGATATCCATTTTCCGTGTTCCTCAAAGTCTCTCGATGATTGTCGCATTGGCAAGCCCGCCTGCCTCGCACATGACCTGAAGGCCATAGCGCCCGCCGGTTTGTTCGAGGCCGTTGAGCATGGTCGCCATCAGGCGGCCGCCCGAAGCGCCCAGCGGGTGGCCCAGTGCAATGGCGCCGCCGCGCGGATTGAGCTTTGCCGGATCCACCGCATATTCCTTCTGCCAAGCCAGCGGCACGCTGGCAAAGGCCTCGTTGACCTCGAAATGGTCGATGTCGCCGATCTTGAGACCGGCTTTCTCGAGGACGCGCTTCGTGGCCGGGATCGGGGCCGTCAGCATCATGATGGGGTCGTCGCCGATGACGTCGAAGGCAACGAACCGCGCCCGCGGCTTCAGGCCGAGGCGGTTCGCCGTGGCTTCGCTCATGACCAGAACCGCCGAAGCCCCGTCGGCCAACTGGGACGAATTGCCCGCCGTAATGCTCCAGTTGATCTGCGGGTAGCGCTCCTTGAACGCCGGGTTGTCGAAGGACGTCTTCAGTTCGGCCAGGGCCTGCGGGGTCGAGGAGTCGCGGATAGTCTGGTCCCGCGCGACCAGCCCGCCCGGCGCTTTCGCCGCGACGACTTCATTGTCGAATCCGCCTGAATCGCGGGTCGCGGCGGCGCGCTGGTGGGATGCGGCCGCGAAGGCATCCATCTCGGCGCGGGTGATGTTCCATTTGGCGGCGATGCGCTCGGCGGCGATGCCCTGAGGAATCAGGCCGCCTTCATACCGGGCGTGAAGCATGGCGCCGGTCGGGTCCTGGCCGATGCGCGCGGTGAACATCGGCACGCGGCTCATCGATTCCACGCCGCAGGCGATGACGATGTCATAGGCCCCGGCCATGATGCCCTGGGCGGCGAAATGGACGGCCTGCTGGCTCGATCCGCAGCGCCGGTCGACGGTGGTGGAGGGGACGTGTTCGGGGAACCCGGCGCCGAGCCAGGCAATGCGCCCCGGCGACCCGGCCTGTTCGCCGACCTGGCTGACGCAGCCGGTAATCACATCGTCCACCGTGCCGGGATCGAGCCGGTTGCGGGCAACCAGCTCCTGAAGAAGGACCGCCAGCAGGTCCGTGGGGTGGATTGCCGAGAGTGCGCCACCTTCCTTGCCGCGTCCCATGGGCGTGCGCACCGCATCTACAATTACCGGTATGCCTGTCATGATGGTGTCCTCCAAGAGCGTATGTCGGCTCGCAAAAGCTGCGAGCCTCTTTCAATTGCGGCAATCGACGGGACAGGTCAATCCCAAATAGCGTTATTTTTTCGCTATCAAGAAAAATTTGCCGTCAACCTCAGCCCTGTCCGCCCGCCTGCCGGGCAAAGTCCTCGACGATCCTCGCCCGCAGAATGTGCTTCTGGACCTTGCCGGAGGGCGTGCGCGGCAGATCGTCCACATATTCGATCCGTTCCGGCCATTTCTGCGCGGCAAGGCCCATGGAGCGCAGATGCTCCGCCAAGGCCCCCTGGTCCGGGCGCCGTTCGCTTGCCGGGATGATGAAGGCATAGACCCCTTCTCCCAGCCGGGCATGGGGCATGGAGGTGATGGCCACCTCGCGAATGTCGGGATGGGTGTGAAGCGCGTCTTCGATCTCCTTGGGGGAGAGATTCTCGCCGCCGCGGATGATCAGGTCCTTTTTCCGCCCGGTCACGGTCAGCACGCCGTCAGCGGTGACCCGGCCGATATCGCCGGTGCGGAAGAAGCCCTCGTCGTCGAAAGCCTCCGCCGTGGCGACGGGATCGGTATAGCCCATGAACATGGCCGGTCCCCGCGCCAGGATTTCCCCGTCGAGACCCGGCGCGACAATGCGGCCGGCATCATCGACGACCTTGACCTCATAGTCGTAGATGCGTCCGTCCGTCGTGGCCGAAAGCTCCGGGTCTTCCGGGCAGCCCTGGGTGATCATCGGGCACTCCGTGGAGCCGAACACCCGGAATGTCCGGCAGTTCCGGAAAACCCTGTTGGCGCGCCTGATCAGGTCGGGCGGGACGGCCGCGCCGCCGCAAAAGAACACCTCCAGGCTGGGCAGCGTCGACCCGGCGCGCTCGGCAGCCTCGAGCAGGCCGGCGAGAAAGGGCGTTGCCCCGACCATCACCTGCGCGCCGAGCGAATCGATCAGCTTGACCGCGTCGTCGGCATCCCAACGCTCCATAAGGATGGTCTGGGTGCCGAGGTAGAAGCAGTTGTCGATGCCGTAGCTCAGGCCGCTCACATGGCCGACCGGCGTGCCGATGAGAAAGGTCGCGCCGGGTTTGAGGCCGAACGCGGCTTCGCTGTTGGCCAGGGTCCGGCGCGCCTGGTTATGGGTCCAGATCACCCCCTTGGCATGGCCGGTGGTGCCCGATGTGTAGACGATCTGCTTGACATCGTCCGGGTGGGCGGCCTGAAGCGTGGCGTTGCTCGCCCGGCCCAGGGTAATAATGTCCTCATACCCCGGTCCGGCGCTGCCCGGGCTGCGGACCGGAACGACATGGTCGAGTCCCGGGACTGCCTCCCTGATCTCGCGCAAGACCTCGAGATGGTCGGTGGTGCGGTAGATCCCGGGAGAGAAGATGAGGCGCGACCGGCAATCGTTGAGGATCGAGCGCAGCTCGAACCCGCGATAGATCGAGACGATGGGGTTCATGACGAAGCCGCCCATCACCGCGGCCAGATCGATTTCCGCCGCCTCGATCCAGTTGGGCAATTGGAGGCTGATCGTGTCTCCCGGCTTCAGCCCGAGTTCCATCAGGCCGCGGGCCAGAGCCGTTGCCCGGTCTATGAGGTCCGAGATCGTGTGGGTCCGTCCGTCGGCGACGATCACCGGACGGTCGGGATTTTCCGATCGGGCCTCAGCCGCGTAATCGGCGATCGTCTTGCCCGTCCATATCTTCCGGCCTGTCAGGTCGCGTGATTTTTCCGCCAGCGATGGCGATGTCCAAGGCGTGTTCTTCGTCTGCATGATCATGCTCCTCCCAAGCGGCACCAGAAGTATCGTATTCTCCATTACGAAGCAATTTCGCATAATAGAATTTTTTGGTTCGGTGTACAGACCCGCCGCCTTGGCCGGATTGAGAAAATTCCGCTTGGCGCACAGGCGGATCAGAGAGGAATGCGAGCCGGCCTCAAAGGGGGATTGGCCCAATCCGGCCGGCGCCGGACGGGCAGGCGTCAGGTCCGGGAGTCGAGGGGCCGTTCCGGCGGACGACATCTGTGCGGGAAAGCGCGCGGCGGCGGCCCGGACAGGCGCGACCCGGCCCGCGCCGGCTGGGTGGAGCGGCCGGTGCGCAGACCTAATTTTTTTCTATCTACGAATTTATATCGATATTAGGATTGAAAATTGTCCGACATGTGCATAGGGTCATGTCCTAGCATGCGAGGAATTGCCTTTGATGGGTGCGGGTTGCCGCCACAAGAGGCACAGGCGATTGCTCCGTGTGATGAACAGTAGCTGGCGATAACGCATGCCGAGGATATTCGGTATCGGGAGGATTCACATGAAAAGCAAAATGACCAGGATGACGGCGCTGGCTCTGGCCGGTGCGATGTCGGTGGCGGGCACGGCCGTTGCCGGGGAGCTCGTTTATTCCAGCTTCTTGCCGGACACGCATTACGACAACGCTTATGTCATGAAGCGTTTCTCGGACAGCATTTCCGAGGCGTCCGGCGGAAAGCTCAGCCTGAGCATTTCGGGCGGCGGCGTGCTTGCGTCGGCCACGACGCAGTTCGAAGCCATCAGCAAGGGCATTGTTGATGCCGGAAACGTCACCTATGCCTACACCCCGTCGCTTGCACCCGCGGTGACGCTTGTCGCGGACATGCCCGGCACGATCCAGCAGGTCTCGGCAGCGGCTGTCACCGAAACCCTGATGCTCGACTGCCCCCAGTGCAAGGAGGAGCTGGACGCTCTCGGCGTCACCTTCGTGGCCAACGCTTCCACCGAGCCGTTCAGCCTCATCTGCACGAAGAAGGATGTTGCCTCGCTTGCGGACCTGAAGGGCGCGAAAGTGCGCGCCACCGGCGCGCTTGCCCGGCTGATGGCCGCGGTTGGCGCGACGCCGGTGAACATCACCTTCGCCGAGATCTACGAAGGCTTTCAGCGCGGCCAGATCGATTGCACCGCGATCGGCGCGGCGACGCTTGCCACCCTGCAGCTTTGGGATGTGGCGGACTCGGTCACGGTCGAGCTTCCGCTCGGGACCGTCACCCATTACGGCCTGCTCCTGGTCAACAGCGGCGTCTGGAACGGCTTGAGCGCCGAGGACAAGCGCGTCATGCTGGACGCAGCACCGGGCATCGTGGCCGACAATGGCTATGTGACGCTCAAGAGCTCCGGCGAGGCGATGGTGACCGCCACGACCGAGAAGAGCATGAAAGCGGTTGAAGCCGACCCGGAACTGCAGGCGGCCGTCAAGGAGGCCCTTGCCAAACAGGCCGACGACGCCGTCGCCTCCGCGCGGGATCGCGGCGTCAAGGACCCCGAAGCCATTGTCGCCGCCTTCACAAGCAATGTGGACAAGTGGACCCAGATCTACAACGAGATCGGCAGCGACGGCAATTGGAATGACGATCAGTGGGCAACCTTCCGCGCCCGCCTGAAGTCGGAGATTTACGACAACGTCTCTGTCCAGTAAGCGCTTCTGCAACCCGCCGAAAGGCGGGTTGCTTTCGCCGCTTGCCGCAGCGTTTTGCACCGACTTTGGGGAAGAGAATGGCAAGATTGTACAGGGCTGTCGATAAACTGGGCCTCGCCTTGATGGTGATAGCAGGGGTGGCGCTGCTGCTGATGCTCTTGAACGTCGTCGGCGACATCGCCGGAAAATACCTGTTTTCCCAGCCGATCCCGGGCACGATCCAGATCGTCTCCTGGTATTACATGGTCGCGGCGGTGTTCCTGCCGATCGCCTATGTGCAGCTCAAGCGCGAGAACCTCATGGTGGAGCTCTTCACCATGGGACTGTCCGAGCGCAAACGATCGGCCTTCGACGGCGTGGCTGAAATCGCGGGCTTCATCTATATCGGGCTATTGACCTGGCTGGTGTTTAACGAGGCCATGGCGGCGACGGCGCGCAACGAGATCCAGGACATCACCTATCTCGACATGCCGGTCTGGCCGGCGCGATGGATCCTGCCGATCGCGTTCGGGCTGATGGCCATCGTCATGCTGCTCCAGGCCATCGACGACCTGCGGTTCGCCATCACCGGCAAGGGTCCGCGCCATTTTTCGCCTCAGACATCGCATGATTTAGAGGGCATCTAGCGCCTGGCGCCAGCGGTCTGCCCTCAGTCAGCGTCAATCAAAGGTTCATTCATGTCCAATCTTTCCATTGGTCTGTCGGCAATACCGGTTCTGCTCGTGTTGCTTGCCCTCCGTGTTCCCATCGCCCTGGCCCTCGGCGGTGTCTCGCTGGTCGGCTTGCTGCTGATCCGGGGGCCCAATGCGACGCTCGGCATTTTCGGCAGCATGCCGATGGAGTTCGGCGGGAGCTGGACCCTGTCCGCTGTCCCCATGTTCATCCTCATGGGGGCGATCGCCTTTCATACCGGTCTGACGAAGGGCATTTTCGATGCCGCCAAGGTCTGGCTCGCCCGTCTGCCGGGTGGCCTCGCGGTGGCGACGAATTTTGCCTCCGCCGGCTTTGCCGCGGCTTCCGGATCCTCGCTTGCGACCTGCGCGGCGATGGGGCGCATCGCCATCCCGCAGATGCTCAGGGCCGGGTATGATCCGGCGCTGGCCGCCGGTTCGGTCGCCGCCGCCGGAACCCTGGGCGCGCTGATCCCGCCCAGCATCCTGTTCGTTCTGTATGGCTGGTTCACGGAAACATCGATCTCCGCCCTCCTGCTCGCCGGCATCCTGCCCGGCCTGCTGACGGCATTCATCTACGCGCTCCTGATCATTGTCCGCTGCCACCTCAAGCCGGAACTTGCGCCGATGGTGGATATCCAGCCGACATTTGCCGAAAAGATGCGGTCGCTTGTCGATATCTGGCCGCTGCCACTCCTCGTGCTGGGGGTGATCGGGTCGCTCTATTCCGGGATCGCCACGGCCACGGAGGCCGCAGCGCTCGGGGCGGGGTTCACGGCCGTGATCGCCGTTGTGCGCGGGGCGCTGACCAGGAAGGCGATCTTCGACAGCATCCGCGAAACCTTGCTGAGCACGTCGAGCATCTTCTTCGTCGCCATCGGCGCGCTTCTGCTCACGCGGTTCTTTGCCTTTTCGGGCGTTCCGGCCTTTCTGGCGGAGCAGGTGTCCGCGCTCGGCGCGAATTCGCTGATGCTCATCCTCGGCGTTTCGCTGATGTATCTCATCCTGGGATGCTTCCTGGAGCCGCTGGGGCTGATGCTTCTGACCCTGCCGGTCATCTATCCGATCTTCAAGGCGCAGGGGACCGACCTGATCTGGCTCGGCGTCATCGTCGTCAAGTACCTCGAAATCGGCATGATCACGCCGCCGGTGGGCCTCAATGTCTATGTCGTCAAAGGGGTGATGGGCGACAGGATCCCGCTGCCGACGATCTTCCGGGGCGTCCTGTGGTTCCTGGCGGCGGAAGTGGTCATCATGGCGCTTCTGATCGGCTTCCCGTCGATCTCGACCTTCATCCCCTCCCAGCTCTTGAGCCGGTAACCGACAGGCTTTCCATGAGGCTCAGGGCTGGAGGCAGGACGACACATGCTGCATGACGAAGACCTTGTTGCCGGATTGCGGGCCGTGGCGGGCGCCGGCGGAGTCGTCACCGGCGATCAGCTTTCCACCCGCTCCTGCGACCCCTTCCACCATGTCGCGCCGCGCGGGCCGGCCCTTGTCCGTCCGGCAAGCACGCGCGAACTGGCGGAGGTGGTCGGGCTCTGCGCCGCCAGAAAGCAGAAGATCGTCACCCATGGCGGCTGCACCGGCGTCGCCGGCGGGGCCTATGCGGACGATGACGAGATCGTGGTCTCGCTCGAGCGCATGAACAGGATCGAGCACATCGACGCCACGGGCGGGTTTGCCATCGTCCAGGCGGGCTGCACGCTTCAGGCTCTCGATGATGCGCTGGAGCCGACCGGCACGTTCTATCCCGTCGATCTGGGCTCCCGCGGCACGGCCACCGTCGGCGGGACGCTGGCGACCAATGCCGGCGGCAATCGCGTCATCCGCTGGGGCATGACGCGCGCCAATGTGATGGGGATCGAGGCGGTGCTGGCGAACGGCACGGTGGTGACGTCGCTCAACAGCTTTCTCAAGAACAATTCCGGCTACGATCTCAAGCAGCACTTCATCGGCAGCGAGGGCACTCTCGGCATCATCACCCGCGCGGTGCTGCGCCTGGCGGCGAGGCCAACCTCCCAGTCCGTGGCGTTTCTGTCCGTAGGCTCGTTCGGACAGCTCCTGCTCATTCTCGAACAGGCGCGAAGGTTGATGACGCTTTCCGCGTTCGAAGTGCTCTGGCAGGATCACTATGCGCTGGTTGCCGGCGATGGCGGCGACCGGCGGCCGGTCGCGCCCGACCAGCCCTTCTACGTCCTTGTCGAGACCATGGGCTTCGATGAGGTGAGGGACATGGAAGCGCTGGAGCGCTTCTTGGAACAGGTGGTCGCTGACGATTTGTGCGTTGAGGGCGTGTTGGCGCGGTCCCAGCGCGAGGTGGACGCGCTGTGGCGGGTGCGCGAGGCGTCCGACATCATCGTCCGCGACATGGCTCCCTTCATCTCCTTCGATGTCAGCGTCGACATCGCCGGCGCCGCCGCCTTTGCGGAGCGCGCGCGCCATGACCTGCGCGCCCGGTTTCCCGATGTCCGGACCGTCACCTTCGGCCATCTCGCGGACAACAATATCCATTTGGGCGTGCATGTCGGCGAGCGGACCCTGGAGCGGGAAGGCGAGATCGAAAAGCTGGTCTACGACGCGCTGAGCGCCTGTGGCGGCATGTTGACCGCCGAGCACGGCGTGGGCCGGGCGAAAAAGCCGTTCCTGAGCCAATTCCGGACTCCCGAGGAAATCGCCGCCATGCAGATGATCAAACACGCCTTCGACCCAGACCGGTTGCTCAACCGCAACGTCCTGATCTGACACGCGGCAGATCTGCCGGCTCACGATAGTTTCGCGGTGAACGGTCGCGTGAGGCGTGTCACGACATCGCGAGATTCTTCTTGTGCGCGTGTCCGTGTTTTCACGTAAAAATGAATAATAACACGAAGAACCGCATATTTTTAGAAATTATATAAATCAAATTTGCAATTTTTATTTGCAGGTTAATAGATTTATGAAATCTAATACATAGTGTAATCTAGTTAAATTTTATTAGTTTATATTTAAATTGATTTTCCACTCCTATTCCGGCTTCGGAAGCTTCCGGTAGACCCGGCGCCAGCGTGGCAACAACTCTTAGCAAGACGAAACCCACGGCAATGAAAAACCTGAGCTAATGCCCCCACCGGAACCGCGCGGGCCCGCGTCCGGGATGAATGCGCTCGCAGGCGTCCGATCGGGACGCAAGCGCGGGAGCCGTCATCATCAAGGCATCGCCGAATTCAGGGAGTATCCTCATGCCGACTCTTGCCGTCCTGGTCGCGTTCGTGACCGCGAGCATCGTGTACGTGTACCGCTTCCGGGGCGAGGCCCGCTACGAAAGCCTGGGCGAGTATTTTCGCAAGGGATGGCCGATATTTACGCCGCTGAACTGCCTGTTGTACATGACGACGCTGCGGCGCGGCTCGAAGCCCATTCTCGACCCGGCCGATTTTCCGGAACTCGACCTCTTGCGCCAGAACTGGCAGACGATACGCGATGAAGGCATGGAACTGCTGCGGCAGGACTCTTTGGACGCCGCGAAAAAGCCGGGTTCGGCCGGGACCTACGACGTCGGCTTCCGGACCTTCTTCAAATACGGCTGGAGCCGGTTCTACATCAAATGGTACGGATACACCCATCACTCGGCTCAGCGCCTGTGCCCCAGGACGGTCGAGATCCTCCGGAAGGTTCCGTCGGTGGAGGGAGCGATGTTTGCCTATCTCCCCGAAGGCGGCCGGTTGAGCCGGCACGCCGATCCGATCGCCGTGTCGCTGCGCTACCATCTCGGTCTCGCCACGCCCAACTCCGACGCCTGCTTCATCAATGTGGACGGCCGCAACCAGAGTTGGCGCGACGGGGAGGTTCTCCTGTTCGACGAGACCTATCTCCACTTCGTGCGCAACGAGTCCGAGTCCGGCCGGCTCATCCTGATGTGCGACGTCAAGCGGCCCTTGAATCCCTTGGGGCGGGTGGTCAACTTTTTCTACAAGGGGCTGACCCGCGCCACGGTGGTCCCCAATACGCCGGAAGACCGTCGCGGCCTGGCCAACCGGGTCTTTGCCGGGCTCGCGCCGGTGCTGGCTCGCAGCAAGGCATTGAAATCGACGAACAGGCCCATCTACCGCCTCGTCAAATGGTCCGTGAACATCCTGCTCGGGGTGTTGCTGCTGGTGTTGGCCGCAGCCGTGGGGCAGGTGCTGGGCCGGCTTGTCTGAAGCCCTGCGGGGAATGCCGGAAGCGCAGTCCCCGCACGATGTCCCCGTCGATCACGGCTCCCGCATCCATCGGACATCCGGGAGGGAACAGCCAGGGTCAGGGCACGGCCAATCCCTGCAGCCCTGGACGACATGACCCCGTTGGACACCCCTTTTTCTTCCGTTCCTGGGGCGCCAACGGCGCCATGGTCGGTCTCTTCCTATATTCTTGTCGGCGTTAGACAGCTCCGCCTGATCCAGGATCTGGCTGGATTTCCTGTCCTGTTGCGTGGTCGGGCGAGGCGACGAAGGTCCACGGCGTCATCTGACTGCCGGGCGCCGCTGAGATCCGATCGGCGTGACAGCCGGCCGAAGGCGCCGCGGATTCCAACTCCTGCGCCTGCCTTGTATCCAGCACCAATCAATGCGGAACAGCGGCTCGAGCGCATTGAATGACGGCTTCGCACAGGGGAAGAAGGAACAGGGCCTGTCGGATCGCGCGGGCGATGATGCCGCCGGGAGTGTCCGGGGAGGGGACCTTCAAAGGGCAGACCGTGCCATAGTGATCGTCGGTGCCGCTCGGATCGATGGTGGCGGGCGGCCTGCACCGCCAGTTCTCGCGACCGCCCGCAAGCAACGCCGGCCTGGCCGTCGTGGTGGCCTTGAGAGAACCCCGGCCGGAACCGCGTGCCGAATGTCGTGCGCGTGGCTGGCGATCAAAAGATCGCCTTGTCGCGCTCGACGGAGCGGAATGACCCGGAGGCGAAACCGCGGAGGATCGGTCCTCAGGCGGGCTGCTGCTCCGGCACTCGTCCGCCGAAGGGCCGTTTGAGAAGCAGCAGGAAGTCGTCGACAAAGGTGAAGATGACGGGAATGACCACGAGGCTGAGGACCGTCGAGGTCAGCAGCCCGCCGATGACGACGATCGCCATGGGTTGCCGGAAGCTCGAATCGCCGCCGCTCAGGCTCAGGGCCACCGGCAGCATGCCGCCGCCCATCGCGATCGTCGTCATCACGATCGGGCGGGCCCGCTTGTGGCAGGCGTCGACGAGGGCCTCGAAGCGCGAAAGACCGGCGCGCCGGGACATGATCGCGTATTCGACCAAGAGGATCGAATTCTTCGTCACCACGCCCATCAACATAAGAAGTCCGATCACCACCGGCATGGAGAAGCTGGTGCCGGTCAGCACCAGCGGCAGCAGGGCGCCTCCCAGCGACAGCGGAAGCGCCATCAGGATGGTCAGCGGCTGGAGGAAGTCATGGAAGAGCAGGACCAGCACGGCATAGATGCAGAAGACGCCGATGGCCATGGCGATGGCGAAATTGTCGAAAAGCTCCGAACTGCGCTCCAGTTCACCCTGTTCGACAAGCCTGACTGTCTCCGGCAGGGCTTCAAGGGCGGGCAATGCCAGCGCTTCGCCATAGACCTCGCCGAGAATGCGTCCGTTGAGTTCGACCGACAGTGTAACATTGCGCGAACGATCGATGCGGCTGATCTCCGACGGGCTGCTGCCGACGCGGAGCTCGGCGATCGAGCCGAGGTCGACGCTGCCTCGGGCGCCGGCAACGCGAAGGCCGGCGATGTCATCAAGCGTCGACCGGTTGTCGGGATCGAACCGGACGCGGATCGAGAGCTGGCGCTGTGGCAGATTGAGCTTGGCGAGCGCGGGGGAATAGTCGCCGCTCGTCGCCACGCGCACCGCCTCGGAGATCTGGTTGACCGTCACGCCAAGGGCTGCGGCGCGGTCGAGGTCCGGAATGATCTGGATCTCCGGCGCCTGCAGCGAGGCGCTGGACGTCACCGCGCCGATGCCTTCCAGGCTGCGCAGTTGCGTTTCGAGCGCCTCGGAGGCCTGGTCAAGTGCGTTGGAATCGTCGCTGGCGAGGGTGATGTCCAGCGTCGTTCCGTTGCCGCCCGCGCCAACCTCCACCATGACGCCGGGAAGAACGGTCAGCGCCTGCCGGATATCGTTCTCGATTTCGGCCTGCTTGCGGCTGCGCTCGCCGAGCTTCACCAGATCGACGACGAGCGAGGCGGTGGCTGAATTGGCCGTCGTCGAGGAATCGAGCAGATCGCCCGATGTCGCGCTTCCGACGGAGGCAAACACGCCCGAGATGTCGGGCAGGCCGGAAATGATATCGGTGGCGCGCCGCGTCATCGCATCGGTCTGTTCGAGCGTGGTGCCGGGCTGCAGCGTCAGCGTCACCTGCGTCTGCGAGTCGTCCGACGGCGGCAGGAAGCCGGTGCTGAGCATGGTCATCGTCGACAGCGAGAGCCCGAGAAAGATGCAGACGCCGAGAATGGTCGGTTTGCGATGAGACAGGCACGTCCGGACCAGCGACATATAGGCCAGCATGATCCAGCCGTCCTTTGTCTCGACGGGATGCGGCTTCATCAAATAGGCGGCCATCATCGGCGTCAGCAGGCGCGCGACTACCAGGGAGGCGAGCACCGCAACGGCGGCCGTCACTCCGAACTGGCGAAAGATGAGACCCGGGATGCCGGTCATGAAGGCGGTCGGCAGAAACACGGCGACGAGCGTCAGCGTGGTTGCGATGACGGCAAGGCCGATCTCGTCGGCAGCTTCGAGCGCCGCCTCCTTGGGCGGTTTTCCCATCTGCAGGTGGCGGGCAATGTTTTCTATCTCGACGATCGCATCGTCGATGAGAATGCCGACCACGAGCGAGAGCGCGAGCAGCGTGACCGTGTTGAGGCTGAAATCCGCCAGGTACATGACAAGGAAGGTCGGGATCACCGAGAGCGGCAGGGCCACCGCTGACAGCAAGGTCGCCCGCCAGTCGCGCAGGAAGAGCCAGACCACCACGACGGCGAGAAACGCGCCTTCATAGAGCATGTTCATGGAGCCGTTGTAGTTTTCGATGATGGGGCCCACCGTGCTGTAGGCCTCGACGATCTCGACATCGGGATTGGCGGCGGCCAGTTCCTGCATGGCTGCGGCGACGCCCGTCGCCACGGCCGTATCCGAAAAGCCGTTTGACCGCTTCACCAGTGCTGCGATCACCGGCTCGCCGTCGAGATAGGCGATCGACGTCCTCTCGGCATGGCTGTCCGTCACCGTGCCGATGTCGTCCAGCCGCACCAGCGCGCCGCCCGGAAGCGGTATGGCGAGCGCCTCCAGCTCCTCGATCGAGGACACCGCGCCCAGCGTGCGGATTGCCTGCTTGCCGCCGCCAATTTCGGCGCGACCGCCCGAGGTGTCCGACTGCACCGATTTCAGTTGCGAGGAAACGGTTGCGGCGCTGAGACCCAGCGCGCCCATGATCTGCGGATTGAGGTCGACATGAACTTCCCGATTGATTCCGCCGATGCGGCTGACCTCTCCGACGCCGGATACGGAGAGGAGGGCTTTCGTCATGTCGTTGTCGACGAACCAGGAGAGTTCGGTCTCGTTGAAGCGCTTGGAGCGCAACGCGTAGGTCACGAGAGGCGAGGCCTGCACCGAAATCTTGGTCACGCCCGGCGTCCGCATGCCTGCGGGAAGCTCGCCGCTGGCGCTGTCGACAGCATTGCGCACCTCGTTCAGCGCTTCCTCGCTGTCCTTGCCTAGCTTAAACGACACATTGATGCTCACCGACCCGTCGGTGATCGTCGTCGTGATGTGGTCGAGGGGGCTGAGCGAGGCGAGCCTGTCCTCGATCTTGCGCGCCACCTCCGTTTCAAGCTGGGCCGGTGCGGCCCCTTCGAGCGTGGCGCTGATCTGTATCGTTGGCAGGACCATGTCCGGAAAATTCTGGACCGCAAGCCGGTCGAAGGCGAGCAGGCCACCGACGCTGAGCAGGATGAACAGGAGGATGGCGGGAACCGGATTGCGGATGGACCAGGCGGAGAAGTTCATGGCGTTTTGTCTTTCAGTTGGACGAGCGCTGCCTGCTCGACCCGAACAAGGGCATCGTCAGAAAGGAAGGCGCCGCCGGCCATGACCACTTCGGCCAAGGGGTCGAGGCCAGCAGTGATCTCGACCTCGCCGCCGTTGCGGCGGCCCGTCTCCACACGGACGCGGGATGCGCGGTTGTCCGCATCCACGGTGAAGACGTAGGCGATGCCGTCGCGCATGACGATCGCGGTCTCGGGGACGGTGAGAGCCATGGTGGTTTCCAGCTCGATCTGGCCGGTGACGTAAAGACCGGTCGGCGGGTTCGCCTCCGCGGGCAGCGAGACATAGGCAATCACCCGGCCGGTATCGGTGCTGACCGTCGGTCCGACGAGCCGGACCGTGCCGGTGACGCGACGGTCATCCGGACCGATGATCGTCGCTGTCAGCCCCTCTTCGATGCGCGAGAAATGCCGTGCCGACACCTCCGCCTGCCATTCGACGCGCTGCTGGCGCAGCAGGCGGAACAGCTCGGCGCCGGAGGACACCACGGCGCCAAGCTGTGCTGAACGGGACGTGATCAGCCCGTCGTCGGCCGCTGCGATGGTGGTCTGGCCGAGTTTGATTTTCTGGCTTTCAAGCGCGGCTTCGGCGGAGTCGACGCCTGCAATCGCCGTTTGTTCGGCGATCAGATATTCATTGATCTTCTCGTCCGAGAGCGCGCCGCCCTTTTCGATGCTGCGCACCCTGTCGGCATTGGCTTTCGCCTTGGCCAGGTCGGCCTTGGCGGTGGCGAGCGCGGCTTCTTCCTTTCGGACATCGGCACGAACGGACTCGTCGGCAAACCGCGCGAGAGGCTGGCCCTTTGAAACGATGGAGCCGACGTCCGCAAGGACTTCCGTTATGCGCAAGCCGCTGATTTCAGCCGCTATGATCGATTCATGCCAGGGCTTGAGCCAGCCGCTGGCCGGTACGGTTTCGGGCCATTGGCGCTCTGCCGGTTGGGTCAGGGCGACGGTCAGCGATGCGGCCTCTCGCTGCTGCGCAAGGGCGGGATCCGCGACCGACAAAAGCAAGGTGTTCAGCAGAAGAGCCGATAAAAGGGGAGTTGATCGCATCAGGTCCGGTTTCCTTTGGCTACCTGTGGAAGGGGCATCGGCGAGACGGCATCCGCATCCCAGCCGCCGCCGAGCGCCTTGTAGAGCGCAATCCAGTAGCGCACTGTTTCGCGGCGGATTTCGATGAGGGACACCTCGGCCGAATGGGCCGAGCGCCGGGCGTCCTCGCGCTCGAGCAGACTTGCCCCGCCGGCCTTCCAGTTTGAATCCACCGTGTCGAAGTAGAGACGGTAATTGCGCGCCGCGCTGGCGGCGTCGCCGATCCGCGATCGCGCGCTGTCGATCCGCACCAGTGCCGTCTCGACTTCGGAAACCGCGGTCAGTACCCCGGATCTGTAGTTCGCTGCTGCCGCGTCATAGGCGCCTGCGGCGCCTTTGACGGTCGCACGGCGCGCGCCGCCGTCGAGAAGCGGGATCGAAAGCGCAGGACCGAAAGACCAGGGCGCCGAGGTTCCCGCCAGCGAGGACCCGCTGATCTGCAGCGTCCCGCCGAGACTGAGGCTCGGATAGAGATCGGCTTTCGCGGCCCCGAATTCGGCCATCGCCGCTGCGACTTCCAGTTCGAGCGCGTTGATGTCGGGACGCTGCCGCAGCACCTCCGCCGGCACGGACGTCAATTTGAGCGCCTTGGGCTGCGGTATGCTCGCCTTGCCCTTCTTGAGAAGGGACCGCACGAAAGGCTCGTCGCCGCCGGTCAGCCGCGCAAGCGACTTGACCAGGATCTCGCATTCGGCGCGCTGGGCGGTCAATGTCGACGCCGAGGAGGCGGTGCTCGCCCGTGTCAGCGCAACTTCGCCGCTGGATTTGAAGCCCGAACTTGCGGCCGTTTCCGTCGCCCGCATGGTTTCGCGCTGGGAGGTGACTTCAGCGGCATAGGCTCTCTCCAATTGCCGGCAGGCGCGGAACTGGACGTAGTGATCCGCCACTTCTGCAGCGAGCGAGACGCGCGCGGCGTGCCAATCCGCAAACCTTTCATCGACCCGAATCCGCGCTGCCTCATTCCTGTGGCGCAACTTTCCGAACAGATCGATCTCCCAGGACGCATCAAGTGTGCCCGCACTCGTCGTGGACGCCGCAAGCCGGTTGGACGCATCGCCGCCCGTCCCCGATCGCTTCAGGGATGCCGCGCCGTCGAGCGTCGGAATTCGGTGAGACTGGGCCGACTGGAGAGCGGCGCGTGCCCTCTCGATCTCCGCGGCGGCAACGTCCAGATCGGGGCTCTTGGCCTGCGCCTCCGCAATCAGGGCGGTCAGCGACGGATCATCAAAGGTCGACCACCAGGACACGAGTTCGCTGGTTTCCCCGCCATGCGGCAGGGTCGCGTGCCAGACTTCGGCGATCTTCGCCTCATGGGAGCGGAGACCGGCGACGGTGGTGCAGCCCGAGACGAGCAGGCAGGCCACAACGCTTCCGATGGTGATGATTTTCCGACAGGCCAGATATTCATGTGTCTTTCGCATTCCGCAGTTCGTACACGCGGAGTGGCGGAACGTGTGTGTCGTAGGGTCAAGCTAGGTTAAGTTAGATTAAGGGACAACCGAAGCGCTCCGGCATCCGCCGCTCCCGAGAGGACTGGGATCCTCCGGGGGCGGCCGCGATGCGGTGGTCACGGGATGTCTCGGTCCCGGCTCGAGCCAATCTCACCCTACGCAAAGTGACCCGGCCGCATGGGCTGATGGCCTTCAGGCGGGAGCCGGCGTCAATCGGGGCGGCGGAATCCGTAGCCGATCCTGTAAAAGAAATGGCCCGCCACGGCGCCGTTCTTTCGCACCGCCTGCTGCTCGACCGGGCCGATGCTCTCAAACCATGCGGACAATCCGTCATCGGAAACGCCGGGTTCCTTGACGCTGATCATGATCACGTCCCGTCCGTCGGAGGAGTGGTTGGAATACCAGGTGTCGAACATCAGGCCGTTGCGGCCGAAAAGGTTCTGACTTGTGACGGTATCCACCGCCGCCGGCCCTGTGCCGTAGAAGGCCAGTTCGCTGGCGATATTGTAGGTGTCCATGCCGACAAGCAGCGGCTGTTGGCCGGTTTCGGCTTCCACGCTCGCCCTGATCCGCCCCGCTTCGGCGCCAAACTCTTCCCAGGCCACCGGCAAGCCGCGCAGCTTGCCTGTAGGGCCGATCAAGGGCAGGCCCAGAGCCAGGTAGTGCAACAGCAGCGCGAACGCCACGATGCTGAGTGCAGTGGTGACTTGCAGGGATGTCATGAAGCGGGGTCTGTCGCCCTTCCTTATCGCTTTGACGACAACATTTGCCATGGCAGGCAACAATGCCAGCCAGACCGGCCCTGTCCAGTTGAGCTTGACGGGGTGGAACAGGCTGTAGAAGACGAAAACCGAAAGCGGCGCCAGGGTGAAGACGATGACGAACATGCCGGCCTCCCTCAGAAACGTCCGCGTCGGGAGCCGGACCATCCGGCTGGCTGCATGTCCGGCGAGGGAGATCCCGATCGGGCCCAGCAGCGCCGCCATGAACAGCAGCAGGGTGGGCGTGGAAAACTCGAGGTCGCCCTGGAACCATCGCCTGCTTCCCTGGAATTGAAACGAGGCCCAGCCGTGGTTCGCGTTCCATGCAATCACCGGCGTAAACAGGACCGCCGCCACGCCCGCGCAGATATACGGCGATGTCGTGAGCAGCCACCGGCGAGACTGCGGATGGAGGAGCAGATAGACCAGCGTCGCAGGGCCCAGCAAGGCAATGGTGTATTTCGACAGCATGCCTAGGCCCACGCAGAGACCGGCGCCAAGCCAGGCCCGGGCGTCTTTTGCCCGCAACGCACGCTCCAGGAAATACAAGGCTCCCGCCCAGGCGGCGGCAAGCGGCGCGTCAGGCGTGGTCAGGATCCCGATCAGGAAATAGAACGGGAAAACCGACAGCAGCATCAGAGCCAGGAACGCGGCGGTCTGTCCGAAGAGGTTCTTCGTAAGCCGGAACATAAAAAAGGCGGTCGTCAGCCAGGAAAGCGTGGCCACGATGCGAACGCCGAATTCGGAACCGCCGAAGACGGCCGTTCCCAGCCATATCAGCCACGCCACCATCGGCGGATGGTCGAGGTAACCCAATGCGGGATGCTGGGCGTAGTTCCAGTAGTAAGCCTCCTGGGGGATCAGGTCTATGCTGCCCTGGTAGACGATCCTCAGCGCCACGGCATAGACGGCTATGGCGACAGCCGCCAGTCTCCATCGGGCCGCGGAAGACAGGAAACGGTCATTCCGGAAGACATAGAACTCGTTGCCGATGTAGCTCACGACCCCGCCGCCCGCGATGCCCGAGAGCACCACGGCGAAGAAGGGAAAATCGAGCTCGGTCGCCGCCGCGATGAAGCCGCCGCGCAGGGCAATGGCCATGGCCGACACGAGAATGAACCGCGCGAACTGCGATTTCTCCCTGGGGCGATCGTGGAACGACCACTTCATGTGGCCAAGATAGTTGAACGCCGCCGAAAGGCAGAATCCGGAGACATGCGCGATGGCGATGCTGGCGCCGAGCGACTGCAGGGCCGCGACCACAAGAAAGTCCAGGAAGAATCCGGCCATGCCGACCAGCGCGAAGCGATGCATGGCGACAGCGGAGGTGGCGCCCCTGGAAAACCGCAGCAGTTGGTTGAGGTAGGCGATCGTCTGACTGGCGCCTATTTTCGATGTTCCATGAACCCGGTCGGTGAAGGAAATCGGTACCTCGCATACCCTGATGCGGTCGCCGCCGGCGACGATCGCTTCCAGTCCGATCTTGAATCCTTCCGCCTCCGCGCCCGCGGCCAGGAGATAAGTGCGTCGTATCGCGAAAAAGCCCGACAGCGGGTCCTGGATGTCGGTAAAGGGGGCCGCGAGCGCCGCGCCGAGGCGCGATAGCGCCCGGCGCCGGAAGGGCCAGTCGACCGTGGCGCCACCGGCGACATACCGGCTGCCGATCGCCATGTCGTAACCGCCTGACGCCACGGAATCCACGAGGGACGCGATCGCTGAAGCCGGATGGCTTCCATCTGCATCGAGCACGACGACAATCGGAAATCTGGCGCTCAACGCCGCGGCACGGACATCTTTGGCGAGCCCGCCGCCGCCAATGTTTCCAAGCAGGCGAACCGGTTGATCCTTCTCCCAGCCGGCCACCCTTTCGCGCGTGCCGTCGGTCGACCCTCCATCCGTGACGATGATCTCGAAATCAAACCGCCCGCCGATGTTCTCGATGATGGCGCGCAAGGTGCGGTCGATGTTCTCCGCCTCGTTCAGCGTGGGAACGATGATGGAGACGGACGACCTGCGGGTCTGAACGTCATACGACGGTGTCGGATAAGAATACATGCAAGACTCCAGGTGGAATGGCCGGTGCGCGATGGGTGATCGGGCCGCGCCGCCGCCTGGACCTATCCGGTTCCCCGACCGGACGGTTTTAAGTCTTGTTAAGCTTTGCTCGGATTTGTTGCGTCCGGACCGGGGGTGAATCCCGGCCATGCAGGCCGCGTCGCGCGAACGTGCGTGCGCGGCTGCCGACGGTTGTTTCGCGATTGTCCGTGAGGTGCGGCCTGGAGCCGGTCTCGGAATGACCGGCGCCTATGTCTTGTCGGGATCCCACAGAGGCAATTGGCCATCGGGGAATGCAAAAACCCGCCGACGCGGGCTCCCGGACCTGCCGGCGGCGGCAGTCTTGCCCGCCTTGACCAGGCACCTTTTGCAGCCCCCTTGCGCCCGGGCCGCCTTCAGCAGCAGCCTCTCCATCTGTTCGACAGACACGCCGTCGGCCCGCATCACTTGTCCGATGAGCGGGTCTTTCAGGATGTCGGCCATCGTCATTTCTTCGCGGATCATGAGTGCCTCCAGGCTTGGTTTGGCCCTTGATGACGACAGGGAAGAGCTTTGCGATGTCAAAACCGCGACAAAACCGAGGCGTTCGGTGAAGTTTTGTTTCCGGCCATCGATGTCGGCGGCACCATGGATGCCGGCGGGTTATTTTGCCCGCGGAACCGGCAACGGACGGTGCCGCGGTTTCCGCCCTTGCCTGCATGGTTCCCATGCGTCCGGCGCAACAATTCTTAACAATACAACACCCCAGCTAATGGGAATTCCTGATCTAAATCCGCCGGACGCGACCCATGAAGGGTTCGCGGGTCATGCTGTGCGGCCATGAGACCCTGTTTCTCCCCGGCCGGCGGCCCACTACAAGGCGATGGGTTTGGATCGATTGTTGGCAATGGCCGTGCTGGCGCTCCTCTTCGGCTGCATGGCGCCGGACCGCATTCCCTATGGGCTCAATGTTGCATCGACCGCCAACATCGAAGGGTTCGAGGATATCCGCATGTATGCGGATTCAAGCGGAAGCCTGCCCCAATCCCGGGTCTGGCTTCCCGCCCCGACGCACAAGGAAATCAACTATCTTGTCCTCTCGGGCGGTGGCGCCGGAGGCGCGTTCAGCGTCGGAGTGCTGACTGCCTGGACGGACAAGGGCGAGCGGCCCGAATTCGACATGGTCAGCGGTGTCAGCACCGGCGCGCTGATTGCGCCCTATGCCTTTCTCGGCCCGGCCTACGACGAGGCGCTCGTCGAGCTCTATACCAGCGGCGTCGCCCAGGAACTGGTCGACATGAAGTTCCTGCCCAAGGGCCTGCTCGGCCCAAGCCTGCTCAAGCAGGAGCCGCTCCGGAAGATGGTCGAACAGTACCTGACCCGGGACATCCTGGCGGAAATCGCCGCGGAGCACCGCAAGGGACGGCGTCTCCTGGTTCTGACCTCCAACCTCGATTCGCAAAGAGCCGTCATATGGAACATGGGCGCGATCGCTGACAGCCAACGGCCCGACGCCCTGAAACTCTTCCAGGACATCATCATCGCCTCGGCCAGCATCCCCGGCCTTTATCCGGCGGTGCTTATCCAGGCGAAGTCCGGCGAAAGGTCCTTCGAGGAAATGCACTCGGACGGAGGATCCGCCTCCCAGATCCTGACGATTCCGGAGGGGTGGATGGCCAGCTCTGACAAGGTCAAGTGGCCCGAGGGCGCGACCCTGAACCTGTACATCATCGTCAACAACGCGCTGATGCCCGAATTCTCAACAACCCGGAACAACACGTTCACCGTGATGGCCAGGGCGAATTCCACCCTCATCAAGTCACAGACACGCAGCGCGCTGGTGGCGACTTATGTCTACGCCCAGAAGAACGGCATCCGGTTCCGTGTGGCTTCGATCGACAAGCAGGTTCCCTACACCATGATCGATCCCTTCAACACCGTTTACATGCGCGCAGTCTACAGCCTTGGGTACTCAAGAATGTCGAACGGCACCCTGTGGAAGGACAGGCCGTCCTTCGCCGATACGATCCCAGCCGCGCAGGTAGCACAATGGCAATAGCCGCACCGACGTCCCTTCATCCAACGGAGAATATCATGCCACATTCATGCATCGGTTCAGAAAACGCCCGCCCGGGCCTTCGACCGACAAGGTCCACATTCCTGCTTCTCTCTCTGGTCTCGATCATCGGAGGCTGCGCCGCGGTGCCGCTCGAGCAGGGGACTACACTGTCATCCTATGCTGAGCTGACATCGAACAAGGGGCGCTTGACCAAGGCCGAGTACAGGGTCGTCTCGAACGATCTCGCCGCAGCGAGGACGGTCTACATCGAGCCGACGACGGTTTCGGGCGCCGCTGCCCTTTCCATCAAGAAATCCTCCGATACAGCCCTTGTGGCGAATGCGATCAGCCGCGCCCTCTGCGTTGGCGTCAGCGATCGTTTCGAGGTTGTGGAGAGGAGAGAGGAGGCCGACCTCGTCGTTCACGCAACCATCACCCGCATCGTGCCGACCAGCGCCGCCCTGGCCGGCCTGTCGACGGCGACGTCGCTGGGGGCGGGGTTCGTAAGCCCTGTTCCCGTTCCCCGGCTGCCGATGGGTCTCGGCGGGCTTTCCGTGGAGGCCGAGGCCACGACGCGCGACGGCACACAGGCGGGAGCGATGGTCTGGGCCAGGGGCGCAAACTTCATCACCAACGGGGCGCGGGTGTCGCAGATTGGAGACGCCTATTCGCTTGCATCGGGCTTCGGCGGCGATTTCTCCAAGATGCTGGTCACCGGCAAGACGCCCTTCAAGGGCCTGCCGAAAATCCCGTCCGGGCAGAGACTGAAGTCCGGCCTTGGCGGAAAGCCGAAGTACCAGGCCTGCGAGAGATTCGGCCGGTCGCCCGGCCTGATGGACTTCGCGGGCTCGCAGGTCGGAATGCCGCCGTCCTGGACGGACCGGCAGCGTCCGGCAAGCGGCCAATAGACCGGAACGACGGGCACATGCTTCAAGTCGCCAAGGACCGCGTCACGCTGCCGCTCGAAGATCCCGGCAAGGGGGATGCGTCGCCGTCTTCCGGTCTCACGGACGGGCGCGGATCGTGGTGGCGAAGACTGTTGCTGGCCGGCCTGCTGCTCGGTCTGGGCCTGGTCGGCGGCATGTATGTGCGGCCGCTGCTGTCGCCCCTGATCCCGGGATTTGCGGAATCCGATTCCCTCCCATCGTCAGCCGTGCCGGAGGCGGAGCGCCAGCCGCCGTCCGACGCGGAGGCGACAGACGTCGTCGCGCTCGGACGCCTCGTGCCCGATGGCGGCGTTCTGGCCGTGGCCCCGCCCAGCGGCGCGGGCGATGCGCGCATCGCCCGCCTGATGGTGGCGGAAGGCCAGCGGGTGGCTGCGGGAGAGACCGTCGCGGAGCTCGACAACATGCCGGCATTTCTTGCGGCGAGAGCCTCGGCCGAGTCCAACCTGGAAGCCCAGAAGGCAGCACTTGAGCAGGTTCGGGCCTCGATCCTGGCCAGCCTTGCGGAATCTCGGGCCGACCAGCTCTCAGCCGAGGCGACCCTGACGTTGGCCAAGCAAGAGCTCGAACGGCAGACCAAACTTGCAGCAAGCGCCTCCACCACAAAGGTGCTGATCGAACAGGCGCGGGCCAATGTCGCAAAGGCGCAGGCGGCGCTCGACCGGGCGGTTGCATTCGTCAGGCGGTACAGCGGGGCCGAGACGGGCAGCCAGTCCGACATCGTGCTGGCCGCGCGCAATCTCGATGTGGCGCACACCAACCTGGCCCGCGCCAATACGGATATTGCCGCTGGACGGGTTGTCGCACCGCGCGCGGGAACCGTGCTGGAAATCCACGCCCGCGTCGGCGAAAAGCCGACCGGTTCCGGCGTCATGACGATCGGCGACCTCACGCAGATGACGGCCGAACTGGAGGTCTACCAGACCGATATCCAGAGGGTCGCACTGGGCCAGGCGGTCACCATGACCGCGCAAGCGCTGCCGGCGCCGCTGACCGGCCGGGTGGCCGGGATTCGCCAGATCGTTGGACGCCAATCGGTCATGTCCACGGAGCCGGCCGCGAATGCGGACGCCCGCATCGTTCGGATCACCGTCGCGCTCGATGCCGGATCGTCGCTGCAGGCGCGTTCCTTCACCAATCTTGAAGTCGTCGGCAGGATAGGGACGCAGACCGAATGACGAGGCTGCTGCATCTCCTGCTTCGGCGCATGCCCATCGGCTGGCTGCAACTCACGCACAACCGGATGCGGCTGGTGGCGGCGGTGGCGGGGATCGCCTTCGCCAATCTCCTCGTCTTCGTCCAGTTGGGCGTCGTGGCGTCGATGAACAACGTCATCAACCTGACCTACACGCCTTTCAGCGCGGACATTATCATCTCCCCGCCCAGCCCGCAGCTCTTCGGCGGCGCTTTGCTGTCGCGACGGATCGTCTACATGGCGCTTGCCGATCCGGGCGTGGCTGCCGCGACCCCGCTTCATCTTGGCAACATGGAATGGAAGCGGCCGACCGGCATGTCCAAGGTCTTGATCGTCTACGGCATGGCGCCCGAGGCGAGCGCCTTCGCGGGCGAGACTATCAGCGCCCGGCAACTGGCCATGCTGGCTCTGCCCAACCGCGTTCTGCTCGACAGCGCATTCCGGAATATCGAGCAGGCGACAAACGCCGTGGCCTTCGCACGGATGTCTCCGGAAACACCCATGGAGTTCGAGATCAACGGGCACGGCGTCTCGGCGGTGGGCAGCTTCAGTCTCGGCAGCGGCTTCGGCTACGACGGCGCGCTGTTCATGTCCGACCAGACCTTCCAGCGCCTCGTCCCTGAGCGGATGTCCGGCACGCTGAGCCATGTTCTCATTCGGCTGAAGCCGGACGCCGATCCGGACACCGTCGTGCGGCGGTTGACCGCGGATCTGGCCGCGGAGCATGTCCAGGCGCGCACCATTGCGCAAACGATCGCCGACGACGTCAGCTACATGAACACCGAGGCGCCCATGGGCGTGATCTTCGGCATCGGCGTGTTCATCGGCATTTTTGTCGGGCTGGTCATTGTCTACCAGGTCCTCGCCACCGATGTCGCCGCCCACATGAAGGAATATGCCACGTTCAAGGCCATGGGCTATCCCCACCGCTTTCTTCTCGGCATCGTCTTCGAGGAGGCGCTGATCATCGCGTTCCTCGGCTTCGTGCCCGGCGCCCTGCTCGGCGCCGGGATCTACTCGGTGATGGGGGCGGCGACAGGCTTGCCGCTCGGCATGACGGCGGCCCGCGCCGTGGTGGTGCTGATCGGCACCTTTGCCGCATGCATGATCTCCGGAACGCTCGCCACGCTTCGTCTCCGGGGGGCGGAGCCGGCGGAATTGTTCGGATGACGAGCCACATCGATCCACCCATCCGGGTTGAAGGGCTCAATCACTGGTTCGGCGCCGGTGAGACCCGGATCCAGGCGATTTTCGATGCATCGCTGACTGTCGAGCGCGGCGCCCTCACCATCCTGCGCGGCCCCTCCGGCTCCGGCAAGACGACCTTGCTCACCCTCATGGGCTCCTTGCGCAAGGTGCAGGATGGATCGGTCCGTCTGCTGGGGCAGGAGTTGCGCGGAGCGAGCCAGCAGAGCCAGGAAGCATTGCGCCGGCGCCTGGGTTTCATATTCCAGGCGCACAATCTGCACGAGAGCCTGACCGCGCGCCAGAACACGCTGATGGGACTGCAGGTTCATGGCCCGCGCGGAGACGCGGCCAAGCAGGACGCCGCCGCGGCCCACATCCTGGAAATCCTGGGGCTTGGCCCGCGCATCGACTACCTGCCGGAAAAGCTGTCCGGCGGCCAGAAGCAGCGCGTGGCGATTGCCCGTGCTTTGGTCTCGAACCCGGAAATCGTGTTCGCCGACGAGCCCACCGCAGCGCTGGACAAGGAGGCGGGCATTCAGGTGGTGCGGATGCTCAAGGCGCTGGGCGCGGCGCGCGGCACGTCGACCGTCATGGTCACGCATGACACGTGCATCATCGAGCTAGCCGACAGGATCATCACCATCGAGGACGGCAAGCTTGTCTCCGGTTAGAGCTGCCGGTTCCGCCCGAAGACACCGCGTCACCGCCTGAGCACAAACACATCGCGTCCGTTCTGGGAGGCCGCGATCCCCTGGCTGGTTCGCGTCAGTCGATGGCATATTTCTCCGGTTCGCCCTTGCGGTTTGATGCAGATCCCGTCCGCGACGGCGCGCCATGTCACCGAGATGCTGGCAAGACCGTCGCTGATGGTTCCCTTGCCGTCCGGGCGAAACACCAGGATGTTGGAGGCTTTCCGCTTGACCACATACATTTCCCAGGGCTTGCCATCGCCGATGAGGTTGGCGAGCGATCCGTCCGCCAAGGCGGGGTGCGCCGTAAGGATCGCGGCTGCCGCAAGCGACGGCATCAGGGCCCGGGAAAACGATTGGAGGGCGGTGGATATGTTCAAACGCACGGTCGGGCTTTCCTGTTGCAGCGATCTCGGAATCTGACTTGTTTGGTGGCTTGCCGTCCGGCGATGTGGGCCGGCCGGGTGGCGCCGGTCACTTGAATTGAAGCGGCCAGACAGAAATGAACGTGGCCGCGATGAGCGGCCCAATGATGAATCCGTTGATGCCCAGAAGGGCGATGCCGCCGAGCGTCGAGACCAGGATCAGATATTCGGGCATCCGCGTATCTTTCCCGACCAGCAGCGGCCTCAGCAGGTTGTCGATGAGACCGATCAGGAAAACTCCGGCAATCATGAGCGTCAGTCCTTTGGAGGTTTGCCCGGACAGGAGGAGATAGGTCGATACAGGGAGCCAAATGATGGTTGCGCCGATTATCGGCAGGAGCGAGAGAAGCGCCATGACAACACCCCATAACAACGCCCCATTGATGCCCAGGAGCCAAAAGACAACTCCGCCAATCGCGCCTTGAATCAGGGCGATGACGACGTTTCCCTTGACCGTCGCCAACAGGACTTCGGAGAGTTTTCCCAGAAACATTTCCGTCTGATGAGGGGTGAGCGGGCTTGATCTTCGGATTGTCGACGACAAAGCCGTGCCATCCCGGAAGAGGAAGAAAAGAACGTACAGCATGACCCCTGCGCTCACGATCAATTGAACCGCACCTTGTCCGATATCGAGGGCTTCCGGCGCCACCCATTGGGTCGCTTGACCCAAGACAAGGTTGAAGCCGTCCTGGAGTTCCTCGACTGTCCCGAGCTTGATGAAATCAAATGCGGCAACAACGAAGGGTGGCGCCGCGGCGCGGATGCCCGCGAGAACCGAAGCCAGATCGATCTCGTGCAGGGATATCCAGTGGTAGAAACTGGCCGCTTCTTGGGCGACCGCGACGAGAATCAATGCCGAGGGAACAAGGATGACGCAGACGCAGAGAAGCACCCCAATTCCAGCCGCCATATTCGGATGCCGATGCATCCGACGCGATATTCGGGTCTGAACAGGATGAAAAAGAACAGCCAGAACCAGAGCCCATAATATCGCGCTGAAAAAGGGCGCCATCAGCCAGATGAACGCAATCGAGGCCGCGATCAAAAGAACGAAAAAACTTGCTTGTTGTGCAGGCATCTCCTGAATCGCTCTTCCTGACCGCAGTTAATAAGTCATGGTTCTTTTCCCGGAAAGGTTTGGCGGGGGTCGGATCGTCGACCCGCGATCCGGATTGCCCGTTACCGGCAACAGCAACCGCATCGCGGAATTCAAGCTCGGAAGGCAAGGCCAAAAGGATGCCCTGCGCCAGCTTCAGCGCATCCTCCGGTGAGGATGTCGCATTTTCAGAGCCTGCCGGCAGTTGCTGAGGTGCTCCGTGCCCGTCTCCTAGAACCTGTACCCGAGGATGAGCATTGTCGACGGCTGCACGTGATCCTGGACGATCGGACTGCTTTTCGCATCGCCGGTGAGGAAGCCCACGCCCGCCTGGCCGCGGACAACCCAGTGTTCGGTCGCCATGTAGGTGACGGAGGCCTCGACATCGAAGCGCTTCAGCCCCGCGCCTGCCTCGTGTCGCCGCAATCCCGATCTGGCGGACTGGGCCGGAGTGACGCCGAAGTAGCTTTGCATATGATTGTCATCGGCGAATGTCGCGGAGGCGCCGGCGGACAGAATGAAACGATTGTAGTGATGGGAGACATTTGCTCCGACCTGGCCGAGCAAACCTTCGCTGCCGCCGATCGTCTTGTCGACGGAGGCATAGAATTCCATGGGCCCCCTTTCATAGGAGATCTGCGTTCCGATGACAGCGCCGGCGTCGATATTGCCGAGGCCTCTGAGGTGAGGGGAGTCGGATTCCTTGCGCCCCCCTCCCATTTCGAAACCGCCCTTGACCGCCAGCTTGAAGCCGTTGGAGTCGAGCACATCGACATTCAATCCGCCTGGATCGATGGTGACGCGATCGCCAAGGGTTGCCGAGATCAGGGGAATGGGGACGAGTTCGAACTCGTCCGATCCTTCGAATTTCGGCGCATACATGACCCCGGCGCCGACCATCACGTCCCAGTCCGCAAGCTTCTGGCGCACACCGCCGAAACGCCGCGTGTCGAAGGTCTCGGTGGCGGGAACGCCGCCCGCCTGGGTCTCATAAATGTCGGCAGCGGCTGCCGGGGACAGGGGACAGGCAACAATTGCGAGCCCCGTCATCATGGCGAAACGCCGATGACGGCTCGAAAGGGGCTTGGTCAATGACATTCGGATTCGCTCCTGAGGGTCCGTTGGTGAGATCTTGGCGCGCAAAGGGGGAGAAGCGGACGCGCCGTGCCTCTCGCGGCGCACTATTCCGGAAGTCATCGTGAACTTGGGTGTTGTGATGTTAAGAAATGTTGCGCTTGCGGTGCTGCCGCCCAGCCGGCCCGCCGGTCAAGGTTTCCGAACGCGCTCAACCCGCGCAAGAAGTCTCAAGGTGCACGGAACTGGCCATCTCCGGCGCCCGGCGCGGCCGCGGACGGAAGATGTCATTGTCCTCTGCGCATTCCGAATTGGGGAGCTAAAAGCAAGCAGATGAAATCGCTGCATGTTCGGCTGAAGTGGTGCCGGTCAATGCATCCGGAGCCGGATCTCCATGGCAACGGCACTCTACACTTCGATCGATACAGGATGGTGCAGACTCCAGCGCATTTTCCGCGCTTTTCACGTCTTTCACCATCTTAACATATCCAAACAACTTGATCCTGTAACTTCGGGCCCATGTCTGCGACAATGAAACCCGAGATCCCGGCCATCGCCGATCATGCCTTGCAGAGAAAACACATGACAGTTCACCATCGCGTCGCGCCGGAAGCCGTGTCCCGTATTCTTCTCGTTGAGGACGACGAGGAGATTGCCGCCATGGTCATCGAGATGTTGCGGGAGAATGGCCTGGAGGCTGTTTCGGTCGGCTCGGCCGCCCACATGGACGCCGCCATGAAAAAGCAATCCTTCGATCTGGTTGTGCTGGACGCCATGCTGCCCGGCGAGGACGGCTTCAGCATCTGCCGCCGGTTGCGGGCCTCGTCGACGATCCCGATCGTCATGCTCACGGCGCTCGGCGATGAGATCAACCGCATCGTCGGAATCGAGCTCGGCGCGGACGATTACGTCACCAAGCCGTTTCATCCGCGTGAACTCATGGCGCGCATCAAGGGCCTGTTGCGGCGCGCCTCCTATGGCGCCGACCAGCCCTTGCACCAGACCCCGATGCGGTTTGCGGGCTGGCAGATCGATCCGATCCTGCGGCAACTCGTCAATCCGGAAGGCGCGCACGTGTCGATGACCACGGCCGAGTTCGACATTCTTCTCGCATTCTGCCAGAACCCTGGACGGGTCATGACGCGCGAGCAGCTTCTGCGGCTGACCCACGCCGGCCTTGCCGGTCCGGTCGAGCGCAGCATCGATGTCCACATCAGCCGCGTCAGGCAGAAGATCGAGCAGAATGTCCGCGAGCCGTCCTTCATCAAGACGGTCCGGTTGGGCGGGTACATGTTCACCCCGAAAGTCGAGGCGTGTTGATGTTCAGGCGCTTCCGGGGCGGCTCGATCCGCCGCCAGATCGCGGCCCTGGCTGTCGGCCCCGTCATCTGTCTCGTCATCCTGGGCACCATATCCGAGGTCCTGCTGGGTAACTATCCGGAGAGTGTTTCCTATGCCCGTGCGACTGCCCTGAAGATTGAGACCGTCGTCGATCAGGTCAAGGCGTCCACGTCCGCAGAACAAACAGCCGCAATCCTGAACGCCACTTCCAGGACAGGGCTTCAGGTCGAGGAAGTCTCGGCGGCGGAGCTTTTGCCGGAGCCCGATATGGACATCTCGTTCGAGGATGTCCGTCACCATGTCCAGAACAATATGCCGGCTACGTTCGCAACGGCTTTCCGGACGGAAACCTCCTCCGGCAAGCTTCACAATGTGCTTGTCGTCGGGATCGATGACGATCGAGCCCTGGCGTTTCTGCCCGCGTCAACTCCTCCCGATGACTGGATCAGCGATCTGGAGAAGACACTCCCCTCGCGACCGTTATCCGCGTCACCGCCTGCCGATGGATGGATCAGCGACCAACAGGTCAGCGTCGTGCTGCAACTGCTGGGTCTCGTCCTGCCGGTGGTCCTTCTGTCGCTCTATGCGGCGCGGGTGATTGCGGCGCCTCTTCTCGAATTTGCGAAAGCCGCAGAGACGCTCAGGCCTGATGAAGGCCCGGACAGGCCCTTCGACGAAAGCGGAGCGGCGGAGATCCGCACTTTGGCGAAGTCCCTCAACGACATGCGCAGCCGCGTCCGCCACATGATCGATGACCGCACCCGCATGTTGCGGGCGATCAGCCACGATCTTCGCACACCGCTCACGCGTCTGCGTCTGCGCGCGGAGCGCTCGACGCAGCCGGAGCTCAAAGCGGCGCTGCTTAAGGACATTTCCGCCTTGAGCGACATGATCAACGATACGCTGACCTATCTCAGCAAGGAGATGGCGTCCGAGAAGCCGGTCAACGCCGACCTTCCCAGCCTGTTGACGACCGTGTGCAACGATTTTTCCGACATCGGCTTCAACGTGGCCTATGCCGGACCGGAGCGTTTCGCCTATCGCTGCAAACCACGATCGCTGGCGCGCGCGGTCACCAATCTCGTCGAAAACAGCACCAAGTTCGCGGGCGAGGCCGTGGTGGAATTGTCGATCCTCGACACCGGAGCCGTGCGCATCAGCGTCATCGATGATGGCCCGGGCCTTCTCGGCAACTTGCGCACCCTCGTGCTGGAGCCGTTCTTCAAGGCCGATACCGCCCGGACCTCCGCCAATCGCAGCGGATTCGGGCTCGGGCTTTCCATCGTCGACGACATCGTGCGGGCGCATGGCGGCACGATCGTCCTCCTGAACAAGGCGCCGCACGGCCTGGTGGCGCAGATGGACTTTCCCGCCAAAGGCGAGGCGGAAAACGGCGCCGCGCCCCAGAAGCCGGCCGGTGCGCTTGCAAAAACCGGCTGATTTGAGAAAGCCGGCAATCGGTCAGCGTCGTCTGATTGACGGTCGTTGGAGTGGTGCGGACCGGTTGGCAGTCATGGGTGGTCACCCCGCACGCGTTATGGCTTTCATTCGTCTCCGTGGCTGGAGATCCCGGCTGCGCCGAGCCGACGATCAGTGCCATGCTTGGCCACGCAGCAGGGGCGGCTGAAAACATGCGAGGGACGGTTGAGAGCGCGTCTGTGCAACGACACGGGCGCTGACAGAGGGACAGCAAAAATCCCCTTCAACAGACAACACCTTTTCAAAAAATGAACTCAGTGAGACACCATAACGGACAAGGCATCACACAGAGGATATTATATGTCAATGAATAATTTTATATGTCAACTATGTAGGGCGCCATAATCGGATTGAAAGCGATTGTCGACTTTCTGACAAAGATCGCAGTCCATGAAGGTGGGCTCGCGCTAAAGAAAGGCAACTGCACCGAATACCGCGGTCGAGAGACCTCTACCCGGGGCGGTTCAGTGACATCGCCCGCTTCGAAAGTCCCATTGTCGTCGAGATCACCAGACGCCGAGGCGGAAGCGATGCGATGAAGCGCGCCCTCTGTGCCGCCATTGCCCGGAATATGGAGACCGTTGCGGTAGCCTCTCCCGGAAACGTTTTCATCTTCATGCCCGAGACCGACTATTCGCTCTGGAGCGTTGGATGTGGCTTGTTCGAAATGGCGATTGCCCGGCAGCGCAGCGTAGACAGCCAAGATCCGAAGCTATAAATATCCGACTCAAGCGCACTCTTTTGGCTCGCTGGTTTTAAGGGCCCATCATTTTCAAGTTTCAACGCGGCACGATCAGATGTGTCTGCGTTGATCGAGCAGGTTTTAAGCAGAAATGGCATTCATTGAAGCGTTTCGTGGTGTGCGTCTTCCGGCGTATGCGAACAACTCCGCGGTCATGTGGCTGAAGCGCTCCGCCAGAGCGGCCATGGGCGCCTTTATAGGCTTTCTGACGATCATGCTCACTGGTTTGAGCTTGGCAACGGCAGCCCATGCAGCGCTGTCGGCCTCCTGTAGCAAGATCAATTCAGACTTCAGCGTGCCATTTTACACTGAGATCCCGGCCAACTACATTGCCAATGAATATCCGGCATTGAATCCTGGTGAGAAGATCTCGTGGACATTTTCGACCACCGGGACGGCGTTCGGCGGGACCACCGCGGCTCTCACGATATACACCGGCACTGACTATGACGAATTGGTCGACATATCCAATATTGATGGAAACAAGAATGTCTCCGGTACGTTCACGGCAAGTGCCTCGGTAAATTTTATCTATATTGTGGCGAATGTCAGCCAGGACGCTGCCCAAGGCCCTTCGGACCTGAATACACTCACCTTCAGCGCGAGCTGTGCTGCGGCCGCCTCGGCTTCTGCACCAACGGTTACCGGCATTTCGCCCACCTCCGGCCCTGCCGCCGGCGCGACGGCCGTGACCATTACCGGCACGGATTTCACCGGCGCGACTACCGTGACCATTGGCGGGCAAGCCGCAACCAGCGTCACCGTCACCTCGGCCACGCAAATCACCGCCGTCACGCCGGCCGGAACTGCCGGTGCCCGCAACGTCGTCGTCACCACGCCGGCTGGCTCGGGCACGCTGACCAATGGCTATAGCTACATTGCGCCAACTATCGCCTTCTCGCCCGCCGCCGGCGCGCTGACGGCGGCGACCGTTGG
>NZ_JRJG01000011.1 GCF_000759435.1 Hoeflea sp. BAL378
CAGCGCCGCGATCAGCGCCTTGGCGTCGTCGCTCGCCCATTCCGCCGGGCCGTTCATGGCGCCCAGCAGGCAGCCATCCTTGCCGATCATCAGCGTCACCGGCAGGCCGAACGCCAGGCCCTCCCTTTTCAGGATGTTGAAGACGTCCATGCTGGCGTCGCGGTAGAGCCCGAGATTGGCGACGCCGATCTCGTCGAGAAAGGCCTGGGGCTTGCTCACGTCGCCGGTGTCGATGTTGATCGCCAGCACCTTGAACGCGTCGTCGCCGAGCTCCCGCTCGAGCTCCGACAAGGCCGGCATTTCCTCCCGGCAGGGCGCGCACCATGTCGCCCACAGATTGACCAGCATCGCCTGGCCGGTGAAGTCGGCAAGGCTCGCAGTTGTCCCGTCAGCCGCAAGGAAGCTCATCTGCGGAAGCGAGATCGGATCCTCCCGCACCGTCATCGCCGCCACCTCGCCCCGCGCCAGGGGTTTGAGCCTAGCTAGCATCTCCGGATCCGCCTGGCAGGCAACCTCTTCCCCCTTCGACGCCAGACTTTCGGGCGCGGGCGCATTGCCAGAGGGGGATTCTTTCCCGTATATCCCGGCAGCCCCGACAGCGGCCCCGAGCGCGATTGCGATTGCGACCAGGGCGCCGGTGGACAGGCTTTTGCGCGATTGGCTCATGACAAACTCCAGGACAGGCTCATGTCGACAGATAAGGACAAGCAGGCGTCAAACCAGATGTGGGGCGGCCGATTTGGCTCGGGACCCGACGCCATCATGGAGGAAATCAACGCCAGCATCGATTTTGACCGCAAGCTCTACGCCCAGGACATCCGCGGTTCCCTCGCACATGCGGCCATGCTTGCCAAGACTGGCATAATTACGGCCGCGGACTGCGACAAGATTACTCACGGGCTGAACACGATCCTGTCAGAGATCGAGGAAGGCAAGTTCGTCTTCTCGCGCCAGCTCGAAGACATCCACATGAACATCGAATCCCGGCTTGCCGAGCTGATCGGCCCAGCCGCCGGCCGGCTGCACACCGCCCGCTCGCGCAACGACCAGGTCGCGCTCGACTTCCGCCTCTGGGTCAAGGAAGAACTCGGCCGAACCGAGGCCGCGCTCACCCGGCTGATTTCGGCCTTTCTCGACAAGGCCGAGGAGCACGCCGACACCGTCATGCCCGGCTTCACCCATCTCCAGTCGGCACAGCCTGTCACCTTTGGCCATCACTGCATGGCCTATGTCGAGATGTTCGGCCGCGACCGCCAGCGCGTGCGCCATGCCATCGAGCACATGGACGAGTGCCCGATCGGCGCCGCGGCGCTGGCCGGCACCGGGTTTCCGATCGACCGGCAGATGACGGCTGAGGCGCTCGGCTTCCGCGAACCCACCCGCAATTCCATCGACACGGTGTCGGACCGCGATTTCGCGCTCGAGTTCCTCTCGCTTTCCGCCATTTGCGCGGTTCATCTGTCGCGGATCGCCGAGGAGATCGTCATCTGGTCGACGCCGCAATTCGGCTTCGTACGGCTCTCGGACGCCTTTTCCACCGGTTCCTCGATCATGCCGCAGAAGAAGAACCCCGATGCGGCCGAACTGGTGCGCGCCAAGACCGGCCGCATCAACGGCTCGCTGGTCGCACTCCTGACCATCATGAAGGGGCTGCCGCTGGCCTATTCCAAGGACATGCAGGAGGACAAGGAACAGGTCTTCGATGCCGCCGAAAGCCTCGAGCTGTCGCTGGCGGCGATGACCGGCATGGTGCGCGACATGACGATCCGCGCCGACCAGATGCGCAAGGCGGCGGGCTCGGGCTACTCCACCGCCACCGACCTCGCCGACTGGCTGGTGCGCGAGGCCGGCCTGCCGTTCCGCGACGCCCACCACGCCACCGGACGCGCCGTCGCCATGGCCGAGGAGAAGGGCTGCGAGCTGGCCGATCTGCCGCTTGAGGATCTCCAGTCGATCAATCCGGCGATCACCGCCGGCATCTATGACGTCCTGTCCGTCGACGCCTCCGTCGCCAGCCGCCAGAGCTACGGCGGCACCGCGCCCGCTGAGGTCCGCAGGCAGATCGCCCGGTGGCGCAGGCAGAACTGAGTCCGCCGACGCATACGGACAAAACGGGTGCACACCGGACTGAAAACTTGTATGAAGGCCACCGCGCCAAGCGAATTGAGACGGCCCTGTCGGGCCATTGTGAGGAACAGCGAATGACGACCGGTCCCTGGATCAAAATCATCTGCGCACTGGCCCTGTCCGGCGCGGTTCTGACCGGTTGCGGTCGCAAGGGCCCGCTCGACCGTCCGTCCGTGACCGTCGCGCCGGCCGGCGACGCCCAGGAACAGGCGGAGCCCGCTCCGGCCACCGAACGGCGTTTCATCCTCGACGGTCTTCTGGAATAGGCGCCGCCAGTGAACCATTTCAATTATCGCGACGGCGTTCTTCATGCCGAAGGTGTCGCCATTCCCGACATCGCGGCCCAGGTCGGAACCCCGTTCTACTGCTATTCCAGCGCCACCCTGACGCGCCACTACAAGGTCTTCGCCGGAGCGTTCTCCGACATTGACTCCATGGTCTGCTACGCCATGAAGGCCAATTCGAACCAGGCGGTGCTGCGGACGCTGGCGCGGCTCGGATCGGGCGTCGACGTGGTCTCCGAAGGCGAGTTGCGCCGCGCCCTGGCCGCAGGCATTCCCGCCTCCAAGATCATGTTTTCCGGCGTCGGCAAGACCGCGCGGGAAATGGATGCGGCGCTTGCCGCCGACATCTATTGCTTCAACATCGAATCCGAGCCCGAACTCGAGCTGCTCAACGCCCGCGCCCGCGCCATGGGCAAGGTCGCGCCGATCTCGTTCCGCATCAATCCCGACGTCGACGCCAAGACCCACGCCAAGATCTCGACCGGCAAGAAGGAAGACAAGTTCGGCATCTCCTGGCAGCGCGCCCAGGCAGTCTACAAGCATGCGGCCAGCCTTCCCGGCGTCCGGGTCAGCGGCATCGACATGCATATCGGCAGCCAGATCACCGACTTGCAGCCCTTCGACGACGCGCTCAAGCTGATGGTGGAACTCGTCGCCACGCTGCGCGCCGATGGCCATGCCATCCATCATTTCGACATCGGCGGCGGACTGGGCGTGCCCTACCGCGACGACAACGAGCCGCCGCCCGATCCCGACGCCTATGCGCGGATGGTCAAGGCGCGGCTGCGCGATCTCGGCTGCAAGGTGATCCTCGAGCCCGGCCGGCTGATCGTCGCCAATGCCGGCGTGCTCGTCTCAGAGGTCATCTACATCAAGGATGGCGGCGACAGGACCTTCGTCATCGTCGACGCGGCGATGAACGACCTGATCCGGCCGACGCTCTATGACGCCTGGCACGAAATCCGGCCGGTCCGCCTGTCGGCGGCGAGCGCGCCGCGCATCCGCGCCGACATCGTCGGCCCAGTGTGCGAAAGCGGCGATTACCTCGCCAAGGACCGGGAAATGAAGGCTCTCAAGGCCGGCGACCTGATCGCGGTCGGCTCGGCCGGCGCCTATGGCGCGGTCCAGGCCGGAACCTACAACACCAGGCTGCTCGTCCCCGAAGTGCTGGTGCATGGCGACCGCTTCCACGTGGTGCGCAAGCGCCCGTCCTATGAAGACCTGATCGGGCTTGATTCGGTTCCTGCCTGGCTTGACTGACGCCATCGCCGGGCTTCCGCCGCTGTCTGCACGGACCCGGGTTTTCCCTGACGGCGGCAATCCTGCCTCACTTTTATGTCACAGGCCTCGCCTTGGCCGCAAAGGCTGCTATCTTCTTGCTTGGCGCTGAAGGAAGATGACATGGCAAGCACACCCGACGGCATGGCAGGAAAGTCAGAAACCGGCAGCGACGCGGCGCGGCGCTCCGTTGCCCTTGGCCGGCTGCGCATGCGCGCCACCCTGTCGCTGGGCCGCCTCATCACGCTTGCCGCGCCGCTGCTCGGCATCGTCGCGCTCTATCTATCCTTGTCCTGGTTCGGCGTCTTCCGCATCGTTCCCGACTGGCTGCGACTGACGCTCCTCGGCCTGTTCGCCCTCGGCCTCCTCGCCTCGATCTGGCCGCTCACCCGCTTCCGCGCGCCCGGGCGCGCGGAAATCGACCAGCGGCTCGAAGCCGAGAACCGGATCGCCAATCAGGCGATCGCCACCCAGGACGACAGGATCGAAGCCGCCGATCCCTTCGCGCGGGCGCTTTGGGAAGAACACCGCCGCCGCATGGCGCAAACCATCGGCACGCTCGAAACCGGGCTGCCGCGCTCGAGCCTGCCGATGCGCGATCCCTGGGGCATCCGGGTCGCCGTCGGACTGCTGCTGTTCGTGGCTTTCGGCTATTCCTTCTCCGGCAATGCCGGCAGGCCCGGCGACGCCTTCGTGAGCCACGCGGCGAGCGACGCGCCCGACGTCCGCATCGACGCCTGGATCACCCCGCCCTCCTATGTCAATCAGGCGCCGGTGTTCCTGACAGGCGTCAGCCGCCCCGAGGGCGAGCCCGTCGGCGCCATCGAGGGCAGCGAGATCACCATCCGCATCGGCGGCGGCGACGCGGATGCCCAGGTGCTGTGGGGAGCCGACGAGGCCTCGCTGGGCCCGGTTGAGCAGGCAGACGCGGCGGATCCGGCCGGGCCCGCGCCCGCCAATGCCATGACCTGGACCTTCAAGCCCGCCGCCGACGGCCGGTTGCGGATCGACGCCGGACGCTCCGGAGCCGCATTCGCCATCCATGTCATCCCCGACGCGCCGCCGGTCGCGGCCTTTGTCGAGACCCCGCGGCGGGCGGTCAACGGCGCGCTGGAGCTTGACTACACGCTCACCGACGATCATGGAATCGCCAGGGCCGAGGCCGAGATCGTGCCGGCGGAGGAGCCGCGCGCCGACGCGCGGCCGCTGTTCGACCCGCCCAAATACCGCCTGTCGCTGCCGCGGCGCTCCGCCCAGGACAACCGCGCCGTCTCGAGCCATGACCTGACCGAGCACCCGCTCGCCGGCCAGAAGGTGAGGATCACCCTGGTCGCGACCGACGGGGCAGGCCAGGAGGGCCGCAGCGAAACCCTCGAGACCGTTCTTCCGGGCCGCCGGTTTTCCGAACCGCTGGCCGCCGCCGTCGTCGAGCAGCGCGGCGTGCTGGCGCTCGACGCCAACAACCTGCAGCGGGTCTATGATCTCCAGGATGCGCTGACCATGGCGCCCGAAGAGACCATCCCCAACCTCACCCACTACCTGCTCTTGCAGTCAGTGCGCGGCCGGCTCAACAATGCGCGCTCAGACGAGGATCTGCGCGCTGCCATCGACTACATGTGGGGCGTGGCGCTGCAGCTTGAGGACGGCAACCTGTCGCTCGCCGAGCGGCGCCTGCGCGACGCCCAGAATGCGCTGGCCGAGGCGCTCGAGAACGGCGCCACCGACGAGGAAATCAGCCAGTTGATGGACGAGCTGCGCCAGGCCATGCAGGACTATATAAGCGAGCTGGCGCGCCAGAACCCCGCCAACCAGAATGGCGAGCAGCAGCAGGCCATGCCCGAGAACATGCTGCGCCAGCGCGATCTCGACAACATGCTCGACCAGATCGAGAATCTGGCCCGCTCCGGCGCCCGCGACCAGGCCCAGCAGATGCTCCAGGAACTGCAGCGCATGATGAACAATCTGCAGGCCGGGCGGCAGCAGCGCCAGCAGCAGCAGGGCGGCCCGATGCGCCAGCAGATGGACAAGCTCGGCGAACTGATGCGCCAGCAGCAGCAGCTCATGGACGAGACCATGCGCGCCGACCGCGACCGCCAGGGCCAGCCCGGCGAAGGCCGCGACCGCCAGCAGCAGGGGCAGCAGCAGCCGGGCGAAGGCCAGGACCAGGGACAGCAGGGACAGGGCGACCAGTCGCTCGAAGACATGCTCGGCGCCCTGGGGCGCAGCCAGCAGGAGCTGCGCGACGCGCTGGGTCAGCTTCAGAGCGAGCTCGAGGCACTCGGCATCAACCCGTCGCCGGGCTTCGGCGAGGCCGGCGAAGCCATGGGCGACGCCACCGGCAACCTGGAACAGGGCGAGACCGGCCAGGCGCTCGGCGACCAGGGCCGCGCCCTGCAGGCGCTGCGCCAGGGCGCGGAAGACATGATGAACCAGATGATGCAGGCGATGGGCGACCAGCAGGGCGAGGCCGAAGGCGAGGGCCCGGACCGCAACGGCAACCGGTCGGCCGACGATCGCGATCCGCTCGGCCGGCCGCGTTCGACCACGGGGCCGGATTTCGGCAGCCGGGTCAAGGTGCCCGACGAGATCGACATCCAGCGCGCCCGGGAAATTCTCGATGCCATCCGCAAGCGCCTGGGCGACCAGCTCTCGCCGGACATCGAGAAACGCTACCTGGAACGCCTGCTCGATCTGCAGTGATTGGGGGCCCGGTCTCCCGCGCTGATTGGCGCTCGGTCTCCGGCGCCGTCGGCGGTCAGGCGGCCTTTGCCATCAGCGCGTCGGCTACGGCTTGACGGATCTGCGGCAGGGTGAAGGGCTTTTCCACCACATCCACGACGATGCGCATCAGCGGTTCGGCTCGCTCGCGCTGTTCCGCATAGCCGGTCATCAGCAGGATCGGCATGTCGGGCGTGAGCCGGGCGGTCGCGGTCGCAAGCGCGATGCCGTCCATCACCGGCATCCGGATATCCGACAGCAGGAGGTCGAACACCTCCGTTTCCAGGTGCTCCAGCGCCTCGGCGCCATCGGCGGCCTCGATGATGTCGTGGCCGTCCATGACAAGCGCCCGCGCGACGAAGCGCCTGAGCGTGTCTTCATCCTCGGCAATCAGGATTCTCGCCATTGTTGAGTCCTCCGGCTGTTGTACGGACGTTAGGGGGCGAACCTTGCCGCAACGTGAACTCGGTCCTGATTCTCCGCACGACACGAAAATCAGGCGGGATTCAGGCGTCGCCCTTGACGATCCCCACAAACGGCAGTTCGCGGAAGGCATAAGCCACGTCCATGCCGTAGCCGACGACGAAATAGTCCGGGCATTCAAACCCGACATATTCCGCGTCCAGGCTGCCTTCCCGGCGCGAGCGCTTGTCGAGAAGGACGGCGATGTCGACATGCCTGGCGCCGCGCTCATACATCAGGTCGCGGGCGAACCTGAGCGTGCGGCCGGATTCGAGAATGTCGTCGATCAGCAGGATGTCGCGGTCGTGCACATCGCTGTCGATGTCCTTGATGATCTTGACACCCTGGCTTTGCGTGCCCTTGCCGTAGCTCGACAGGGTGATGAATTCGACCTCGGGCGCAAGCCCGGCATCGTGCAGCGCCCGGATCAGATCCGCGGCGAAGATGAACGATCCCTTGAGAATCGAGATCACCAGCAGGTCCTTCTTCGGGTTGGCTGCGATCTCCGCGGCCATGGTCCGGTTGCGCTCGGCGATCATCTCCGGCGTGAACAGGGGCTCGATGATTTTTCCGCGCACAACCGGCATTCGCGCTCTCCAGGAGGGTTGGTCAAGAATACTGACCATTCCTAGCGCATAACCCTTCAAACCGAAACCGGTTTGAAGGCGGACTATCCACAGGGCGGGAAGGTCCGGCGCAAGGCGTCCTGAACGGGTGCGGAGGATCAGTCGGTGGCGGGCCGGATCATCAGGATCGATCCCGCCCGTTCGATCCGCGCCGGCCTGGGAAGCGGCGCGGTGAACCCGGCCTTGGCCGGGGCGGCCTTGGCCGGGGCGGCCTTGGCGGCGGGAATGGACGAGGTCGTCACCGGGTCGGCCGCCGGCGCCGGGGCGGACGGCGTCGGCGCGGCCGCAACAGGCGTCTGCGGGATCGCGATCGGCGCGCGCGCCTCGGGCCGCGGCGCCGGGCTGGCGGACAGCCAGGCGATCGCTGCGGCCAAACCGCACAGGCCCGCGACCAGCAGCGACGCGGTCAGGGCCAGGCTCGATCGGCTCGCGGCCGGCCCGGCCGCAAAGACGCCAAGCCGCCCGGTCCGGTCAACCACCTGGTGGAGTTTCGGCGAGGCAGTCGCGAAATCGGGGGGAAAGGCGTCCTGCGCGGGCGGCCGCGCGACCCGGGATCCGGCGACGCCATCCGGGCGGGCGGCGAAGGAATCGGCCGCCAATCGGCCGCCTGGCGGGATCACCGTCTCGAAACAGGCGTCCTCGATATCGCGCCCGCGCGAAGGCCGCGCGACCCCGCGCCTGTCCGGCATCATGAGGTCGCCGTTTGCCGGCTCGATCGCCTGTGTCGCGCGGCTTGAAGGGCCCATCAGCCACCCCTTTTGGGCCTCTGCCACGCAGAGGGCATTGAAACATCTCTTGGCGATGCGTAAACGGAAATGGTTAACGCTTGACGAACGGGCCGTGTGGTAGGGTCGGCTTGACTGGTGTTTTTAACGTGGCATTAACCATGCCCGGCGACTGTGAGGGCCAGCGAACACGTGGCCCTGCGACTGACGCAGACTTGCCACCGCGACAGGATTTGACCGTTGATTCATTTCGAAAATGTCGGGTTGCGCTATGGCATGGGACCGGAGGTCCTGCGCGATCTGACCTTTGACATCCCAAAGCGATCCTTCCAGTTCCTGACCGGTCCGTCAGGTGCCGGCAAGACGACACTGATGCGGCTCCTGTTCATGTCGCTCAAGCCGACGCGCGGGCTGATTCGCATGTTCGACCGGGACATTTCCATGATACCGGGCGAGGAACTGCCGCTGCTCAGGCGCCGGATCGGCATCGTCTTCCAGGATTTCCGCCTGCTCGATCACATGACCACCTACGAGAATGTCGCCCTGCCGCTGAGAGTCCGCGGCAAGGATGAATCGAGCTACCGCTCCGACGTGATCGAACTGCTCAAATGGGTCGGGCTCGGCGAACGCATCAACGTGCTGCCGCCGGTCCTCTCGGGCGGCGAAAAGCAGCGCGTGGCCATCGCCCGCGCGCTCATCGACCAGCCGGAGATCCTGCTCGCCGACGAGCCCACCGGCAATGTCGATCCGCCCATGGCCCAGCGCCTGCTCAATCTGTTCATCGAGCTCAACCGGCTGGGCACGGCCGTGATCATCGCCACCCATGACCTCACCCTGATGGACCGGGTCAACGCCCGGCGGATGATCCTCTCCGAGGGACGGCTCGACATCTATGACTGAACCGGCCGACAGCACACGAGACAGCGGCAGGAAGGAGCGCCTGGTGACCCTCCGTCCCCTGGCGCCGATTGTGCCGCCGGTCAATGTCTCGGGCCGGGCGCTGATGGTGGTGATCGCCATCATGTCGTTCCTCTGCGCGGTGACGCTCGGCGCGGTGACGATGGTGCAGGAAAAGGCGGAGGCCTGGCAGGGCGACGTCTCGCGCGAGATCACCATCCAGGTCAAGCCGGAGGAAGGCCTCGACATGGAAGCCGCGCTGGCGGAGGTCCGGACCCTTGTGCTCGCAGTGCCGGGCACCCTTTCGGCGGACATCGTCGATCGCGCCTCGACCGCGAGGCTGCTCGAACCCTGGCTGGGCGAGGGCTTCGACATGGACGAGCTGCCGGTGCCGCGCCTGGTCATTGTCACCATCGACGAGACCGCCCCGCCGGATTTCACCGCCATTCGCCAGACGCTCGCCGAAGCCGTCCCCGCCGCCACCCTGGACGATCACCGCGCCTGGGCGGACCGGCTGATCTCCATGGCCCGGATCACCGTCTTCATCGGCGTCGGGATCCTCACGCTGATGCTCGCCACCACCATGCTCACCGTCATTTTCGCCACCCGCGGCGCGATGGCGGGCAATCGCCACATCGTCGAAGTGCTGCATTTCGTCGGCGCCGAGACCAGTTTCATCGCCTCGCAGTTCCAGAAGCGGTTCCTGCTGATCGGCCTCAAGGGCGCGGCCTTCGGCGGCGGCGTCGCCGCGGTGGCGTTTATGCTGCTGGGCGCCTGGCAGAGCAACACCATCGCCACGGCGCTCAACGACCAGGCCACCGCCCTGTTCGGCCGCTTCAGCCTGAGCGGCGCCGGTTATTTCGGCATTGTCGGCATCGTCGTCCTGATAGCGGCCATGACCGCCTTGACCACGCGGCTGACCGTGATCCGCACCATCCGCGAGATCGACCGGCAACGCGCCGATCCATCGCTCGCGGAAATCGGTTGACTTGCCCGGTTTTCGCCGCAAATCCGACTGGTCCTTGCCGGAATCTCGGAGTATTCATGGGCCATGAGTGTGGGATCCGCAGAGCCCGAACCGGCAACGCCCGGAGCCGCCAAGCCGGATGCGATCCATCGTCTCCGGCGGGTGGGCCATCATGCCCTGCGCCTGGCAACGATCACGACCATCATCGCCATAGCCCTGATCGCAATGGGTTTTTTCCGCTTTACCGACACCATTGCCGACCTGAAAGCGTCCGCGACGCCCTCCGAGGTCGACGCCATTGTCGCCCTGACCGGCGGATATCAGAGGATCGACCAGGCGCTCGACCTGCTTGAGCAGGGCGTCGGCGAGCGCCTGCTGATTTCCGGCGTCAATCCCTCGACCAGCAGCGCCGCCCTGCGCCGGGCCACGGGAACGGAATCAGCCACCTTCGACTGCTGCGTCGACATCGGCTACGAAGCCCTCGACACCATCGGCAACGCCAATGAAACCGCCGCATGGATCCGCCAGCACGACTACACGCGGATCCTGGTGGTGACCAACAACTACCATGTGCCGCGAAGCCTCATGGAGCTCTCGCAGGCCAGTCCCGACGTCACCTTCGTCGCCTATCCGGTCACCCATGCCGATCTGAAAACCGATACCTGGCTGTCCGATCCGGTGGCGCTGCGCACGCTGTTTGTCGAATACGCCAAATATTCGCTCGCCCGGCTCAGGAACTGGAGCGGCGCCAAGACCGCCAGCGGCCTGCGCGCCGACACCGGCGACGGCACTCCGGTCTCGGCCAGCCTGCGCTGATTTGCGCCTCACGCGCGGGGTTTTCGCCAAAGCGAGGTTTTCCAGTCTGCGCCGATGGTGTAACCCGGGTGCAGGGGTCCTGGCGCGGTGTCAACGGGACTGGTCGCAAACTGGGTTCCGCAATGATCGTTCTAAGATCCATCCTCTTCAATATCGCGTTCTATCTCAACCTGATCGGGCGCATGATCCTGTTCTCGCCCTATTATTTTCTGGCCGAGCGCAAGGCTGCCTGGAGCGTGCCGAAGAACTGGGTGCTGGCCAATCACTGGCTGCAGGAGAAGATCGTCGGCACCACATTCGAGATCGAGGGCCTCGAGAACATCCCGCAGGGCGGCTATATCTTCGCTCCCAAGCATCAGTCGTTCTGGGACGCCTATGCGCTGCTGCCCTGGCTCGACGATCCGTTCTACATTCTCAAGCGCGAGCTGATGTGGATCCCGCTGTTCGGGCAATATGTCTCGAAGATGGAGATGATCCCGGTCGATCGCGGCGCCAAGGGCAAGGTCATGGCGGCCGTGCTGGAGCGCACCAAGAAGGAAATCGCAAAGGGCCGCCAGTTGATCATCTACCCGGAAGGCACCCGCCGCCCCGCCGGCGCGCCGCCCAGCTACAAATACGGGATCGCCCGGCTCTACCGCGATCTCGATGTGCCTGTGGTGCCTGTCGTCATGCATCCCGGCCTGTTCTGGCCGCGCCGCAAGTTCATGCGCTATCCGGGGCACTTCAAGGTCCAGATCCTGCCGCCGATCGAACCCGGCATGGACCCGGACGTCTTCATGGAAAAGCTGGTCGAGGTGATGGAGACGGCCAGCGACAAACTGCTCGTCGAGACGATCAGGGCCAATCCGCAGGTGCCCCTGCGCGCCGAGGCCCGCCGCCGCTTCGCGGAGCTGACCGCCGCCCCCTCAGAGGCCGCTCCGCACTGAGACCTGGGGCCGGTCACCGGCCTGAAGCCGGTGCGCGATCGCCTCGAGATGGGCGTCGCGAAGTCCCAGCGCCTTGAGATGATCGACCGTGTTGAGCACATATTCCTCGTTCGGGCCGGACTGGCCGCGCGCGCCCTGCACACCCAGGAAGGCATCGTCAACCGAAAGATCCCCGGCATACTGGTGATGCGCCCGGTCAACCACATAGGTCATGGCGCGGACATGATCGCCGGTCGAAAGCCGCACCTTGCGCAGGGTCTCGACATAGACCCGTGTCACCAATTCGCGCTCGCGCAGATAGGCAGTGACCACATCCCGGTTCTCGGGCCGGACCCGGAACGCCACCCCCTGGCAGGATCCGCCGCGATCGAGCCCCAGCACCAGCCCCGGCCGCTCCGGCGTGCCGCGATGCACGAACGAGCGCACGCACAGCGCCCTGTGGAAGCCGAACAGCCGCGCCTGCCTTGTTTCTTCATGCTCGAAACCCGGCCGCCACATCAGCGATCCGTAGCCAAACACCCAAAAATCGTCCATATCCGCGCCCATAACATCCGTCTCGGTGGCCGAACCCGGCCAGACCCCTGGCAAGCCGCAAGGCCCAGATCCGGCTGTCCGGTTGGCGACCTGTTGCGAAGGTCACGTTCCGACCACATTGGCTGCCCTTATTGCAGGGCACATCGGGAGAACGCAATGCCAACCACCACGTCCGGACCGTCCTCGTCGCCCTCCTCGCGGAAATTCGGCTGGCTCGCCGCGGCGATCGTCGGCGGTTGCGCGCTGTGGACCCTCGGCTGGTTCCTCCTCGCCGCCCAGGCCGAACGCCGTCTGCCGGAGACGCTTGCCCGGATCACCGGCACCGACGCCGCCGCCTCCTGCGAACGGGCCGAGGTGCGCGGCTATCCCTTCCGCTTCGGCCTGTTCTGCCAGAGCCTGTCCTACAGCAACACGGCCGAGGATGTCAGCGCTGCTGCCGGCGCGTTCCGCTCGGCCGCGCAATTCTACAGGCCCGGCCATGTCGTCGCCGAGATCGATGGTCCTCTCACGGTCGCAGCACCCGGGCTCGCAGCCCGCATCGACTGGCAGATGCTGCAGGCGAGTGTTCTGGCCGCGCCCGCAGGCCTCGACCGCGGGTCGCTCGACGGCCGCACCGTCAATGTCGACATCGACGGGGTCGGGCTGTCGCGCAAGCTTGCCGTGCAGGCCGGCCGGATCACCGGCCATGGCCGCAGGAACGGGCCGGATCTCGACATCGCGGTCTATGCCGAGGAGCTTCAGGACACGCTCATGGCCGGCCTGGCGGCAAAGGCCGTCACGCTCGAGGCCACCCTGCCCGGGCAGGCGCCGCTCCTGGACGTGCCCTACACGCCGATCTCGGGTCCGTTCGAAATCGTGCTTCACCGGCTGGCGGTGGAGCTGGATGAGGCATCGTCGCTGGAAATCTCCGGTCCCGTCCGGATCGGTGCGGATCGGCGCCTGTCCGGCAGTCTGGACGTGACCATCCGCAATCCGCAGCGCTTTGCAGCGCTTGCGGCGACCGCGGATCCCGAGATCGGCCAATTGCTTGAGCGCTTCATGCCTCTGCTGTCGTCGCTCGACACCAGGCAGGACGAGGACGGCGTCACCCTTCCGCTCACGCTCACGGACAACCGGATCTCGCTCGGCATGTTTCCGCTCGGGGAACTGCCGGGGTTCTGACGGAGATTACTCCGCCGGCGCCTTGCCGTCGGGCTTGCGCGCGTTGCGGCCGAAGTTCGGCGCGTCCATGTCCTGTCCGGCTTCGACGATCGACCGCCTGATGCCGCGGGTGCGGGTGAACAGTTCGAACAGCTTGTCGCCGTCGCCCCAGCGCACGGCGCGCTGCAGCGAGGACAGGTCCTCGGAGAACCGCGCCAGCATTTCCAGGATCGCGTCCTTGTTGTGCAGGCACACGTCGCGCCACATCACCGGGTCGGACGCCGCTAGGCGGGTGAAATCGCGGAAACCCGAAGCCGAGTACTTGATCACCTCGGACTTGGTCACCGCTTCCAGATCGTCGGCGGTGCCGACAATGTTGTAGGCGATGATGTGCGGCAGGTGCGAGACGATCGCCAGCACCAGATCATGATGCTCCGGATCCATCTGCTCGACCTTCGAGCCGCAGGCCTCCCAGAACCCGGTGAGCCGGGCAATGGCTCCGGCGTCCGTGCCCTCGGTCGGCGTCAGGATGCACCAGCGTCCCTCGAACAGCTCCGCGAAGCCCGCTTCCGGGCCGCTCTGCTCGGTGCCGGCGATCGGGTGGCCGGCGATGAAATGGACATGGTCCGGCATGTGCGGCTGCATCTGGCGGACCACCGACGCCTTGGTCGATCCGACATCGGTGACGATCGCGCCCGGCTTGAGATGTGGGCCGATCTGCCGCGCCACCTGCTCGGAGGCGCCGACCGGCACGGAGACGATCACCAGATCGGCGGCGGCGACGGCCTCCGCATTGGACAGCGTGTAGTCGTCCCCGAGACCGAGCGCGCGCGCCGCCTCGAGCGTCTCGGCGCTGCGGGTGGCGATGGTGACATGGCGGGCCAGTCCCTTGGCGGCAATCACGCGCGCAAGCGACGAGCCGATAAGCCCGATCCCGATCAGGGCGACATTTTCAAACAGAGGCTCGCTCATGATGGTCAGGCCATGAAGTCCTTGAGCGCGTCAATGACGCCGAGATTGGCTTCCTCGCTGCCGATGGTCATCCGCAGAGCGTCGGGCAGGCCGTAGCCCGCCACCCGGCGCAGGATATAGCCGCGCGCCGTCAGGAACTCGTCGGCTTCGGCCGCGGTCCTGCCCGCCGTCTTCGGAAAATGGATCAGCACGAAATTGCCGACCGACGGCGTCACCGTGAGGCCCAGCGCCTCAAGCGCGTCGCAGACGCGGCCGAGCCAGGCTTCATTGTGCTCGACGGCGCGCTCGACATGGGCCCGGTCGCCGATCGCCGCCGCGCCGGCGATGATGGCGAGCGCATTGACGTTGAACGGGCCGCGCACCCGGTTGCAGGCATCGATGATCGCTTCATGGGCGTACATCCAGCCGATCCTGAGACCGGCAAGCCCGTGGATCTTCGAGAAGGTGCGTGTCATCACCACGTTGGAATTGGCCGAGACCAGCTCGATGCCCGCCTCATAATCGTTGCGCCGGACATATTCCGCATAGGCCGCGTCCAGAACCAGGATCACGTCCTTGGGCAGCCCCGCATGCAGCCGCCGCACCTCGGACACCGGAAGATAGGTCCCGGTCGGATTGTTCGGATTGGCGAGGAACACCATCCGGGTCTTCCGCGTGACTGCATCGAGGATCGCATCGACATTGGCGGTGAGGTCCGTGTCCGGCACGGAGACCGGCGTCGCCCCCGCCGCCAGGATCTGGATCTTGTAGACCAGGAAACCATGCTGCGTGAACAGCCCCTCGTCGCCGGGAGCGAGATAGGTCTGGCACAACAGTCCGAGCAGCTCGTCCGAGCCGTTGCCGCACAGGATGTTGCCGGGGTTGAGCCCGTGAGCGCGCGAGATCGCCTGGCGCAGTTCGTGCGCCGAGCCGTCCGGATAGGTCGCCAGATCGACATTCCTGGCGGCGAAGGCCTCGGTCACCGCCGGGCTCGGCCCGAGCGGCGATTCGTTCGACGACAGCTTGTAGACCTTGGCCACGCCGTGAGCCGTCTCACGCCCGGGCACATAGGCGGCGATATCCATAACGCCCGGCTTCGGGCGGGGCAGGTCGGTGCGGCTCATGGGGAAGGTTCCTTGAAAACGAAAAACCAAGCATTGAGAGGCGGAAATAGACCCTCGCGGCCATCTTGTCGAGAGTGGTCAGCCGGCGCCGGTGTCGCGCCGGTGCGCCGCGCGCGAGGGCTGCGGCGACAGCACCGGCACGAAAACCCGCCGCGAAGCCCGCGCCGCCACCGGCAGTCCCTGATAGAGCCGCTTCTGCGCCTCGACGATGATGACGCCCGAGAAAACCGGCCACATCTTGCGGCCGACCCGCTCCAGGATCGAGCGCATGCGCAGGATGATGGCCCTTTCGGACGGAGGAAACAGCAGGGCTTCGGCGAAGGCGCCGGGGGTGAAATTGCTTTCCCTGAGGATCGTGATCAACTGGCCGCGCGAATAGGGGCGGCCCGCGCCGAACGGCGTGTGCTCGAAGCGCGCCCAGACGCCGCGGCGATTGGGCGCGACGATCACCAGCCGCCCGCCCGGCGCCAGCACCCGCCACAATTCCTTGAGCGTTTCGCGCGGATTCTCGGCGAATTCCAGCGAATGCACCATCAGGACGCGGTCAAGCGCCGCATCCGGCAGGGGCAGTTCCTCGTCGAACACCAGCGCCGTGGCCGACGGCCCGCCCATCGGCCAGTTCACCGCGCCCTGCCCCGCCGGCATGAAGGCAAAGGCCCGTTCCGCGTCCGGGCCAAACCGGTCGAGATAGGGCGCCGCATAGCCAAGCCCCATCAGCCGCTCGCCCGGCAGGTTGGCCCAGATCGAGGACAGCGCCATGGCCACCGACTGCTCGGCGAACCTGCCCAGCCGGGAATGGTAGAACTGTCTCAGATCGACGATGTCGGCATGCATGGCGATGAACCTGGATGGATCGGGCACCGGCAACCTAGCACCCGCCGGTCCTGCAGCACACCTGAAAAACCAGGCCTTGCTGACCGACAGCAGCCTGCCGTCAGCCCGGCACGGGCGGCAGGGGAGGCGCCTCCAGGCCCTCGAAAGGCTTACGCCAGGCGCTCAGGCCTTCGAGCCTTGCATACCAGCGGCTCACGGCCGCGAAGCCGGCAAGCGGCAGTCCCGCCACATCATTGTAGGGCAGGAACGTCGCCATGCGAAAATCCGCGTAGGACGGAGTGTCGCCGCAGAGCCAGTCGCGGGAGGTCAGGTGCGCCTCGAGGATAAGCGAGGCTTCGTGGAACAGCTCAAGCCCTTCCTCGACCTTGGCGGCATCCGCCGGCCCGATACCGTAGCGCTGCTTGGTGCCGCGCTCGAAATGGACCATGTCGCAGGCTTGGACGAAATTCCCCTTGCCCCAGCTAATCCAGCGGATCATGTCGGGCTCATCGTCGTCGACGCGCCAGAAGGTCGAGCCGGCCAGGCGCGACAGCCGGCACGCGATCGCGTCCGCCTCCCACAAACTGCCGCCCTCCTCCTCCAGGATCGGGATCCTCTGGGTCGGATTGAGGAGGAGGAACCGTTCGGCCTGGCCGTCGGCGAACGGCGCGGCGAACTCGAACTCGACCGGCGAGCCCAGATGCCGCGCCACCGCGACGGCCAGTCGGGGATTGGGATTCCGGCTGAAATACAGCTTCATCGGGAGCTCCGTCGGAAAGCGGCCAAACCTGCAGGCCCGTGAACGGGCCTGACAATCGGCCATGTCGTACCGGCGGTCAATGCGCGATGGAACGCCTTGGCGCGGGAAGGTCCCGGCGGACCTGAGGTGACGGACCGCGCCGCCTGTGGCTATACTCGTCGGGAGTGATTCAATGGCCGCGGAAGAGAACCTGATGACAAGTCTGATGATCGAGCAATTCACCTGCAGGCAGGACAATTTCGGGGTGATCCTGCACGATCCCCTGACCGGCGAGACCGCCAGCGTCGACGCGCCGGACGGCGCCGTGATCGCCAGGCGGCTCGAACAGGATGGCTGGCGGCTCAGCCATCTTCTCGTCACCCATCATCACCCCGATCATGTCGAAGGCATTCCGGCGCTGGTGGAATCCTACAAGCCGCAGGTCATCGGCCCTGCCGCGGAAGCCGGGAAAATACGCGGTCTCACCCGGTCGCTCCGCGATGGCGAAACGTTCCAGTTCGCCGGACGGACCGTCAACGTCATCTCCACGCCCGGCCACACCGCCGGCCACATCTGCTTTCACATTCCCACGGAGGACCTGCTGTTTGCCGGCGATACACTGTTCGCGCTCGGCTGCGGCCGCCTGTTCGAAGGCTCGCCCGAGGACATGTTCCGCTCGCTCTCGCGGCTGGCGGAGCTTCCCGACCAGACCCGGGTCTATTGCGGCCATGAATACACCCAGTCGAACGCCCGCTTCGCCGTCAGCGTCGATCCGGACAATCATGCGCTGGCCGAACGCATGGCCGAGATCAACGACATGCGCGCCAAGGGATTGCCGACCCTGCCCACGACCATCGGCTTCGAGAAGCGGACCAATCCGTTCCTGCGCACCGGTGATCCGGCGATCCGCAGGCATCTGGGCATGGAGAGCGCCAGCGATGCCGAGGTGTTCGCCGAACTGCGCCGGCGCAAGGACAGTTTCTGACCATGACCGAGACCCTGTCGGCCCGCGAGATCATCGCCCTTCTCGAGCTGAAGGAGCACCCCGAAGGCGGCTGGTACCGCGAGACCTTCCGCGACGAGGACGGCGGCGACCGCGGCCATTCGACGGCGATCTACTACCTGCTCGAGGGTGGAGACTGCTCGCACTGGCACCGGGTCACCGACGCCGCGGAGATCTGGCACTGGCATGGCGGCGGGCCGCTGGCGCTGACCCTGTCGGCCGACGGATGCAATGCGCAGTCCCATCGGCTCGGCATGAACCTGAGCCATGGCGAACGGCCGCAGATCGTCGTGCCCGCCAATTGCTGGCAATCCGCCGCCTCGCTCGGCGCCTGGACGCTGGTCGGCTGCACGGTGGCGCCCGGGTTCCGGTTCTCAAGCTTCGAGATGGCGCCGCCGGACTGGCGGCCCTCGCCTTTCCCGTACGCCCCGCTCAGGCCAGAAGGCCAAGCGTGATCAGCGCCTGCCCGGCATAATAGAGCACCCAGACCGCCGGGCTGGTCAGGCGCCTGTGTCGGCTCCCCTCGGCCATCAGGAACTTTTCCGATCCCAGGATCGCGTCCGACGCCATGAACAGCGCAACCCCGGCCAGCACCAACCCGCCCAGCGTCACGCCGCCCATCCCCATGACGGCGATCGCCAGCACATAGGCCGCCACCGGCGCCGCCAGCGGCCCCGCCTTGCGCACCATCAGAGTGCCCATCCCCAGCGCGAAGACCGCAACCGCCACGCATCCCGGAACCGCTGCTTGGGTAAATCCCGGCCCCGACGAGATGAACAGGACCGCAAAGGCGATATGGCCGGCCAGGAAACTGCCCAGGCCACCGAGAAAGGCGATGTCGCCCTCATGCGCCAGGAACGCGTCGCCCAGCGCCGACAGGGCCAGCGCCAGCGCCAGCAGCTTCGGCCCACCGGCCATCAGCGCCAGCACGCAGAGCAGCCCGACGGCGAGCGTCTTGGCGACCGTCCGCTTCAGCGAGACGGGCTGGCCCAGCAGGAACAAATAGATGGCGAAGGCCAGCACCGAGGCCGCCAGGACCAAGGTCTCGGCCGCGTCGAATTCCGCGAACAATCCGGTCATGAGCGCGGCCTCGCCCTGAGAAGATCCTTGGCCGCCAGGAACGCCCCGCCGGTGATCAGCAGGCAGGCGACGACGATGCCGACGCTCGCCTTGCCATGGCCGAACAGGATCAGGATCAGGGTCGACAGCAGCGGCGCTGCGTAGCTCGCCACGCCCAGCACCTGGATGTCGCCCTTCTTGACCCCGAAGTCCCAGGCGTAAAAGGCGAGCCCCACCGGTCCCAGGCCGAGCCCGAGCACCGCCAGCCACTGGCCGGAAGTCTCCGGCCAGACCGTGGTCTCCAGCAGCAGGTGGCAGACCGCCGACAGCACCGCCGAAATCAGGCAGAAGCCGGCCACGACATCGGTCGGCGTGGCGCCGAAGCGCCGCGACAGCAGAGAGTAGGAGGACCAGGTCACCGCGCACAGCGCCGCCGCCCCGTATCCCAACAGGCTGCCGCCGCCGAAACCGCCTTCCGCGCCGCGCATCAGGATCAACGCGGTGCCCGCAAGCCCCATCAGCGCCCCGGCGACATGGTGCCAGCCGAGCCGTTCTCCCGGCAACAGCGCCGAGCCCACGACGATCAGCAGCGGCCAGAGATAGGCGATCAGTCCCGCCTCCACCGCCGGCGCGTTCCTGAGCGCCGTGAAATAGAGGAAATGATAGCCGAACAGCCCGAACAGGCCGAGCGCCCAGACCTTCGCCGGCTGCCGGAAGGCCCGGAACCGGGACGGGTCGCGCAGCATGGCGGACAGCCCGATCATGGAGCCGACCAGGAAGCAGATCGCCGAGAGCTGGAATGGCGGCATGGTGCCCGACGCCGCGGTCAGCACCGCCAGCGCCGACCACATCACCACGGCCGAAAACCCGATCAATGTTGGTATGTTTCCCACGTTCCGTCCCCTGCTTGCCCCGGCGCAAGGCCGGCCCCAAAAGCGCTCACCCAGTCTGGTCAGACAGACATCGGCTTTAGCCGCCAAACCGCGTCGCGGCAACGACAACCTGACCGATCTTGGTCGGCACCTTGGCATAGACGGGGGCGTAAAGATCCGCAGCCTCGTGCTTGCCGAACCAGACCTCCATGCCCTTCAGGCCGCGCAGATAGCGGATGCTGGACGAAGTCTTCCGGTAGCCGGAATTGGGCTCGAACCGGACGGCGCAGACGATCGCCTCGCCCGTGAAGCCCTTTGTCCGGAAGGGGCGCGAGCTTTTTTGCGTCAGGTGCAGCGTGATGCGCGACTGGCCGTCATAGATCGGCAGGCTGCGCGGGCACACCGCCGCCCCGGCGGGAAAGACAAGCGCCGAAAGCGGGTCGAGAACCGCCCGCAAGTCGCCTTTCCGCAGCGGAACCCAGTCTGCCCCCTGCGTCCTGGCTTCGGGCTCGTTCACGGTCGAGCGGACGTTGCCGTCCTTGAACGTAATGGCGATCCGCTGCTTCTTCGGGCCGCTGGTATAGGTGACGAGCAGATCCGACGCCTCCAGTTTGCTCCGGGTCACTTTCCCCGAAACGCTGGCGTTGCCCCGGATCCTCGAGAAAATGTCCGAGAGCGCCGACGAGCGCAGATCGCCGGAGATCGTGTAGGACTTGCCGTCCACTTCAGTGACAAAACGGGCGGAAGCCACCGGAAGTCCGATCAGCGTGACCGAATAGTCGGTGCGGATCTGGACCGGCTCGGCGCCCGCCGGCTGCGCTGCACCCGCAACCAGCATCACCGCCACAGCCGTCAGCAGCATTTTCAAACGCATCATATGAATCCCTCACGTCACGTGGTTTGGCTGCATCGTCGGTCCTGGCGCCTGAACACGTGCTGAACGGCACACTAGGGTGACGTCCGGGCCAAAAACAGCTAAATCTGCGCCGGGATCCCGGAATTGCCGGTTTCCCTGTCCTTCCCGCTTGACGGAGCGTGCTGGTCTGACTATAGACACGCGACTTCCGATAAAGGCCTGCGGTCCTTTGGGTGAGCCTCAAGTCTGGCTCGGCCCGTCCGCTGGCGAAAAGATAATAGGTGCAAAATGTCCCGCAGCTGTGAATTGACCGGTAAGGCTGTCCAGTCTGGCAACAATGTCAGCCACGCCAACAACCGGACCCGTCGCCGGTTTCTGCCCAACCTGTGCAACGTGACGCTGATCTCCGATGCACTCGGCCAGCGCTACCGTCTGCGCATTTCGGCCAACGCCCTGCGCACGGTCGAACATCGTGGCGGCCTCGACGCGTTCCTGGTCAAGGCCAAGGATGCCGAACTGTCGATGCGCGCGCGCCTGCTCAAGCGCCAGATCGCCAAGAAGCTCGTCGAGAAGACCGCAGCCTGATTCAGGGTCGCGATTGATTTCATTGTGACGGCGGGCTTCTGGCCCGCCTTCGTTTTTCCGCTGGTGGCATCAACCCAGGATAAAAAAATGCGACTGACCTCCTCCCTGTTGCCGTTCATGGCCGTCATGGCCGCCGTCGTCGTGGCGTCGAATTACCTGGTCCAGTTCCCGGTCGATGTCACGATAGGCGCGCTCAACCTGGCCGACCTCCTGACCTGGGGCGCCTTCACCTATCCGGTGGCGTTTCTCGTGACCGACCTCGCCAATCGCCGCTTTGGCGCGCCGACCGCCCGCCTGGTGGTGCTGTGCGGCTTCGTCGTCGCCGTGGCGCTGTCGGTGTGGCTCGCCACGCCGCGCATCGCGGTCGCCTCCGGCTCCGCCTTCCTGATGGCGCAGCTCCTCGACGTGTCGATCTTCGACCGGCTGCGGAACCGGGTCTGGTGGCTGCCGCCGCTGACCTCCACCATCATCGGCTCCTGCCTCGACACGCTGATCTTCTTCGGCCTCGCCTTCTCGCAGGCCGGCAACGTCATCGGCCCCGGCGACGCCTTCGGCAGCGAGGCAGCGCCGCTTTTAGGCCTGTTCGCGCTCGAAGCGCCGCGCTGGGTGTCCTGGGCGCTGGGCGACCTGGCGGTGAAGATGATCGTCGGTCTCGCCATGCTGGCGCCCTATGGCGTGCTGATGCCGGTTCTGGGAGCGTCGCGCGCGCAGCCGACGCACAGGTAGCAATGGGGCGAGCCGGCCTTGCGCTGGCTGCTATCCGTCGTCGCCGAGATAGCGGAATTCCAGGATCAGGTTGCGCTGCAGGATCGAGTGATTGTCGTCCGACACCAGCGTGACGATGCTCCGGCCCTGAGCGTCGGTGGTGACGTCGAGCCCTTCCATATTGTCGATCTGGTTGCCGAAATCGGCTTCCAGGATCACCGGCCCGTCCACCAGGTTGCCCTTGCCCAGCCGGCTGCCGTCGATCCGGCGGATACGCATGCCGATGCCCTCGGCGATGGAGAAGCGGCGTTCGAGCAGCAGCAGGTCGCCATTGGGCAGGAAGTCGCCATCGGTGATGTCGTAGGGCGGATGCCGCTTGACGAAGAAAACGCCCTTGGAGGGTCCGGTGAGGATGGCCGCGTAGATGTCGCCCTCGGCATTGAGGCTCTTCTCGGTCACGATCACCACCGCGCCGGCAAGCGCCGAATCCTCAGGCGCCACGGTGATGGTTTCCGGGCCGCGGTTGCTGCGGAACTCTTCCAGCGGGATCAGCAAGGGCAGCGAGCCTGTGGGCTTGGAGCCTCCGGGCGCCCTCGCGGGATAGATGTCCACCCGGCTGTTCCGCTCGAAGCTGACCAGCACCTCGTCGCCGCGCAGCACCATGCCCTCGGCGTCGAACCGCCATTTCTCGGAGGAGGACGATCCTTCGGCGTCAAGGATCGGCGACACCGAAAACCCGGTGACTCCGGTCAGGGCGCCGAGCTCATCGCGCTCGAAGCGGCCCGCATACCACAGCCCGGTGTCCATCACCCCGAGGAAGCTCGACCTGTCGTCGGAGAGCCGGATCGCCGACATCGCCCCGAGCGTCGAGCTGGGGGAACTCAGCTCCAGTCCGCCCAGGAATTCGAACTCGCCGAAGCGGGTCTCGTCGGATCCGACCTTGAAATGGCTGATCACCCGCGACCGGATGTCGATCGACTCGTCCTGGGCGCTGAGCGGCAGCACCGTGGAAGCGGTCAGCAGGGCGAGAGCGCCTGCGAGGATCGAAAGCCGCTGTCCCATGACACCGCGCCGGGTCACGCCCGCCTGCGTCCGCGGCGGGACGACCCTCCGGCCGCCTCGTCGGCGAACAGCGCCGCCAGTTGCTCGGTCATCGCGCCGGCGAGCTCTTCCGCGTCGACGATGGTGACGGCGCGGCGGTAGTAGCGGGTGACGTCATGGCCGATGCCGATGGCGAGCAGCTCGACCGGCGAGCGGGTTTCGATCTCCTCGATCACCGCGCGCAGGTGACGCTCGAGATAATTGCCGGGATTGACCGACAGGGTGGAATCGTCGACCGGCGCGCCGTCCGAGATCATCATCAGGATCTTGCGCTGTTCGGGCCGGTTGCGAAGCCGGCGATGCGCCCAGATCAGCGCTTCGCCGTCGATGTTCTCCTTGAGCAGGCCCTCGCGCATCATCAGCCCGAGGTTGCGCCGCGACCGGCGCCAGGGCGCGTCGGCCGACTTGTAGACGATGTGCCTGAGATCGTTGAGCCGGCCGGGCAAGGGAGGCTTGCCGCTCGTCAGCCACTTCTCGCGGGCCTGGCCGCCCTTCCACGCCTTGGTGGTGAAGCCCAGGAGCTCGACCTTGACGCCGCAGCGCTCGAGCGTGCGCGCCAGGATGTCGGCGCAGGTGGCCGCGACCGTGATCGGCCGGCCGCGCATCGAGCCCGAATTGTCGATCAGCAGCGTCACCACCGTGTCGCGGAAATTGGTGTCGCGCTCCATCTTGAACGACAGCGGCTGCATCGGATCGATGATCATCCGGGTCAGCCGGGCGCTGTCGAGATAGCCTTCCTCGAGATCGAAATCCCAGGCCCGGTTCTGCTGCGCCATCAGCCGCCGCTGCAGCCGGTTGGCGAGCCGCCCGACCACGCCCTGCAGATGCGCCAGTTGCTTGTCGAGAAACGCCCTCAGGCGGTCGAGCTCGGCTTCCTCGCACAGTTCCTCTGCGGAAATTTCCTCATCGAACTCGGTGGTGAAGATCCTGTAGTCGATCTTCTCGTTGAGCTCGGTGAAGGGATCGGTCTGCTTGCGGGTCTCGCCCGGCGTCTCGGCATCCTCGTCGCTGTCGTCGATGGTGTCGTCGTCGCCGGCTTCGGCGCCGTCCATCTCGCCCGAATCCATCTGCTCGTCGGAGGTTTCGCTCTCCTCGGCGGGGGCCGCGTCGGACCCGGCCTCCTCCTGCGAGGACTGATCGTTGTCTTCCTCGCTGCGCGGCTGGTCTTCGTCCGAGACCTCGTCCTGTTCGTCCTGCTCGCTGTCGTCGCCGTAATCCTCGGCCATTTCCATGGCCGAGAGCATTTCGCGCACCACGCGGGCGAAGGCCTGCTGGTCCTCGACTGAGCCTTCGAGCGAATCGAGCACGTTTCCGGCCTTGCCCTCGATGAAATCGCGCCAGAGCTCGACCACCTGCCCGGAAGACTGCGGCGGCTTGCGGCCGGTGAGCTTCTCGCGCACCATCAGCGCCACCGCCTCTTCGAGCGGCGCATCGGCGCGGTTGACGATGCCCTGGTAGTTGGCGCGCTGGTACTTGTCCTCGAGCATGGAGGCGAGATTGTCGCCGACCCCGGTCATCCGTCGCGCGCCGATGGCCTCGACCCGGGCCTGCTCGACGGCGTCATAGACCGCGCGCGCATCCGGGCCCTGCGGCGCCATGCGGGCGTGCACCGCGTCGTCGTGGCAGGCCTTGCGCAGCGCGATCGAATCGCCCACCCCGCGGGTGACCGCGAAATCATTCTGGGTGGGGCGCTTGGGCAGGTCGGGAAGCCGGGCGCGCTCGCCGGAAATGCCGGGCTTGTCGGCGCCGAACGAGACTTCCAGCTCATGGTCGCCGGCAATCGCCCGCACGCAGCCGGCGAGCGCCCGCCGGAACGGTTCGGCGTCCACGGTGCCTGAGGGCTTCGGTCTGGTGTTGTCGCCGCGTCCGGCCATGGCGATATCCGTCAGGCGGTTGCGCTGAGAACGATGTTGGCGGCGCTTTCCTTCAACTCGACGCCGAAGGCGCGCTGATAGTGCTCGGCCACCAGCGCCCGTTCCAGCTCGTCGCATTTGTTGAGGAAGGTCAGGCGGAAGGCCATCGCCACGTCGCCGAAGATCAGGGCATTCTCGGCCCACATGATCACGGTGCGCGGGCTCATCACGGTCGACAGGTCGCCGTTGATGAACGAGGAGCGGGTCATGTCGGCCACCCGGACCATGCGCGAGATGGTCTCGCGGCCGTCGCCCTTGGCGAATTCCTTGACCTTCGAAGCGATGATGCCGACTTCCTGGTCATGCGGCAGATAGTTGAGCGTGGTGACGATCGACCAGCGGTCCATCTGCGCCTGGTTGATCTGCTGGGTGCCGTGGTAGAGCCCGGTGGTGTCGCCGAGGCCGACCGTGTTGGCGGTGGCGAACAGCCGGAACGCCGGGTGCGGCCGGATGACGCGGCTCTGGTCGAGTAGCGTCAGGCGACCCGAGGACTCGAGCACCCGCTGGATCACGAACATCACATCGGGACGGCCGGCGTCGTATTCGTCGAACACCAGCGCCACATTGTGCTGATAGGCCCAGGGAAGGATCCCGTCCTTGAACTCGGTGACCTGCAGGCCCTCGCGGACAACGATCGCGTCCTTGCCCACCAGATCGATGCGGCTGACATGGCTGTCGAGGTTGACGCGCACGCAAGGCCAGTTGAGCCGGGCGGCGACCTGCTCGATATGGGTCGATTTGCCGGTGCCGTGATAGCCCGACACCATGACGCGACGATTGTGCGCGAACCCGGCCAGGATGGCGAGCGTGGTGTCGCGGTCAAACAGGTAATCCGGATCAAGATCCGGCACATAGGCGTCCCGCTCCTTGTAGGCGGGGACACTGATGTCCGAATCGATGCCGAACACCTCACGCACTTTGACGGTGGTGTCGGGCAGGTTTGTGATATCGAGGTCGATCTTGCTCATCTTGTCTCCAAGGCCTGGCTTGTAAAGCCCACGGGCCGTCTGTCCTGTCAGCTCCTGCTTAGACTGTTCGCTTAGCAGAAACCAGACTGCTTTAACAATTGGTAGGCCTGAATGACGGCGCGAAAACGGTCTTCCGAACCGCGATCTCCGCCATTGGCATCGGGGTGGTGCTGCTTGACCAGATCCTTGTAGCGCGTCTTGATTTCCGCCGAGGTGGCGTTGGCGGCGAGACCCAGCGTGTCGAAGGCTTTCGATTCGAGCGACTTGACCTTGCGCGCCCGGACCGACCGGTTGGGCCGGGGGCCGTTGAAGAAGCCGTGCGGGTCGCGCATCCGCGCATGCGCGGACGCCGATCCGGATTTCGCGGTGGACTGGGTCGGCCCGCTCTCGGCGGACCGGTTCACGCCCATCTTCCAGGTCGGGCGGTGACCGGTCAGCGCCTCTTTCTGGTAGCGCGCGATCTCGCCATCCGACAGGCCCGAGAAATAGTTGTAGCCCTTGTTGTAGTCCCGCGCATGCTCGAAACAGAACAGGAAATACTGCCCTTCCGCATCGCGGCCGACCGGGGCGCGATGAACACCGGGCTTGGCACACCCGTCCCACTGGCATTCGGGCGTGGAGGGCTCGGCCGGGCGCTCGCCCTTGCGGCGGACCCGAATGCGGTCGAAATATTTGGAATCCAGTTTCATGTCGACGATTATGGTGCTCTGCACGTTAAGGAACAAGGATTGACAGGGATGATTCAAGCTGCGTACCCCGTCTCGGCGTCGAATGCCACCACGCAAATCGTGACAGTCGATATTTATGGCCGCATCGAACATTCAGGAGCAGTCTCATGTCCCGCCAAAGCCGCATTGAAACAGCGTTGACCGAGCGCTTTGAGCCCGAACGGCTTGTGGTGATCAACGAAAGCCATCTGCACGCCGGTCATCACCATTCCGGCAGCGATCACCATGAGGCCTTCGACGGCTCCGGCGAAACCCATTTCCGCATCCGCATCGTCGCCGCGGCGTTTTCGGGCATGAGCCGCGTCGACCGGCACCGCGCCGTCAACGCCCTGCTCAAGGATGAACTCGACGCCGGCCTTCACGCCATGGCGGTGGAAGCGGCGGCCCCCGGCGAAGCAACCCGCTGGTAGCCTCTCCGTCCTGCCTGACTGGGGTCGGCTCCCCCTGCAGCCGCTTCACACCTTGTCCGCGGGCCTGATTCTGAGCCGCGTGATCCTGTTGCGGTCCCGCTTCATCACGATGAAGCGCTTGCCGTGGAAGGTGAAGGCCTGCTTCTCCTCGGGAATGGTCTGGGACTCATGGATCACCAGGCCCGCCACGGTAGTGGCCTCGTCGTCGGGCAGCGACCAGTCGAGCGCCCGGTTGAGATCCCGGATCGGCACGGAGCCATCGACCACGATCGACCCGTCCGCCTCCTGGCGCACGCCCTGGACCTCGGTGTCGTGCTCGTCGGCAATGTCGCCCACGATCTCCTCGAGGATGTCCTCGAGCGTCACCAGCCCTTCCACCTCGCCATATTCATCCACCACGATGGCGATATGCGCCTTGCGCCGCAGGAAGGCGTTGAGCTGGTCGGGCACGCTGGTCGTGTCGGGCACGAACCAGGGCTTCTGGGCGATCTTGACCACATCCATCCGGTGCGGCTCGTTGGAGACTTCGGCCAGCACCCTGAGCACGTCCTTGGCATGGACGATGCCGATGATGTTGTCGGTCGTGCCGCGCCAGACCGGCATTCTCGTGTAGGGGCTCTCGAGCACCATGCGGACATTGGTCTCCGGCGTGTCGTCTGCATTGAGCATGCGCATCGACGTGCGGTGGACCATCAGGTCCGACACTTCCAGTTCGCCCAGATCCAGCACGCCGCCAAGCCGGTCCCGGTCTGCCTTGACCACGGACCCTTCGCGGTGAAGCAGGTCGACCGCGCCACGGATCTCCTCGTGCGCCGACAGCATCGAGACTTCGGACCCGAAGGTGATGCCGAAGATCGACATGATCTTGCGCACGATCCAGTTGATGAAGCTCGACAGCGGGCCGACGACAAAGACGAAGGCCTTGACCAGCGGCGCCACGAAGAGGGCGAACCGGTCGGGCGCCGAAATCGCCCAGCTTTTCGGCAGCACTTCGGCAAAGATCACCAGCAGCAGGGTCATGGTCAGCGTCGCCACGGCGACACCGGAATCGCCGAAGATCGACAACAGCACGCTGGTGGCCAGCGCCGAGGCCAGGATGTTGACCAGGTTGTTGCCGATCAGCAGCGCACCGATCAGCCGGTCCTTGCGTTCAATGAGCACGTTGACCGTTCCGGCCCTGAGGTCGCCGCCCACTTCCAGCGAGTGCATCCGCGCCCGCGACGCCGCAGTCAGAGCCGTTTCAGACCCCGAGAAGAACGCCGACATGCCGATCAGGGCCAGAATCGCCAGGATCGTCAGCCCGTGTTCGCTCAGGAGTCCGCCAATGGTTTCAAGCATCATGTCGCCCGCTTGTCTTCGAGAAATCGAAACACTTCATCCCCCGGCACATTGTCGGCCACGAAGCACTGGCCGATCCCGCGCGTGAGAATAAAGGTCAGCGCACCGCGCCGGACCTTCTTGTCCTGCGCGATGTGCGTCATCAGTATATCGGTCGCCGGCAGCCCGCCTTCAATATCCTTGATCCGCGTCGGCAGGCCAACCTCGCGCAGATGACGCTCGACCCGGATCGCATCGTCGGGGCTCGCCAGGTTCATCCGCGCGGAAAACTCGTGCGCCAGCACCATGCCGATGGCGACGCCCTCGCCGTGCACCAGCCGCGCCCCATCATAGCCTGTCGCGGCTTCCAGCGCATGGCCGAATGTGTGGCCCAGATTGAGCAGCGCCCGGGCGCCGCTTTCGCGTTCGTCGGCGGCCACCACGTCGGCCTTTGCCTGGCATCCCGTGGCGATGGCGTGAATGCGCGCCTCGCCGCCGGCGAACACCTCGCGCCAGTTGGCCTCGAGCCAGGCAAAGAAGTCCGGGCGGTCGATCAGCCCGTATTTCGCCACTTCGGCGTAGCCGGCGCGAAACTCGCGGATCGGCAATGTGTCGAGCACATCGGTGTCGGCCAGCACCAGCTCGGGCTGGTGAAACACGCCGATCAGGTTCTTGCCGTGCGAGGCATTGATTCCGGTCTTGCCACCGACCGAGGAATCCACCTGCGCCAGCAGGCTGGTCGGGATCTGGATGAAGCCCATGCCGCGGCGCACGATGCCGGCGGCGAAGCCCGAAAGATCGCCGATCACGCCGCCGCCCAGCGCCACCACCGCGTCGCCGCGCTCGAGCCTTGCGCCGAGCACATGATCGCAGACCCGGATCAGCTCGTCGAAGCGCTTGGTCTTCTCGCCCGGCTCCAGCACCAGCGGCGCGGCCTCCACCCCGCCGGCGGCAAGGCTTGCAAGCAGCGCGTCGAGATGCGCGGCCGCGACATTGCGGTCGGTGATGACGGCGCAGCGGATGCCCGGCAGGCGCCCGGCGATCTCGGCGCCGGTCCGGGCGATCAGCCCGGGACCGATGACGATGTCATAGCTGCGCTCGCCGAGATCGACGCGAACGGTTCTGCGGGTGGGGGCATGGCTCATGAGGTCGGCGCCTTTTCCTGATCGCGGTCCAGCCGGGCTATGGTGGCGATGGCTTCCGCGGCGATGGTTTCCTTGGGGTCATCGCGCGATTGCACCGTCAGATCCGCCGCGGCATAGACCGGATAGCGCTGCTCGAGCAGATTGGCCAGGGTCTGCCGGGGATTGGCGGTCTTGAGCAGCGGCCGCGAGTCGCGTTTGGACACCCGCGCCCACAGCACCTCGAGATCGGCCTTGAGCCAGACCGACAGCCCGTGCGACAGCACCGCCGCGCGGGTGGCGTCGCTCATGAAGGCGCCGCCGCCGGTCGACAGCACCCTGGGACCGGTCTTGAGCAGCCGCTTGATCACCCGCGCCTCCAGCGCCCTGAACTCCGGTTCGCCATAGGCTTCGAACAGCTCGGGGATGGACATGCGCGACACCCGCTCGATCTCGTGGTCCGAATCGACAAACGGAATATCCAGCATCTGCGCGACAATCCGGCCGATGGCGGACTTGCCGGCGCCCATCAGGCCGACGAACACCAGATTGCGGCGGCCGAGCACGCGGCGCGCCCTGGCGATATCTTGCTCCAGCACACTCGGCTGCGGTTGCGTCAACACTCTCCCCCATCCCTGACGCATATCTTTCAAACCGGATTCGATCTGAAAGGAGCACTCTGCGCGGTTACCGGATGTTATTGCGTCCCCTGCGCGGCGATCCTGGCGCGCCTGGCTGTAATCCATTGGTTCGGGCCTTCTATTGGCCATGTCCGGCGGCGCGTCAAGCGCGCCTCATGGTTCGCCTCCGCCTTGAAACGGCGCGCACCCTGCCGCATAACAGCATCTTGGTCAGTTCGCCGGAGTCCTTATGCCCTCACTGTTCCGATTTCTGTTTGTGTGCGCCGTGCTGGTCGGCATCGTCTACGGCGCAATGTTCGCGCTGGTGATCTATGTGGAGCCCGTCGACCGTGAAATCACAGTGCGTGTCCCGACCGAGAAGCTAAACCGCTGACAAGGCGAAATCCAGCCATGCGCGATCTGAGCGCCGCCAACGCCGAAGCCTTTCTCGAGATGATGAGCGCCGAGCGCGGCGCCGCCGCCAACACGCTCGAGGCCTACCGCCGCGATCTCGATGACGCCTCCGCCGTGCTCAGATCGCTTGGATCGACCCTCGCCAGCGCCGGCGCGAACGACATAAGGGCCCTGATCGGCGATCTGGCCGCGCGCGGCTTTTCGCCCGCATCGCAGGCGCGGCGGCTCTCCGCGCTCAGGCAGTTCTACAAGTTTCTGCACGCCGAAGGCCTGCGCACGGACGACCCGACCGGCGTGATCGACTCGCCGCGCAAGAGCCGGTCGCTGCCCAAGATCTTGAGCATCGATGATGTCTCCCGCCTGCTGGCTCAGGCGGAGGCGGATGTGGCGATGGCCAGGACCCCGTCCGAGGCGCTGCAGCGCATCCGCTTCCGCGCGCTTCTGGAACTGCTCTACGCCACCGGCATGCGGGTCAGCGAACTGGTCAGCCTGCCCTACCGGGTGCTCGCCGACGAGGGCCGGTTCCTGGTGGTCCGCGGCAAGGGCGCCAAGGAGCGCATGGTGCCGATGTCGCGCCCGGCGCGCGCGGCACTCGACGTCTGGCTCGCGACCATCGGCGAAGCGGCCCAGGAGGCGGGCTTCCTGTTCCCGGCCAATTCGGCCGAGGGCCACCTGTCGCGCCAGGTCTTCGCCCGCGAGCTCAAGGACCTCGCCGGCCGCGCCGGGATCCCGGTGGCGCTGGTGTCGCCGCACGTGCTGCGCCATGCTTTCGCCAGCCATTTGCTGGCCGGCGGCGCGGATCTGAGGGCAGTGCAGGAATTGCTGGGCCACGCCGATATTTCGACCACCCAAATCTACACGCACGTGCTCGACGAGCGGTTGCGACAACTTGTCAATGATCATCACCCCCTTGCAAAAGCCACAAAAAGTCGCGATTAAGCCCGCTTGCATGCGGCAAACTAACGCGTGACAGAAGCTTCTGACTGCGATTGAGTGTGCCCGGCGACGACAAATGCGGAGACCCGCGCGGAAAAGTTTGATGCACCATTACCTTGATTTCGAAAAACCGATCTCCGACCTGGAGGGCAAGATCCACGAGTTGCGGAAGATCGCCTCCGAGGACGAGAGCATCGACACCGGCGACGAGATCGCGCGGCTCGAAACCAGGGCGCGCGACGCCATGGCCGACATCTATGGCAAGCTCAATCCCTGGCAGAAGACGCAGGTCGCCAGGCATCCCGACCGGCCGCATTTCGGCGACTACGCCAAGGGCCTGTTCGACGAGTTCACCCCGCTCGCCGGCGACCGGAAATTCGCCGAGGATGCGGCGATCCAGGCCGGCTTCGCGCGGTTTCGCGGCCAGCCGGTCGTGGTCATCGGCCAGGAAAAGGGCCACGACACCAAGACCCGCATCCGCCACAATTTCGGCTCGGCGCGCCCGGAAGGCTACCGCAAGGCGATCCGCATCATGGAACTGGCCGACCGGTTCGCAATCCCGGTGATCACCCTCGTTGACACGGCCGGCGCCTATCCCGGCGTCGGCGCCGAGGAGCGCGGCCAGGCCGAGGCCATTGCCCGCTCGACCGAGACCTGTCTCAATCTGCGCGCGCCCCTGATCTCGGTGATCATCGGCGAAGGCGGCTCCGGCGGCGCCATCGCGATCGCCACCGGCAACCGGGTCTACATGCTCGAACATTCGATCTACTCTGTGATCTCGCCCGAAGGCGCCGCGTCGATTCTGTGGCGCGACGCGACGCGGGCGCGCGACGCCGCCACATCGATGAAGATCACCGCCGAGGACCTGCGCGAGCTCGGCATCATCGACGGCATCATTCCCGAGCCGGTCGGCGGCGCCCATCGCGATCACGAAGGCGTGATTGCCCGCGCCGGCGACACGATCGCGGCGGCGCTTGAAGAGCTGTCGGGCCGTTCGGGCGACGAACTCAGGGCGGACCGGCGCAAGAAATTCCTCAAGATCGGGCGGCAGATCGGTTAGCGACCGCCGTAATCGAGCCACAATTGCATCGGCAATTGGGCCGCCCGAGACAGGCTATGTGCGGCCAATCGCGATGCGGTAAGGCTTCATGAACCATGTTTGCGTTAGTGTTGCAGTGAAATGCCCGGCCATGTGCAGCGTTGACAGCACCCTGTGAACACCGGGAACCCGCAATTGCGAAGTTCAAGAGACACCATGACCCCAATGCGCACGCTGCGATTCCTCCCCATCCTGCTTCTCGGCCTGACCGGATGCCAGGACGCGCTCGAATCCGTCTCCAACAAGGTCGAACACCCGCTGCCCGCCAAGCTCGTCAACAAGATGAAGGCGAACGACATGAGCACGCGGTCGCCCATCATGATGCGGATCTTCAAGGAAGAGGGCGTGCTCGAGGTCTGGAAGCAGAAGGGCAATGGCCGCTTCGACATCATCGCCTCCTACGAGATCTGCAAATGGTCGGGCGAGCTCGGACCCAAGTTCAAGGAGGGCGACCGGCAGGCGCCCGAGGGCTACTATCGGATCTACCCGGCGCAGATGAACCCGAAGTCGAGCTACTATCTGTCCTTCAACATGGGCTACCCGAACAGCTACGACCGTTCCTATGGCCGCACCGGCTCGAACCTGATGGTGCATGGCGCCTGTTCGTCGGCGGGCTGCTATTCCATGACCGACGAGCAGGTGCTGGAAATCTACGGCTTCGCCCGCGACGCCTTCAAGGGCGGACAGGAATATTTCCTGGTCGAGGCGCTGCCGTTCCGCATGACGCCCGAGAACATGGCGCGGCACCGCGACAGCGAGCATTTCGAATTCTGGAAGATGCTGAAGGTCGGCTACGATCATTTCGAACTGACCAAGCGCCCGCCGAAGGTGGACGTCTGCGAACGCCAGTATGTCTTCAACCAGATTCCGCAGGTCGAAAACGCCAGCTTCCAGGCCACCGCGGCCTGTCCGCCGGCAAGCTTGCCGACCACGCTGGCCTCGGCCTACTTCGCCTATGAGAAGAGCTGGAACGAGAGTTTCAGCAAGGCCGTCGCCAAGCTGGATCACGAACAGGCCAGGCAGATCGCGGCCAACGAGGCGAAGGCCCAGGCCGAGGCCAAGCGCGCCGAGCGCGAGGCCGAACAGGCGGCCCGGATCGCCGCCAATGGCGGGCAATCCCCTGCCGTCCCCGTGCTCAGCCTGTTTTCGACCGGCAATCCGCTCAAGGCGCTCGCGGCCGGATCTCCGCCCGCCACGCCGCTGATGCCCGGGCAGCCCAATGCCGGCGCCGCCACCGCCGAAGCCGCCACCGCCGAAGCGGCAGCGACCGAAGCCGCGCCGACCGCCGGGCAGACGGCCCCCGCCGCGGCCGAACTGGCAGCGCCTGCGCCCGATCTCGGCGGCGTCCCGGTTCCGGTCCCCAATCCCGCCGCCGCCGGACAGGTGGTCGCCGCCGAGCCGCTGCCTCAGCCGGCGCAGGCCAAGAAGCCGATGTGGAAGATCTGGAGCAGGAATTGAGCGTCTGCGAGACGCTGGACCTGCGCGGGCTCAAATGCCCGCTTCCGGTTCTGCGCACCCGCAGGCACCTGCGCGATCTGACGAGCGGCGCCCGGATCCGGGTCGAGACCACGGATCCGCTGGCGGTGATCGACATTCCGCATTTCTGCCGGGAAGACGGCCATCAACTGCTGAGTAGCCAGCCGACCGACGGCGGCCACGCCTTCCTGATCGAGAAGGCGTGAGCGGCTGAAAGCCTGACCGCTATCGCGCCGGGCGCAAGCCCGGAATGGCCAGCGGATTGTCGGTGAGCGCGGCCCGGTCGGGGCGTCCGATCCCGGGCTCGTCGGCAAAGGCCGAAAACAGCTCGGCGACGAAACCCTCCGGCATGTCCCGCGTGATCACCACCAGCCGCGTTTCCTGAGAGGCGCCCGCGGGCCAGGCCGGCAGCCGCACCGGCTCGGACATCAGGCTTTGCACCGCATGCAGCACCAGCGGGCGGGAGGGGTCGTCCGCCAGCCTGACGATTCCCTTCATCCGCAGCAGGTTCGGCCCGTGCGCCGACCGCAGCAGATCGAGAAACATCATCAGCGCGTCCGGCGAGATCGGCTTGCCGAAGACCAGCGAATCCGCCCGGATTCCCGCATCATGCCGGTTCACGTCATGGGAATGGGCATGGTGATGATCATGGCCGTGGTGATGGTCATGGTCATGGTCATGATCGTGATCTTGGCCGTGGCCGTGGCCGTGGCCGTGATGATGAGGATCCTGACCGCTCTCCTTCGACCCCAGCCACCGCGCCACATCGAGGCCGCGGGTGGCGGGATCATAGGCACCGGCGTCGAACAGAGCCTTCGCCGTGACCTCGGCGCTGTCGGCGTCGAGCAGCCGCGCCAGCGGATTGAGGCCCTCGAGGCGCGCGAGCAGCGCGTCGCGCGACGCCGCCAGCCCGGTTTTCGACAGCACCAGCGTGTCGGCCACCGCCACCTGGCGGCGCGCCTCCTCGTGCTCCGACAGCGTCGACAGGCCGTTGACGGCGTCGACGACGGTGACCACGCCTTCGAGCCGGTAGGATTGGCCGAGCGCCGGATGGCCGATCACCGACTGCATCACCGGCACCGGATCGGCGAGCCCCGTGGTCTCGATGACGACCCGCGAAAACGGCCGGACGCGGCCCGATTGCATCCGGTCCATCAGGTCGGCGAGAGTGTCCACCAGCTCGCCGCGCACGGTGCAACACAGGCATCCGTCCGACAGTTCGATCACGCCGTCGCCCGAGCTTTCGACCAGCAGGTGATCGATGCCGACATCGCCGAATTCATTGATGATCAGCGCCGCGTCGGTGAGCCACGGATCGCGGATCAGCCGGTTGAGCAAGGTGGTCTTGCCCGCGCCCAGGAACCCGGTCAGGATCGAGACGGGGACGCCCCGCGGCGCCGTCCAGGTGCTGCCGGATGAGGTCTCAGCGGTCATCGCACGGCTCTTTCAGGGTCAGGTTTCGGGACGCGGGATCGGGATCGGCACGCTCGAGCGCAGCGGCATGGCCTCGGCTGCGGGCGCGGCGGGTGCGGTGAATGCCGATGCGGCGATCGGCTTGACCTCTCCGCCAGGCCCGTCGGAGGGCCGCGCCATCGGGATCGGAACGCGCGACAGGGCGATCTCCACGCCCGTGGTGGCGGGACTGGCTGGCGCCTGCACCAATCGCCGCTCACGCTGCAGTTCGACCAGATAGGGTGAGTTGAGCACGAGCTTGCCGTCCTCGTCGCGGTCGTCGTTGCGCTCCGCCTGCGCGGTCTTGGTGCAGATATTGGCGGAAATATCGGCGACCACATCCCGACCCTCGCCATAGGGCGCAAGGTTCATGAGCGTGACGCCACCGGCGCCGGAACTGGTCAGGGTCTCCTGCAGCATCCGTGCGGACTCCTCGGCTCTGGCCTGTTGCGACAGGGCGCCGAGCACGACGCTGATCACGGTCTTCCCGTTGCGCGTCGCCGAGGACACCTGATTGAACCCGGAAGCGCAGATGAATCCGGTCTTCATCCCGTCGGCGCCTTGGAACCTGCCTATCAGCAGATTGTGGTTCTCCTCGGTCGAGGATCCCATGGCGAAGCCCTCGTAGCCGAAATAGGGCGCGAACTCGGGAAAGTCGCGGCGAAGGGCAACCGCCAGCACAGCCATGTCCCGCGCGGTGGTGTATTGTCCGCTGGCCGGCAGTCCATGCGGATTGACGAACCGGGTCGACAGCATGCCGAGCCTGACGGCGGTGGCGTTCATCTCCGCGACGAAGGCCTCCTTGCTGCCGGCAACCGCTTCGGCGATCGCCACGGCGACGTCGTTTGCGGACTTGATCATGAGGTATTTGATCGCCGAATCGAGCGGAAAGCGCTCGCCGGGCTTGAAATACATTTTGCTGGGCGGTTCGCTGGCGGCGGGCACCGACATGGCGATCGGCGTCTCCAGCGTCATCTGTCCCGACCTGATCGCCGAGAACACGATATACACAGTCATGAGCTTGGTCAGCGACGCCGGATACCAGCGTTGAAAGGCCTGTTCATGCTCGATGACCCGGCCGGTGGCGAGGTCCACGGCTATCCTGGGATTGGCCGCCGCCACGCTGGCCCCCAACAGCATCAGCGCCGCCATTGCCACGCCGATTCTGCGCATCTGTCGCATTCCCATCATCCCTGATACCCGCTTTTCAACATTTCACGGAGCTTCTCGGCCGCCCGGAGGACAAACCGCACCGGGCGCGAAGCAATCGATCCGCTGATTTCTGCTCGTCATACCCGCCTACTTAGCCTATATGGCAGACAGATGGCAAAAGGCGATATCAACTTGCGCGCCCTTGCCCGATCTTAAAATCAAGAAGCCATAGGGGTGAAAGATGCAACTGGTCGCCGATGTTGTCTCCATGAAGGACGAGGTCGCCGAATGGCGCCGCACGCTTCACGCCGATCCCGAATTGCTGTTCGACGTGCACAACACCGCGGCCTTCGTCGCCGACAAGCTCCGCGCCTTCGGCTGCGACGAGGTCGTCACCGGCATCGGCCAGACCGGCGTCGTCGGCATCATCCATGGCCGCCCCGGCGGCAACGGCCCGGCCATCGGCCTGCGCGCCGACATGGACGCCCTGCCGATCACCGAGATCACCGGCCTGCCTTGGGCCTCGCGCACGCCGGGCAAGATGCATGCCTGCGGCCATGACGGCCACACCGCGATGCTGCTGGGGGCGGCCCGCCACCTGGCCGCGACCCGCAATTTCACCGGATCCGTGGCGGTCATCTTCCAGCCCGCCGAAGAGGGCGGCGGCGGCGGCCGCGAAATGGTCAATGACGGCATGATGGAGCGGTTCGGCATCGCCAAGGTGTTCGGCATGCACAATCTGCCGGGTCTGCCGGTCGGCCAGTTCGCCATCCGCAAGGGGCCGATCATGGCCGCGACCGACATTTTCGACATCACCGTCAAGGGCCGCGGCGGCCATGCGGCGATGCCCTACCAGACCATCGATCCGATCGTAGCCTCCGCGGCCATCGTCTCCTCGCTGCAGACCATCGCCTCGCGCAACGCCAACCCGCTCGAATCGCTGGTGGTCTCGGTGACGAAGTTCCTCGGCGGCTCGGCCTACAACATCATTCCCGAAACCGTCGAGCTGGCCGGCACCGTGCGCACCCTGTCGCCGGCGATGCGCGATCTCGCGGAAGCGCGGATCACCGAGATCGCCCGGGGCGTCGCCGCCGCCCACGGCGCGGAAGCCACGGTCAGGTATCTGAGGAACTACCCGGTCACCTTCAACCATGCCGACGAGACCGATTTCGCCGCCGATGTGGCCGAAAGCCTGGCGGGCGAGGGCATGGTCGAGCGAAACCAGCCGCCGACCATGGGCGGCGAGGACTTCTCCTTCATGCTCGAGGCCCGGCCCGGCGCCTTCATCTTCATGGGCAATGGCGACACCGCCGGCCTGCATCACCCGGCCTATGATTTCAACGACGACGCCATCCCCGTCGGCGTCTCCTATTGGGTCAGGCTCGCCGAAAAGGCGCTGGCGGCATAGCCGCCATCCGCCCCTGCCCTGTCCACGGCACATCGGTGCGAATAGCGCCGCATCGGGGCGGTTCTCCTTATTGAAGAACCGCCCCGGTTTCTGTATGCAGGGAACGCGTGGTCCCGTAGCTCAGGGGATAGAGCACAGGATTCCTAATCCTGGGGTCGAAGGTTCGAATCCTTCCGGGATCACCACCCTCCCACGCGCCGCTTCCGAAAACATGGTCGGCATTTTCCAGGCCACGTGCCGCCCGGAGCCTGATCAGGCCGCGACAGGCTCTCCGCGCCGCGCCCGCGACTTGAACAGCAAGAGCCCGATGATCGCGATGTTGAGCAGGTTCCAGGCGATGCCGTTGAGGAAGGCCGCCTGGTAGGAGCCGGTCAGGTCGTAGATCCAGCCCGACATCCAGCCGCCCAGCGCCATGCCGAGAATCGTCGCCATGATGACGAAGCCGACCCTCGCGCCGGCTTCCCTGGCCGGCATGTATTCGCGCACGATCAGCGCGTAGCTCGGCACGATCCCGCCCTGCGACAGGCCGAAGATGAGGCTCACGATATAGAGCGGCACCAGCGCGTCGAACGGCAGGTAGAGAAACAGCGCGCTGCATTGCAGCGTCGAGCCGATCAGCAGCGTCTTGACCCCGCCCAGCCTGTCGGCGATCAGACCCGAGACCAGCCGCGACACCACCCCGCCCATCAGCATCAGCGACAGCATCTCCGCCCCGACCGCGGGGCCGTAGCCCAAGTCCGTGCAGTAGGAGACCAGGTGCACCTGCGGCATCGCCATCGCCACGCAGCAGCCGACGCCGGCCACGCCCAGCATCCATTGCAGCGCGGTGGGCGAGAAGCTGACCGAGCGCGCATTGGCCGCCGACATCCGGTTGGCATGCGCCGTGGCGCTCTCGGGCACCCGGCGCCTGAGCAGCAGCGACAAGGGCAGGATCATCAGCACCGGCAGGACCGCCAGCACCGTGTAGACGGCGCGCCAGCCGTGATCGTTGAGGATGCCCGCGAGCAGCATCGGCCAGATCGCCCCCGACAGGTAGTTCCCGCTCGCGGCGATGGCGACAGCGATGCCGCGCCTTTTGTAGAACCAGTGGGAGATGTCGGCGATCAGGGGACCGAAACTCGCCGCCGTGCCGAAGCCGATGATGAAATGCGTGACCGTGAGCATTGGCACCGAGCCGCTCAGCGCCGCGAGGCCAAAGCCCGCCGCAATGGCGAGCGCCGATCCGGCCAGCGCCGTGGTGATCCCCCATTTGTCGACGGCGCGGCCGATGACGAGATTGCCGAGCCCGAAGCCGACCATGGTCATGGTGTAGGGAAGCGAGGCGTCGGCCCGGGCGATGGCGAATTCGGCCTGCACCGCGGGCATGATGACGATGATTGCCCACATGCCGACATTGCCGATAACGGCGATTGCGAGCGTTGCGCCGAGCCGCATCCACGAATACCGGCTGTCAAGGATGTCGGACTCTGTCATGCCGGCCAATTTATGGAGAGGCGGCAGCTTTGTATAGCCGGCCCGCTTCCAGCACACGGGAAAACGCGATTTCTCGCGGGCGCGGGCGGCCACTGCCGATTGTTCTTGAATTGCGGGGGGAGACGCGCGAAAAATCCTTGCGGGGAACACAACCATGGGGGGATCAGTAATGGCCGGCAAGACAGAGACCCAGACGAACCCGCTTCCGCTGTTCTACCGGTCGCCCGAGGCCGTCAGCCCGGAGCGCCATGGCGACAAGGGAGTGGCGCTGGGCGGCAATCTCGGCTTCGCGGCCGGCGCCCACGTCATCCCGCTGATGGCGGCCGAAATGCCCGCGGCCATGCGGTCCTATCCGATCGTCTTTTCCACACCCGATTTCATGCCGATGGTCATCACCGGCATCAGGGAGGGCGAGAACCTGTTCATCGATGCCGCGGGCAGATGGGCGGAACCGCATTATGTGCCGGCCTATGTGCGGCGCTATCCCTTCATCCTCTCGGGCGGCGAGACCGACGAACGGCTGGCGCTGTGCATCGAGAATGATCCCGAACGGCTGGTCAGCCTGGACGGCGCCGGCGAGGACGTCAAGCCGCTGTTCGAGGACCGGGGCCAGGGCGAAGTCATCAGGCACGCCCTGTCGTTCTGCGAGCAGTATCAGGGCATGTATGTGAAGACCCGGCAGATCATGAAGGTCATCGCCGACAGCGGGCTGCTGGCCGAACGCACCGGCAAGATCACGCTTGGCGACGGCCAGACGTTCAACATCGCCGGCTTCCACCTCGTCGACGAGGCGAAGCTTCTCGCCATGAGCGACGAGGATTTCTTGAAGCTCCGCCATGCCGACGCCCTGGCGACCGTCTATTGTCATCTCGCCTCCATGAACAGCTGGACCTCGGTCCTGCACCAGGCGGGCCTGCGCAACGCCTGAAGGAATTTCAACATGACCCTATCGATTGCAGTGCTCGGCACCGGGCTGATGGGCCTTCCGATGGCCCGAAGGCTGATCGGCGCCGGGTTCGATGTCACCGTCTGGAACAGGGACGCGGCAAAATCCGCACCGCTCTTGGCCGAGGGGGCACGGGTCGCGGCCAGCGCCGCCGACGCCGTCCGCAATGCGACCCATGTCATCACCATGCTGACCGACGGGGCGGCCGTGGAGAATGTCCTGTTCGCGCAAGGCGTTGCCGAAGCTCTCGCCGCCGGCGCCACCGTCATCGACATGAGCTCGATCCGGCCGTCCCAG
>NZ_JRJG01000012.1 GCF_000759435.1 Hoeflea sp. BAL378
GCGGTGCGGCCGCGCGGACCATCCTCGCCAAGCCGGCCCCGCGGTATGGCGCAAGGGCTGAAAGCCCTGCTGACCCGCAGGACAGGTTCGCTCGTCTCGGTCCGCGCGGACCCTGAAGCCTCCGTCTTTCCACCGGTTTTTCCTGACCGCGCCCGAAGGGAAGGCCGGCAGTCCGGCTTGAGCCTTCGGCCATACCGTGAAGGAAAGGAAACTCACATGACCAGTACCGCTCGTTCTTCCCGTCAATCCGCCAAGGTCACCCAGCTTCGCAAGGGCGCTTCGCTCGAAATGGTCCGACTTGCCTGCCCCGATAGCGCTCAGGCCTCCCTCATCTCCGAAAGCTTCGGTCTTCCCGTGATCGACGGTGACGGCATCCGCGATCTCCATCACAAGATCATCGTCGACACGGCCGACGCCCTCAACGAGGGTCTCGGCGAACGGGCGATGCAGATCCACCTGCAGCGCATCATCGGTTCGTTTGTCGGCTCCGCCCACGGGGCCGGACAATTCTACAGCCGCGCCGTGACCGAGGCCCGCGATGCCTCGGCCAAGGGATCCAATGACACTCGGGACGAGGACATCGATGGCCCGGTCGGTTTTGATGGGGCAGCCCAACGCAAGCGCGAATTCGCAGCCGATATGGGCCTGCAGGCTCACGCGCTCCGTTGCGCCGCCGAAGGCGTCGTGACCGCCTACGAAGAGGTGGTCGGCGAGGCCTGGAAGCCCTTCCAGCGCCCGATCGACAACCCCGGCCAGACCGTCGATCGCAAGGCGGCAGAACTGCAGATGGCCGCACTCAGCTAGGCCATACGGGCGGAGCTTCGGCTCCGCCCCATTTTTGTCGACACGAAGACTCGAATTGACAAAACAACGTAAAATACCTATTTTACGTGAAATGCAGGAGCCATGAGATGAAGCACTACACTTTTTCCGACATGAACCGCTCTTCGGGTGAAATTCTTGAGGCGGCGATGATCGAACCGGTCGTGCTCACCAAGCACGGCAAGGAGAAGCTCTTTGTTCTCTCCGCCCGCGACTATCACAGGATGCGCGGCGAACCGAGCCCGACGAAGTCATATTCCCTGCATGATGCGCCGGACGATGTCATTGCGGAATTGATATCCGGCATTGACGCCATTCTCGAACCTGCCAAAGACGATGCTTAAGCATGGCGACGTCGCCGAGTTTCATTATCTCTGGCATCGCGAAGCTCAGAAGGGCGAGGAATCCGGCCGGAAACCGCGCCCAGTCTGCATCGTCATCAAAACATCCGGCAATCCTGATGTCGTGTTTCTCTTTCCTTTTACCTCCAGGCCGCCGCTCGACGGCCAGCTTGCGCTTACTGTCCCTGAAATCGAGTGCCGGCGCATTGGGCTCAAACCCCCATGCTGGATCATTCTCGACGAGTTCAATCGCGTCGAGATGGATAAGGACTATGATTTCGTGTCCACCAAGCCGATCGGTTCTGTCAGCGCGGCGTTCCTCCGCGAGATAGCCACGACAATCAAGCAAGCGGCCGGCGCGTCCGCGATCAAGGCCGTGAAACGGACTTGATTTTTGCTCGGAACACTCCCCGACAAGAAGTCCTCGTATCCCGCACTGTGTGAGGTCTGTCATCAGGCGACCGGAGAGTGTACCTGGCGATCCAGCCTCGGCCCGGCCAATCCGACTGCACATGGCCAGAACTCTATCTCGGACGCAACCCAATCCCGCTCTTTTGAGGGATGGCATTCCTGGTGCGGCGCGGACTTCCACGATCAACCCGTAAAGGGTCCGCTCGCAAGCGGCGGCCGCTTGGCTTTGGCCTGCGCGGTGATCGCGTCCGCTAAGCCGCACATTGACGGAGCCATCAAGAGCGGGATTGGCCCGCTCCAACGATGGAGCCCTCACATGCAGCACGATCTTTCCCTCGCCCAAAAGCACGCCTGGAACCTCGCTCGCACCCTCATGACCCCGATCGTCCTCTTCAAGTCCGACGACGAATACGGCGTCCTCCCTGCCGACGAAGTCGAAGAGGCAGAGATCGTCATCCTCTTCGAATACGACCCCTACACCGGCGGTCACCCGGTTCACTGATCGATCATTTCACTCATCCCCTTACGGCGGCGCGATGCGCCGCTTTTTCGCTGCGCGGATGCCCCGATCGCGGTCCGTCCCGAAAAAGGTCCGGGCGGAACCGGCAGCAGCGGCAACGGCTTTGCCGTCCTCCTCTTCGTTCCGGCCCTTCGCCACCCCGTCGCGCTTGGCGTGCCGGGGCCCCGGCTCGGGTGCCGCTCCGGCCTTGAGCCCCGCCGTTTTTGGACCTCGTGACGGACCGCGATTGGCGCGGTCCTCAAACCAGGAGATCTGAAAATGAAAAGGAAAGAGAAAAACCCGCGCATCGATATCTATGCGCGGATCACCGAGACGATTGTCGCTGATCTGGAAAAAGGTGTCCGACCCTGGATGAAACCCTGGAGCGTGGGCGGGCTCGAAGGCCGGATCACGCGCCCACTCCGGCACACCGGCGAGCCGTACACGGGCATCAACGTCCTCCTGCTCTGGTCGGAAAGCCTCGCCCGAGGCTTCGAAGCGCCACTCTGGATGACCTACCGGCAGGCCGGTCAGATAGGGGGACAAGTCCGCAAGGGCGAGACCGGCGCAACCGTCGTCTATGCCAGTCGCTTCACGAAGACCGAAACGGATTCCCGCGGTGACGAGGTCGAGCGGGATATCCCGTTCCTCAAGACCTACACCGTCTTCAATTGCGATCAGATCGATGGATTGCCTGAGCACTATTATCACCGGCCGGACAAGATCACGGATCCGATATCGCGCATCGAGCACGCGGACCGCTTCTTCGAACATACCGGCGCTGTGATCCGCCACGGCGGCGCAAGAGCCTTCTTCGCTCCGGCAAGCGACCACATCCAGATGCCGCCCTTCGAAAGCTTCCGAGATGCGCAATCCTACGTCGCTGTGCTCAGCCACGAGGCAACCCACTGGACGGCGCCAGCGCACCGGGTCGGACGCGATCTTTCGCGTTATCACAAGGATCGCTCCGACCGCGCTCGCGAAGAACTCGTTGCCGAGCTCGGAAGTTGCTTCCTGTGCGCCGATCTTGGTGTCGTACCTGAGCTGGAGCCCCGGCCGGATCACGCCAGCTACCTTCAGTCGTGGTTGCGGATCCTGAAGGACGACAGACGGGCGATCTTTCAGGCGGCGGCGCATGCACAACGCGCCGTGACCTATCTTCATGGTCTTCAACCGGCTCAGCTTACTGAAGAGCAAGAGGCGGCGTAATGCATTCCTTCCGAATGACCCTGGCGGAGTGCGATCAGCTCTCCGCCGGGCTGTATCCCGGCTTTGCAGTGCTCGTGTCTACCACAGCAATGATACCGCTTCCTCATCGGCTATATCGAGGTTGTGAATAAGGGATCAAAAGGCTTTGGTCATCACGGCCCTTGCGTCGATGTACCTGCTCATTCCCTTTCGATCGCCACAACATCCAAACTTAGTTCAACGCACTGTGGGGGATGAGAGCGGTGTCGCATTCTGTGAGAAAGGCTCGACAGCGCCACGTGGTAACCTCGTCGTTGGCAAGGGCTTCATGTTATGCTGTCCGATCATATTTCGGATCCGGAGTTGCGACACGACGGTTGCCGGTCTTCACACCCGTTCAAATGTTACCAATGCGCCGCTCAATGCGGTCTCGATTGAGGCATGTCTGACCGGAAAACGGCTTCGCCTCGCTCGGCCTGACGCAACGGCGCTTCGAAACTTTCTTCCCCTTCGAACTTCATTCGAATTCCTCGCGAGCCAAGAAAGTGTCTCCCCGCCGTCCTCCATTTCATTTCGTCCCCTTTGGGGTGCGCGCCGATCGCTCCCGGTCTCCTGACAGCCATCGAGGCCGCGATAGGCGCGGCCCGAAACATCGAAAGGATGAAGACAATGGCAAACATCGGCACTTTCACCACTGCGAAGAACGGTTTCACCGGTCAGATCAAGACCCTCGCCCTAAACGTCAAGGCCCGCCTCGAACGCGTCGAAACCCCTTCCGAGAACGGCCCGCAGTTCCGCATCTTCTCGGGTGCGGTGGAACTAGGCGCCGGGTGGCAGAAGCAGGCGAAGGGAACCGAGCGGGATTACATCTCGGTCAAGCTGGATGACCCGAGCTTCCCTGCTCCGATCTACGCAACCCTGATCGAGGTGGACGGCCAGGAAGGGTTGCAACTGATCTGGTCCCGCCCGAACGGCAACCGCGACTGATCACCAAAGGAGGGCCTCGCCGCAAGGCGGGGCCTTCTCCATGTCATCAGGCATGTCACTTTATCTTACCAACTCGTCGGCAAGGGTATCGCGATATCCGCGGCGCCTTTTGCTACGCTCGAGACGGTGCAGTGCGGACCCTGCATCGGCGTTCGTATCGAATGTTTCCATCATGGTCTGACCGCGTCTTCCAATCCTTCCCCAGTCGCGAATGAGCGACGCACCGCCGAACAGCGTGGGCTGGAGGCTCAAGCTGTAGAAGCGGCGCATATTCTGGGCCGGGTCGATGCGACGAAGATGAACCTGGTCGGGAGTGAATGTCTGCATGCGAAGAGTCTCTTCGACGCCGCAACCGAAGTCCAATGAGTTGTGTGAATCAAAGCAGGACAATCGATTCACAACGTTGATACGCATTCCTCGCGATCAGCGATGGAATCGGTTCTTGCCAACGACGCTTTTCATGTCATTGCGCCGGAACCAGATGGCGCGCCCGCACCTGAGTGGCGGATTACCCGACGTGAAAACGATCTGCTCGTCACCGCGCATGCGTAGCACTTCCTCCGGCAGGATCAGAGGTCTCGCCGCCAACTGCTTGGAGCGCGTTCGCGACGACCCCGACATCTGCGATGTGCGGCTCAACTGGTCGACCTCCACCGTGGTGTTGCCGCAGCGTCGCGAGATGTAGTCGGCGGTCTCGGGGTCGTTGATCGCGGCGAAGGATACCCATGAGGCGCTCTCGAACCATTTCGATGCGGCGTCCCGCCCACCATAGGTCTCGCGCATCTGCCCGATCGACTGGAAAAGCAGAAGCAGGCTGATGCCGTATTTGCGGCCGGCATCGCGCGCGGTCTCGAGAATACGCAGGTAGCCGAGCCGAGCCACCTCATCGAGCAGGAACAGGGCGCGGCCTTTGATCACTCCATTCCGGTTGTAGATGGCGTTGAGAAGCGCGCCGATGATGGTGCGGGCCAACCCCGGATGGGCCTCCAGTGTTTTAAGGTCGAGGTTGACGAAGATGTCGGTCTTGCCGCCGGCGATGTCATTGGTCGAGAAACTCGAACCTGAAACGAGCGCAGCATAGTTCGGATAGCTTAGCCAATGGGTCTCCTTGATCGCGTTGGCGTAAACACCGGAGAAGGTTTCCGGCGTCATGTTGACGAAGGCGGCGACGTTCTCTCGAACGAAAGCGGATTCTGAATTGTCGTGGATCCTCTGCAATCGCTCGCGCAGTTTGGGCTCAGGTTCGGACAGGTTCATGCGCATCTGGCGCAGCGTCTGGTTTTCCTGTTCCGTATGCCCTGACAGGCAGACATCAGCAATCAACGCGGTGATGAGTTGCAGGGCGGAGGCGCGGAAGAAGTCGTCGCGCATTGAAGTCTGGCGTCCGGTATCGGTCACAACCCAGCTTGCTACGGCAACGACATCCTCCTCCTTGGTACCGCCGAACCTGCCGATCCAGTCGAGCACATTGAACCCGACCGAAGCGTCCTTGGGGCTGAGCACGAAAACCTCGTGTCCAGCACGCCGCCGGTGATCGATCACCATGGGTGCGGCCTCGTTTGACGGATCGAGCGCAACGAGCCCTCCACCCCATTTGAGCGCCGTAGGGATCGTTACCGAAGTGGTCTTGAACCCGCCCGATCCGGCAAAGACCAGTCCGTGCGTTGACCCGAACGAGGCGTCGAAGCAGAGCAGCGATGATTTTCCGCCATTGCCCCACGTATCTTTGACATCAGTCCGGAATGGGCGGCTCGCCACACTGTCCTGGTCGACGCGATATGCCTCGCCAAGGACAATGCCTCCACCCTCACCGAACATATTCTTGGCGGCGGTGACGGACATCCAGTCGGCCGATCCGTGGATTGCGCGCTTTCCCGTCATCCTCCGCGGCTTCATTGTCGCGAACGCTGCATCACCACTGAGAGCGACGCGGAGCGCAAACATGCCGGCGACGAAGCAAAGCATTGCGCCGATGCCGGTCGAAGGATCGGCATATTCGAGCAGGCTGTGTCCCGCCGGAACCGCATCTGCAAAACCGCTGAGCCGTGTGATTTCCCGGGTTGCGGCAATGGAGATCACGGCAATTGCACCGGTCAGAACACCGTATCCGGCGAACCTGATCGCCATTGCTCCGCGCGCTGCGAACAGGAAAACGATGCCGATACCCGCGGCTACGCCATAGGGCATGGCGATACCGATCCGCCCAAACGCCTGTTGCGTCTCAGCCGAATTTCCAAAGTGCGCCAACCAGGTTTCGGAACCCTTTAACCCGATGCAGACGGCAATCATCATGCTGACGGGCACGAGCAGAAGAATGAGCTTACTCGGTGTCATCGGAAAACGCCTCCGCTCCGATCGCCATCAACCGTTCTCGCTCATTCTCGTCGCCTTCGATCCGCCGCGTGCCGTCGATCAGAAGGCCAAGCAGGAGCGCGCGCTTCTCATAGCGCAAGCCTGCCTTGGCAATCAGGCCGCCGAGCTGAATTTTCTCGCGCGTGTCTTTCCTGCGCTTTTCCGATTGGCTTGCTTGTCGCATGCGCTCAAGCCTCGCTATTTGCGCGCGAAGCCGCGCCAGACGGGTTTTGCGCGGGAGGGACTTTCCGGATCTCGCTGCCGCGCTCACGAAACCGTTTGGCCAGGTCCTCAAACGCCGTCAGCAGCTTGCCCTCGTCGGCTTCGACTTCGCCAATCCCGGCCTTGAGCGCGATCCGGCCGATCCGTTCGGCCTCACGCGTCTCTGCGGCCTTCAGCTGCTCCTGGAGTTTGGCGATCTCTTCTTTGATTCTGGATGATGGCTTCTTCATTCCGTTTGCTCCCGATTGTCGCGAATGCCCCGAAGGCATGAGGAGAATCGCCCTGGAGCGCGTGAAGCGCATCCCGGCAGAAATGCCGGGTCGGCAGATCCGACGCTTTGAGAGATCATCCCTGCGTTCCGAAGGAATGCGTCCAAGGGCGCAGTAATACGTCGCTGGGGCGACGTGGCTCGCTGCGGTCCCAGTCGGGCCGGGGCGGCGGCCTGCGGAACAAGGATGAACTTGTCTCGCAGGAGCCTGATGAACCGTGGCGATCACGCATTTTACACCCCAGCTTATTTCCCGTGGAAATGGCCGCAGCGCCGTTCTGTCCGCAGCCTATCGCCATTGCGCGAAGATGAGCCACGAGGCGGAAGCGCGCACAGTCGACTATTCCAACAAGAAGAACCTCGCCCACGAAGAATTCCTGCTGCCCCCCGATGCGCCGAAATGGGTGCGGGAGATGATCGCCGATCGTTCGGTTGCCGGGGCAGCGGAAGCCTTCTGGAACAAGGTAGAGGCATTCGAAAAACGCAACGACGCCCAGCTCGCCAAGGAATTCATTGTCGCTTTGCCCGTCGAGCTTACTCGCGACCAGAACATCGCGCTCGTCCAGCAGTTCGTCTCAGAGCAGGTGCTCGCTCGCGGGCAAGTGGCCGATTGGGTCTTCCATAACGATCCCGGCAATCCGCATATCCATCTGATGACGACATTGCGTTCGCTCACCCAGGACGGGTTCGGTTCCAAGAAGGTCGCGGTGATTGGCCCGGATGGAAACCCGGTTCGAACCAAGACCGGGAAAATCCAATACAAACTTTGGTCCGGCGAGAAGGCCGAATTCCTCGAACAGCGGCAGAGATGGCTCGATCTGCAAAACCAGCATCTGGCGATAGCGGGTCTCGAAATCCGTGTTGATGGCCGGTCCTATGCCGAACGCGGCATCGACATCGAACCGACAACTCATATCGGCGTTGCTGCAAAGGCGCTACAGCGCAAGGCGGGCGCCGCAGGAAACAAGATCGATCTCGAACGGCTGACATTGCATGAAGCCCAACGGAAACAGAACGCCGCCCGGATCGAGCACAGGCCAGAACTCGTTTTCGATATCCTGACATCCGAACGAAGTGTCTTCGATCAGCGTGATATCGCCAAGATCTTGCATCGCTATGTCGACGATCCCGAGCGCTTCCGGCGGCTTCTCACTCGGATTACGGAAAGCCCGGAGTGCCTAAAACTCACTGACGAGACAATCGACTTTGCGACCGGGGCACGGGTTCCGGCGCGCCTCACGACGCGTGCGATGATCAGGCTCGAAGCCGAAATGATTTCCCGCGCAAACTGGCTTTCGGGAAGGGACGGGTTTGCGGTTGCGGCGAAAGTCCTGGAAACCGTCTTTTCCCGGCATGACCGGCTGTCGGAAGAGCAGCGGACGGCCATCGAACATGTGGCGGGAGCCGAGCGCATAGCAACCGTGGTGGGCCGCGCAGGGGCCGGCAAGACCACGATGATGAAGGCTGCCCGCGAAGCCTGGGAATTAGCCGGATACAACGTTGTTGGTGGCGCGCTTGCAGGCAAGGCGGCGGAGGGTTTGGAGAAAGAGGCGGGCATTCCCTCCCGTACGCTGGCGTCGTGGGAACTCAATTGGAAACAGGGACGCCGGCGTCTCGATGGCAAGACGATATTCGTGCTCGATGAAGCGGGCATGGTGTCGTCCCGGCAGATGGCGACCTTCGTCGAAGCCATCACCAAAGCCGGCGCCAAACTCGTCCTGGTCGGAGATGCCGAGCAGCTTCAGCCCATCGAGGCGGGTGCCGCCTTCCGTGCCATCGTGGAACGCACCGGATATGCCGAGCTCGAAACCATCTATCGCCAGAAAGAAGACTGGATGCGCGCCGCCTCGCTCGACCTGGCGCGCGGGCGCGTTGCCGAAGCGCTCGCTGCTTACGGCGGGAAGGGCCGGTTGATCGCAAAAACGCTGAAGGCTGAGGCACTGGAAACCCTCATTGCCGACTGGAACCGCGATTACGATCCGGAGAAGTCGACACTGATCCTCGCGCATCTGCGCCGCGATGTGCGTCAACTCAATTCGATGGCGCGCGAAAAGCTAGTTGAGCGCGGTCTGATCGAAGAGGGCCACGCCTTCAAGACCGAGGATGGACCCCGGCAATTCGCCGTTGGCGACCAGATCGTGTTCCTTAAGAATGAAGGCTCGCTTGGCGTCAAGAACGGCATGATCGGCAAGGTCGTTGAGGCAGCGCCCGGCAGGATCGCCGTGGCCGTCGGCGAGGGGGAGGGCGTGCACCGCGTGGACGTCGATCAGCGATTCTATCGCAATCTCGATCATGGCTATGCGACGACGATCCACAAATCGCAAGGTGCAACCGTCGACCGCGTAAAGGTGCTCGCCTCGCTCTCGCTCGACCGGCATCTTACCTATGTCGCGATGACCCGGCACCGGGAGGACTTGGCCCTCTACTACGGCAGCCGACCCTTCCACCTTGCAGGTGGACTTGAGAAGATCCTCTCCCGCAAGAACGCCAAGGAAGTGACCCTCGATTATGCAAGCGGCCGGTTCTATGCCCAGGCGCTCCGCTTCGCCAACAACCGGGGTCTGCATCTCGTTCGCGTTGCCCGGACGCTATTGCGTGACCGGGTGCAATGGACCATCCGGCAGAAACAGAGACTCGTCGATTTTAGCTTCCGGCTTCGCACCGCCGGCGCGCAGCTCGGCCTTGTAGATCATCCACTTCACCAATCCAGTCAAACAGCCAGAAAGGCCGGGCCAATGGTCAAAGGCGTCTCAAGTTTTACAATGTCGATCACCGACGCGGTCGCCGAAAAGCTGCAGTCCGATCCGGCACTGCAAAAGCAGTGGGACAATTTCTCTGACCGTATTCGTCTTGTCTATGCGGATCCAGAAACCGCCTTCAAGGCGATGCGTATGGAGACCGTTCTGGAAGACCCGAATGTTGCCCGGCAGCGTCTCAGCGAAATCGAATGGAACGCGGCAAGCTTCGGTGAGTTGCTCGGTCGCGAAGGACTTCTGGCAAGCCGGGCGGATCGGCAAGACCGGCGCGTAGCGCAGGTCAACATTCCTGCGCTCCGTCGCGATCTCGAGCGCTATCTGGACATGCGACAGAGCGCGATGAAGAAGTACGCTGCCGAGGAAGAGGGGCAGCGCAAGCGCATATCGATCGATATTCCGTCGCTGTCACCAGCGGCTGCGCGGGCCATGGAGAAGGTGCGGGACGCCATCGACCGAAACGACTTAGCCGCAGCACTCGGGTTCGCGCTGGCCGACCGGATGGTGAAGTCCGAACTTGATGCCTTCAACAAAGCGGTGTCCGAACGGTTCGGCGAACGGACCTTGCTCGGCAACGGTGCTAGGGACCCCTCGGGTTCGACCTTCGGCAAAGCGGCCAAGGGTATGCCGTCGGATGAAAGGGAAAAACTCGCATCCGCATGGCCCACCATGCGGGCCGGTCAGCAGCTCGCAGCCCAGGAACGCACGCAACAGGTACTGAAGGAAAGCGAAGCTCTTCGCCAGACACAACGCCAGAGCAAGGGGCTCAAACAGAGACCCGGCGTCAGCGTTTCACAGCAATCGCCGTTTTGGTTTGTCTTCCGGCAGCCCTGTTTGGCGTGGGATTCGAGGCCGGCTTCCGGCTGAACCTGACGCCGAGCTATCCGCTCGGGCTCTGGCGGATCGAGCCATTGAACCGTGCTATTCGCGTCGGGGATCGCATCTTCATCTGTCCGCCGTTAACGCACGAGTTTCGACGGGCGCGTGAGCGCGGATATTTGCGCCGTGGGCTTTGCCCGGGCTGGCTTAGTCCGTTGATCAAGGCCGTTGTTGCGCTCCCGGGGCAGTCGATTGAAATCGGCGCGTCTGTCGCCATCGACGGCGTGAATTTGCCGCGATCCGCAGTCCAGCCAAACGATGGTTCGGGCAGGCCGGTAACGCCCTACGCCGGTGGTGTGGTGCCGCCGGGTTTTCTGTTTCTCCACTCACCATTCAAGGGTTCCTATGACTCACGATATTTCGGGCCGATCCCGGCCGCCGGTGTTCTCGGGCTGGCGGCACCCGTCCTCACCTTCGTTCCGTGAAGGCTTGATCAGCATCGGCCTTGTTGCAGGCAGCGCCACTGTCGGTGCAATTGCCTGGAATGGCGCGGTGCTGGCCTTGCCCGCCGCTGTCCTGTTTCCGACGCTATGGGCGTTTGCGCCGAACCGGTTGGTCGCGGGGCTGGTGGCGCTGGCCTATTTCCTTGCAGCGTCGCGCGGGCTGCCTGTTGGCGTCTCAATCTTCTACGCGAGTGATATGCGGCTCGGGCTTGCCCTGTGGCTCGCGGCCTCGTTTCTGTTCGTACTCGTGCACAGCATGCTTTGGACTTCAAAATCAGGATGGCACCGATCGTTGCGTTACGCGCTTGCATGGATCCTGATGAGCGTTCCGCCCTTTGGCATCATCGGGTGGGCAAACCCAATCGCGGCCGCAGGCGTCTTGTTCCCGGGCCTGGGCTGGTTTGGATTGATTGCCATGGCTCACACCTTATCTGCCATGACGACGCGGGCGTGGCCGATCGTTGCTCTTGTCATAGGTGCAATTTTCGCCTGGTCGTCGTCGGACTGGATCGAACCGCGTCCACCAGAAGGCTGGATCGGCATCGACACGCACTTCAACTATGCCTCTCCCGGTCAGCACGCAGATTATGCGCAGAATCTCGCCACGTTAGCTTTGGTACAGGATGCCGCGAAAGCCGGCGCGAAAAACATCGTCCTTCCCGAAAGCGCATTCGGAATCTGGACGCCGACCACCGAACACCTCTGGGTCCGCGCACTTCAGGACCTTGATGTGACGGTGAATGGGGGTGCGATCCTTATCAGTGCCGAGGGCTACGACAACGTCATGATGGAAGTGTCAGGGAAGGGCGCACAAATCCTCTACCGTGAACGCATCCCTGTGCCGGTTTCGATGTGGCAACCCTGGGCATCGGGTGGCGCAACGGCCCATATCTTTGGAAAACCTACCGGCAGATTTGCCGGGACGCTCATCGCTCCCCTGATCTGCTACGAGCAACTCTTGGTCTGGCCGGTCCTGCAGTCGATGATCTACAAACCGAGCGTAATCGTGGCAACGGGCAACGGCTGGTGGACCGGCGACACCAACATCGTTGCTATCCAGAAGGCGAGCGCCCGGGCCTGGGCGTCGCTGTTCGGCGTGCCGCTCGTCATCGCCTTTAATACCTGACAGGATTCCCCATCAAACAACGCCCGGAAGCTGGCGCTCTAGAATTTGTTCAGTTCGACAACTATGCATTGCATATGCGACTCATAATGGAAATATTGCGCCCGAATCTCAGGTTCCGGGAAAGGTAGGACGTTGGAGAATATCGCAGATTCCGATTTGATGGACGCACTCTCGAAAATTTCAGACATTGCCGACCGGAATTCAACTATCCGGTTCCTGAAAGACGTGGCTTCCCGATACGCATTGAATACCATTGCCTATTTCGGTGTCGGCGTTGCCGGTCAAAATGAGATCGATCCCTATCTCGCCGTAACCTATCCTCCCGAGTGGGTCGCGCACTACAAGAACCGGCAGTATGTCGATGTCGATCCTGTTGTTCGTCTTGGATTTCGCCGTATGCTTCCCCTTGATTGGGACGAGTTCGGAAAGCCTACGGGGCGGCTGAAGACCTTTTTTGGTGAAGCAGGCGAATTCGGTATCGGGAGCCGCGGACTGACAGTTCCGGTGCACGGCCGCCGCGGCAATCGTGCCTTGTTCTCCGTGACGTCAGATCTTTCCGCCCGCGACTGGGCGAGCGCGAAATTGCTCTATATGCGTGACTTCCAGGTCCTTGCGATGCACATCCACGATCGTGTGCTTGGCATCGAGGGACATGCGAGCGAACCTGCAGTTCTTTCTCCGCGTGAACTGGAATGCCTGCAATGGATCGCCGAGGGCAAGACGGCCTGGGAATGCGCTGTAATTCTCGGCCTGTCGCAGCACACCGTGCGCTGCTATCTGGAGAGCGCCCGCCACAAGCTCCATGCCACCAGCAATACCCATGCCGTTTCAATCGCTCATAGAGCCGGGCTGCTCTTCGATCCCTTGTAAACCCAGCTATTGGACCGGATGTTCTTCTCGAAACCCAGCCGATAACTGGTGCCTCCGTCATCAATTAATGAACGGAGACCAACATCATGATATTTGCAATCGAAAGCGCCGATCAGGACAAGTACCCCGAGCTGTTTGACGAAATGTTCCGCATGCGGGCCGAAGTTTTTTCTGGTCGCCTCGGCTGGGACGTCAAAGTCGAAAACGGCCGGGAGATTGACCTGTTCGATGCCGAAGACCCTCTCTACCTTCTGTCGCTCGATGAAAGGTCAGGACAGCTTCGTGGCGCTGTGCGTCTGCTCCCCACGACCGGTCCCAACATGCTCAGAGACGTGTTTTCCGTGCTGATGCCTGGTGGCACGGTCGAAAGTCCATTGATCTGGGAGAGCTCACGATTTGCGGTCAATCCGCAGATCTTCGAGGCGAGGGATCGGGCAAAAGCAAACCACATGGTCAACGGAATCACCGTCGAGCTGTTGTGCGGGATGGTTGAAACTGCCCAGCGTGCCGGTATCGAACACATCGTATCGGTCTTCGACGCGAGAATGGCGCGGATTTTCAGGTCGATCGATTGCCGTTTTGAACAGCTCGGTACGCCGGTGCGGATCGGGAAGGTCATGACCTATGCCGGTCTGTTCGACATAGGCGCCGACATGCGGTCGCGGCTTGGAGCAGCCGGTGATTTGCGTTCATCAGTGCTCGCTGATGGTACAATTCCTCTGCCTTCTGCAACCGATTTTGTTGCGATTGCCGAATAGATTCAAGGTAAACATGCCGGTTGGCATCTGGCGTTCGCTAGCCTGATGAAATATGCTTTTCCCCGAGGCGGTACGCGCTGCCTCGGGGCGTAGAAACCCCTTTTCCGCGGTTGGTGTTGACCGGAACAGCACCAGAGATCCTCTGGCCATTGGCCGGGGGCCTGTGACGTATGTCCAGGTGCCTCGGTACTAAAGGTCACAGGGCCGTCGGAAAACGGTTTCTACCCCCCGGCTTGGGGTCATTAGATCTTATTTGTTCGCGGGGGCGCACCGCGGACCAAGCCGAAGGGGTGGTGCAATATTGCCGGATATCCGCAGCCTGGAACTCAAACCCGATTGCTCAAAGTGTGCCATTGAGACGATTCTTGCGGAACTTGAGCAAGACGAGCTTGAGCGACTTGCGATCGACATCATTCGCGAACAACGGTGTCGGCTCGAAAAAGCGCAAGAGCTCTATGAACTTCTCGGCACTCTTGAACAAGGGAGTGGAGAGGGGTTCCTGGTTGAGCAGCGCCGGCATGAATATCGTCTCGCGCTCGTCATGATGAAGGCCCACCATCCAATCGCTGCGACCGTCATCAACAAGCTGGGTTATACACCGTCACTCCCGGAAGACATGATCCGCCAGTAGCTGCGCTGCTCAGGACAATGTGTTTCTGGATTGGCACAAACGGAAGAGTTCGGATCGGGACCCCATCTGGTTTCGCCTGTCCGGATCTTTGCCATGCGCAGGAGGTTGCCATGATTGTTTCGACTTCGAACCACCATAGGCTTGAAGCTCGATCTCTGATTGGGACGCTGGCTAGAAGCATGTCTGGCGTGCGCGGATCATCCTGCTAACCGCCGAGGCGTCCGGTACCCGCGCCATCATGGCATCTTCGGGCAAGTTGAAGACAACCGTCTGGGGCTGGCAGGGGCGATTTGCGGAGGCACAGATCGAGGGCCTGCTGTCCGACAAGATCGAGCTGCTGGGCAAGGCCTGGATCTCCACCAGCAGGACTGCTGACGCAAACCGGACGACTCAATCGGCACCGAAGATCTCGTTGAGCCGGAGGAGATCATGCGCCTTTCGCACGACCGTATGATCCTGATAAGACTAGACAGCCAGCGGCATTCGCCCGAAGGCTGCGACTCTATGACTTTAGATTTGAAAGATATTTCGATGAACATCGACAGGCTGACACACCTGCCAGCGCGCAAGCAGCGCGAACTGCAGCGCGTCGCCGCAATTTTGTTCGATGAATTCGAAGAAGTCCAGAAAACCAAGCTGTCCGACAAAAACAAGCGAGGACGGATTCTCAAGCTCATCCTATTCGGTTCCTACGCCCGCGGAGACTGGGTCGAGGATCGGAAAAGTGGCTATCTGTCGGATTACGATCTCCTGGTTATCGTTAACTACAGTCAATTTGCCGATCAGTATGAAGCCTGGGAGAAGGCGGGCGAACGTTTCGTACAGGAACTGGCCATTACCCATCACGTGACTGCGCCCGTAAACTTCATCGTTCACACCTATGAGGAGGTGAACTCGCAGCTGGCTCAGGGACGCCCCTTCTTCGTCGATATCGCCCGCGACGGGATCGTCCTTTGCGAACTACAAGGTTATCCCCTTGCGTCGCCAAAATCGCTTGAGCCAGACGAGGCACGCGCGGAGGCGAAACGACATTTCGAGCATTGGTTTCCGGGAGCGGAACGCTTTCTTAAGCTTGCAACTGTGGCCATAGAAAGCAGCTTCAAGAATGAAGCTGCTTTCATGCTCCACCAGTCTACAGAGCGGCTTTATCACTGCGTTCTTCTGGTTCTGGCGCTCTATAGCCCCAAATCCCACAAGCTGCGGTTTCTGCGCTCACAAGCGGAGCGCATAGCGCCGCAGTTGATCGGCATATGGCCGAATGACACCAAGTTCGCAAAGCGCGCATTTGCTCGTCTCGATCGCGCCTATGTCGATGCGCGCTATTCGCCTGCATTCGAAATCTCAGCCGAGGAACTCGCCTGGCTGGTGGATAGCATAAAGGTGCTTCAGGAAGCTGTCGCCGCGATCTGTGCCGAACGGATTGCCTCCTAACCTGTCGGTACGACGGACATATAATCGGCTTAAGGGCAAGGCTTGAGGCCTCATGCTGGTCGTCTTGCGCCGGATGACCGCAGCGGGTGTTGTCAATGGGTCCTCTCGATATCGTTCTTTGGGCGACCGCCGTTCAACTGATTGTCTGGTTCTTCATTGTCTTTTTATCCGCATAGGGCGGCCTTGCTGGGACGCCGTGAGACGGCCTTCAACATTAGAACTTGCTATTGATGCAGGCGAACGTAAATTCTGGATAATTGGATAGAATTCGCGATAGAACGGAATTATCCTTGTTTGTGCCAAATAATATTGTTATACGCTCAGAAATACGCCTGTCTTTGGAGATTCAGGCAGGAGGCAAGTATGGATCACTTTTCCGTTGTGCAGAGCATCATAAGGTCAGGTCTCGGTGGCGATCAGGCTGGGATGGAGAAGCAGGTGCAGCGCTTGCTGACGCGCTTGGAGAAGGCGGGGCAGCAAAAGGAAGCAGTAACGATTCGGAGGCTTCTCTCGTCATCTGCGGAGATAAGGGAGATCACCCCAAGCCGTGTGGAAGTTTCCCGTTCCATTGTGACGGGAGAGGAGCTGACTCCGGATACGAACCCTCCCATCGATCGGGAGACTGGCGCTCAGCTATGCACCATTGAGTTTCCCGGGGAGTTAGCCACAGTCCCGGTATATGAGCAAAACGTCAGGGAGGCGATTCAGGGCCTGTTGGACGAATGGTCCAACCCTGAGGCGCTACGATGCGTGGAGGTAGAGCCGACACGTTCCCTGCTGATTTTTGGACCTCCTGGGTCGGGCAAGACGATGACTGCCCGTCACATAGCGCAAAGGCTCGGACTTCCATTGGTCATAGCGCGGATTGATGGCCTTATTTCATCTTTTTTAGGTACAACCGCGCGAAACATCGCCAATCTCTTTGATTTCGCGAACAGATATACTTGTGTCCTTTTGCTTGACGAGTTCGACGCACTAGCCAAGCAGCGCGATGACCCTCAAGAAATCGGCGAGATAAAACGGGTCGTGAACACACTGCTTCAAAACCTGGACCTTCGCAGAGAGCATGGGGTAACAATTGCGATTACCAACCATGATCGATTGCTCGATCCGGCGGTTTGGCGACGCTTCGAGACCCATGTTCATATCGGCGAACCCAACCTAGAAGCGAGTACTCGGCTAGTGAAGAGGTTTTTGCTGCCGATCAAACCCGACGATGCGCTTGTGATTATCATCGCATATTGTCTCGAGGGTCGCTCGGGCGCCGATATTCAGCGCATTTGCACCTCGCTGAAGCGAACCTTGGCGCTCAGTGGGCAAGCGCATAATGGTCAGGGGGTGTTTCATGCCTTGAGTGCGGTTCTTGCCCGCCTTCCGTCGCACGACCATTTTCCTGCAAAGTTGTTGGCGGCAGACCCAGAGGCATTCATCAGTTTAATTACCAATGACAGTAACTTGTCACTGAAGCAGTCGGATATTTCGGCGGCGACCGGTTATGGGCAGTCAAAAATTAGCGAGATCAAAAAAGCCAAGCGGCACCTCGCGTTGATGGAGGTAAGTAATGGCTAATAATCCTGTTCAGATCATCCTGAACGATGCTGATTTTCTTAGGGCCCCAGACCCAGGTCAAGGTGGCGGTAACAAGGATTTCTTTGAAAAGGCTGATGTCCAATTCGACGCTCATAAGAAGCGCTTGCTGCAAGCTATCGACGAAATCATCGCTGCTGTGCAATCCAGCCCGTACGGTCCCGCGACCTATCTCAAGGTTCAAATGCGGGACGAAGCGCTCGCTAAATCCTATCGACCCGTAACTTGGCTGTTTCAAAAAGATCAATTCCCTTGTGTTGGGGCTGGCGCTGTTGGAACGCTATATTTTCGGGCACCTCTGATCTATCTTACGGCGCTGCGCAGCCGCATTGACACCGCTGAATACTCGGTGAAATACAATATTTCGAAAAACACCGGTGAGAGGTACGCCGCAACGACTGCTGCACGGTCGGAGGTCGGTGCAATCGACTCAATCGAGATTGCGCCGGCGTACGAGAAGCGCGGTTTTTCAACTGCTGCTGCTATGCAGATGTTTGAGGATCCGAGAACCGTGTCTGGATACCACGTCGAACTCTTTGAGACGCCGACTCAGGATGTGATCGCCGACGACCCGTTGGGTCGGTTTGCACTACTCAACAGTCTTCAGCGTATGCTCCTTGGGTTTGGATCTGGCGCGCGCACATTCCTTGCAACGAAGGTCGGTCGCACCCCGGTGCTTGAGTTTCAATTAACGAGAGGTGATGAGCCTGCATTGGTTGACAACCGCCTGGGATTAGCGCGTAGAGATGTTGCGCCCATTCAGCGAGCGAGCGCGGTTGACCTTTCTGCTGATCGGCACGAGCTGGCATTGGGTGAGCTCGCCAAACATCCATTGGTCAGAGCCATCTGGCCTCCCGTCCAGCTTCAACTTGGCAGTCAGGATACGTTGGCTAGCGAGCAGACTGGCCAGACGGGTTCAGCCAAGATCCAGATACCAGGCCCCGTACCGGGGGCTCAGTATCCTATTGTCGGCGTCGTCGATTCCGGCTTTTCCAATGTTCTATCATCCTGGCTTTCGGGGAGGTTCGATTTCCTCGATCCGGGAGAGTATGACGAGGCCCACGGCACGGGAGTTGCCGGATTGATCGCTATTGGTCAAGGACTGAACAGTGCTCAATTGGTTCCAGAGCCTAATGGATGTATGCTTTATGATGTTCCCCTTTTCCCCAAGGGGCCATTCCTCGCCAAGTATGCGAACGGCTTTTCAGACTTCCTGGAGGAGTTGGAGCAAGCCGTTACGGAAGCGAGCGAAGAGCACGGCGTGCGGATATTCAATCTTTCGATCAATGTGACTTCCGACGTCGACCGGTACAGATATGGCTTGTACGCTGCGAGGTTGGATCAGATCGCAGACACCTATGGAGTCATTTTCGTGAATTCCGCTGGCAATCTCCCGATGGGTCAATCGCGCGCACCATGGCAAAAGAAGCCGAGTGACGTTGTAAAATACTTTGCCTCGCGTACGCAGTCCGACACAATCTTTCAGCCTTCAGAAAGTGTGCGTTCGATCTCGGTTGGTGCAATCAATCCTCCAAATACCCCACAAGTTGATAGTGCTCCCACGATTTATACGACTAGGGGGCCAGGCCTGCAGGTTGGCGTGAAACCAGATGTTGCCACCTACGGTGGGGCGGGAGGCGTTGGGCCGGGAAAACCAACTGGTCTCACCTCTATTACGCGAGAAGGGGTGATGCAGGATGTGGTTGGGACAAGCTTCGCCGCTCCTCTTGTAGCCCGCACGCTCGCAAGTCTCGATCGTGATACACAAGGGACTTTGGGGACCGAGGCTCTAAGGGCAATGCTATTGCACCATACAGTCATGCCAGAGCCGCTTACGAAACGGGGGATGAAGGATCTAAGCCGGCAGTTCGCTGGGTATGGTCAACCTTCAAGCGTGGCCGAAATGCTGGAAACCGGTGATCACGAGGTTACACTCGTCTTTCAAAGTCGCTTGACCATCGGCGCGAGAAAACCGGCAATCCTTCGGTTCCCGTTTACTTGGCCTCTAAGTCTTGTTGGGCCCCAGAGTCAGTGTTCTGGCAACGTCAAAATCACTCTCGTTTATTCGCCACCATTGGATCCCGCATTCGGTGCAGAGTTTGTGCGTGTGAACTTGGAGGCAAGTCTGCGCCAGCGCCAAATGCGGAAAAATCAAGATGGTCAGTTCGGCTACACCAACCAGATCGATGCACGCTACCTACCGAAATCATCGGGCCTTGGTATCCCCGAAAAAGCGCTGATTGCACACGGCCTCAAGTGGTGGCCGTCGAAACAATATGAAAGCAATCTGATTGATCGCGGCGAGACCTCAGATTGGCGGTTAGAGGTCACCAGCTTGGTGCGTGCTGAATCTGAGTTTCCAGTTTCCGGTGTCCCTTTCGCGGTTCTTTTGACGATCCGTGATCCGAAAGGCATCGAACCAGTCTTTGCTGAGATGCGTCAAGCTCTGCAGGCAAGTCGCGCTGATGCTCGGGACATTAGAGCGGCTGCAAGACTGCGTCCACGTAGCTGAGGGCGGTGTCAAGATAGACTGACTGGATCTTCAGCGCGTGCGAAGCGGCATTGCAATGTATCTGCGAGAGCCATGCTTGAAGAAGGATACCGAAACGGGGGGCGCAGGCGCTGCAATGCGGCAGTGTAAAGTATTCTCAATGTTCGAATAGGACCACAAGCTGCCGTGCTGATCAATTAGATCAGCCCCAACCGGATCGCGATCGAGGCGGCTTGTCGGCTGTTTGCCGCGCCAAGCTTTCGCGTTGCCTCGTCGAGATAGGAACGCACGGACCTATATCCTACGCCGATCGTTTCTGCGATGTCCGGCATCGACATGCCGTCTGCGAACCACCGCAGGCATTCGGCCTCGCGCGGTGAAAGGCGAATGTCTGACGCCATGGCAGCATCCGGCGTCGCCGAGGCGAGATGGGAATGGACAAATGCCACCGCCATCGCTGCAGTAACTGGATCGGGATCCTCCTCGATGCACACAACCGACTTACCGGAGGCCAGTGTGAACACCATCCTGTTCTTGAAGCCGACTGGAACCGAGACCGACAGACCTGAACGGATTCCGAACCGATCCGCATCCTTGTAGAATTGCCTTACATCGAGCCTTCCAATTCGTCTGGCTTCATCCGCCGACCACTGGAAAATCGGCGGCCCGTGTTTGGCCTTGGTGACGACCGGATCAACTCGCATGTATTTTTTCTGGACGTAATGCTCCTGCCATTCTCGGGGATAGTTCGACACAGCAAAGCTTTCCTGCCCACGCAGATGCAGATAAGCGAAATAGTCGAAGCCTGCGCTCTCGGCGAAATCCCGCAAGGCGCGCCGTGCTGCCCGCTCCTCAAGCGGCAATGAAAGCATATCGATCAATTGCAGGAGGAGCTCGTTCAAAATGACAAAATTCCGGCATGGTGGTGAACTGCGGAAACAAGCTCCGCCACGTTGAGGTGTCGGGATTTCCGACCTCAGATTCATTGATAGGCTTTTGGGAAAACGATGTCCTGATCGACGAGGACGTTGAACCGATAACCCGGCCTGATTTCGAGCGTGGGCTGGACATTGAGGTTTTTCGACACGGTTTGCTCCGAGATCTGCCCGAAGGCCTGGGCAAAGGACCGCCTGGCCGCGTCCGCCGCGCTGTCCGTCGTTGTGGTGGTGCTATCTTTCGGAAGCAGCATGTCCGTCCCTGCGCCGATCAGGGCGACGAGGATCGCCGAGCCAAATGTCTTGAGATAGTGGTTGTTGACCTTGTCGTTGAACCCGCCATAGCCGGCTGTATCGGTGCCAGCCATGCCGCCGATCTGCAGCGTTGATCCGTTCGGAAAGATGATATCGGTCCAGACGACGAGCACCCGGTTTTGCCCGAACGAAACATCGGAATCGTAGCGCCCGAACAGCTTCGCCCCTTGCGGGATGAGCAGACGCCGGCCGGTCGCGCTGTCGTAGACGTTTTGCGATACCTGGGCAGTGATGCGACCGGGAAGATCGGAATTGATACCGGTGACGAGCGTCGCCGGAATGACCGATCCGCGCTTGAGTTCAAAGGGCGACATTTGCGGAACAACCGAATTTGGCAGGTAGCCGAGATCAGCGATATCCTGGTTGAAAAACTGCGCCTTCCCAACCTGCCCGTTCGGATCGGTATTCTGTCCACCAATACCAGTCTGCAACGCAGCGCCATATAGATCCATCGCACTGCCTGACGTTCCTGCAGGTGAAACGGACTGTTGTGATGCTGTGACCGGCATAGCATTCTCGTTGTCGAGGCCTTTGAGATTGACTGCGGTCGGCGAATTGGCCGCGGCTTCCTCGGCCTGAATGCTTGCTATCTGCTGGCGATGATATTCGCGGAGCATCTGTTCTTCCTGCTCGCGCTCAAGCCGGGCGCGCCACATGGCTTCCGGCTCGATGGCTGGGGTTTGCGGCGTTGGTGTCTTCTGAGGGTTCTGGTCGGGTGGAGTGAACGGGTTACGAGTGGGTTCTTCGCTTTGGACGGCTGGCGTCGGTTGCACCGAAATGACCTTCGGTTCGCCGATGATCCCGTCGGGCACGCCCTGTTTGAGCCTTTCGGCATCATTGGAGGCTGGTTGCGACGACGACGTGTCGATCTGCCGGTCCCCGAAATGCAATCCCCTCGAGGAGAGACCGAAGAAGATCGCCGCCAGAAAAACCAGGACGAGGATGATCGCAACGATGATCGGCACACGATTCAGCCTCCGGATCCTTGGCCCACCCTCGGCACCGGCGCCACCAAGCTTCAGCGATTGCATCATGGCCTGTCCGCCGATCGCCGCTGCATAACGGACAAGGGACTTGCGGGTACCGCTCCGTTCGCACCGGTCGTACCGCTCGTACCGGTCGTACCGGTCGTACCGGTCGTACCGAGTGTGTACATCCGGGTGAGCTCGACCTTCAAGGTCGAGATACGCACAAGCACACCGTCCGCGAACGGGTCGATGCTATAGGCCAGCGGTTCGACAGCCGCTTCAGTGGTCGCCTGATCAGTCACGACGGCATAACCCTTGTCCCGCAAGGACGCCTCGAGCGCCGGCCCGAACACGATGTCATTGCCGCGGAGTGCAATGGTCGTGCTTCCGGGCCCGATATGCTCCGCGAGCCGCTCCACCATGTCCGCGGCAATCGAGCTTGCGGCTTCGGTTGAGAGTTCGGCGGTGACTTCGCTTTTAATCAATCCGGTCCCGCCCATTGTCTGGCAAGCTGCAAGCAGGACGAGACAAAACAGGGCGGTGGAAAAACGAAGATAAGAGAGGAGTTTCGACATCGCCTACCCTCCCCGCCGGATTGTGATCTTCTGCTGCTGGCGCCCGACGCCCGAGACGAGGATCGCTCGATCGACATTGTAGTCGACCACCATCATTGTTCCCTTCATCCGGTAGTTGACGATCCGGTTTTCGCCGCCAGAGACGACGAACAGCACCGGTGCATCCTGACCCGAGAGCAAGCGCGGAAACTGGATGAAGGTCTTCATGCCGTCGCTATAGATCCGGGTCGGCCGCCAGCGGGCCGAGCCGCTGACATGGAAGGAGAAGTCGAGCTGGTCGGCGGGAACGCCGGCTCCCGGAACGACGCTCGCGTCGATCCGGGCATTGATCTCGGCGAAGCGTGCATTGATGTCCTCGGGGTAGTCGAAGCCGACACGGGCCATGTACTGGGTCGGATGGGACTTGAGCTGAATGTGATACGTCCGCCGCGAGGTGGTCACGACCATCGATGTCATGAGCCCGGCCTCGGCAGGTTTGACGATCAGATGCACTGCCTGACCGTTCGGCGCGCCGGATGTCGCCGGATCGACCTTCCACCGTACCGTGTCGCCGACAAGGACGTCCCGAACGATCTCGCCGGCCTGCAGCTCGATGTCGCAAACCTGTAGCGGCGAGCAGACGACCGAGGGCTGGACCTCACCGTAGAGAAACACCACCTTGCCATCCGGCCCACGCGTTACAACGCCCCGGCTGTGCTGCCACTGTCCGGAAAGTTGTGTCCCGCGGGCTTCATTGTTGCTGAGTGGCTCAGCGGAAACCGGCAAGCTTGTGGCTGCGACGATAACGCCAGCGCAAAGCGCGATGGCGGGGGGCATGCTTTTCTTCATGTTTTTATCCTTGCGCGCGTTCACAACTGCGCTGTCCAGTCAAAATCCTTGAGGTAGAGGCCGATGGGGTTGAGCCGGATGACCGCCTCGTCCTGTGGCGGGGTCAACGCCACCGTGGCGACGCCACGGAACCGCCTGGTACTGATCTCCTTGCCCTGCCGGTCGCGCTCATATTCCGTCCAGTCGATCTGGTAGCTCTGGTTGGAAAGCGGCACGATGTTGGTGACCTCGATGGCAACCGTCTTCGATCTTGCTCTGTCGAACGGCGAGTTGTTGCGGAACCAGGCATTCACCTTCTCGGTAGCCGGGTCCGATGATCTCAGCAGCGCATAGGTGCGGTCGATGTATTGCTTCTGCACTATCGCGTCGGGTGTGACGGAGCGGAAGTTCGATACGAAACTTCCAAGCGTCGCACGTACTACCCTGGCGTCGGCATATTCGATCTGCTGAGGAAACCCGATGGTCGCGGCGGTCCCGAGCTTGTCGACTTCCACGATGTAGGGAACGAGCTTGACCTGAGTGCTCTGGTAAAGCGCGTAGGAGAAGCCGATCACCGCCATGAACATGCCGGTGATACCGACGATCCGCCAGGCAGCCGCCGCTTTGACATAGGAACCGTAACGCTCGTTCCATTCCTGGCGTGCAGCGAGATACGGGTTTTCGGGGGGATGTGTTTTGGCCATGGTCTCTGTCACGCTTTCTCGTCACGGTTCGGGCTTGGACTTGAACGACCCTGACCCTGATCAAGCTTGGCGTTCGCAAGACCAAGCGTCGAAGCGCCCCATGTGCCGGGCACCCCGATCGCCTTGTCACGCGAAGCAGATGCAACGGCACCTCCAGCCGCGCCGACACCGCTTGCCATGCCCTTGAGTGCGGCCGCACCGAACGAGCTGCCGCCGGCGCGGGCATTGGAATAGGCCGCGGCCCCTGCCCTCGCCCCGCCCGTGGCGAGGGCAGCACCTCCGGCAGCAAAGCTAGCGGCCTGCCCGCCATGGCGTATGGCTTCCATGCCGCCCGTTACGGAAACGCCCTGCACCATCCCCTGCACAATGTTCGGCACGTACATGGCGATGACAAACACCACGACGGAGATGCCGGCGATCGCCAGTGTGGAGAGGAACTCGTCGCTGCTTGACGGCGTATTGGCGAGGCCGATCAGAACTTCCGAGCCGATCCTCGCGATCATCACGAGCGCCATCAGTTTCATGCCAACGGAGAAAGCGTAGACGAGATAGCGGACCGAAAAATCTTTCGTGTAGCTCGACCCGCCGAGCCCGAGCATGATCATGCCGGCGAGCAGTCCGACATACATTTCCGCCATGACGGCGACGAAGATCGCCGCGACCAGACTGAATGAAATCACCACGACCACCATTGCGAAGACAGCGGCGATTGCCAGCGCATTGTCCTCGAACAGGCCGAACTGGGCTTTGGCTGACATGGCGCTTGCCACCTGCAGACCGGCATTGAAGACATTGGCGGGCGATGCCGAGCCGCCGCCGGCGCCGATCTGGTACAGGCTGTCAACCACGGCCTTTGCAAAGTCGGGCCCTTGCTCAAGTATGAAAACGAAGAGGCCGATGAACATGATGCGGCGGACAAGCTCCGCGAACCAGGTGTCGAGCGAAGCGGCGGAAATTGCCAACCACACGGCTGCAATCCCGACCTCGATTCCAGCGAGAATCCAGAACAGCGACCGCGCCGCGTTCAGGATGGTGCTCTGCCATCCCTGGGCCGCGCTGGCGATTTCGTTCTCGAGATTGGTCAGCAGCGCACCTTCCTGGGCAAACGCGGGCCCCGCAAACAGGGCGAGGGTAAATCCCGCAAGCGCCAGCTTAGTTGTTGGTTGCGCCATCGGATCCCCTTTCCCCCGGCTCTTTCTTGTTAGCCCAGCGCGGACGCATCTCCTGCCCGCCCGTCGTGTCGAATTTCTGTGGCACCGGCGCTGATGTGCTGACATGCGAAGTGGGGTCTGAGGGCAGAACGATCTGCCAAACGAGGATTCCGCCGATTCCGATGACTGTGAGGACGATCGCCATGAAAATGATGGACCTGTTCACCAGCGCGGCTCCAATTCCTGTCCGCCCGAGGTGGAGGGCGCGGTTGAATTGAAGAATTCCTCGCGACGGTTCTGGGCGAGGTCTTTGGCCGCTTGTTCGGACTGATACCAGGTGCCCATCATCGTCACTTGCTGGGAGACGAGGCCCCGCAGCTTCTGGGCCTGGGCGACCTGCTGGGCCGCAATCTGGTGGCCGAGCTGAAGCGCCTGCATCTGACCGACCGCGCTTTGCGACATCGACCGCAACTGGCTCATCGTCGATTCCTCGGAGCTGAACTGGTCCGCAGTCAGTCCTGCAGCCTTGAGCGTTGCGGCAATCGTGTCGCGATTGGTGTCCGACCAGGTCTGATAATTTGCAGAAAACGTCTCGCCGTTGGTGAGCCCCGACTTGAAATCGGCATAACTTTGGAACCGCTGCCGAAGCACATCGTCAGCATTGCCCATCGAAAAGGCGATCGATTGTCCCTGATTGAGGAGGCTGCGAAGCCTGTTGAGATCGCTTTCCACCTGACCCCAAACCTGGTTCGGAAGGGTCAGTGTGTTCTGGAGCATGTTTTCGTAGATCTTCAACTGGTTCTGGATCTGCTCCGCCAACTGCGTGATCTGCGTCATCTGATTGCCGATTTGCTCGGTCGACTGCCCGACGAGACTGACAAGCTCGGTATTGTTCAGGATCTGCGTCCATTCGGTCGCCCCGCCCGTCACGGTGCCGGCATCGGCATGAACGATCGGAAACCACGCGGCCACCGTCAGAGCCGCGACGGCAATTTTAGTTGATCGAGAGAATGCGTTTCGCATTGTTCACTCCCCTTCCCTGCAACCAGTGCATCGGCCAAGCCGGTCCATGTTGTTGGCTGAGATCATCGATGCGTTTGAGATCGCTCTTGCCCGACGCGCCGACAAAGGCGAGCGCGACGGGTCCAAGTGTCATGTCGAACAGACGCCGCCCTTCTGGAGACGCGACGTAGTATTCCCGCTTCGGAATGGCGGTTGCGACGATCTCGATCTGCCGCTCGTTGAAGCCGATCCGTTCGTAGAACTCGCGGGTTCCGGATTCACGCGCGGCGCCATTCGGCAGGCATATCTTGGTCGGACAGCTTTCCTTGAGCACGTCGATAATACCGGACTGCTCGGCATCCGAGATCGACTGTGTGGCGAGAACGACGGCGCAATTGGCCTTTCGCAGGACCTTGAGCCATTCCCTGACCTTGTCACGGAACGTTGCGTGGCCGAGCATCAGCCAGGCCTCGTCGAGGATTATCAGGCTTGGGTTCCCGCTCAGGCGCTTCTCGATCCTGCGGAAGAGATAGAGAAGGACGGGGACGAGATTGCGCTCGCCCATATTCATGAGTTCCTCGACCTCGAAGGTCTGGAACATCCCAAGCGTCAACCCGTCTTGCTCGGCATCGAGGAGCTGTCCCATCGGACCGTCGACCGTGTAATGGTGAAGCGCGGTCTTGATCTCGCGCATCTGAACGCCGCTCACGAAATCCGAGAGCGATCGGCCGCGCGCCTCGGCCATCAGGGCTATCTGACGAGCGATCGCGTTGCGGTGGTCGGGTGTGATGGTCACTCCCTGCATGGAAACGAGCGTTTCGACCCATTCGGCCGCCCATGCCCGGTCCCCGTCGGTTGAAAGCTCGGCCAGCGGGCAGAATGCGAGCGCACCCTCCCCTGCCCCGATCTCGTAGTGATCGCCGTCGGCGGCCTTGGTCAGCGGGTAGAGCGATTTGCCTTTATCAAAGGCGAAGATTTGCGCCGCTTCGTATCGGCGGAACTGTGCCGCGATCAGCGCCAGCAGGGTCGATTTTCCCGAACCCGTCGGCCCGAAGATCAGCGTATGGCCGACATCGTCGACATGCAGGTTTAACCGGAAGGGAGACGAGCCGCTGGCGACTTGCATCAGCGGCGGGGCATTGGGTGGGTAGAAGGGGCAAGGCGCCACGGCGCTGCCCGACCATACGGAATTGACCGGAATGAGATCAGCCAGATTGCTTGTGTTGATGAGAGGTTCGCGGATATTGGCGTAGGTATTGCCGGGCAGGCTGCCGAGATAGGCCTCGGTGGCATTGAGTGTCTCGATCCGGGCACCGAAGCCTTCGGCCTGGATCAGCCGTCGGACAGCCTCCGCCTGATCGCGCAGACGAGCTTCGTCGGTGTCGAACATGACGATGACCGGCGTGTAGTAGCCATAGGCGACCAGCTGGGACGAGGCGGCGGCGATTGCGTCCTCGGTTTCGGCCACCATCGTCATGGCGTCCTGGTCGACCGAGCGGCTTTGGGTCTGGAAGAGCTGGTCGAAGAATGGCCGGACTTTCTGCTGCCACTTCTTGCGCGTGCGCTCGAGCTTCTTGCGCGCCTCCTGATCGTCGAGAAAGATGAATCGGCTCGACCAGCGGTAGGTGAGCGGCATCAGGTCGAGCGAATTGAGAATCCCCGGCCAGCTCTCGGCCGGGAAGCCGTCAATGCCAACGACTGCCAGATAGGTGCCATCGACCATCGGCGAAAGTCCGTGGTGGAACTCGGCTGTGACCAGCCAGTCAAGATACATTGGGATCGCCGGCAGACGGACGGGGTAGTTCTCACCGAGGATGCAGAAGCGGATGAACTGGAAGAGCTCGTCATAGTGCGCCTCGCTTCCTGTCTCTGGATTGGTAACCGTGCGTGTTACCATGCGCCGGATCGACAGCACGTTGCCGAGATACTGTTCGACCTCGCGGAGCGAGATCTGGAACGAATTGAGGACGCGGTTCGCATAGGTCTCCGATCGGCTTGCCTCGTCGGAATAGACGTATCGGGCCATGGCCGACCGGCGCGGTTCCGGTGGCCGATAGGTGAGGATGAGGGCGTGCTGGCTCTCGTAGTGGCCGCGCTCTGCCTCGAAATGTGCGCGACGCTCTTCGTCGATCGCCCGTGTGACCGGATCGGGGAAATGGCAGACTTCTCGCGCCGGATAGGCCGTCGTCGGCACACGCACGGCCTCGACCTGGATCATCCATCCGGTTCCGAGCCGTGAAAGGATCGTGTTGATCTGGCGCGACACCTCGTTTCGCTCGACATTGGTCGAGCTCTCCGAATCCGGTCCCGCGAAATACCAGCCAGCCATCAGCGAGCCGTCCTTCAACAGAATGATCCCGTCGGCGACCAGGCCGGCGTAGGGCAACAGGTCGGAAAACGACGGTTTGGAGTTTCGGAATTGATTGAGCGCCACCATGGGAGGTCAGTACCTCCGCCATGGCGAAGATGTCGGCCGATAAGTCGGTCGATAGCCGATGTGGCGCAGATAGACCTGCCGCATCATCGGATCGGCCTTGGCCATAATCCGGAGGATCCCGACAACGGCGATCCAGATCGCAATGCCCAGCATCACCGAGAACCAGGTCAGCACCACGAAGATGAGAATGACCGTGGCAAGCCCGGTCAGAAGCACGAGTTCGCGGTCGGCGCCCATCAGATGGTTCGGCCGCGACAATGCGCGATGGATGGGCGAGCGGGAAAGGGGTGCGCCGGCTTCAGCCATCAGTCCCCTCCCCTCGCCCGCCTGGGGCTGCCTGATCTGGGAGGCCGATCGAGGCACCCGATGCGCCGAACAATCCGACGATCTGGGTCGCGCCAAGCAGAATGCCTGCGACAAGGACGACATACATCAGCCGCCGCGCGAAGTCGTTGAGTTCACCGCCGAATATCAACATGCCCCCGGCGACCGCGACGGCAGAGAGTGCGATGAAGCCTGCAACCGGGCCGGTAATTGATTCCTGGATCTGCTGGAGCGGCCCCTCCCATGGGAGGCCACCACCAGAACTTGCGAGAGCTGGAGACGCGACGCCCACGCAAAGCAAGGCAATGATCGCTCCGATAGAGGCGTTTCGGCGGAAGTTATGCGGCATGGCTGTCCTCGTCGATCTGGGAATTGTGGTCTGTTTCGTAAGTCGCCCCGTCGAAACCGGTAACGCGCATCACGTCACGCACACGCCGACCGCTCGCCGTTCGTTCAATGGAGACGACGAGATCAACCGCTTCGCCTATCACTTCCCGCATCGGCTGCTGGCTCACCTCAGCGGTCAGTTGTTCCAAACGCCGCAGCGCGGAATGGGCGGTGTTGGCGTGTATGGTGGTAATCCCGCCCGGGTGGCCTGTGTTCCATGACTTAAGAAGGGTCAACGCGGCGCCGTCCCGGACTTCGCCGACGATAATGCGATCGGGGCGCAAACGCATCGTGCTTTTTAGAAGCCGCGCCATGTCGGTGCTGTCGGTTGTGTGCAGGCAAACCGCGTTCTCGGCTGCGCATTGGATTTCGGCCGTGTCTTCCAGAATGAGCAGCCGATGCGATGGAGCGGACTGTACGATTTCGGCGATGACTGCGTTGGCCAATGTCGTCTTGCCTGACCCCGTTCCACCGGAGACGACTATATTCAGCCGTTCCTGAATGGCGCGTCGAATGAGGCTTGCCTGAAGCCCGGTCATCATGCCGCTGCTGACATAGTCCGCCAGCGGGATCAGACGGGATGCGCGCCGGCGGATCGTGAAGCTGGGCGCACTCACCACCGGAGGGAGTAGTCCCTCGAACCGATGCCCGCCGATCGGCAGTTCACCGGAAATAATAGGCCGTTCTTCATCCGCCTCGGTCTGCAGGGCGTGTGCAACGCTGCCAATGATGATCTCGGCCGCGCCCACCTGCAGCTCGCCAATCCTTGCCATCCCCTCGCCCAGCCGCTCGACAAACATCCGTCCGTTTGGGTTGAGCATGATTTCAACGACATCGTCGTTCTCGAGTGCCGCGCAGATCACATCTCCGAGCGCCTCGCGCAGTTTGCGAACCAGTCGCGAATGAGAGGAACTCGTGCTCATCGATCCTCTCCAATTGGTGAATTTAGGTGCCGCTCGGCGTGGTCAAATCTTGTCTGCATCGCATCCACCGTTGCTACTTACGGGTGAGTTGCGGTTTTGATCGAATGAGAGGAACCGGTCACCCCGGCAGATCTGCCGGGGTGGTTAGATGAGTGTTCGCGCGGTATCCGCTGAGCGGGGCTTGAGTTCGACTCAGATCACTGAGTCGGGGTGATAATCGGCGGGATTGGGCTGGAACTTGCGCTCTACATAGTTTTCGAACGACGGCATGCGAAGTCGCCCCGGCAGATGTGCCGGGACAGCAAATATCCAAAAAGGCATTCGTGGCGTCAAATAAGTATTGGAAAACACTGGATAAAATCTGCTTTTCCAGAGAATCTGGAGGCCGATGGTTTGGCCCGTGTTAAGAGACCGTTAACCAAAAACCGCTTGCGCCGGAACCGGAATCGCCCATAGTAATAACGCTTTCCCGCATGTTGCTTGGGAAAAAGCGTTATTTCGATGGAAGTGAGATGTTGGTGTCAACAGTCGATGAGCAAAATGCGATGGATTTCGACGAGGAGATCATCCAGCAGGGTGAATTGATCTCCGATCGTCTGAATATGCTCCGTCTTGAGCAGTACCCGCCTGACGCGCAAAAGGGTCTGCGCTTGTTCTCGTTGGCCGAGGTTGCAGACTTCATTGGCGTTACCCAGAACCACGTGAAAAAATTGCACTTGGATGGGAAAGGTCCTGTTCCAACGGTCTCATCGTCGGGGAGGCGCTCCTACACCGCAGAACAAATGCTGGAGTTGCGCGAGTATCTCGATAAGCACGGACGTAGCGGCGTGAAGGACTATGTCCCACGTCGACGTGAGGGTGACCATTTGCAGGTCATCTCTGTGGTCAATTTCAAGGGTGGATCCGGTAAGACGACCACCACAGCCCATCTCGCACAGTACCTGGCTCTTACGGGGCACCGTGTTCTTGCTATTGATCTCGATCCGCAAGCATCGCTCACTGCTCTTCATGGCGTTCAACCCGAGCTCGATAAGAATCCTTCCCTTTTCGACGCTTTGCGATACGACAACGAACGCTGTTCGATTAAAGAAGTCATTCGTACTACCAATTTTCCCGGATTGGATATCGTCCCGGCGAACTTGGAGCTCCAAGAGTACGAATACGAAACGCCACTTGCCGCATCTGATCGGAGCTCACCTGAGGGTCGGCTTTTTTTCACGCGCATCTCCAATGCGCTAAAAGAGGTTGATGACCGCTATGATATCGTCGTTATCGATTGTCCGCCTCAATTGGGATATCTCACACTGACGGCGCTTACGGCTTCGACGGGCGTTCTCATCACTGTGCATCCGCAAATGCTCGACATCATGAGCATGAGCCAATTCCTGCTTATGCTCGGGGGCATTCTGCAATCGATTAAAGGAGTTGGTGCCAAGGTTCGACTTGATTGGTTTAGATACCTCGTGACTCGCTACGAGGCGACAGACGGGCCCCAAGCGCAGATGGTGGGCTTCATGCAGGCAATGTTTGGTAAGAGAATGCTGAACAACCAGATGGTCAAGTCAACCGCAATCTCCGATGCGGGCATAACCAAGCAGACGGTCTATGAGGTCGAGCGAGCGTTGTTCGTTCGCTCGACCTATGACCGGGCCATTGAGTCCCTCAATGCAGTGAACGGAGAAATAACTTCTCTCATCCACTCGGCATGGAGGCGCAAATGAAGGCCATTTTGACAGCCGTGCAGATTGCGGAAAAAAGGTTAGAGAACAATACGATATCTCCCATTTTAGGTGAATGTCATGGCTAGAAAGCACCTGCTTGCGAATATTGGAGATCGTCCGGCAAAACCCGTCGAGCAGGACGGAGTGGCGGAATCGCGTGTGGAATATGCGCGCCGCGGCGCTTCACGATCTATGATGCAGTCCCTCGACGACCTTGCTGAGAGCTCGATGCGCGTTCTGGAAGGCGACATTGTGGTATCGCTGGATCCAGATAAACTCGACCCCTCCCCTTATGCGGATAGAATTGGCGAGGACGAAGAAAAGGACGGCGAACTCCTACAGGCCATCAAAAATGCCGGACAGCATTCTCCTGTTTTGGTTCGGCCGCATCCCCAGATAAGCGGCCGCTACATTGTAGTATTCGGCCACCGGCGAGTTAGGGTGGCCCGAAAGCTTGGGCAGGAAGTTCGAGCCGTCATCAAGCCGCTTGAAGATATTGCCCACGTCATCGCTCAGGGTCAGGAGAACTCAGCCAGGGACGATCTGAGCTTCATCGAGAAGGCGCTTTATGCACGGCGCTTGCTCGAGTCCGGAATCGACAAGGCTACCATCAAGACAGCTTTGACGATTGACGACACTTTGCTTTCTCGAATGCTCTCCGTCGCTGATGTCGTGCCAGAAGCCGTCCTCGAGGCGCTCGGCGCCGCGAAGGGTGTTGGCCGGGACCGTTGGGAAGAACTGAAGAAACTCGTTCAAATGCCGGCAAATGCTGAAACGGCGCTGGAGCTGGTTCAGAGTGAGGCATTCGTTGAGGCAGAGGGGAGCCAACAATTCACGGTCCTTATCGATGGCCTCAAGTCTTCTCGAACAAAGAAGGCCAAGCCGAAGCAGGCGGCGGAAAAGGTGTGGAGTCTGTCCGAAGCTGCCGTCAAAGTGACGACAAAGGATAGCGGCCGGACCTTCACTCTTGCCCTGAAATCCAGGGATGCATCTCAGTTTGGCGCGTTCCTCTCGGGACAATTGAAGCGCCTTTACGAAGAATTTCAGCAAAACAAAGAGGAGGGCGGTGAGTGAATTAACGGTCGTAAACGGGCGGCCATGGCAGAAATTGGCAAAGAAAAAGGCCACCGAAATCGCTTCCGGAAGCCCTCTCTTAGTGTGGTAGCTAGAGAATCGCACTTCCCGGAATCACAGTCAAGGCTCTTTTGAGTCGTGAGCGCCGTTTCGGCGAGCAGTTTTCTATTGCCTAGCAATAGGTGAAAGAAAATGCAGACGCATATCTCCACGACGCCCTTTGGGCGGCGGCCGATGACGCTTGGCCAAATGGCAAGCCAAGTCACCGCGAAATCCATACCCGAGGGAACAACGGTTGAGAAGTGGAAGGTCTTCCGCTCGATCCGTGAAGCTCGTGATCTTCTGGGCGCCACAGACCGGTCCCTGGCCATTCTCAACGCGCTTCTGTCATTCCATCGGGACAGCGAGCTTTCGGGCGACGGTACGCTGATCGTTTGGCCGTCGAATGAGCAACTCATGGCGCGCGCTAATGGCATGCCGCCCACGACGCTGCGCCGGCATCTAGCCGTCCTGGTCGATTGCGGACTGATCATTCGTAGAGACAGTCCGAATGGAAAGCGCTTCGCGCGCAAGGGCCGGGGAGGAGAGGTCGAACAGGCCTATGGCTTCGACCTCTCACCGATCGTGGCCCGCGCCGAGGAGTTCGAGCAACTCGCGGAAGCGGTTCAGGCCGAGAAGAAGGCCTTCAAAGTCTCCAAGGAACGCCTGACACTGCTTCGTCGGGATGTTGTGAAGATGATCGACGTCGGCATCGAAGAGGGCGTTCCAGGCAACTGGGGCCGTATTGGTCAGATCTACCAGGAGATTATTGCACGGCTTCCTCGCACGGCACCGCGCCAAGTCATCGAAAGCCTTTGTGACGAACTCCAGGAGTTGTGGACCGAGGTGCATGACATGCTGGAACTATTCACGAAAACACAGAATATGGACGCCAATGAGTCCCAATATGGACGCCACATACAAAATTCAAAACCAGACTCCATATTTGAATCTGAAAGAGGCTCACGAGAAAAGAATGAAGCGGGCGGCAACGCCGATGAAAACGATAACCTGCGGAGTTTGCCGAAGCGGGAGCTGCCCTTGGGAATCGTGCTTGACGCTTGCCCGGACCTGATGGACTTGGCTCTGGGTGGTCGAATACGCCACTGGAGTGATTTTTTGGCGGCCGTCGAGGTGGCCCGGCCGATGCTGGGGGTCAGTCCGAGTGCGTGGCGAGAAGCTTGCGAAGCCATGGGCGAGGTTCAGGCGGCGATCACGCTGGCGGCGATCTTGCAGCGGTCCGATCAGATCAACAGCGCTGGCGGATATCTGCGCAGCCTCACCGACAAGGCGAGAGAGGGGCATTTCTCGACCTGGCCGATGGTGATGGCCCTACTCCGGACCAAGCTGGATGCAGACAAGGCGGCAGCCACGACCGATAGGGAGCCGCCAAACGGCAACAAGGGCGGGGAAGGACCGTATGAGGTCTCGGAAGCGCTTCTGAAATCCCTGAACAAGCCCAGATCGTGATGGTGAGCGCTTTAGCTACCCGGTTCACGTGGGACAGAAGAGGGGACTTTTCCCTGCCACACGCCGGTGGCTCTGGTCAGATTGACATGGAACGGGTCACGGCGGCGCTGGTAACGGATAACTGATCGTTTGTCCGAACATCTGGAGGAAGTGCGACCCATTGCCTCGAGTGGAGTTGTCGACTATATATCCAGAAGCATCTATATCATACAGGATATGAAATGACGAAATGGAAGGTCGAGTTTCACGACCGCTTCAAAGGTGAGACTAAAGACCTTCCAGCCGATGTTCGGGTCGAATTGCTCACGCATCTGGTGCTGCTTCGCGAGAAGGGCTTTCGATTGGGACGACCTGAAGTCGACACACTCGAAGGCTCAAAACACGCGAACATGTAGGAACTGGGCGTCAAGGTGTTGAAGGTGCAATGGCGGTTCGCCTTTGCCTTCGATCCGGAGCAAAAGGCTGTGGTTCTCTGCGGTGGTGCGGAGAGTGGCGTCAGCCAGAAACTCTTCTACAAGCGGCTGATCGATCTGGCGGACAAACGGTATGACGAGCATTTGAGCGACTTGGAGAAGAAACATGGATGATCTCGATAAGCTGATGCAGACTCTTCCTGAGAATGAACGGCGCGCTGTTGCAAAGCGTGCTGATGAGCTTGTTGCGGCGCATAATCTGCGGGAATTGCGGGCACTCGCTGGACGGACGCAGGAAGACGTGTCCGCCGGGACTGGTTTCAAGCAAACCAATGTCTCAAGACTGGAGAAGCGCGCTGACATGAAACTATCGACGCTTCGCGATTATGTCGAATCCCTCGGCGGCACGTTGAAGATCGTCGCGGATATCGCAGGCAAGAAAGTCGATATTTCTGGTATCGCGGAGCGTTCTCGGCACAGTTCCAAGGTCTGAGCGAGCCACCGGCAGGGGAGGGGGCTACAGCCCCACCGCTTTGGTCAGGTTAACCCGGAACCGATCACGCCGCCGCTGATACCGGCGGGTCATGTCCGCCGAAGCATGGCCAAGCTGCTTCTGGACATAGCGCTCATCAACCTCCGCCGAGGAGGCAAGCCCGGCGCGTAGCGAATGGCCTGCAAACAGCTTCTCCCGGTCAGCTTCTGACAGATCTCCACGGACGCCAGCAGCTAGGGCAGCCTTCTTGACCAGGCGGGCCACTTCCTGATCGTTGAGCCGATCAGGCCCGACATTCTTGCCCTTTCCTGTCACGCGACGAAACAGGGGGCCCCTGGCGAGCTTCGCGAATTTGATCCAGGTCTCAACGGCAGTAACCGGACAGGTCGCTTCAGACGAACCACGGCCGATTTCCACTTCGCGCCAGCCGGTCTTGCCGCGGAGAGTGATCAGTAGCCCCTTGTCGAGGATTTCGATCCAACCACGACCGTCTTCGGTCTGGTCGCGGCCGAGGTCGAGGCCAGTGATTTCCGAGCGGCGCAAGCCGCCGGCAAACCCGATCAGCAGCATCGCCCGGTCGCGGAGACCGCGCAGGGTTCCGCGGTCCAATGTCTCAAGCATGGCGATCAAGTCTTCGGGCAACAGCGCTTCCTTTTGCCGAGGAGGGGTTGCGTGCGTGTTGCGAATGCCAGCCATGACCGTGGCGATGGCGCGGTCCTTGCGATCGAGCGCCATGCCGCGTTGGGAAAGATTCCAGCTGATGGCGGCCAGGCGCCGTTCGATCGTGGAAACGCTGTTGGGCTTACTGCTCCGGGGGCCCGAGGGACTGCCAGATGTCGAGCCTGAGGCACAGGCTGTGATGTACAGACCAACGACTTCCGGGTCCGGGGGTAGGGGGGAAAGGTTCTGGCGCCGGCACCAGGCGGTAAAATGCTTCCAGTCCGACGCGTAGGCGCGGCGGGTGTTTGCGGAACTGGCGGCCTCGACATACCCACGGGCGCGATCAGTCAGATCCCGGAGATGCGCCGGGACACCGGCATTGAGCTCCTCAAGAGGGGAGGGGAGACCGGCCGACACCCCGACGGCGGAAACATCACCGAAAACTGCCGTGCTGTGGGACGGCGCTGAGCTGTCCTGAGCATCATTTTCCGGGTTTTGCTCGATGATTTTGGCCATTCCCTCTATAAAGAACAAAATGACTGATAATGCAATATTATCCATCGTAAATAATCTCCGACATAGCGTGCGGTTTGTCTCATTAAAGCTATCCTAAACTGCACACCTGATTTATGTTATGTCGTATGGATTCGCTTGCCGCCACAGCTTCACAACCGCCCGTCTGGCCGCATCACGTGCCGTCTTGGGCCCTGCCACATGGTCGACAACCGGGCGATCGCGGCGAGGTCAATGCCGCATTCGCTGTCGGCATCGCTTTGAAAACGCTCGATGATCTCGTACGATCACGACCCGCCTGGGCCGGCTGCTGGCGCTCCCGCCAGGCGCTGAAATGCGCCACAGCCGCCGTCCGATTGTCAGGCCGCACCGAGGACGAACACGCGTTGCGTGATGCGCTTATGCTCACTGCCGCTGGCGACGACCCGGGACCGGCGGGTAAGGTGGTTTTGGCCTTCAAAAGGATTTCCGTGCGAAAACCCGGCTTTTCCCAAAGCATGTAGCTGAGCTTGCGGAGCTTTTGGGTCTCGCCTGGGATGAGTCGCTCGCGGCGGCCGTGGACCATGCTGACGAGGCGCTTCAATCCGGCCGGCCGGCGCCGTTTGCCGCGGCGGAACTGGTGACAGCGATCTGCGCCTCGCGTCCGGATGCCGAAACCCTCGCCTGGGCGCTTGCCGATGTTCTCATCGCCGCAAAACTCAAGTGGCCGTTTCCACTACCGCTGCTGATGGCCGAACGGTACGGCTCGGCCTTCCGCACACTCGGCGGAGGGGGGCGTGTCCGACCCGGCGAAGTGGCGTTCGCCACAGCTATCTGTTTGGCTCTGGTTGATGGCACAGTGGGCGCCCTGCGGTCAGCCGGCGAGATCGCCCGACGAGCCGATCAGCTTGTTGCTATCGCGCCGAAGCTGCGCACCAAAGGAGCTGGGCCGGTGATCCAGACCTTGCTTAACGAGGATGCGATTGCGGCCTCCGCACCCGGCAATGGTCTGTCCCGCTGGGCCAGTTCTCGGCTGTTCGAACGATTGGAGAGTTTTGACGCCGTGCGCGAGCTGTCCGGCCGATCGTCCTTCCGGATCTATGGATTGTGAGCGTGGCCAGATCGACCGCAACAAAAGCATCCCGAAAGAAGGCGAACGGCACAAGCGAACGCTTGTTTGATCGGGAGCTGGAGGATTTGCCGCAGGAGCTGCGCTGGCGGGAATGGATGCTGCGGGTTGAGGCGGTGATTTTTGCCTCGGCCGAACCTGTCACCCGCGAGATCTTGGCGCGCGTGGTCGGCATGGATTGCAGCGTCGACTTACTCATTGATGATCTGCACGAGGAACTTCGTTCCCGGCCCTATGAGCTGGTTTCGGTCGCCGGCGGCTGGCAGCACCGAAGCCGTTCGGCTTACGCGCCCGCGATCCGGGCCTCGGCGGCGCCGACACGCGCGCCCGCCGCAGTGCTGTCCGAGCTCGAGTCGATGGTGCTGATGGCAATTGCGTATTTCCAGCCGGTGGCGAGGAGCGAGCTGTCGAAGATCTTTGGCAAGGAGGTCAGTCGCGATCTGATCGGATCGCTGCGGGGGGCGGGGTTTATTACCTCTGGGCCTCGCAGCCCGACGCCGGGGGCGCCCTACACCTATGTGACGACGAAACATTTTCTGTCGGCCTTTGGCATGGAGACGCTGCGCGACCTGCCGGATATGGAGGCGCTCGAGGATGCTGGGTTGCTCAGCCGGCGGATTGAAGAGAGTCCTGTCACGGATCCAGATTCAGAGCTCCATGAGAGTGACTGAGTTTTGGGGCGAAGCCTCGTCGGTGGATGCGACACCGGTGGGGAAATGGCTCCAGGATGGTAGAGGGAATGCACGTTCCGGAGAAACAACGATCGTGCTGGCCACGTCCGCGTCTCCTTGAATCGGCAAAGTGGTCCGCACGGCGCACACAAATGCAACAACCGAAACCTTGGCAACTTGATAGCGTCGGTGGCGATGCGGGTCGCCAGCTCGCCAACGTCGACTAGATTGGGTATCGGGGAGATGAGGCTGGCAATGACGATCATGGCCTCAAAAGCCTTTTGTTCATGTTTTGTTCGTTTACATTTGCTACACCACACTGTATTATGTTGCGGACAAACACCAAGGAGTGCGCCTTGCCAATCCTATTTACCCCTGGACAGTTGATGGCGGCGCTCTCTCTCAGCAAGCAGCAATGGCGCACCTATCGACAGGCTCTTTCACCGCTGAGCACCACCGAAGGTCGATCAGGCTGTTTCACTGCCGGTGATCTGCTTGCGACCGCTGTGATTCAATACGCGACGGACACATTGCACATGTCGGTCTCAGCTCTTTCGCCTGTCGCAGATGCGCTATACGACGTATGCGGTTCTCATCCTTGGATTCCGCTTGAACGCGGCTGCGTTGCTCTCATTCTTGATGACGGACGGGCAATCTTGCTAGACGAGGATCAACGACCACCGGTCTGCAAGCTCGCAGTCCTGATTGAGCTTAGACCACTGGTTTTGGAGTTGCGCGACCGTCTTCTTGCGGCAGGCAGGGATCCCCAACAAGAATTGGCCTTTCCGCCTATGTTTGCCGGTGGACGGTCATGATGCTCGTGACTCTGCTAGACGCTGTTGTCGTTCAGACGACTCAGATCGGCTATCGTGATGACGCCATCCGGCGTAACTACGCCTATAGCGACGTATGGGCAGCATCTGGCGGAACGCGGTCTGTCCCTCTTGTCGCTTTCACCCAGACGCCCCCGTCCTATCGTTCAGCCGCCTTTGCGGTGGTCGAGGGAGACGCCGGGACAGCGCAATCTATTGTCGAAGGCCATCGCGCACTCGGAGCGCCGCTGTTCTTCGTGATTGAAGGCGATCAAGTGTCGTCTTGGCAGGTCTACGCCCGGCGGGCGCCGCGCCTTCTCTCCCGATTTCCGGTGGATGGTCTGGAGCAGCAGTTTCGCGAACACCGTCACGAATGGGCGCCAGATGTTATTCATCGGGCGAAATCGATAGGGCGAATTGATGCCAACTACCAACTCGATTTCGTTGATGTTGGATTGATCCCAGCAATCGAGGGTGAACTAAACACAAAGCTCGATCGCCTGATCCGGGAAGCGGTTGCGGACGTTCGAACCGTTACCAGCAATGAAGCGATGCGGTTGTTATTCCGGGGTGTTTTCCGGCTGCTCGCGGCCAAGATCCTCACCGATCGCCAGAATGTGCGCGCGCAGTCTTGGAATGCGGAAAATGTCGCTGATGTCTTGTCGGCAATGGGCGACTATTATGCTCTTGGCAACGACACCCAGGTCTGGCCCGCTCGCGCATTGGCTTTGCTCAGCGGCGTATGGGACACCTTCCGCCAAGGGTTTAACGTCGCCAATATTTCTGCTGATGATCTTGCGTATGTTTACGAGTCGACCCTGGTCACTCCGCAGGCGCGAGCTCAATTTGGGACACACAGCACTCCACGATACGTCGCGGATTATATTCTGGATCGGTTAAAGCTATGGGAATATGGGACAGCTCCACTCAAGGTATACGAACCGTTCGCAGGCGCAGGCGTATTTCTGGGGTCAGCCTTGCGTCAAATGCGGGACGGTCTGCCACACGATTGGACCGATAAGCAGCGTCACGATCTTTTGGTTCAACATATTGGCGGCGCTGAAATCGATCCGTTTGCCTGCGAAGTGGCCAAACTATCCCTGATCTTGGCGGATTATCCGAACGCCAATGGTTGGTTGATCGAGGAGGCAGATCTCTTCCAGAAAGGCGCGCTTGCAGCGCGTCTGGAGAACAGGGATGTCATTCTGTGCAACCCGCCGTTTGAGGCATTTATCGCTGAAGAGCGACAAAAATACCCGGACGCGCGGGCGATTGACGGCTCTAAGGCCGTTTTTGCGCTTGAGACAGCACTGAAGGCACGCCCCAAAATGCTTGGCTTTGTCGTTCCCAACACGCTCTTGGTCGATCGACGCTATCGCGACCAACGGCGCTCTGTCGAGAAGCGCTATCAGGAAGTTGAGTTGGTATCGCTGCCCGACGGTGTGTTCAATGTCTCGCAACTCGATACTGCCTTGCTGATCGCGCGGGACATCCGTGACCCCGGCACGCCCCAGCTGGTTCGCTCAAGCGCCGTTTATGATGCCGATAAACGGCGCTTCGCGGTCGATCGCGCAGCCTCTCATACCACGACGCAACTGAGGAATGCGGATTCCCCAGATGGAAACCTGTGGTCGCCGCCGTTGCAGCATGTTTGGACGGCGCTAAGTGGGCTACCGACGCTCGGAGACTTGCTCCATGGGCACTGGGGGCTCAGATGGAACGGAGGGCAAAAGGGAGCGAGCCGCGTGTTTGACACGCCTGGTCCTGGCCGAGCCCCCGGTTACATGGACAGCAGTTCGCTCGACCAATTTGTGCTCGACAAACCGCGATATCTCGATGTCCGGCCGAATGAGATATACGGGGGTGATAAATACGACTGGGATGCGCCAAAAATCCTTGCCAACGCAGGACGCCTGAGCCGCGGATACTGGCGCTTGGCCGCAGCAGTTGACCGCGAGGGCCGACGTGCCTCGCAGCAATTTATTGCCTTCTGGCCAAAAGATGCTGCCCACGGCGAGGACCTTGATGCTATCGCTGCATTGCTCAATGGCCCCGTGGTGAATGCGTTCCTTGCTGAACATTCGTTCGACAAAAGATTCCGTATCCGCATGCTCGAGCGCGCACCCGTTCCTCGCGACATCCCGCCGGACTTGGGTGACCTCAGCCGGGCTTATGCCGCGTCTGCCAGCCGGCCCGACAGCGACCCTCGTGAGCTCAGCGCGATTCTTGATCACATGGACGCATTGACGATTGAAGCCTATGGGCTGGCGGATGACCTAAAAGGCAATTTGATCGCCGCGTTCGGATTCGGCGAACGTCCCGTGCGCGGGGCAGTGTTACGGCGACGGTCGCGGAAGCCTCGAACTGGCGACAAAGCACCAGCGCTCCCTCTTTTCTCGCAAGGACCCGTCGAGGAAGATGAGGGAATAAGTCTGGGCGCAGCGCTATCGCCAGCCGAAGGCGCCGCACAATTGCACGCAATTTCAAAGGATATCCCGGTGGATCAGTGGGCCGGTCGCACACTCACTGCTTCCGATCTTTCTGAAGCCGCCGCGATCGATTTGGGGGACTTGGCAAGGTGGCGCGAAGAGGGTCTGGTCTTCGTCTTCCCAGATGAGCGGGGTGCCGACAGATATCCGGTCGAGCAATTTGTGGGCGGCTCGCCTGTCGCCGGTATGGGAGAAATTGCCGCGACCATCGGCGATCCACGCGTGGCGTGGCTGTGGCTGCGCCAACCCCATGTCATTCTGGCCCGACGCCGGCCGATTGACGTCCTGAAAACAAACGGGATCGAACAACTCCGTTCGCTCGTCACGCGCGACTTTCGCTAGTGACGATGAAGCTCAACACGGCCGCCATCACAGATGTCAGGATCGCCTTTAGGCCGAAGACCTATAAGCGCATATTTTCGTCCGCCTTTAGTGGTACTCCGCTCGGCACCGGGCCTGGAGCAGCGCGTTTCAGTAGTATTGACGGCAACTTCAACACCCTTTATGCGGCGGTCTCACTCGCGACCGCGATCGCGGAGACGATCATTAGAGATCGTTTCGAAGGCGGCGGACCGCGGCTGCTCTTCTCCTCCGAGCTGACAGGCCGCAGCGTTGCGGAAATTTCGGCAACGGCACCACTGGATCTCATCGACCTTCGCACTGACGGTTGCTTCAAACTCGGCGTCTCTACGGATATTGCTTCGGCGAAAGGATGGAATCTGTCGCGTGAGTTGGCGCAGTACATTCACGATCACACTACGGTTGATGGCTTTCTGTATCGTTCGCGCCTAACAGGTTTCAATTGTGTGGCCATTTTCGATCGAGCCATCGCTTCGAAGCTTATGGGAGACAATGTCGTAGAGCTGACAGCAACGCCCGATTTGACGGTAGCGCTGCTCGAGTTGAGCGTCGACGTCGTCATCCGATAGCCATGAATGGGTGATGTGCCAGGCAATGGAAATGCCCGATCGTCATTCAGAAGGCCGGACAGCCCTCATATCGAGCACCAAATGCGAAGGCCGCCTCGCTGCGGGAGCGCGCAGCCGAAGGGTGGCCTGCGATAGGATCAAGGCAACCGACTGCCTATACCCCAGCGACGAGCTTGGCGACCTTGACTGCGTAACGGTCGGTCATCCCAGACACATAGTCGGTAAGGGCATGGAGAGCGGTATACTCGTCTTTGACGTCGCGCAAATCGAGATTGGCCGCCCGGCGAAGCTGCTCGTGGTAAGCGTCGAGCCCGGTTGGGTCCCAGTTCTTGGCGAGCAACTGGTCGAAGACGCCGATCAGGCCGTCAAGAACCTGGTGCACGACGTTCCGGCCGAAGACCTCCAATTCCGTTTTGCGGGGAGAGCGACTGTCTTGCTGGTCAAGCGTTTTGCCATGGTTT
>NZ_JRJG01000013.1 GCF_000759435.1 Hoeflea sp. BAL378
CGCGCAGCGGCTCGACGAGGTTCTGGGCGAGGTGTCGGGGCGGGTGATCGCGGCCTACTGGCCGATCCGCGGCGAGATCAACCTCAGGCCATGGATGACGGCGGCCTCGGCGCGCGGCGCGCATGTCTGCCTGCCGGTGGTGGTGGAGAAGAACCAGCCGGTCGAATTTCACCGCTGGACGCCCGAGAGCGCCATGGCGAAAGGCTTCTGGAACATCCCCGTGCCCGCCGCTGCGGACCCGCTGGTCCCCGAGGTGGTGATCGTGCCGCTGCTGGGCGTCGACGATCAGGGCTACCGGCTCGGCAATGGCGGCGGCTACTATGACCGGACGCTGGCGCGGCTTGCGGGCGACGTGCTCGCCATCGGCGTCGGCCAGCCCTTCGCCCGGATGAGAACGATCTTCCCGATGCCCTGGGATATCCCGATGGACAAGGTCATCCTTGGCGACGGCAGCTTGGACGACCATGCCGGGGCCGGACGCGTCAGGCCGTGACCGGCTTCGGATACCAGAGATAGATGAACAAAAGCAGCGCCGGGGCGAGGTTCGCGGCGACAATCAACATCCACCACAGGTACGGGATGGTGCTGGGAGCCGCCGAGAAGGCAAAGGCGGCAATCGCGCCCGCCAGCAGGGCATAGAAGGTGAGCCAGGCCATCCAGCGGCGATTGGGGATCATCAGGTAGCCCATCACCGCGAGCACGAGGGCCGCGGGAACCAGCCAGAAGGTCTCTTCCGAGAACCCGGCGACCGCCGGCGTGGCCATGTGGACGAGGGCGGAGATCCAGATCAGCAGGGCCGCGAGCCCGAGCGAGGTCGAATATCTGAACATGGCGATTCCTATTCCTCGGGGCAGGGCGCGCCCGCCGCGGCCCAGGTCAACAAGGCGTCGATGGCCTGCGTCTTGGAATGCGGCGCGGGCTCGCGTCCGCCGCCGGGGTTCCACGCCCAGGTCTGGAAGGCGCCTTCGCCGACATGTTCGGCCACCTCCTCGATTGTCCGTTCGCCGTTGCGCGCGGGATCCTTGATCTGGTTGCAGATCTCGACCGAGGACTTGCCGAACCATTCCGTCTCCACCGGCGCCAGCATCCAGGGCGTGGCCGCGCGCGGGGCGGCGTGCGGCAGCGGATCGGGTTCGCTCCCGGCGTCGCTCAGGGTGACGTGGCAGGTCGAGCACATCAGCGCCTCGGCGCCGACGCGGCTGTCGCCGGCATTGATGTTCATGCCGTGGCGGCGCGGCTCGCCGTAGCTCGGGCCCGACCACATCGGCCAGTTGTCGGGGCCGGTGTGGCAGTTGGCGCAGCGCGGATGGCTGGCGACCTCGTAGAACACCTGCCAGTTCGCAAGCCCTTCTTCGGTCGAGGGCGGGGCCGCTTCGGCTGCGGCCGGGGCCGCATCCTGGGCCTGCGCCGGTCCGGCGAGGAGCAGGCCCAGAACGAGGCTCGCGAGCGTGAGGCGGGATCGGATCATGGGACGCTCCTCAGACAAAATCGACATGCTTGCTGAACGGCATTTCGCGCAGGCGCTGGCCGGTGGCGGCGAAGATCGCCGCTGCCAGCGCCGGAGCCGCGGGCGGCACCGGCGGCTCGCCGATGCCGAGCACGCGGGTTCCGTTTTCCAGTCCGCGCACCTCGATCACCGGACACTGGTACAGGCGCATGCCCTCGAAGGCGTGGAAATTGTCCTGGTCGGCAATCCCGTCTGTGTAGGTGATCTCGCAGTTCATGGCGTGGCCGAGCGCGAAGATGACGCCGCCCTTGACCAGATTGTCGAAATTGACCGGATCGACCACTGTGCCCACTTCGGCGGCGACATGGACCTTGTCGATCCGGATCCCTGCATCGGTGGCGGTGACCTCCACCACCTGGGCGCAATGGACGCCGAAGGACTGGGTGAGGGCCACGCCGCGGCCGCGGCCTTCGCCCAGCTCCGTGCCCCAGCCCGACATCTCGCCCACCGCCTCGAGCACCTTGCGCGCCTCGTCATTGCTGCACAGCCGGATCCGTTCGGCGAGCGGATCGGCGCCCGCGGCATGGATCAGCTCGTCGAGGCCGGCATTGTAGAAGAAGCCGTTGGAGGAGGCGCCGACCGAGCGCCAGGAACTGACCGGCGCCAGTTCGCGCGCCCGGTAGCCGGTGACCCGGTGGTTGGGGATGGCGAAGGGCTGGTCCCAGGCGCCGGCGACGATCTGGCTGTCGGGGCCGGGAACCGCCAGCCCCTGCCGGCTCATCTGCGAGAGCACGACCGAAGGCATGGCGATGTCGAGCTCATAGGTCTCGACCTGGCCGTTCCTGACCGCGCCGCGCATCCGCGCCATGGCGATCTGGCGGGGGAAGTCATGGGTCATGTCCTGTTCGCGCGAATAGGTGAGCTTGATCGGCGTGCCCTTCATCCTGGCGGCGATCTCGGTCGCCTGCTTGACCACCTCGTCCTCCAGCCGGTGGCCGAAGCTGCCGCCCATGGCGAGCACGTGCACGGTGACCTTCTCCGGATCGATGCCGGCGATCCTGCCGACATTGTTCTGGACAAAACGCGGGATCTGGGTGCCGGTCCAGACCTCGGCGGCGCCGTCGTCGACGCGGACGACGGCGTTGATCGGCTCGAGCGGCGCATGCGCCAGATAGGGCGCGCGGTACTCGCCCTTGATCAGGCCGGCGTTTTCCGCAAACGAGATCTCCACATCGCCGTCGTCACGCTGGCGGCTGTCCCGCTTTGCTTCGGTGAAGGCGTCCGACAGCGCCTGCCAGTGCTCCTCCATGGGGGCCGGGAACGCCGCCGGACCCCAGTCGACCTTGACCTTCCGGCCGGCCTCCATCGCCCGCCAAGTGTTGTCGGCGATGACGGCGACGCCGCCGCTGATCTCCACCACGTCCCTGACGCCGCGCATCTGAAGCGCCTCGCTGGCATCAAAGGACATCATGGCGCCGCGCTGGGCCGGGTTGAGCACCACGGCCGCATGCACCATGCCGTCGATCCTCTGGTCGATGCCATAGGCTTGCGTGCCGGTGGACTTGGCGACGATGTCGACGCGGCGCATCGGCTTGCCGATCAGCCGCCATTCGGACGGATCGCGCAGCGCGACCTCCCGGGGCGGGGCGATTCCGGCGGCGATCGGGGCCAGTTCGACATAGGTGAGCTCCGTGCCGTCGGGCAGCAGCACTTTGCCGGCCTGGGTCTTCAGATCGCGGACCGGGACGCCGGACTTTTGCGCGGCGGCGAGCTTGAGCGTCTCGCGCGCCACCGCGCCGGCCTCGCGCAGCTTGACGAAACCGTCGGGCACGGTGGTCGAGCCGCCGGTGATCTGCATGCCGATGGTCTTCATCACCGCCGACAGCGCGCCGGCGGCGATGGCTTCGCCCGTGCCGCCGCTTGGCACCATGAAGGCGGCGGATTCCGCGGCGAGCGCCGTGTTCCAGTAGGCCGGCGAGGGCGGGCCGGGATCGACCCGGATCTGGTCGAGCTCGACATCGAGTTCCTCGGCGATCAGCGCCGCCTGCACCGACCAGGCGCCCTGGCCGAGATCGGCGCGCGGGGTGATCAGGGTCACGCCCTGGGCGTCGATGCGCACATAGGGCGTGATCGCGGCCTCGCCCTCTCCCAGGCCGGCGCTGAGCGGGTTTTCATGCGGCGTGGCCACCTTGTAGGCGCCGAAGGCGACGCCGCCGGCCACTGCGACCGAGCCGATCAGGAATGTGCGGCGGGTGAAGGTCTTCAATCGTCCCATATCACGCGCTCCTTATCGTCTGGGCGGCGGCCTTGATGGCCTCGCGGATGCGCGGATAGGTGCCGCAGCGGCAGAGATTGGCGCTCATCACGGCGTCGATGTCCGCGTCGGTCGGTTCGGGATTGAGCGCGAGAAAGGCCGCCGCCGCCATGATCTGGCCGGACTGGCAATAGCCGCACTGGGCCACCTGGTGCTCGATCCAGGCCGCCTGCACCGCATGCAGCGCCCCGGGCGTCCCGAGCCCCTCGATGGTGGTGACCTCGCCCACGAGCTCGCCCACGGGGAGCTGGCAGGAGCGCACGGCGGCGCCGTCGACATGCACAGTGCAGGCGCCGCACTGGGCAATGCCGCAGCCATATTTGACGCCGGTGATGCCGAGTTCGTCCCGGAGCACCCACAGGAGCGGCATCTCGGGCTCGACATCGACCTCGTGGATTTTTCCGTTGACGGAAAGCTGCATGGCGTAGCTCCAATTGCGCCGGGACCGACGGATGCGGATGACAGATCCGGACCGCGCCATGGGCTTGCCATCTACCGCGGCCCGGACTGGAATCAAGAATTGACAAATAGACAGAAAATGTCAAGTTGTTCGTCATGAGTGAACGGGACCACCAGATCCTCGACGCCGCCATCGGCGTGTTTTCGCGCTACGGGGTGCGCAAGGCGACCATGGGCGACATCGCCGCTGAGGCCGGGATTTCGCGGCAGACGCTCTATGCGCGCTATGCCAACAAGGGCGAGATCGTGCGCGGGGCGATGCAGCTTATCACCGACAGGGTGGTGCGCGATGTCCGCGAAGCCTGGGCCTCAGTGGACACGATCGGCGACAAGCTCGACATCTTCCTCGATCTCGCCATCGTCCGGTATTTCGAGCAGACCAAGCAGATGCCGGATTCGAGCGATCTGATGACCGGCCAGGGCGAAGGCGGCCCGGCAGCGCGCCAGGCGGCGGAGGAGGGCAAGATCGGCCTGCTGGCCGGGCTGTTTTCGGCGCGTGCGGACAAGCTTGCCGACCACGGCGCCACGCCGCAGGACCTCGCCGAGTTCTTCTACCAGAGTTCGACCAGCTTCAAATACACAGCCCGCGACCTCGGCCATCTCGAAGCGCTCCTCTCCACCCTGAAGCGGACGACGCTGAGGATGCTGGGCGAGGGGTAAAATCGCCCGTGTCCCGGTCCTCCTGACCCCGGAGCGCCGCCCCGCCCGACGCCGGGCATCCGGGCCGAAACCGTCGCGGCGATGCCGTTGCTGCGGGAGCGCGAGCCGTTCCTGATCGAGCCTTCGCCGGGACTGCCGGTCGATGCAAACATCTGGCGACATATCTTAGAATTTTATTATTTAGTTCGTGAAATAGCTTGAGGCCGAACCTTTCTCCGATGGAATCTCCATTCCTTGGACTCCGTCAATGTTCCCCGCGCGAACCGGAATTGAGCCCCATGAGCAAACTCCTGAGCAAATCCCTGGCTTTCAAGCTGCTTGCCGTCAGCGCCACGGCGATCAGCCTGTTTCTTGCCGCGACCTTTGCCATCGTCATCAGCCAGGTGCGCGACCGCACCCTGTCGATGACGCTCGAGCAGGCGAACACGGATGCGAAGGCCACGGCGCAGGGCTTCAATGCCAAGATCAGCGGGCTTGCGGGCTTGACCAGATCCCTGGCCGGCGCGGTGGAAAAGGGTCTCGAGAGCGGCGCACTCGACCGCGCCATGGTGACGCGGATGCTGCCGGAACTGATCGAGAGTTCCGATCTGGTGTTCGGGTCCTGGATGCTGGAAGCGGACAAGGGATTTGACGGCGCAGCCGGTCCCCTGGCGGACCAGGCCCAGGGCACCAACGTGCATGGCCAGTTCACGCCCTACTGGACGCGCGCCGAGGGCGGGCTCCAGTTGCTCGTGCCCGACGAGATTGACTTCACGGCGCCCTATTTCGACATCCCGGCGACAACGCGCGAGGTGACGGCGACCGAACCCTATCAGGAGAATACGGCCGGCGGCCTGTTGATGATGAGCATCGCCGAACCGGTGGTGTCGAACGGCAAGCTGAACGGTGTGCTGGGGATCGATATCGGCCTGGGCGCGCTGGCGGACTCGCTCAAGGACGAGCGTCCCTTCGGCACCGGACGCGTCTATCTTCTCTCGGCAACGGGCAAATGGCTGACTGCGCCGAGCGACGACCTGATCATGAAGGACTACGAGGCGGCCGGCGCCGACCAGGTCAAGGCGGCCATGGGCGACGGCAAGACCACCATCATCGACAATGTCACCGGCGCGGATGGCGAAGGCGTCTACCGCGTCGTCTATCCCTTCGAACTGTCCGGCCTGAACACGCGCTGGTTCATCGTCGAGGACGTTCCGGTCTCCGCGGTTTCGACGATCGTCAACGAACAGACAATGATCCTGATCGCCGGCGGCCTGCTGATCCTCTGCGCGGTGATCGTGTCGCTTCTGCTGGCGGTCCGCAGCTTCATCCAGAAGCCGATTTCGGCGCTGCTCGGGGAAGTGGGCCACCTGTCTGCCGGCCATTACGAGCAGCCGGTCTCCGGCCAGGACCGGAGCGACGAGATCGGGGCGCTGGCGACATCGCTCGAAGCCTTCCGCCACAAGCTTGCGGAAGGCCGGCAGCTCGAGGAAACCAATGAGCTTCAGCGGCTGGCCGCCGAAGACCAGCGCGGCCGCACCACCGCAGAACGCGCCGCCGCGGCGGAAACCCAGCGCAAGGTTGTCGAAGCCCTCGGGCTCGGACTTGCCAGGCTCTCCGAAGGGGTTCTCACCTATCGCATTGATGGCGATTTCCCGGGCGCCTATGCCGCGCTCCGCGACAATTTCAACTCGGCGGTGGAGAGCCTGGAGCAGACCATCACGCGCCTCAACGTTACCGTCAGCACGATCAATTCCGGATCGGGCGAGATCAGCCGCAGCGCCGACCAGCTCTCCAGGCGAACCGAGCAGCAGGCGGCGAGCCTCGAAGAAACGGCTGCGGCGCTCGGCGAAATCGCCAGCAATCTCAACGAAAGCGCCCAGAATGCCAGCCAGGCCGCCGAAAAGGTCAAGGGCGCGTGCGCCGATGCGGATCGCTCCGGCCAGATCGTGCAGCGCGCCGTGGGCGCCATGGAGGGCATCGAAGACTCCTCCAAAAAGGTCGCCAGAATCATCGGCGTGATCGACGAGATCGCGTTCCAGACCAATCTTCTGGCGCTCAATGCCGGCGTCGAGGCCGCGCGTGCGGGCGAAGCGGGCCGCGGCTTTGCCGTCGTGGCGCAGGAAGTGCGCGAACTGGCGCAGCGGTCGGCGCAGGCGGCCAAGGAGATCAAGACCCTGATTTCGACGTCGAGCGAACAGGTCGGGCAGGGCGTGGCGCTGGTGGGCGAAACCGGCGAGGTGCTGACCCGCATCGCCGATCAGGTTCAGGCGATCAATGGCCTTATCCAGCACATTTCCAAGTCCGCCCACGAACAGGCGTCAGGGCTCAAGGAGATCAACGTCGCGGTGAACCAGATGGACCAGATGACCCAGCAGAACGCCGCCATGGTGGAAGAAACGTCGGCCGCGTCCGGCCTTCTCAATGACGAGGCCAACACGCTGCACGACATGATCAAGCGCTTCGAGATCCGTGGCGGCGGGCAGCAGGCGCAGCGCCGCGCGGCGTAGACGGAAAAATCCCGGGCCCTTGCCGGCCCGGGGCCCGGCCTTTGATCTCCGTCAATGCGGCGGTCCTCCGGCTTGCGCAGATTTGGTTTCCGAAACCGAAGTCTTTGCCGGAGGAAAAATCATGGCCCTGCCGATCAGAACCGCCTTGCTCGCCATCCCGATTGTCGGTCTCGTCCTGTCCGCAGGCGGCCCGGCGGCGGCGGGCGACTGCACCGGCATTGTCGTCGGCGTCAAGCCGATCAGCCAGTACAACCATGCCCGCGGCAACGGCTTCCTCGCCGTGCGCACCGGTCCGGGAAGCAGCTACCGACAGACCGGCGAGGTCTACCGGGGCGACGAGGTCTCGGTCTATGACCGGCGCGGGAACTGGTACGCGATCACCTGCATGTCCGGCCGCTGCACCGATCCGCTGTGGGGGCCGGCGATGCCCTCGGGCTGGGTGTCTAAAAAATACATCAACGCCGGCGGTGTCTGCCCGTAACCGGCTTTTTGCTCAAGGAGCCGGCGATGGACGGCCGGACCCGCGCGCCGCTTGAAGCGCCCGGGTCCGGCGTCCCGTTTCATGCGGCCGGCGGGGTGGCGCCTTGGCCGCGTCGCCGGGCTTCCAGCAGGGCGATCAGCGCCCTCGCCTCTGCGGGGGGCGAGACTTCCCTGCGGCAATAGTCCGTGCCGTCGGGATTGCGCGAGACCAAGCCGAGGCTGAACAGGGTGCGGCGCAGGATCGCCGGGTCGTCGAACAGGTGCAGCGCGCGCAGCCGCGCGTTGACCTCCCGCTCCCCCATCAGCGTGCGGGCCGGCAGCGCCGCCCAGAGCGGCCATAGGCAGAGATCCTGGATCTTGCGCCGCGACGGCCATTGCCGGAGCCGGCCCATGGCGTCGTACTGGTTGAGCGTGCGCTCGACCAGAAGATGGTCGATGGTCTGCGGCGCGGGCGGGTTCGCCAGCCGCTCCCCCGCCATCCGGGCGGCGCGAAGATGCTGGAAATTGCGGAAGCCCGCCGCGCGCGAGACCATGTTCATCAGGGTCAGATGAGACGGCGGCCCGGCGGCGTCGGAGATTTCACGCGCGAGCGCGCGGGCAAAAGGGGAGATATCCTCCACCACAAGCGGAATTGCAGGTTTTGACATGACACATCCATCACGTGTCCGCGGCACTGTCGCTGGTCGCTGGCTTGGCGATGCGGACACTGGACGGAGAGGGCCAGATGGTTCCGATCAGGATGGCAGGTTTAGCTTCCCTTCAAGGGACAGCGACGCCTCGGTGACTGCCGACCGTGGAGGGTAAATATCACGGCTTTTCGCGCCCGGCAATCGGCATGGTGGCGCGAGCGCCGGTTGCCAGCGATCATGAGATCAGGGCCTGGAAGCGGCGGAGCGCGGCGCTCGCCGTGTCCTCGTCGACGGACAGGCCCGCGCCGCGAATGGTGACCTCGAAGCGGACGAGGGACTGATCGACGCTGTCAACGAGATCGTCGAACAGCCAGAGTCCGGTCTCCGCAGCAGCACCGTCTCTTGCCTGCGCCGCCCTGGCCCGGTCTCCCCTCAGGCTCACATAGAATGCATTGGCATGAGGCGGGTCCGGCGAAACGCTCAGATCCGGGATCTGTGAAAAGGACCTGGCCAATTGCACGGCCTTGCGATGGAATTCCGGCATCAGCGGCAAGCGTTCGTCGAGGCCTTTCAAGGCCGCGAGCAGGTTGGGAAAGCTGCGCAGCGCGCGCCCGCCGGCCCGCCGTTGCCAGATCGCCGTCTCGTCCAGCAGGGATCGCTCCCCGGCCAGGGCGCCGCCCGCCAGGCCGCCGAGACCCTTGTCAAAGGCGACATAGACACTGTCGAACAGCGCGGCGATTTCGGCGAGCGGACGCTGATAGAAGGGCTGGCTTTCCCACAGGCGTGCACCATCCAGGTGCACCGCAATGCCGCGTTCCCTTGCAAGGTCGGCAAGCGCGCGCAGGTCATCCCATCGCGGCAGGAGGCAGCCGAGACGGCGCAACGGCAATTCGAGCACGATCGCGCCGAGCCTCTCCTTGATCGCGTCGAGATCCCTTGCCGTCGGCAAACGATCATAGCCGCCCAGTTGAACGGCCGAAAGCCCCCACAATTCGTGATAGGCCCGGGCCTCGTATTCCTCCATGTGGGAGCGCGGATGCAGCGCGACACGCGAACTGCCGGTGCGTGAGGCATGGACTTTCAGCGCCATCATCTGCGCCATCTTGCCGCTTGGCACGTACTGAGCGGCAGGCTTTCCCAAAAGCGTGCAGAGCTTGAGGTGAAGCCGGTCGAACAATTCGCCCGCCATGTATTTGTCGGAAGGGTATGTTTCGGCCCAATCGGCCAACGCGCGCAGAACCTCGGATGGCGACGGCTCATGATCGAAGGACAGCTTTTGCATGGGTTTCCGTTTCGCTGGAGGCCACCATCATTCCCGATTTGGCCAACAGGCGAAAGTGGGTATCGCGTGCCGCACCCGTGCGGCTTTCGGGCCGCGGCCGGAGCGCTTTCCCGGCGGGGGTCCCCCACCGCAACTCCTTATGGTCCGCGACATCCCGATCCGTGACCCGCCTTCACGCTCCGTCCATTATCCCTAACCCTTCGTTAATCTTGACGGGATATTAACAGGGGCAAACTCGCGGTTGAGATGGGAGTGGTTCCCATTGACGCCCATGGTGGCCCATGATATCCCAAATGTCCAAGATCAGCAGGCGGGCATACGCCGTTTCATCCCCATTTGGACCGCGGTTCCGGACCGGAGCCGCAAGGGCGGTCTTCGCCGCCCTCGACATCCTGTGCGCGGACGGCCGGCGGCAAGGCGGAGGATCGATGGCGTGGGGCCAGCAGGCGGAAACGGCGGTTGAGAGTCATGAACCGGTTCCTGTCGAACGCGACAAACAGGATCGACGCGAAGGGGCGGGTTTCCGTGCCCTCGATGTTTCGCGCCGTCCTGGCGCGCGCGGCGGTGGACGAGCTCTATGCCTGGCAGGATTTCGTGTTTCCGGCGGTCTCGATGGCCGGGCCGGACGTGCTCGATCGCTTCGAGCGGATGATCGGATCGCAGGATCCGTTCTCGGCGGAGGCCAACAAGATGTCGCTGCTCATTCATGGCGGCGGCGTGTTCATGAAGCTCGACGGCGAGGGTCGGCTTCTGGTGACGGATTTCATCCGCGATTTCACGGGCATCACCGACCGGGTGACGTTCGCGGGGCGGGGGGATCATTTTCAGCTCTGGGAACCGGCGGCATTCGAGGACATGCAGTCGCGGGCCCGGAAAGAACGGACGGCCAGTTCCTGACCGTTCGCAACGGATGGAGAAACGGGATGACGGCGGACATGGGCGACGGTGAGACTGACGCCCAAGGCGGACCTGCCCGCCACATTCCGGTTCTTCTCCACGAAGTCCTGGCGGCGCTGGCGCCGGCGTCCGGCGAGACCATCGTCGACGGCACCTTCGGGGCCGGCGGCTACTCGGCCGCCATTCTCTCGGCCGGCGCCCAGGTGATCGGCTTCGACCGCGATCCCGATGCCATCGCCGCGGGCGCGGCGATGGTCGAGGCCTCCGGCGGCAGGCTCAGGCTCATCCATGCACGGTTTTCCGAACTGCTCGACCATGTCGAGGAGAACAGCCTCGACGGCGTCGTGCTCGACATCGGCGTCTCCTCGATGCAGATCGACGAGGCCGAGCGCGGCTTCTCCTTCATGCGCGACGGGCCGCTCGACATGCGCATGGCGCAATCGGGCGTCAGCGCCGCCGACGTGGTCAACCGCGCCAAGCCCAACGACCTGACCCGGATCTTCGGCATCCTCGGCGAAGAGCGCCATGCCGGCCGCATCGCCCGCGCCATCGAGTCCGAGCGGCAGAAGGCGCCGTTTGCGACCACGCGGCAACTGGCCGGGCTGATCGAAAAGGTCTCGCCCCGCCGGCCGCAGGACAAGATCCATCCGGCGACGCGGGTGTTCCAGGCACTCAGGACCTATGTCAACGACGAGCTCGGCGAACTGGCGCGCACGCTGTTTGCGGCCGAGCAGGCGCTCAAGCCCGGCGGGCGGCTGGTGGTGGTGAGCTTCCATTCGCTCGAGGACCGCATCGTCAAGCGCTTCTTCCAGGACCGGGCCGGCAAGGCCTCCGGTTCGCGGCACCTGCCGATGGTGGCCGAGCGCCAGTCCACCTTCACGCTGATCGGCAAGCAGCCGGTGACCGCGGGCGAGGCCGAATGCGCCGCCAATCCGCGCGCCCGCTCGGCCAAGCTCAGGGCGGGCCTGCGCACCGATGCGCCCGCCGGCAAGGCCAGCCAAGACATCCTTCCCGTTCCCAATCTCGCCGCGCTCGCCGCGCTAGGAGGTTAAGCCATGCTGCGAACTCTCGATTTGGTGCTGGTCGGCGCCATGATCGCCGCCGCCACCGTCACCTACCAGATCAAGCACGCCGCCGAGGAAAAGCTCGCCGAGGTGGCGGACCTGCAGGCGCAGATCAGGCTGCAGGAGGAAACCATCGACCTGCTGGAAGCCGACTGGAGCCTGCTCAACCAGCCCTCGCGGCTGCAGCGCCTGTCCACCGCCTTCGAGGCCGATCTCGGCCTGAAGCCGATCGAGCCCACGCAGATGGCCAAGCCCTCCGAACTGCCCGGACGGGCCAGCGACTTCGAGCCGGAAGTGGCCGAAACCGGGACCGACGCGGCCCTGACCACGGGATCGGTGCAACCATGAAGCTTCTGAGAACCCTCGTCTCCGGCGGCAGCCGCGCGCCGCGCCCGTCCGCCAGCCACAGCGCGCCGCCGCTCGAATTCGAAGGCGTGCGCAAGGCGCAGGGCGCCCAGGCGAAGAACCGGATGGTCATCGCCATCGCCTGTTTCGGCGTGTTCTACGCCCTGCTCGGCGGCCGGCTGGTGCAATATGGCCTGCGCTCTCCCGAAACGGTCTCCTCGATCATGCGCCCCGACCAGTTGCTGGTCTCGCGCCCCGACCTGCTCGACCGCAACGGCGAGGTGCTGGCCACCGACATCCGCACGGTGTCGCTGTTTGCCGAGCCCAACAAGATCATCGACGCCGACGAGGCGATCGAACTGCTCGCCACCGTGCTGCCCGATCTCGACATGCGCGGCATTCACCGCAAGCTCTCGTCCAATTCCAAGTTCCAGTGGCTCCGGCGGCAACTGACCCCCAAGCAGCAGAGCCAGATCCTGTCGCTCGGCATCCCCGGCATCGGCTTCAGGCCCGAGACGCGGCGGTTCTACCCCGGCGGCCCGACCGCCTCGCATGTGGTCGGCCACGTCAACATCGACAACCGCGGAATCGCCGGCATGGAGAAATATGTCGACGGCCAGGGGCTGGGCGACCTTGCCGCCGCCGGCATGACCGTCAACGAGGACATGAAGCCGGTCAAGCTGTCGATCGACCTCAGGGTCCAGCATGTGCTGCGCGACGAGCTTGCCGCGGCCATGGACCGCTACAAGGCGATCGCGGCGGCCGGCGTCGTGCTCAATGTCCACACCGGCGAAGTCGTCGGCATGTCGTCGCTGCCCGACTACGATCCCAACAACCCGGTCGAGGCGCTGCAGAAGGACCGGCTCAACCGGATGTCGGCGGGCACCTATGAAATGGGCTCCACCTTCAAGGCCTTCACTACGGCGATGGCGCTCGATTCGGGCAAGGTGAAGATCACCGATTCCTTCGACGCCCGCGGGTCGATCCGCATCGGCGGCTTCACCATCAAGGATTTCCACGGCAAGAACCGGATTCTCACGGTGCCGGAGATCTTCATCTATTCCTCCAATATCGGCACCGCCAAGATGGCCGATCTCGTGGGCATCGAGGGCCACAAGGAGTTCCTCACCCGGTTGGGCCTGCTCACCCGCATGAAGACGGAACTGCCGGAGGTGGCGACCCCCAACCAGCCGCCGGTGTGGAAGAAGATCAACTCGATCACCATCTCGTTCGGCCACGGCGCGTCGACCACGCCGCTGCAGACGGCGGTGGCGGCAGCGGCGCTGATGAACGGCGGCAAGCTGATCGAGCCCACCTTCCTGCCCCGCACCGTGGAGGAGGCCGACAAGGTGGCGGTCCAGGTGATCCAGCCCTCCACCAGCAAGAGCATGCGCGATCTCATGGAGATGAACGTCGCCATGGGCTCGGGCCGGCGCGCCGAGGTCGAAGGCTTCCATGTCGGCGGCAAGACCGGCACCGCGGAAAAGGTGGTCAACGGCCGCTACAATTCCTCCGTCCGGTTCAACGCCTTCCTCTCCGCCTTCCCGATCGACAATCCCGAATATGTGGTGCTGGTGGTGATTGACGAACCCAAGCCCGAGGAGGGAAAATCCTCGGCCACCGCCGGCCTCAATGCGGCCCCCATGGTCAGCGCCATCATCCGCCGCTCGGCGGGCTTCCTCGGCGTCGAGCCGCGATTCGGAAACGGTTCACAGGAATTGTCGCTGACATACTGACAACAGCCATACTGACAACACAAGTGGCGGGCAGGGCAACGCCAGCACCAGACTCACCCGCACCCGTCCTGACAACGAAAGACCCGAGAATTTCATGAAACTGTCCGCGCTGATCGCCGCCCTGCCGCCCAAGACCATGACCGCGCCCGCCCCGACGGAATTCGACATGCCGGTGACCGGGCTCACGGCCGACAGCCGCAGCGTCGAGCCGGGCAATGTGTTTTTCGCGCTGGCCGGGGTGAAGACCGACGGCGCGCGGTTCGTCGAGCAGGCAGTGTCGCGGGGCGCCGGCGCGATCGTCGCGGCCTCGGACGCGGCCCTTGCCGGCGTCGCGGTGCCGGTGATCCGGACCGACGATCCGCGGCTGGCTCTGGCGCGCATGGCGGCCGCCTATTTCGGCCCGCAACCGCGCGTGATCGGGGCGGTAACGGGCACCGCCGGCAAGACGTCGGTGGCTTCGTTCCTGCGCCAGATCTGGACCCATGCAGGCGAGCAGGCGGCGATGATCGGCACCACAGGCGTGATCGCCCCCGGCCGCGTCGAATACGGTTCGCTGACCACGCCCGATCCGGTGGCGCTGCACCGGCTGCTGGCCGATCTCGCCAGCTCCGGCGTGACCCATGCCGCCATGGAGGCGTCGAGCCACGGGCTCGACCAGCGCCGGCTCGACGGCGTGGCTTTGAGTGTCGCCGGCTTCACCAATCTGGGCCGCGACCATCTCGACTACCATCCCGACATGGACGACTACATGGCCGCCAAGATGCGGCTGTTCCACACGCTGCTGCCCAAGGGCGCGCCGGCGGTGATCTTTGCCGACGACCCCTGGTCGGAACGCGCCGTCGAGGTCGCCGAACGGGCCGGCGCACGGGTGCTGACGGTCGGCCGGAAGGGCGGGTTCCTGAGCCTCAAGCGGGTCGAGCATCTGCGCCACAAGCAGATCGCCGAGATCCATCTCGATGGCCGGATCTTCGAAGTGCACCTGCCGCTGGCCGGCGACTTCCAGGTCTCCAACGCGCTCGTCGCCGCCGGCATGGCGATCGCCACCGGCACCTCGGCGGACCAGGCGATGGAGGGACTGGAGCATCTCACCGGCGCCTCGGGACGGCTGGAACTGATCGGCTCGACCGCCGAGGGCGCACCGGCCTATGTCGACTACGCGCACAAGCCCGATGCGCTCAAGAACGTGCTCGAGGCGGTGCGGCCGTTCACCACCGGCCGCGTCATCGTCGTGTTCGGCTGCGGCGGCGACCGGGACCGCGGCAAGCGGCCGATCATGGGCGCCATCGCCTCCGAACTCGCCGACGTGGTGATCGTCACCGACGACAATCCGCGCTCGGAAGAGCCCGCCGCGATCCGCGCCGAAATCCTGACCGCGGCGCCCGGCGCCACCGAGATCGGCGACCGCGCCGAGGCGATCCGCCGGGCGGTGGCGATGCTCAAGGCCGGCGACACGCTGATCGTCGCGGGCAAGGGGCACGAGGAGGGGCAGACCGTGGGCGGCACGGTGCTGCCTTTCTCCGATCACGCGGAAATCCGCAAGGGACTGGAGGAACTCAAGGCATGAGCCTGCTGTGGACCTCAAGAGACATGATCGACGCCATGGACGGGCGTCCGCTCGGCGCCATGCCGGCGGGCGTGACCGGGATTTCGATCGACAGCCGCACGGTTCGCGACGGCGAGGTGTTCTTCGCCATCAAGGGCGACCGCTTCGACGGCCATGACTTCGCCAGCGTCGCCGTCGCCAATGGCGCGAGCCTGCTGGTGGTGTCCGAATCCAAGCTGCCCGCGCTCGGCCGGGTCACCGCGCCGATGATCGTGGTCAACGACGTGCTCGCGGCGCTCGAGGATCTCGGACGCGCGGCACGCGACAGATCCGAGGCGAAGATCATCGCCATCACCGGCTCGGTGGGCAAGACCTCGAGCAAGGAGATGCTGCGCCGGGCGCTCGAGCCGAGCGGCGAGGTGCATGCCTCGGCCGCCTCGTTCAACAATCACTGGGGGGTGCCGCTGACGCTGGCCCGGATGCCCCAGTCGGCCGCCTTCGGCGTGTTCGAGATCGGCATGAACCATCCCGGCGAGATCCGCCCGCTGGTCAAGATGGTGCGCCCGCACGTGGCCGTCATCACCACGATCGCGGCGGCGCATCTGGGCAATTTCAAGAATCTGGGCGAGATCGCTGCGGCCAAGGCCGAGATCATGGAGGGCCTTGCCCCTGACGGCCGCCTGCTTCTCAACCGCGACAACGAGAAATATGCCTGGCTGAAGAAGCGCGCCTCGGAACTCGGCCTCAAGCAGGTCCAGTCCTTTGGCGAAAACCCCAAGGCGGATTACCGCCTGCTCAATTGCAAGCTGCATCCGGACTGCTCGACCATCACCGCCCGCATCGGCGGCGACGACGTCGCCGTCAAGATCGGCGCGCCCGGACGGCATCTGGTGCAGAATGCGCTCGCGGTGTTGGGCGCCGTCAAGCTGGTCGGCGCCGATCTCGCCAAGGCCGTCCACGCGCTGGCCGGCATCTCGGCCGAGAAGGGCCGCGGCGCCCGCCACCGGCTCAGGGCCGACGGCGGCAGCTTCGTGCTGATCGACGAAAGCTACAACGCCAATCCGGTGTCGATGCGCGCGGCGCTCGAGCTGCTGCGCGACACGCCGGTGGGGCTGAGCGGACGGCGCATCGCGGTGCTCGGCGACATGCTGGAGATGGGGAGCTTTTCCGAGCGCGTGCACCGGGAGCTGGCCGGTCCCGTGCGCGAGGCCAAGGTCGATCTGGTCTGCCTCGCCGGACCGGAAATGCAGGCGCTCAAGGCCGAGCTGGGGTCCGATATCGAGACGATCTGCCGCGATGACGCGGACGGGCTGGCGGAGTACCTCAAGACGTCTCTCAGGGATGGCGACGTGGTGATGATCAAGTCGTCGCTTGGCATCGGTTTCGGGCGCATCGTCAAGGCCTTGCTTGACAAGTATCCGGCGCTGACGGACAGCAGCACACAAGACTAAACGGCGCTAGGGGACCGAAATCTATGCTCATCTGGTTGGTGAATCTGGCGGACGAAGTCCAGTTTTTTAATCTTTTCAGGTATATAACCTTCAGGACCGGAGCGGCGATGTTTACATCGGCGCTCATTGTGTTTCTGTTCGGGCCGCGAATCATCGCCTCCCTGCGCCTGCGCCAGGGCCGGGGCCAGCCGATCCGGGCGGACGGGCCGCAGACCCATTTCCTCAAGGCCGGCACGCCGACCATGGGCGGGCTGATGATCCTGGCGGGCATCGTCGGCTCGTCGCTGCTCTGGGCCGACCTGTCGAGCGTCTATGTGGTGACCACGCTGCTGGTCACGCTCGGCTTCGGCGCCATCGGCTTTTACGACGACTATCTCAAGGTCACCAAGCAGACCGACAAGGGCTTTTCGGGCAAGGCCCGGCTCGGTCTCGAGTTCCTGATCGCCGGCGTCGCGGTGTTCTTCATCATGCAGGCCTCGATGGCGGCGTCGCCCGCCAATGGCGCCGCCTTCGGCTCGTCGGTGGCGTTTCCGTTCTTCAAGGACCTGCTGGTCGATATCGGCTGGTTCTTCATCGTCTTCGGCGCCTTCGTGATCGTCTCGGCCGGCAATGCGGTCAATCTCACCGACGGGCTCGACGGCCTCGCCATCGTGCCGGTAATGATCGCCGCCGCCTCGTTCGGGGCCATCGCCTATCTCGCCGGCAACGCGGTCTTCGCCAACTACCTGCAGATCCATTTCGTGCCCGGCACCGGCGAGCTGGCGGTGATCCTGGGCGCCGTCATCGGCGCGGGCCTGGGCTTCCTGTGGTTCAACGCGCCGCCGGCGGCCATCTTCATGGGCGACACCGGGTCGCTGTCGCTGGGCGGGCTGATCGGCACCGTGGCGGTGGCGACCAAGCACGAGATCGTCATGGCCATCATCGGCGGCCTGTTCGTCATGGAGGCGCTGTCGGTGATCATCCAGGTCACCTCGTTCAAGCTCACCGGCAAGCGGGTGTTCCTGATGGCGCCGATCCATCACCATTTCGAAAAACTCGGCTGGACCGAGAGCCAGGTCGTGGTGCGGTTCTGGATCATCTCCGTCGGGCTGGCGATGATCGGCCTGGCGACCCTGAAGCTGAGGTGAGAGATGATCCCGGCAACCACATTCCGCGGACGGCGGGTGGCGCTGTTCGGCTTGGGCGGCTCCGGCCTCGCCACCGCGAGATCGCTGGCCGCGGGCGGCGCTGAGGTCGTCTCCTGGGACGACAATCCGGCCCAGGTCGAGGCGGCGCGGACGGCGGGCCTCACCGTGGGCGACCTGCGCGGCCTCGACTGGGGGGCGATCGAAACGCTGGTGCTCTCGCCCGGCGTGCCGCTCACCCACCCCAAGCCGCACTGGGCGGCGGAGCTCGCCACCAGCCATGGCGTCGAGATCATCGGCGATGTCGAGATCTTCGCGCGCGAGCGGCGGGCAATCGCGCCCGAAAGCCCGTTCATCGCCATCACCGGCACCAACGGCAAGTCGACCACCACGGCGCTGATCGCGCATATGATCGCCCATTCGGGCCGCGACGCCCAGCTCGGCGGCAATATCGGCACCGCGGTGCTGACGCTCGCGCCGCCGGCGCCGGGGCGGGTGCATGTGGTGGAATGCTCGTCCTACCAGATCGATCTGGCGCCCTCGCTCGACCCCAGTGCCGGGCTGCTGCTCAATCTCACGCCCGATCATCTCGACCGGCACGGCTCGATCGCCCATTACGCCGCGGTCAAGGCGCGGCTCGTCGAGCGCAGCGATGTCGCCATCATCGGCGACGACGACGACTGGTGCCGCGGCATCGCCGCCCGGCTGGAAGGCGCGGGGCGGACCGTCAAGCGGATTTCCAAGGACCATGCGCTCGCCGACGGCGTGTTCGCCGACGGCGCGATCCTCCGCGAGGCCAAGGGCGGAACCGTGCGCGAGCTCGCCGATCTCAGCGCCGTCACCACGCTGCGCGGCGCGCACAATGCGCAGAACGCCGCTGCTGCCATCGCCGCCTGCCGCAGCGTGGGCCTGAGCGACGACGAGATCCGCGCGGGACTCGCCAGCTTTCCCGGCCTCAAGCACCGGATGCAGCCGGTGGCGCGCCGGGGCCATGTCGTCTTCGTCAATGATTCCAAGGCCACCAATGCCGAGGCCGCAGCACCCGCGCTCACCAGCTTCGCGCCGATCTACTGGATCGCCGGCGGCCTGCCCAAGGAAGGCGGCATCGCCGCGCTCGAGCCGCTGTTTCCGCGCATCGCCAAGGCCTATCTGATCGGCGAGGCCGCGGCCGGCTTCGCCGCCACCATCGGCGCGCATGCGCCCTTCGAGATCTCCGGCACGCTCGACAACGCCGTCGCGGCGGCGGCCAAGGATGCGGCCGGCGATTCCGCCGACATGCCGGTCGTGCTGTTGTCGCCGGCCTGCGCCAGCTTCGACCAGTTCCGCAATTTCGAGGTGCGCGGCGACGCCTTCGTAAGCCTGGTGTCTGCTTTAGAAGGTATTGATATGCTCATCGATGTCCAACGCAAGGGAGAGCAGCATGGTTAGCCGCGTCGAACGCGGACCGGTCGCCGACTGGTTCTGGACCATCGACCGCCTGTTTCTGGCGGCCTTCATCGGGCTGATGGGCATCGGGCTGATGCTGTCCTTCGCGGCGAGCCCGGCGGTGGCCGAACGCCTCGGCCTCGACAGCTTCCATTTCGTCACCCGCCACGGGATCTTCCTGCTGCCGGCGCTCGCGGTGATGGTCGGCGTCTCCTTCCTGTCGCCGCGGCAGGTGCGCCGCATCGCCATCGTGCTGCTCGCCGGATCGATCGTGATGATGGTGCTGGCGCTGTTCTTCGGCGTCGAGATCAAGGGCTCCCGGCGCTGGGTGTCGATCCTGGGGATCTCGGTGCAGCCGTCGGAATTCATGAAACCCGCCTTCGTCGTCATCTGCGCCTGGCTGTTCTCCGAGCGCTCGCGCCATCCCGAAATCCCCGGCAACCTGTTCGCCATCATCCTGTTCGGCATCGTCGCGGCGCTGCTGGTGGCCCAGCCCGACCTCGGCCAGACCATGCTGACGACGGCGATCTGGGGCGGCATGTTCTTCATGGCCGGCATGTCCTGGTTCTGGATCATGCTTCTGGGCGGTGGCGCCATCGGCGGGTTCATCGCCGCCTATTTCATGTTTCCGCACGTCGCCGAGCGCATCAACGGCTTCCTGTTCGGCGAGGGCGACAGTTTCCAGGTCGACACCGCGCGCGAGGCGATCATCCGCGGCGACTGGCTGGGCCAGGGCCCGGGCGAGGGGACGATCAAGCGCATCCTGCCCGACAGCCACACCGACTTCGTCTTCTCCGTCGCCGCCGAGGAATTCGGCATCGTCTTCTGCATGGTGCTGGTGCTTCTGTTCGGCTTCGTGGTCATCCGCGGGCTGATGCGCGCGAGCCGCGAGCAGGACGATTTCACGAGGCTCGCGGTGGCGGGCCTGTCGCTCTTGATCGGGTTCCAGTCCTTCATCAATATCGGCGTCAATCTCGAGCTGCTGCCGGCCAAGGGCATGACGCTGCCGCTGATCTCCTATGGCGGCTCGTCGATGATCGCGGTGGCGATCACCGCGGGCTTTATGCTGGCCTTGACGCGGCGCAGGCCGGAAAGCCGGGCCAAGCCGCGCGCCATCTACCGGCCCGCGGCCAGCGTGGCGGCGGAATAGACTCATGACCCAGAGCAAGCTCTTCCTGTTGGCGGCCGGCGGCACCGGCGGACACCTGTTCCCGGCCGAGGCGCTGGCGCATGAACTGATCGCGCGCGGCCACCGCGTGCATCTGGTCACCGACAGCCGCGCGGAGCGCTATGCGGGAAAGTTCCCCGCGTCCGAGGTCCATATCGTCCGCTCCGCCACCATCGGCTCGAAGAACCCGCTCAAGCTGGCGCGCTCGCTGTGGACGCTGTTCCAGGGCGTGCGCGAGGCGGGCAGGCTGCTGCGCAGGATCAGGCCCGACGCGGTGATCGGCTTTGGCGGCTACCCCACCATTCCGCCGCTGATCGCCGCCTCCAATGCCGGCATCCCCTCGATGCTGCACGAGCAGAATGCGGTGATGGGCCGCGCCAACAGGGCGCTGGCCGCGCGCGTCAGGGTGATCGCCGGCGGTTTTTTGCCCGAGGGCAAGGGCAAGCACGCGGCCAAGACCGTGATCACCGGCAACCCGGTGCGTCCGGAAGTGATCGCGGCGGCGGCCATTCCCTATCAGCCCTCGCTCGAGGGCGAGCCGTTCCGGCTGGTGGTGTTCGGCGGCAGCCAGGGCGCGCAGTTCTTCTCGGACGCCATCCCAGCCGCCATCTCGCTGTTGCCAGATCCCCTGAGGGCCCGGCTCGAACTCACCCAGCAGGCCCGTCCCGAGGACGAGAAGCATGTGCGCGCGCGGCTCGAGGAGATGGGGGTGAAGGCCGAGGTGTCGCCCTTCTTCACCGACATGGCGGCGCGCATCGGGGCGGCGCATCTGGTGATCTCGCGCTCGGGCGCCTCGACGGTTTCCGAGATCGCGGTGATCGGCCGTTCGGCCATCCTGGTGCCCTATCCCTATGCTCTGGATCATGACCAGGCGGCCAATGCGGCGGCGCTGATGGCCCAGGGCGGCGCCAGCGTGATCAAGCAGTCGGAGCTCACGCCTCAGCTTCTTTCGGAGATGATCGCCGACCGGATGAACGATCCCGCCGGCCTCGCCGCCACCGCCGCCGCCGCCCAGGCGACCGGAAAACCCGACGCCGCGCGCTTGCTTGCCAATCTGGCAGAAGCTATTGCGGAGGGCGTCAGCATCGACCAATTCAGGAGTCATCCCGCATGAAAATGCCGCAAACCATCGGCCTTGTGCACTTTATCGGCATCGGCGGCATCGGCATGAGCGGCATCGCCGAGGTGCTCAACAACCTGGGCTACAAGGTGCAGGGCTCCGACCAGTCCGACAGCGCAAATGTGCAGCGGCTGCGCGACAAGGGCATCGAGGTGCATATCGGCCACTCCGCCGCCAATCTTGGCGCGGCTGAGGTGGTGGTGGTCTCGACCGCGATCAGGAAGACCAATCCGGAACTCGTGGCCGCGCGCGAGCGGCTGATCCCGGTGGTGCGCCGCGCCGAGATGCTGGCCGAGCTGATGCGCTTCCGCAACGCCATCGCCATCGGCGGCACCCACGGCAAGACCACCACCACCTCGATGGTGGCGACGCTGCTCGAAGCCGGCGGGCTCGACCCGACCGTGATCAATGGCGGCATCATCAACGCCTATGGCACCAATGCGCGCATGGGCGAGGGCGAGTGGATGGTGGTGGAGGCCGACGAGAGCGACGGCACCTTCCTCAAGCTCCCCGCCGACATCGCCGTCGTCACCAACATCGATCCCGAGCATCTCGACCATTACGGCAATTTCGACGCGGTGCGCGCGGCCTTCCGGCAGTTCGTCGAGAACGTGCCGTTCTACGGCTTCGGCGTCATGTGCCTCGACCATCCGGAGGTCCAGGCGCTGGTGAGCCGCATCGAGGACCGGCGGGTCATCACCTATGGCCACAACCCACAGTCTGACGTGCGCTATTCCAACCACCGCATGGACGGGCCGGTCTCGGTGTTCGACGTGGTGATCCACAGCCGCAAGACCGGCGCGACCGTCGAGCTCAAGGACCTGCGCCTGCCGATGCCGGGCCGGCACAATGTCTCCAACGCGGTGGCTGCCATCGCCGTCGCCTACGAGCTGGGCCTGACGCCGGAGCAGATCGCCCGCGGGCTCGGCCAGTTCGGCGGGGTCAAGCGCCGCTTCACCCATACCGGCACCTGGAACGGGGTCGAGGTGTTCGACGATTACGGCCACCATCCGGTCGAGATCAAGGCGGTGCTTTCGGCCGCCCGCGACGCCTGCCAGGGCCGGGTGATCGCGGTGGCCCAGCCGCACCGCTACACGCGGCTCGAAAGCCTGTTCGACGATTTCGCCGCCTGCTTCAACGACGCCAACACGGTCGTCATCGCGCCGGTCTACGCCGCGGGCGAGGACCCGATCGAGGGCATCAACTCCGCGGCGCTGGTCTCGGCCATGAAGGCCGGCGGCCACCGCGACGCGCGGCTGATCGAGGGACCGGAGGCGCTGGCGCCGCTGATCGCCGGGATCGCCAAGCCGGGCGATTACGTCGTCTGCCTGGGCGCGGGCACCATCACCCAGTGGGCCAACCAGTTGCCCAAGGAACTCGAAGCGCTCAATCCCACGCCGGACCTCGGGGGGCAGGCATGAAGCCGCTGCAGGTCGACGGCGAGCGGCTGCTCGCGTCGCTGGCGGGCCGGCTCGACGGCGTAGAGGGGCGGCTCACGCCCAATTCCGACATGTCGAAGATCACCTGGTTCCGCACCGGCGGTCCGGCGGAGCTTTTGTTCCAGCCCGCCGACGAGGAGGACCTGGCGACCTTCCTCGCAGCCCTTCCCGGCGAGATCCCGGTGCTGCCGGTCGGCATCGGATCCAACCTCCTGGTGCGCGACGGTGGCATTCCCGGCGTGGTGATCCGGCTCTCGGCCAAGGGCTTCGGCCAGGCCGAGCGGATCTCCGACACCAGGATTTCGGCGGGCGCTGCCTGTCCCGACAAGCATGTGGCCGCGCTGGCGCTCGAAGCGGGGCTTGCGGGCTTTCATTTCTACCACGGCATTCCCGGCGCCATCGGCGGCGCGCTCAGGATGAACGCCGGCGCCAACGGCGTGGAGACCCGCGAGCGCGTGGTCGAGGTTCACGCCGTCGACCGCAAGGGCGTCCGCCATGTGCTCAGCAATGCCGAGATGGGCTATGCCTACCGGCATTCCTCGGCGCCCGGTGATCTCATCTTCACCCGCGCCATCCTCGAGGGCACGCCCGGCGACGCGGCCGAGATCCGCGCCGCCATGGACGCCGTCCAGCACCACCGCGAGACGGTGCAGCCGATCCGCGAGAAGACCGGCGGCTCGACCTTCAAGAATCCCGAAGGCCATTCGGCCTGGAAGCTGATCGACGCGGCCGGCTGCCGCGGTCTCACCATCGGCGGCGCGCAGATGTCGCCGATGCACTGCAATTTCATGATCAACACCGGCACGGCCTCGGGCTACGAGCTCGAAAACCTCGGCGAGACGGTGCGCGCCCGCGTGCTCGAGCATTCGGGCATCAGGCTCGACTGGGAGATCAAGCGGCTCGGCCTGTTCGAGCCGGGCCAGGTGGTGCAGGAATTCCTGGGGCAGATGGTTTAGGGCCGCACCAGGCCCTGGAGGATCGGGGGATGCAGGCAGGATCGACGGACTCGACACCCAGGCAGCTCACCGGCCGGTGCATGTGCGGCGCGGTCGGCTTCACAGTCACCGACGCCTTCGACTATGCGATGAACTGCCATTGCGGCAAATGCCGGCGCACCACCGGCTCGGCCTTCAAGCCGATGGGCGGGATCGCCCGGGCCGAACTGGTTGTCACCTCCGGCGCCGACGATGTCTTCCTCTACGGCGATGACGTCACCCACGACGCCCATTGCCGGAAATGCGGGTCGCTGCTCTATTCCCAGGTTCGAGAGGCCCGCTACGCGCATGTGCCGCTCGGCGTGCTGATCGACACACCCTCGATCCGGCCGACGCACCACATTCACGTGGCCTCGAAAGCGCCCTGGTTCGACATCACCGACGACCTGCCGCAATACCCGGAATTCGACTGAGCGGGGAAGGTTGCGGCGAGGGCTGTCCCCCATCGACTTCCGTGAAAGATCGCGCACAAAATTTCAAATGTTTTTGTTTTGTTCCTGCGGTATCGTTGCCGACTTATCCCTTCGCGGTATCTGAACAAAACCGGAACAAAAGAAAGCTTCGCCATGCCTATGACCTTTCAGGATTCCGGACAGAATCAGACTCCACATTTGGTTGTAACAATGCTTCAATGCGCGCTTGTGGCGTTGGGGGTATGGGATGGCGGAAATTTCCGAGATGAGTAGGCAGCAGTTTTCTATCGCCTATACTGGAGAAGGCCGCAAAGACGATCATTCTATCAGCGTAGAATCTCTAGCGCCAGCATTGATGGCATTTGGTAAGTTGATGCGGGAAGCTAACTCCGAGTTCAACGGTAAGAAAGCTAAAGCAAATGTTTATGTGGTTTCGGATTTTGAACACAAATGTTTCAACATAAATTTTGAACTTGTAGTTGGATTCTATGAACAGATAAAAACATTTTTACAGATTGATGATGTTAAGAATGCAAAAGAAATATTGGAATGGATTGGAATTCTTGCGACTGGCTCGGTAACAGTCGGGGGATCTTTTTTTGGGTACCTTAAATGGAAGAAGGGTCGCAAGACCACTGATGTTCAAGAGATTCGTGATGAGTCCGGCCAGGGTAAAGTAGTGGTGCATGTCGAGGGTGCAGCAAACCCGATTACGATTAACCAGACAATCTATAATCTATCGCTCAATCCTCGCGCGTTGAGAGCGGCGCGGGACGCATTTTTGCCAATCGGGCAGGATGGTTTTGATAGGGTTGAGATTAGACAAGATGACCGCATTGTCGGAACTATAGAGCCGTCATCCATTGAAGATATTGTTGCGTCTTGCACAACTGCGATAGCTGAGACCAAAGAGACTGAACCTGACGTTGATGTCACAACTGCCTGGCTTAGTGTTTATTCACCGGTATATGACGAAGATGCAGAAAAATGGCGTTTTCGTCTCGGGACTGACATCATTTATGCCGACATATCGGAAACCTCAATTGCTCACGATGCACTTGTTCGCGGCGGCGCATTAACGGACGATACATACCAGGTTCGGCTGGAAATCGCGGTTCAAATCGACGACAAAGGTAATCGCTCAAAGCCAGAATATAAGGTTTTAGAAGTAATACGATTTGTGCAGGCTGAACCTAGATTAAGGCAAGGCGGGCTCCCCTTGGCTCAAAGTGACAGTGAAGACGATATCTAGCGCATATCCGAACTTTGGGAATCTTATTTGGGCGATACTCACGTAGGCTCCTTTGCCTCTTTCGGCATGTAATTGGTGTCTAAGGTCGCAACACCACCATCTCGACGTGCTGATGGTGGGACGGTGGGGCAAACGAATTGGCACAGTTTACGCCAACGACAGACTTGAAGGGCGCCTGGTCAAGTCTGCGTCAACTGGGTCAGCCTCGGACCGCATGCCTGCCGGAGGGAACAGGCCTTTTTGGCCGACGGTTGGTCGAAATGGGGAACCAACTAGATCATGCAGTTTTACCGTGTCGCCTGAGCCGGCCCCGTTTACCCGGCCTTAACCATGACGCCTGTTTCAAGCCTCAATTATCTCGGTCACCGGAACGCTGGCGGCCCGGGGTGACCCATTGCAGGACAATCTTAATCCGCTGGTCCTACCATGCCGCTCGCAACATGGAGCACGTTCATGGTCGGCATGACCCGAAACTGGATTGTCAATCAGTTGATGCTCGGCGAGTTCCGCTCCTACCGGGACGTGTGCCGCAAATCGGTGCTGGTGGCGCTCAAGGTCTCCGTGCTCGCCTATGGCCTCAACCTGGCGGCGCATTTTCTGATGTATGGCGCCGGCCTGCTGCCCTACAGCCTCCGCGAGGCGCTGATCGTGGCGACGGTGCTCACGCCGCCCATCACCTTCATCATCGCCGTCGGCTCCTACATGATCGTCGGCTTCGCCATCCATGACCTCGGCGTGTCGCGCGCCGAACTCGAGCGCCTGAGCCGCACCGACATGCTCTCGGGGCTCGCCAACCGGCGCGCCTTCCAGGACACCGTCGACCAGTGCGCGCGCGACAAGGCCATGGTGGTCTTCGACATCGACCGCTTCAAGACCATCAACGACACCCACGGGCATTCGACCGGCGACACGGCGATCGTCGCGGTCGCCAGGATCCTGGCGGACGCCTTCCCCGAGCCGTGCCTGTGCGCGCGCATCGGCGGCGAGGAATTCGCCGTGTTCAGCGCCGACATGCCGTTCGCGGATTTCGCGGCCCTTGCCGAGATCGCCCGCGTCCGCATCGCCGGGTTGCGGATCGGCGCCGGCGCCGCCGCCTTCGGCGTCACCGTCTCCGGCGGCATCGCCCGGGGGCGGGCGGAGCAGACATTCGGCGAGATCTTCTCCCGCGCCGACACGGCGCTCTATGAAGCCAAGACCGGCGGGCGCAACCGCATCGTGCTTGCTCCCCAGGCCGACCGGCCGGCCCGCGACGCGGCAGCGGTCATGCCGGACACTTCGACAATGGCCGCCTGAGGCCGCCGTTTACCGGCAATTCACCAAGAAATCCGGTTTGGGTGCAAAACACCCCCCTGACGGCGGATGGCCATAAAATGGGGGGGTAATGCAGCACAATCTTAATCCGGCATCCCTAATATACCCAGCATGAATTGGACTGAGTTTATCGTGGGCAGGGCCCGCAAGTGGATCATCAAGCAGCTCACGCTGGGCGAGTTCGATTCCCACCTGCATGTCTGGCGCAAGGCGGTGGTGATGGCGTGCAAGATCGCCGTGCTCGCCTATTGCATCAATCTGGGCGCCCATTGGGTGATGTACCAGTTCGACCTGCTGCCCTACACGCTTAAGGCCGGGCTGATCGCCGCCACGGTGCTCACCCCTACCATCGCCTTCACCGTCGCCCTGGCCGTCTATGTGGTTCTCGGCTTCGCGATCTATGATCTGAGCGTGTCGCGCGCCGAGCTCGAGCATCTGAGCCGCACCGACGTGCTGTCGGGTTTGGCCAACCGCCGCGCGTTTCTCGAGCAGTTCGATGACTGCACGGGCGAAAAATCGCTGATGGTGATCGACATCGACCGGTTCAAGGTCGTCAACGACCGCTACGGCCACGCCGTCGGCGACGAGGTGATCGTCAATGTCGCCGACATGCTCTCCACGGTCTTTGCCGGCCGGGGGATCTGCGCGCGCATCGGCGGCGAGGAGTTCGCGGTGTTCAGCGCGGAGCTGAGCTTCGCCGAATTCGCGGCGCTCGCCGAAATCGCCCGCACCCGGATCGCCGGCATGCTGACCCGCGTGGAGGGAGGTCCGGTGTCCGTCACCATCTCCGCCGGCATCACCAGGGCGCTGCCCAGGCAGAAGTTCCGCGAGACCTTTTCGCGCGCCGACAAGGCGCTCTACGACGCCAAGGCCGGCGGGCGCAATCGCATCGTGCTGTCCTACGAGACGGCGCCGCCTGAAGCCGCGGCTTTCACGCCGGAACCGGCCGCACGGATTTCGGGCGACTGAAGATCCGGCTTTCGGCCGAGTTCACTCTGCTTCCAGTCCCAGCGCGCGCCGCACCGCCGCATGCGGCAGGGCGGGCACAAAGTTGCCGTCGCGGCCGGTCATGTCCTCGTTGGCGATCATGGCGTTGAGGATGGATTCCTCGGTGGCCTGCGCCACGGCCTCGAAGAACGGATCGATGTCCTCGTCGGGGACGAAGCGGACGTGGCGGATTGCGCCGCCGCCCAGGCCCGTATTGGCGGTCGAAAACGCCAGGAACAGGTCGCCCGAGCCGTGGGTGGCGAGGCCGCCAGTGCGGCCGATGCCGAAGGTCGCCCGCCGCGCCAGCCGCTTGAGCTGATGCGGCAGGAACGGCGCGTCGGTGGCGATGACGGCGATGATCGAGCCGAGCTCCATGTCGCGGGTGTTGGCCTGCATCTGCGGCAGGTCCGGATCGGCGCCGAGATTGCGGCCGAGCACGGTTAAATGGGTGCGGACGCCGAAATTGGCCTGCACGAACACGCCCACGGTGAACTCGTGGTCATCATGCCTCACCAGCCTCGAGGAGGTGCCGGAGCCGGCCTTGAAGCCGAAGCATTTCATGCCGGTGCCGCCGCCGACGCTGCCTTCCTCGATGGCGCCGCCGCGCGCCGAGCCGATGGCCTCGAGCACGTGCCGGGTCTCGACGTGAAAGCCGTTGATGTCGTTGAGGAACCCGTCATAGGTCTCGGCCGCGACCGGCAGCGAGAAATCGTCGTGATAGCGCTCGCCCATATGCCCCGCCGCCCAGCGGATCGTCGCGTCGCGGGTGATCCCGCAGGAATGGGTGTTGGTGATGGTGATCGGCAGCGAGAATTTGCCGGCCTCCTCGATGTAATGGGTGCCGCTCAACTCGCCATTGCCGTTGAGGCTGAAGAAGCCGGCGAACAGCGGCTCGTGGATCGCGTCGAGCGGCCGCGGCACGATCGCCGTCACCCCGGTGCGCACCGGCCCCTTGCCGGCAACCAGCGCTCCCTCGCCCTTGACGATCGTGGAGTATCCGACGCTCACGCCCGCCACGTCGGTGATGGCGTTGTCGGGCCCGCACAGGCCCTGCAAAGGCAGCCCCAGCCCCCGCGCCCGCGTCTTGCCCGAGGGCGTGGTGGTCCAGGAGGAGGGCAGGGGTGCTGGGGACATGGGAGACTTTCCGGGTGAGGGTCAGGACGTCATCTTGACCCAAGGAATGCACGGCTTGGCTCCGGCGCGCAAGCCGGATGCCTCCAGCCTGGCTCCGGCCGATTGGCCGCTCACCCCGTTTGCATTCCCCGGCTTCTTCTGATTCAAGGCCAAGGCGACACGGGCGGTCGGGCAGGCGAAGCGCCCGTCGGCAGGCCCGGGCCGCCGGCCGCGCAGCGCCGCCTGCGTGGCGTGCATCTGGATGGTTTGGCGCAACCTTCGCCGGGTATTCTGGCCTGCAGCATGGCAGATCCGGTGTTCGGGTCACGGCCCAGGCGCATCCGTGACAGAACGGGGAAATGTATGACTTCCGAAAAACCGAAAAAACATGTGGCCGTGCTGATGGGCGGATTTTCGTCGGAAAGGCCGGTGAGCCTGGCCTCGGGCAAGCCGTGCGCCGATGCGCTCGAGGCTGCGGGCTACCGGGTCACGCGCGTCGATGTCGGCAAGGACATCGCCGCGGTGCTGGCCGAGCTCAGGCCCGATGTCGCCTTCAACGCGCTGCACGGGCCCTACGGCGAGGACGGCACGATCCAGGGCGTGCTCGAATATCTCTCGATCCCCTACACCCATTCGGGCGTCACCGCTTCCGCGCTCGCCATGGACAAGCGCCTCTCCAAGATCGTCGCCAAGGCGGTGGGCATTCCGGTGGCGGACTCGAAGGTGATGAACCGGCACGATATCACCTCGGCGCACCCGATGCAGCCGCCCTATGTGGTCAAGCCGGTCAAGGAGGGCTCGAGCTTCGGCGTGGTCATCGTCCAGGAAAACCAGAGCCATCCGCCGCAGGTCATCGCCTCGAAGGACTGGAAATATGGCGACGAGGTCATGGTCGAGCGCTACGTCCCCGGGCGCGAGCTGACCTGCACCATCATGGGCGACGTGGCGCTGGCGGTCACCGAGATCGTGCCGCAAGGACACAGTTTCTATGATTATGATTCAAAATACGTCGCAGGGGGCTCCAAACACGTTTGCCCGGCGGAAATTTCACCATTTGTTTACCAAAAAATACGTAGGTTGGCGTTGAAGGCACATCAAGCGATCGGCTGTCGCGGCGTGAGCAGGTCCGATTTCCGCTATGATGACCGTTTCTCCGAAAATGGAGAGGTCATCTGGCTCGAAATCAACACCCAGCCCGGCATGACACCGACGTCCCTTGCGCCAGAGATGGCCCTGCAGGCAGGGCATTCGTTCGAAGAATTTGTGAGCTGGATGGTGGAGGACGCTTCGTGTCGCCGATGACGGAAAACCAAGGCAGAACCGCCCATGCGGCGACGGCGTCCGGACGCGATGCGTTCCCGGGCGCTTATGTTCTGCCGCGTTTTCTGCGCCGTCCCGCCCGCTATTTCGCTGCCCTCGCCACCGGCCGGCTGGAGATCCGCCCGCACACCGGATCGGTCGCTGCCTGCGCCTTCCTGGCCGCCACCGGCTTTTACGGCATGACGCTGGGCGGCCATACCCATGCGGTGACGCAGGCCGTCACCACCGGCGCCGGCTTCGCACTCGAGGATGTCCGCGTCAGCGGTAATGTCGAGACCTCCGACATCGACATCCTGCAGCAGCTCGGGCTTGACGGCACCACCTCGGTCGTCGCCATCGACGCCCATGCGGCGCGCGAAAAACTGCTGCAACTGCCGTGGGTGACCGACGCCCAGGTGCAGAAGATCTATCCGCGCGGCCTGTCGGTCGTGCTCACCGAGCGCACCCCGGTCGGCATCTGGCAGCACGGCGACGCGCTGTCGCTGATCGATGCGCGCGGCGATGTGATCGCGCCGCTGACCGGCGCCCGTCACGCCGACCTGCCGCTCTATGTCGGGCTTGGCGCCGACCGCGCCGCCGACGAGCTCGAGGCGCGGCTTCTGTTTCATCCGGAGCTGCGCGCCCGGGTCAAGGCCGCCATCCGCATCGCCGACCGGCGCTGGGACCTGCGCCTCGACAACGGCGTGACGCTGAGCCTGCCCGAGGACGACATCGGCGCGGCGCTGACCCGGTTCGCCGAATTCGACGCCGGCCGCGACGTGCTGTCGCGCGACATCACCGCCGTCGACCTCAGGCTCGACGACCGGGTGACGCTGAGGCTTTCCGAGGCCGCGTTCGAACGCCGCAAGGAAGCGCTGGAAGCGCGGGCGAAAGCCATCAAGGCGGAGCGCAAATCGTGAGCCTGTTCCGCCCCTCATCCGTTCTGCCCCGGCTCAAGCCGCTGTCCAACAAGCGGGTCAGCATCGTCACCGTGCTCGACATCGGCTCGTCCAAGGTTGTCTGCATGATCGGCCGGCTGACCCCGGTCGAAGGCAGCGAGATCCTGTCGGGCCGCAGCCACAAGATCGAGATCATCGGGCTCGGCCACCAGAAGTCGCGCGGGCTCAAGGCAGGCGTCATTTCCGACATGGATGCGGTGGAGAATTCCGTCCGCCTCGCCGTCGATGCCGCCGAGCGCATGGCCGGCGTCACCGTCGAGAGCCTGATCGTCAATGTCACCGCCGGGCGTCTCAAGAGCGAGATCCATTCCTCCTCGGTCAATCTCGGCGGGCACGAGATCGCTTCGGGCGACCTCGCCAAGGTGGTCAACGCGGCGACGCGCCAGAGCCAGGGCCACGAACGCGCCATCCTGCATTCGCTGCCCTCGAGCTACACGCTCGACGGCGAGCGCGGCATCTCCGATCCCGCCGGCATGTATGGCGACGTGCTCGGCGTCGACATGCATGTGCTGACGGCCGACCGGGCGCCGCTCAAGAATCTCGAACTGGCCATCAACCGCGCCCATCTGACGGTCGAGGCGATGGTCGCCACCCCCTATGCGTCCGGGCTCGCGGCGCTGGTCTCCGACGAGGCCGAGATGGGCTGCGCCACGATCGACATGGGCGGCGGCACCACCACGATCTCGGTGTTTTCCGAAGGCAAGCTGGTGCATGCCGACGCGATCGCGCTCGGCGGCCATCACGTCACCATGGATCTCGCGCGCGGCCTGTCGACGCGGCTCGACGACGCCGAGCGCATCAAGGTGGTGCACGGCTCGGCGTTGCCGCAGGCCGGCGAAGACCGCGACGTGATCTCGATCCCGCCAATCGGCGAGGACGAGCGTGATCTGCCGACCCATGTGCCGCGCGGTCTGGTCTCGCGCATCGTGCGCGCCCGGGTCGAGGAAACACTGGAAATGCTGCGCGACCGCATCCAGCAGTCGGGCTACTCGACGCTCGTGGGCAAGCGCATCGTGCTGACCGGCGGCGCCAGCCAGCTCACTGGCCTCAACGAATCGGCGCGGCGGATCCTCGCGCGCAATGTCCGGATCGGCCGCCCGCTGGGGGTCTCGGGACTGCCTGCCGCGGCCAAGGGGCCGGCGTTCTCCACTGCGGTGGGCCTGATGATCTATCCCCAGGTCGCACATCTTGAATCCCACGGCGCGGGCGAGGGCGGCTTTGCCGTCATGGCCGGCGCCGGCGGCCGCCTGTCCCGCATGGGGCAGTGGCTCAAAGAGAGTTTTTGATTTTACCGAATTGGCCCACGCGGCGGTGCGGCCATGAGACAAGGAAGGAACGGGTGCCATGACCATCAATTTGCAGAAGCCGGACATCACCGAGCTGAAGCCGCGCATCACGGTGTTCGGCGTGGGCGGCGGCGGCGGCAATGCCGTCAACAACATGATCAATGCGGGGCTTCAGGGGGTCGACTTCGTCGTCGCCAACACTGACGCCCAGGCGCTGACCATGTCCAAGGCCGACCGGCTGATCCAGCTCGGCGTGGCCGTCACCGAAGGCCTCGGCGCCGGATCGCAGCCGGAAGTCGGCCGCGCGGCCGCCGAAGAGTGCATCGACGAGATCATCGATCATCTCAATGGCACCCACATGTGCTTCGTCACCGCCGGCATGGGCGGCGGCACCGGTACCGGTGCGGCTCCCGTCGTCGCCCAGGCCGCCCGCAACAAGGGCATCCTCACGGTCGGCGTGGTCACCAAGCCGTTCCACTTCGAAGGCCAGCGCCGCATGCGCCTGGCCGAGTCGGGCATCGACGAATTGCAGAAATGCGTCGACACCCTGATCGTCATCCCGAACCAGAACCTGTTCCGCATCGCCAACGACAAGACCACCTTCGCCGACGCCTTCGCGATGGCCGACCAGGTGCTCTATTCGGGCGTCGCCTGCATCACCGACCTGATGGTCAAGGAAGGCCTGATCAACCTCGACTTCGCCGACGTCCGTTCGGTGATGCGCGAGATGGGCCGCGCCATGATGGGCACCGGCGAAGCTTCCGGCGAAGGCCGGGCGATGGCCGCGGCCGAAGCCGCGATCGCCAACCCGCTGCTCGACGAAACCACGATGAAGGGCGCGCAGGGCCTGTTGATCTCGATCACCGGCGGACGCGACATGACGCTGTTCGAAGTCGACGAGGCGGCGACCCGCATCCGCGAGGAAGTCGATGCTGACGCCAACATCATCCTGGGCGCGACCTTCGACGAAGCGCTCGAAGGCCTGATTCGCGTCTCCGTCGTCGCCACCGGCATCGACCGGGTGGAAGGCGCTGCCGAAATGCAGCGCCCGACGATCACCGCGCCGCGGCCTCAGCCGCGTCCGGCAGCCGCAGCCCAGCCGCAGGCGGCCCGTCCGGCTCCGGCCCCGCAGCCGTCCCCGGCAGCCCGCGACCAGGTGGCCGAAACCATCCTGACGGCGGAAGCCGAACTCGAGCGCGAGCTCGACATCGCCACGCAGATGGATCTGGCCGCACGGCCGCAGGCCGCCCCGGCGGCCGCAGCCCAGCAGCCCGGCTTCCAGCCGCAGAGCCGCCTGTTCGCCAACACCGGCGAAGTGGCGGCCCCGCAGCAGCCGGCCATGGCCGCGCCGCAGCGCCCGGCAATGGCGGCGCCGCACCAGCCCGCCGCTCCGGCGCCGGCGATGCGCACCGAGGCGGAACCCGTCCGCATGCCGCGGGTCGAGGACTTCCCGCCGGTGGTCAAGGCCGAGATCGAGCACCGCGCCCAGCCGCACGGCCATGCCGACGAACGCGGCCCGATGGGTCTGCTCAAGCGGCTGTCGAACTCGCTCGGCCGCCGCGAGGAGGACGATCAGCCGCTCTCGGCCCAGGCCGCCCAGGCACCGCAGGCGCGTCGTCCGCTCTCGCCCGAGGCGAGCGTCTACGCACCCCGCCGCGGCCAGTTGGACGATCAGGGCAGGATGACTCCGCAGGCCCGCGCGAGTCACGAAGACGAGCAGTTGGAGATTCCCGCCTTCCTGCGCCGCCAGAGCAAGTGAGCCTGCTGTAATACAGTGTAACATTCCCGGTGCGGCGGCTGTATTGCCGCCGCACCGTTTTGTTAACTAATTGTTAACATTAGAGTATTTGAATCAATGCTGCGTTACGACTCCGTAACAGAAGGAAAAAAAGCGTGATTTGGAAACTCGGGACTGTCGTCATATCTTGCGGATCGACAACAAGGGGATGGGGCAGTCAATCACGTGGGGGAAACGTGAGATCGCTCCTGACGATCGGGGACAACATGGCCGTGACGGGTCGTGCCAAATTATGCGGGAAACGGCGGACCTTATGAGTGGCAATATAGTAGGCCTTCAAACCACGATTTCGAGGTCGATCTCGCTGTCCGGTATTGGCGTTCATTCCGGCGAAAGCGTGTCCATCACCTTCCATCCCGCGGATCCCGACACCGGCATCGTCTTCAACCGTTTCCATGATTCGGGCGACATCATCAGCGTGCGCGCCGTGTCCTCCCAGGTCGGCTCCACCGATCTTTGCACGCTTCTGGGCCGGGCTCCGGACCGTTCGGTGGCCACCGTCGAACATCTGATGGCCGCCCTCTACGCGCTCGGCGTCGACAATATCAGCATCGATCTCGACGGCAGCGAAGTGCCGATCATGGACGGCAGCGCCGCCGTGTTCATCGAGGCGCTCGACACTGCCGGCCTGGTCAACCATTCGGTCAAGCGCCGCTATGTCCGCGTCATCAAGCCGGTCCGCATCGAAATGGGCGGCTCCTGGGCGGAATTCAGCCAGCACAACGGCACCCGCTTCGAGATCGATATCGATTTCGACTCGCCGCTGATCGGACGCCAGTCCTGGAAGGGCGAAGTCACCGCCGACACGTTTCGCCGTGAGCTGGCCCGCGCCCGCACCTTCGGCTTCATGCGCGATGTCGAGCGGCTCTGGGCCTCCGGCCACGCGCTCGGCTCCTCGCTTGAGAATTCGGTGGTGATCGGCGACGACGACAAGGTCATCAATGTCGAGGGCCTGCGCTTCCGCGACGAGTTCGTGCGTCACAAGACGCTCGACGCCGTGGGCGACCTGGCGCTGGCCGGCGCCCAGTTCATCGGCTGCTACCGCAGCTATCGCGGCGGCCACAAGCTCAATGCGCTGGCGCTCAGGGCGCTGCTGGCCGATCATTCGGCCTATGAGGTCGTCGAGGCCCCGGCGCGCCGCAACACGGTTCGCCATGGCGAATTGGTGGCGGTCAATGCCGCGACCTTCGCGCCCTGGGATATTTGAGCGTCCAGGGCCGGTCCGGCCGCCGCAATTCCGGTCTACAACCTTGTTTTTGAACAGGGCCTTGCCACAAAATTGCGGCAAAGCGTCTTCATGACGTTGCGAAGTTCGGTGATTTCCGGATAGAAACGCGGGTCTGGTTCCGTGGGGCGATGGCTTCGGCGGCAGTTGAGAGGTTGTGCACGATGTTTACTTCGGTCAAGGGCGGGCGCGGGCGCGCGTTGAGAGTTGCGTTCTTCGTCGCCGGATTGGCCGGCGTCTCGTCAATGCTGGCCGGGTGCCAGTCCGATCCGGATATCGACATCACCTCCTATGCGCAGTCGATCGAACCCGCCGATGTGCTCTACAATCAGGGCCTCGCCAACCTCCAGGCCGGCCAATTGACCGAGGCCAGCCGCAAGTTCGAGGCCATCGACAAGCAGCATCCCTATTCCGAATATGCCCGCAAGGCGATGGTGATGAGCGCGTTCACCAACTACCGCCAGGGCCAGTACACCGAGGCGATCAACACCGCGTCGCGCTATCTGAGCCTCTATCCCAATGACGAGGACGCCGCTTACGCGCAGTACATCGTCGGGCTCGCCTACTACCGTCAGATCCCCGAGGTCACCCGCGACCAGCGCACCTCGGCGCGCGCCATCGCCGCCTTCACCGAGGTGATCGAGCGCTATCCCGATTCGGAATATGTCGAGGACAGCCAGGCCAAGCTCCGCTACGCCCGCGACCAGCTCGCCGGCAAGGAGATGCAGGTCGGGCGCTATTATCTTGAGCGCAAGGAATATGTGGCGGCGGCCAACCGCTTCCGCCAGGTGGTCGAGACCTATCCCAACACCCGTCAGATCGAGGAGGCGCTGGCGCGCCTGGTCGAGACCTACTACGCGATGGGGCTGGAAAGCGAAGCACAGACGGCGGCGGCCGTGCTCGGGCACAATTATCCCGACAGCCAGTGGTATGCGGACTCCTACAAGCTCCTCAAGACCCGTGGCCTGGAGCCCAGGGAAAACAAGGGCTCCTGGATTTCGCGCGCCGGGGCCCGCCTCGTCGGCGCCTGAAGCGGCGGCGATGCTGGTCCAGCTCTCGATTCGCGATATCGTCCTCATCGAGAAGCTCGATCTCGAGTTCGACGCCGGGCTGTCGGTCCTGACCGGGGAAACCGGTGCGGGCAAATCCATCCTGCTTGATTCGCTATCGCTGGCGCTCGGCGGCCGGGGCGACGGCGGCCTCGTGCGCCATGGCGCCGACAAGGGCCAGGTGACGGCCGTGTTCGACGTGGCCGTCGACCATCCGGCGCGGCTGCTGCTGCGCGACAACGGCATCGACGACGACGGCGACCTGGTGTTCCGCCGGGTGCAATCGGCCGACGGCCGCACCCGCGTCTTCCTCAACGACCAGCCGGCGAGCGTGGCGCTGATGCGCGAGGCGGGGCTGAGGCTGGTCGAGATCCACGGACAGCACGACGACCGGGCGCTGGTCGAGACCGACGCGCACCGGGCGCTGCTCGACGCCTTCGGTGGGCTCACCGACCGCGCCGCCGATGTCGGCCGGCTCTACGAGGTCTGGCGCGAGTCCGAGCGGGCGCTCAAGGCGCACCGGGCCAAGGTGGAGGCGGCGCGGCGGGAAGCCGATTTCCTGCGCTCCTCCGTCGACGAGCTTGAAAAGCTCCACCCCGTCGAAGGCGAGGAGGAGGTGCTGGCCGAACGCCGCTCGCACATGATGAAGGCCGAGAAGATGGCCAGCGACATCAACGAGGCCAACGAGGTGCTCAATGGCCAGGGCTCGCCGATGCCGACGATCAGCGGGTTGATGCGGCGGCTCGAGCGCAAGGCGCAGGAAGCGCCGGAACTGCTGGGCGACACGGTGGCGGCGCTCGACCGGGTGCTCAATGCGCTGGCCGACGCGCAGACCGCGGTGGAGACGGCGCTCCGCTCCGCCGATTTCAATCCGCGCGACCTCGAGGAGACCGAGGAGCGGCTGTTCGCGCTCCGGGGGGCTGCGCGCAAGTACAATGTCACGGTCGAGGCGCTGCCCGAGCTCGCCGCGCAGATGGTGGCTGACCTCAGCGATCTCGACGCCGGCGAGGAACGGCTGGCGGCGATGCAGGCGCGGGTCGGCGAGACCCGCACCGCCTTCCTCGATGCCGCCGGCCAGTTGTCGGTGCGCCGGCACGAGGCGGCCGAGGCGCTGACGGCCGCGGTGATGGCCGAGCTGCCGGCGCTGAAGCTGGAGCGTGCCGAATTCATGGTGTCGATCTCGAGCGACACGGACAATGCCGGGCCGACCGGCATCGACGCCATCGCCTTCCACGTGCGCACCAATCCCGGCTCGCGGCCGGGCCCGATCATGAAGGTCGCCTCGGGCGGGGAGCTGTCGCGCTTCCTGCTGGCGATCAAGGTGGCGCTCGCCGACCGCGGCTCGGCGCCGACGCTGGTGTTCGACGAGATCGACACCGGGGTGGGCGGCGCCGTGGCCGACGCCATCGGCAAGCGCTTGAAGCGGCTCGCCTCGGGCGTGCAGGTGCTCTCGGTCACGCATGCGCCGCAGGTGGCCGCGCGCGCCGCCACGCACATGCTGATCGCCAAGGGGCCGTCGGCGGCGGGCTCGCTCACCGTGACGACGCGGGTCTCCACCATGGGCGCCGACCAGCGCCGCGAGGAAATCGCCCGGATGCTGGCGGGCGAGCATGTCACCGACGAGGCGAGGGCGGCGGCGGCCAGGCTGCTCGACGTCGCGGACTAGGTCACCAGGTAATCTTGCCGAACGCGGGGGCGCTCTCGAGGCGGGCCATGAGGTCGGTCACGCGGGCGGTGGCGTCGCGCGCGGCATCGGCATTGCGGCGCATGCCGGGGCTGTCCTTTGCGTCGTCCGCCATCAGCTCGACCACGCCCCTGAGCAGATAGGCCGCGCTCATGAAGCTCGCCGCCGTCTCGGCGTCCTCCGTGCTCATGGCCGCGCCGGCGGGCGCGTCGTCGAGCAGGACGTCGAGATAGGCGAGCGGCGGCGCCGAGTCGGCTGCGGTCGCGGGATCGAGCTCCGGCTTCAGACCCAGATCGGCCAGCGTCTTGAACGAGGTGGCGAAATCGGTGGCCGCGCCTTCCAGCTCCTTGGCCATGCGCGCGGTGTGGCCAGCCAGGAAGCCCGGCGCCAGATTGAACAGCATCAGCGAGTTCATCTGTTCCTTGAGGTGCTTCAATCGGTCCTCGGCGAAGGCCTTGCGGCTTTGGGCGGCGGATTCGACGAAATCATCGAGCATCGCCAGCGGATCGGAGGCCGTCGGTTCACCCGCGCCGCCGCCCTGGTTCGTTGCCGACCCCGATGCGCCGGACGCGGCCGGCCGTTCGAGAGCCGCCTTGCCGACGGAATAGGAGAATGCGCTGACGATCATCCGGCCACGGTCCTTCATGGCGGGCAACAGCCCGCCGAGATCTGGCACCATACGTCCGAAAACCTAACCGCTGATTGACCGGACCGCTCGACTTGTCTTTTCATTTGGCTGAATCGGTCTAAAACGGGGCAGATTGCCGGAGCCCCAGACATGACCCATGAGACCAAGCCCGTTGACGCCCTGAGCGAAGCCGAGGCCAAAGCCGAGCTGGTTCGGCTCGCCCAGGAAATTGCCCGCCACGACGAGGCCTATCACCAGAAGGACGCGCCGGTCATCGCCGACGCCGACTATGACGCGCTCAAGCGCCGCAATCTCGACATCGAGGAGCGGTTTCCGCATCTCAAGCTGGCGGACTCGCCCTCCGAGAAGGTCGGCGCGGCGGTGGCCGAGGGCTTTGGCAAGATCGTCCACCGGGTGCCGATGCTGTCGCTCGACAACGCGTTTTCCGACGACGACGTGCGCGATTTCGTGAATTCGGTCTACCGCTTTCTCGGGCAGTTGCCGGACAATTCCATCGCGTTCACCGCCGAGCCCAAGATCGACGGGCTGTCGATGTCGATCCGCTACGAGGAGGGCGAGCTCGTCACCGCCGCTACCCGCGGCGACGGCACCACCGGCGAGAACGTCACCGCCAATGTGAAGACCATTTCCGAAATCCCCAATCGGCTGCCCGCCGGCGCGCCGTCGGTGGTGGAGATCCGCGGCGAGGTCTACATGGCCAAGGAGGATTTCCTGGCCTTGAACGCGCGCATGGCGGCGGAAGGCAAGCCTACCTATGTCAACCCGCGCAACACCGCGGCCGGGTCGCTGCGGCAGCTCGACGCCGCGGTGACGGCGAGCCGCAAGCTCCGCTTCTTCGCCTATTCCTGGGGCGAGATCTCGGAGATGCCGGCCGACACCCAGCACGGCATGATTGAAGTGTTCAGGGACTGGGGTTTCCCGGTCAATGCGCTGACCAAGCGGCTCGACAGCATCGAGGAGCTGATCGCCCATTACAACGAGATCGGGCTCGCCCGCGCCGATCTGCCCTATGACATCGACGGCGTGGTCTACAAGGTCGACCGGCTCGACCTGCAGGGCCGGCTCGGCTTCCGCTCGCGCAGCCCGCGCTGGGCGATCGCCCACAAGTTCCCGGCCGAGAAGGCGGCGACCCGGCTCACCGCCATCGACATCCAGGTCGGCCGCACCGGCGCGCTCACCCCGGTGGCGCGGCTCGAGCCGATCACCGTGGGCGGCGTCGTGGTGACCAATGCGACGCTGCACAATGCCGAGGAGATCGCACGGCTCGGCGTCAAGATCGGCGACACGGTGCAGATCCAGCGCGCCGGCGACGTCATCCCGCAGGTGCTGGGCGTGGTGCTGTCGCCCGACGACGCCGTCGAATTCGAGTTCCCCACCGTCTGCCCCTGCGAGCTGAAGACGCAGGTGATCCGCGAGGAGACCGCAGGCGGGGTGGAGGGCGTGGTGCGGCGCTGCTCGGGCGAATTCGCCTGCCCGTTCCAGCGCAAGGAGCATTTGAAGCATTTCGTCTCGCGCAAGGCCTTCGACATCGACGGCCTGGGCGACAAGCAGATCGAGTTCTTTTACGACGACACGCTGCTGCCGATCCGCCAGCCGGCCGACATCTTCACGCTTGCCGCGCGCGACGCCGCCAATGGCCTGCAGCGGCTCAAGAACCGCGACGGCTATGGCGAGACCTCGGCGCAGAAACTGTTCGACGCCATCGAGGTCAGGCGCACCATCGCGCTCGACCGACTGATCTTCGGGCTCGGCATCCGCCATGTCGGCGAGCAGACGGCGAAAACGCTGGCGCGCGCCTATGGCGACTGGGCCTCCGTGCACGAGGCAGCCCTTGCGATTGCCGCCGGCGACACGGCGGCGGCCGAGGAGATGGACGCGCTCGACGACATCGGACCCGCGGTGGTCGAAGCCGTCGGCCGTTTCTTCGGCGAGACCCACAATGTCGACATGGTCGACCGGCTGGTCTCCGAACTCACCATTCAGGACGCCGAGAAACCCGCCCAGGACTCCCCGGTGGCCGGCCTCACCGTGGTCTTCACCGGCAGCCTCGAGAAGATGACCCGCGACGAGGCCAAGGCCATGGCCGAGCGGCTCGGCGCCAAGGTGGCGGGCTCGGTGTCGAAGAAGACCGACATCCTGGTCGCCGGCCCCGGCGCCGGCTCCAAGCTCGCCAAGGCGCAGGAGCTCGGCGTCAGGACCATGGACGAGGACGGGTGGTTCGAGCTGGTGGGCTGAGCCGCGCGCCGAAGCGGGTCCAAAGATTGTTTTATTGCAATTCGCCTCTCCGGTTGGCGGGTTTCTTAACTACCGTGGCCCAAGGATCAGGGTGCGGTAGTCCCGAAAGCCCCGAGCGGAATCTATGCAATGAAACTGACCAGTGATCCGGTTGTCCACGAGATCGATACATGGAAACAGGCCCTGGAGGTTGCGGGCCTGGGCGTCTGGGACTGGAATCTAAGGACGAACATCACGACCTATTCCGAATCCTGGCGCCGGATGCTTGGCTACCAACGCAGCGAACTTCCCGAAAACCTCGATCTCTTTCTGCTGCTTCTGCATCCCGACGATCGCGACAGGGCGATCGAAAGCGGCGACCGGCACCTGGCCGGGGAGTGCGACAGCATCGAGACCGAGCTCAGGCTTCGCCACAAGGACGGAAGCTGGGTCTGGGTTCTCGACAGGGGCGCCGTGGTGGAGCGCGACGAGACCGGCCGTCCGCTGCGGGCGATGGGGGTCCAGACCGACATAACCCAGCAGAAGCAGGCCGAGCGCGAGACGAGCCTGATGAACGAGCGCTTCAAGCTCGCGCTGGCCGCCTCCGAGACCGGCATCTGGCATTTCGATGTCGGACGCAACCAGAGTTTCTGGGATGGCAAGACCTGCGACATTTTCGGGATCGAGCCGCAGGACGCGGAGATCGAAAGCGCGACCTGGCACGGGTTCCTGCATCCGGAGGACAGGCTAGAGACCGAGCGCCAGCACCTGGAGGCGATCCACCAGGACAGGGTGATCAAGATTCCCTACCGGATCATCCGCAAGGACGGCGAGGTCCGCCACGTGGTGACGCTGGCGAAATCGGTCATGAGCCAGGGATCGGCGGGATATCTGGTCGGCACCATCCGGGACGTCACCGATGAAATCGCCGCCGCCCGCGCGCTGCAGGCCGAGAAGGAGCGGTACGAGATCACGCTCGAGGCGATCAACGATTCGGTCATCAGCACGGATGTCGCCGGCGTCATCAATTTCGCCAATCCCTCCGCCGCGGCGATGCTGTCGGTCGCGCAAGGCGCGCTGACCGGGTGCAACATCTTTTCGCTGTTCCGGAACAACCGGATGATCCGCAGCGTCCAGCTCGACACGCAGGACAACTACCAGCGCGGCGTCATCCTGGAAATCCATTCCGAGCTCTACCGCTGCAAGAGCAGCCCGATCCTGTCGCCCACGGGGGATAGCTGGGGCAATGTCTACACCTTCCAGAACATTTCGGAGGAAACCCGCAGGCAGCAGCAGTTGGCCTACGCGGCGCACCATGATGCGCTGTCGGGCCTGTACAACAGGATCGCCTTCGACAGCGCCCTGGAAAAGGCGATCACCGCCTCGGCAACCACCGCGTTTGCGATCCTGTATCTGGACCTCGACCACTTCAAGGCGCTCAACGACTTCGCCGGCCATGCCGCGGGCGACGATGCGCTCAAGGCGATCGCCGCCAACGTGACGGCGCTCCTGCCCCAGGACGCGTTCTTCGCGCGGCTGGGCGGCGACGAGTTCGCCATGCTGATCTCCGATCCCGACGTGGAGGCCATCCAGAAGCTCGCCGGCGACGTCATCGCGGCGGTGCAGGCGGTCGAGATCAACAGCAGCGCCGGCGGTCCGCGGCTCGGATGCAGCATCGGCATCGCCATCGTCAACGATCCGTCCACCAGCGCCTCCGACGCGCTGGCGCAGGCCGACGACGCCTGCTACGCGGCCAAGTCCTCGGGGCGGAACCGCTTCGCCTTCTTCACCAAGCACAGCTCCACCGTGACCTCGGGCCTCTCCGCCGCACGCGAGGTCGCCGACCTCACCGCCGCGCTCGAGGAGAGCAGGGTGATCCTGTTCGCCCAGGAGATCCATGCGATCGGACGGTCGCGCGAGCAGTGCGGACGCGTGGAAATCCTGGCCAGGATGAAGGCGCGGGACGGCCGCATCATCGGCCCCGACGCCTTCATTCCCGCCGCCGAGCGCTTCGGCATGGCCACGGTGCTGGACCGCTGGATCATCCGGACGGCATTCGCCGAATACGGCCACCTGCTCGAGAGCATGGAGCTGAAACTGGGCTTCAACCTGTCGGCGCAGACGCTGTGCGACCCCGGCCTGTGGTCATTCATTCACGATACGGCCCGGGATCACGGCACGCCGCTGTCGCAGATCGCCTTCGAAATCACCGAGACGGCCGCGGTCACCTGTTTCGACACCGCCAACAGCTTTGTCAGCCGGGCGCGCAACCATGGCTGCATGGTGTCGCTCGATGATTTCGGCTCGGGCCTGAGCTCGTTCGGTTATCTCCGGCGGTTTCCCATCAACTGCATCAAGATCGATGGCGCCTTCGTCGAAAAGATCGTCGAGAGCGACGTCGACAGGGCCATCGTCGCCGCCGTCGTCGAACTGACGCGGAAACTCGGTTTCGACGTGGTCGCGGAGAAGATCGAGAACGAGGCCATCCTGGCCGAGCTGCGGGCGCTGGGCGTCACCCACGGCCAGGGCTACCATCTGCACCGCCCCGAACCGCTGGACGCGCTGATGCAGCGCCGGCTGGGGTCGCTCTCCGGCCGCCGTGGCAGGGTCAGGATCGCCTGAATGCCTGGATCAGCGGCGTAGGTGCCGTCGCTGCGGAATTCCGCTGCCGACGCCGGCGCCGCGGGCATGCGCCCGCAGGGCCAGCCCGGCCGAGGCGCGCGCTAGCCGCCCATGTAGAAGAAAACAATGCCGGCGAGGATGACGAGGCAGAGGCCGAGCGAGATGAACAGCACGCGGCGTCCGGTGCCATGCGTGGTCGTGCCCTGGCGGGCTTCATTGGTGGTTTCTTCGACGGGCATAGTTGATCCTTTCAATTGACGTGTCAGGGTGTCAACGTTCGGGACCTATGGTGGTTCCGCGCCGGACGCACGCGGGGGGTCAAACGCCGGCGGAGCCTGCATTTTCCGGCGTGACAGGGGATCCGCGCGGGTCTTCCGCGGGTCTGCTCGCGATCAGTTCAGCGCGGCGCGCAGGATGACGAACAGCACGCCCGACAGCACCGCGGCGGCGGGCACGGTGACCACCCAGGCGGCGACGATCTGCAGGAAATGCGCCCGGCGCACCAGCTTGCGGCGGCGCTGTTCGGCGATCCTGCCATTGCCGGATTTGCCGTTGCCCGGGTTGATCTGGTGGCGCGCCACGTAGTCGGCGCGGCGGCTTGACCTTTCGGTGTACCATTCGCGGAAGAAGCCGACGCCGAACACCGCGCCCACGGCGATATGGGTGGAGCTCACCGGCAGGCCGAGCCAGGAGGCGACGATCACGGTGATGGCCGCCGACAGCGCCACGCAATAGGCCCGCATCGGGTTGAGCTTGGTGATCTGGTTGCCGACCATGCGGATGAGCTTCGGGCCGAACAGGATGAGGCCGAGCGAGATGCCCGCGGCGCCCACCGCCATCACCCACAGCGGGATCGCCACCAGGGCCTCGACGTCGCCATATTCGGCGGTGTGGACAATGGCCGCCAGCGGACCCACGGCATTGGCCACGTCGTTGGCGCCGTGCGCGAAGGACAACAGCGCCGCCGAGCAGATCAGCGGCATGCCGAACAGCTTTCTCAGCGACTGGTTGCGGTTCTCGAGTCCGCGCGACTGCCGGGCGACCAGCGGGCGGGCGACGAGCCAGCTCACCACCGCGGTCACCACCCCCACCGCCAGCGCATTGCCCAGCGAGAGGTCGATCAGCGCGCGCAACCCCTTGAGCGACAGGTAGGTCGCGAAGGCGCCCGCCATGACGGCGATCAGCACCGGCACCCAGCGGCGGGCGGCGGCGATCTTGTCGTCCTTGTAGATGATGGCGGTCTTGATGAAGGCGAGGCAGCCGGCGGCGATCACCCCGCCCATGATCGGCGAGATGACCCAGCTCGCGGCGATGCCGCTCATGGTCGACCAGTTGACGGCGTCGACGCCGGCGGCGGCGATGCCCGCGCCCATGACGCCGCCGACGATCGCATGCGTGGTCGAGACCGGCGCGCCGACAAAGGTGGCGAGGTGGAGCCACATGGCTGCCGCCATCAGGGCCGCCATCATCGCGGCGATGAAGGTGCCGGGATCGGACACCGCGACCGGGTCGATGATGCCCTTGGAGATGGTGGCGACGACGTCGCCGCCGGCAATCAGCGCGCCGGCGCTCTCGAAGACCGCGGCGATCGCCAGCGCCACGCCCATGGTCATCGCCTGCGAGCCCACCGCCGGCCCCATGTTGTTGGCCACGTCATTGGCACCGATGTTGAGCGCCATGTAGGCGCCGATCGCCGAGGCGGCGATGATGGTCACCGCGCCCGGCTGGCCGGTGACGAAGACGCCGGCGATGACCGCGCACAGGACGATGAAGATCAGCGCCAGGCCGGGCGTGACGAAGCCGCGATTGATGAGGCCCGTGGCCTCCTCCATCGTGGCGATCTTGTCGAGATCCTTGTCGAGCGTGTCTTTGCGGTAGGTATCGGCCATGTCTGGGAAGCGTTTCCGTAATCCGGCGTGATGCGGCAGGGATCGGTTGTGACAGTCTTGTGACTGGTGAGTCCCGTCGATGGACGTCCGAAGCGGTGGCGTCAAGCCGGGAGCGGCCTGTTTCAACGGCTTTTCGGCCTCTGGCGCCCGATTGGCGCCGATCGGGCGGTTCTCGCAGGTTTTCTGGGTTATTTTGTGTTCAAGCGGCGACAGGTCGGGCATTGTCGCCTCCACCCCGCACCGCCGCCCGTTCCTGCCGGGACGGTCGTCGCCCGCCCCCCCCCCCCGCGCTCCGGAGACCCCATGAGCAAACTGTTCGAAGAACTCGACTACCGCCCCACGCCGATCGGCGCGCTGGTGCTGCGCCGCCGCCGCGAGGCGCGGCTCGGCGTCGACATCCTCGAGATCAAGCTCGGCGAGGAGCACCTGATGTCGGACCTGTTCACCGCCTCCGAGATTGCGCTGGCCGAACTGGGTCTGGCGGCGTGTGACGGCGAGGGGCTCGACGTGGTGGTCGGCGGCCTGGGGCTGGGCTACACGGCCAAGGCCGCGCTCGACAATGCGCGCACCGGCTCGCTCATCGTGGTGGAATATCTCGAAGCCGTCATCGACTGGCACGTGACCGGCCTGCTGCCGCTCGGGCCGGAGCTCACCGGCGACCCGCGCTGCCGGCTGGTGGAGGGCGATTTCTTCGCCATGGCTCGAAGCGGGGAGGGGTTCGACCCGGACCAGCCGGGCCGCCGCTTCGACGCGATCCTGCTCGACATCGACCATTCGCCGGATGCGCTTCTCGATCCGCGCAGCGAGAGCTTCTACCAGCCCGAGGGTCTGGCGCAGCTTTCGGCCCATCTCAAGCCCGGCGGCGTCTTCGCGCTGTGGTCGGATGCGCGCGCCGACGACGCCTTCACCGCGCGACTGGCCGAGTTGTTCACGGAAGTCCGGGCCGAACCGGTGACCTTCCCCAATCCGCTCACCGACCGGCCGTTCACGCAGACGGTCTATGTGGCGCGGAAGCGGCGGGATCTGTAGCCACTACTGCCTGAGCCGGTAGGCCACCACCTGGTCGGAGACTTCGGGCTTCAGGATCGAGTTGCCGCCGACGGCGAAGACCACGTAGTCGGCGCCCTCATGGGTGAAGACCGCCGGGATCGACACGGCCGGCGCCTCGACGAGGTCCGACCACAGCTCTTTGCCGGTCGCCGCATCGAGCGCGCGGACCCGGGAATCGACCGACGCGCCCAGAAAGACCACGCCGCCGGCCGTCACCACCGGACCGCCGAGCGTCGGCGAGCCCCAGGATTCCAGCCCGTAGAAGCCGTCGAGCTGGGCGCGCCCGAACGGCGTCTCGTAGAGCTTTTCGCCGGTGTTGAGATCATAGGCCGAGAAGGTGCCGAAGGGCGGCGCCCAGCAGGGCATGCCGGCCCAGTTGCTCCAGTCGGTCAGGTAGATGCCGTAGGGCGAGTCTTCCTGCGGCGAATAGCCCTGCTCGTTGCCGCCTTCCGGACCCTGGATCCGGTCGTATTCGGCGCGCGGGATCAGGCGGATCATCTGGACGATGCGCGAGGCGTTGACATAGAGCCGGGCGTTGCGCGGGTCGACGGCGACGCCGCCCCAGTTGGTGGCGCCCGCGGTGCCCGGGAAGAACAGCGTGCCCTGCTCGGAGGGCGGCGTGTACATGCCCTCGTAGAGGTAGTTCTCGCGGTCGCGCGAGCACTGGCCGAAGCTCACCAGGTCGGCGAGCCACCAGACGTCGGGCAGATCCAGCGCGTTGCCGAGCGGCTCCGGCGTCATGGCGAAGGGTTGGGTGGGGGCCGAGACCTCGCCTTGCGCGGTGCTTTGCGGCGTGGCGCGCTGCTCGATGTCGAACACAGGCTCGCCGGTGCGGCGGTCGAGCACGAACAGGAAGCCCTGCTTGGTGGCCTGCACCAATGCGGGAATCGTCTCGCCATTGCGCTTGATGTCGACGAGCGACGGCGCGGACGGCGTGTCATAGTCCCAGATGTCGTGGTTGACGTGCTGGAAGCTCCAGGCGACTTCGCCGGTCTCGAGGTCAAGCGCGGTCACCGACGTCGCCATCGGGATCGGATCGGTGCGGTCGCCGCCCCAGTAATTGGGGCTCGGCGAGGAGACCGGGGCATAGACCAGGCCCAGTTCCGGATCGGCGGTCATCGCCGTCCAGATATTGGCCGTGCCGGTGCGCGGGATCATGTCCTCGGGAATGAAACTCGCTTCCCACTTCAGCTCGCCCGTGCGCGCGTCGATCGCCAGCAGATTGCCGGGAGGGGCGACGCTGTAGGCCCAGTCCTTGCCGGCCCAGCCGAGCAGCAGCGTGTCGCCCACCACCAGCGGCGGCTGCAGCAGCGAGAACGGGAAGACGTCGTTGACGGTGTTCCACTGGTTGACGTTGAGGACGCCGCCGTCGGCGAAATCCGCGCAGCGCTCGCCGGTGTCGGCGTCGACGGCGTGCAGCTCGGCGTCCATGGTGCCGAGATAGACCCGCTTTTCGCAGAGGCCGGTCCGGCCGCTTTCCCAGTAGGAGACGCCGCGGTTCTTGAGCGCGGGCTGGGTCAGCGCCTTGAGTTCGGAGCCGCTGTCATAGTTCCAGCGCTCCTCGCCGGTGGCGGGATCGAGCGCGATGATGCGGTAGAACGGCGTGCCTAGATAGAGCGTCTCATTGGCGTAGATCGGCGTGGCCGACCACACGGTCTGCGGCAGGTCGCCGGAGCCGTCGGCCACGTCGCCGGTGTGGAATTCCCAGGCGCGCTCGAGATCTCCCACGGTCTCGGGCGTGAGCGTCTGGACGTTGGAGAATTTGGTCGAGCGGACATCGCCGTGAAAGGCGCTCCATTGCGGCTGCTGCGCCTGGGCGGCGCCGGATGCGCCGAGCACGGAGGTGACGACCAGGGCGGCGAGGGATGTGGGGCGGATCATGCGGCGCTCCGGCGGGACTGGAGGAAGGGGGCGAGGAGGAGAGCAAGCGCCGCGAGCGCCATGACGACGGCGAGTCCCGTCTGCATCAGGAAGAAGCTGGCGATCGCCGTCAGCGTGGCGGCGAGAACCAGGAGGCCGATCAGGAGAGACCCGAAGCGGTGCGAGGAGGCCGACCCGAACATTAGCAATGCTGCGCCCGCGGTGGTTACGGCGGCGCCGACCAGCGCCAGCAGGGCGCCGAGCGACCCGTCCACGCCGGTGTTTCCGAACGGCGCGGCATAGGCAATGAGGGCGAGGACGAGGCCGATCACGGCCAGGAGAAGGGAAGTCAGGAATCGGTGTTGCATAACCTATGTTACGTTTGGGGAGGCGAATGGTTCCAATTTCAGTGTTCGGGACCCGCCCGCCCGGGCCATGAGCCCGGCACGGGTGCCTGGACCGGGCGCGGCCCCAGGCTTGTTTCCGCTTCATCCTGCCATCAATCCTATTGAATTGACTGGTCAGGGATGCTGACCTATTCGTCGGGGCACAGGAGTGTGTTCCATGTCCCCATCCAGGTCGGAATTTTTCCAGGGCGTCCGCGCCAGTCTGCCGATTGTCGTGTCCGCGGCGCCGTTCGGGCTCCTGTTCGGCGCGCTCGCCGTCGACAACGGGCTCAGCACCGGCGAGGCGGTGCTGATGAGCGCGCTGGTGTTCGCCGGCGCCAGCCAGATGGTCGGGCTCAACCTGTTCAGCGACCATGTCGCCCCCTGGATCATCGTGCTGTCGGTGTTCGCGGTCAATTTCCGCCACGTGCTCTATTCGGCGGCGCTCGGCCGTCGCATGGGGCTGATGCGCGGATGGCGCAAGGCCGCGGCCTTCTTCTTCCTCACCGATCCGCAATATGCCGCCACCGAAGCGCGGGGCGAAGGCAGGGTGCCGGTGACCTTCGCCTGGTACATGGGCATGGCGCTGCCGATCTATGTGATGTGGGTCGGCGAGGCCTGGGCCGGCGCGCTGTTCGGCCGGCTGCTTGCGGATCCCGCCGCCCTCGGCATCGATTTCCTGCTGCCCATCTATTTCCTCGGCCTGGTCCTGGGATTCCAGTCGCGCCCCGGCTGGCTGCCGGTGGTGATCGTCTCCGGGCTTGCCTCGATCGCGGCGTTCTACGCCGTGGGCTCGCCCTGGCATGTGAGCCTGGGTGCTGCCGCTGGCGTCCTCGTGGCGATGATCCTGCCGCCGCAGCCGGGCGGGGTCGACGCGGCGGAGGTCCGGCCATGAACGGCGTGTTCTGGGGCGTGCCGGTCAATGTCTGGACCATCCTCGCCGCGGCGGTGGTGACCTATGCCACCCGCATCGGCGGCCATCTGGTGCTGTCGCGGTTCAAAACCATCCCGCCGCGGGTCGACGCCGCGCTCAACGCCGTGCCGGCCGCGGTGCTGACCACGCTGGTGGCGCCGGCCGCCGTCACCAACGGCTCTGCCGAGGCGCTGACGCTTGCCGCCTGCCTGATCCTCGGCCTCCGGCTGCCGATGATGGCCATGTTCGCCATCGGCTGGGCGCTGATCGTGGCGCTGAGGGCGCTGGGGCTGTGATGGCGGGTATGGAATGTCGGGGACAGTTTACTTTGGACACTGAATATCCCGTCGGGCGTGACAGCCGAAAGTAAACTGTCCCCGACCTCCCCGAACTTTTAAACCCCGATCTCCGCCGTCGCCGCCGTGAGCCAGTCAAGCGCCGGATCGCCCGCGAGCAGCGGCGAGAGCTCGGCGCGGACGCGGGCGTGGTAGGCGTCGAGCCAGGCGATCTCGGTGGCGTCGAGCAGTTCCGGCAGGATCAGCCGGGTGTCGATCGGGCAGAGCGTCAGCGTCTCGAAGCCGAGCATGGCCGCGTCGCCGCCCTCGATGGCGCGCGGCGCGTGGACCGTGACCAGGTTCTCGATGCGGATGCCGAAGGCGCCGTCGCGGTAGTAGCCCGGCTCGTTGGAGAGGATCATGCCCGGCAGCAGCGCCTGCATGCCGCGCCGCGAGATCGATTGCGGGCCCTCGTGGACGGAGAGATAGCTGCCCACGCCATGGCCTGTGCCGTGGGCGAAATCGGCGCCCGCCCGCCACAGCGCGATGCGGGCGAAGGCGTCGATGTCGACGCCGCGCGTGCCCTGCGGGAAGCGCAAGCAACTGATGGCGATCATGCCCTTGAGGACCAGGGTGAAGAAGCGCTTCTGCTCGTGCGGAACATCGCCCACGGCCACCGTGCGGGTGATGTCGGTGGTGCCCGCCACATATTGCCCGCCCGAATCGATGAGCAGCATCTCGCCGGGCGCAACCTTGCGGTTGGTCAAGGTGTTGACCCGGTAATGCATGATCGCCGCATTGGGGCCGGCGCCCGAAATCGTGTCGAAGGACAAGGCCTTCAAGGGCATCTGCAGGCTCTCGCCGGTCTCGGCGCGGAGCTGCTCGAGCCGCGTGGCGGCGCCGATCTCGTCGACCGTGCCCGGCGCCTGGCCGTCGAGCCAGGCGAGGAACCGCACCATCGCCGCACCGTCCTGGACGTGCACCCTGGCGCTGGCGGCGATCTCGGCCGGGTTCTTGCAGGCGCGGGGCAGGCGGGCGGGGTCGGGGGCCTCGAGCACGGTGCCGCCGGCGCCCTCGATCAGCATCGGGATCGCGTGCGAGGCCACCGCCGGGTCGGCCATCACCGTGGCGCCGCTCCGGCCCAGGGCCGTGAGCGCCGCGTCGAATGCCGAGGGCGGGGCGAGATCGGCCAATTGCGTGAGATAGGCCTCGGCCTCCATGCCGGTCTTGCGCTTGTCGATGAACAGCCGCGGCAGGCCTTCGGCCGGAACGATGGCGCGCGCCAGCGGATGCGGCGTCGAGGGCAGATCCTGGCCGCGGATGTTGAAGCTCCAGGCGACCGAGGAGGGATCGGCGAGGACCACCGCGTCGGCGCCGGCGTCGGCCGCCGTGCGGGCGATCGAAGCCAGCTTGTCGCGGGCGAGCACCCCGGCATAGTCGATAGGCTGGATGCTGACCGCGCCGAGCGGCGGTTCCGGCCGGTCGTCCCAGATGGCGTCGACCGGGTTGGCGTCCAGAAACACGATCTCGCCGCCGAGCGACTTGAGCGCCGCCTCCAGCCGCCGAACCTCGGCTCCGGGCCAGGTCCAGGGATCGATGCCGAGCCGGAGCCCGGTGAGCTCGGAGGCCTCGAGAAAGGCCGAAAGCGGCGTGGAGATGAGATCCTGATAGGCAAAGACGGCCGGATCTGTCTGCGCCCGCACCTGTGCCGCATAGCGCCCGTCGACGAAGATGTGCGCGGCCTTGTCCAGCACCAGCACCAGCCCCGCCGAGCCGGTGAAGCCGGTGAGCCAGGCCAGCCGTTCGGCGCAGGCGGGCACATATTCGCCCAGATACTCGTCCGAGCGCGGCACCGCGACGGCGTCGACGCCTTGGGCGGCGAAGCCCGCGCGCAGCCGCTTGAGCCGGCCGGCCGCCTGGTCGGGAGAGGAGAGCACTTCGAAATTCTGGAACATGGACGGATCTTCCTGGCGGATGCGGCTGCGAGGGGACGATGCGCCGGACCTTACAGGCTCGCGCCGCAAAGGGGAATCGCCACGGCGCGGCCGCGGCGAGGTTTTTCGCCACGGGATCCGGGTTCCCATCAGGGCCCCATGCTTCTGCCGCACGGCCGCCATTTTCGGCCCGTTGCCCAATTATCCACCGATGAGGCGCGTGGGTGGCAATGCCTATGCACAAAAACGCATCATGCCGTCAGAGTGCATGCATTTCGTGCATAGCTGCACTGCAACATAAGCTCTCCACATCGGCGGCGAAATCCCTATGTTGGGTATGCAGGAGGACAGAGCAATCACTGACCCAAAGGGGATTATCACATGTCCGGTAACATCTTTCAGACCGCCTTCGACCGTCTCGTCAGCGCCCGCGAACGCCAGGTTCGCCGCTATGTGAACGGCGCGCTTCTCGGCATGGACGACGCCCAGCTCAAGGCGCTCGGCCGCACCCGCGAAGAACTGCAGCGCGAAGGCGCCCAGGCCTACTTCTTCTAGGCCTCGCCACCTCGGCAGGGCCGCCCCCGGCCCGCGACCCAATTCCGAACGGCTCCCTCGCGGGGGCCGTTTTGCGTTGCGGGCGGCGACTTTGCCCCCTCATTTCAGATGGATCGTCACCCAGCCGTTGCGCCACAGCGTCTCGACGTGGCGCATGCGCTGGCCGTTGTAGGCGGCGAGCACCTGGCGGCGCTGGCTGGCGAGGATCCCCGACAGGATCACCGAGCCGCCGGGCGCGAGATTGCGCCTGATGTCGGGCGCCATGCGCATCAGCGGACGGGCCAGGATGTTGGCGATGATCAGCCGGAAGGGTCCCTCGCGCGAAAATGCGGTCGAATGGAAGCCCGTGGCGGTGACGCAGGTGATCCGCGACGCGGCGTGGTTGCTGCGCACATTGTCCCGGGCGACGCGGATGGCGACCGGGTCGATGTCGGTGGCGAGCACCTTGACCGGGCCGAGTTTCGCCGCGGCGATGGCGAGCACGCCGGAGCCGGTGCCGAGATCGAGCACCGGGTTCACGCCCCGCGGCCCCCCGGGGGCGGCGCGCATCACCTTGTCGATCATTTCCAGACACCCGGCCGTGGTGCCGTGATGGCCGGTGCCGAAGGCCTGGCCGGCCTCGAGCTCGATCGACAGGTCATGGGCGCGCACCGCGTCGCGGTCATGGGCGCCGTGGACCAGGAAGCGTCCGGCGCGGACGGGCTTGAGCCCCTCGAGCGACCTGGCGATCCAGTCGGTGTCGCCGAAGACCTCGATCTCGATCGCGGCGTCCGGGAACTCCTGCTTGAGGCAGCGCGCGATGCGCTCTTGAAGCGCCGGGTCCGGCTCGCCGGTGGCATAGACCGAGGCCTCCCAGATGCCTGCCGCCTCGTCGGTCTCCATGGTGGCAATCGGGACGCCGTCCTCCTCGAACACGGCCGAAAGCAGATCGAGGGCCCGGCCTGCGCCGGCTTCATCGGTGACGATGTAATAGCGGTGGTCGCTCACTGTGGTGTCTTTCCCTGGTCCGTGCCGCCTGCGGCGGCCAGCGGCTTCTGGTCCGGCGCGGTCTTCGCGGCGGGGGTGGATTCGGCCTTGCGGGCGGTCTTGCTGGCGGCCTCTGCGCGCGCCTCGTCCTTGGGGATGGCGAAACTCAGGATCCGGTCATTGGCCCCGGGCGTGTTCGAGGTGGTCGCGGCGAACACGATAGCGCCCGAGGGCTTGATCCACAACAGGATCAGCGCGCCCTCCGGCCGCGACGCCTCGTAGGCCGCCCAGCCATATTCGTCGGTGAGCCTTGTGAGCTGGAAGGTCCAGCCGTCGAGCAGCTTTTCGCGCAGGTCGTGAAAGCTCACCGGCTCCTTGGTCAGCGACCGCCCGCCCAGCGTGAAGTTCAGGGCCTGCCGCGCCTTCTCGTCGATGCGACCGATCTGGAAGACATGGCTGCGGCCCAGTTCCGGGCCGAAATCGGTGCAGACCAGCGCGTTGTAGGCGTCGTTGTCGCCGGCGGCGATGAGCGAGGAGAAGCTCTTGGGATCGATGGCGTGGTGGGCCGATTCCGACAGGACCTCGCCGAAATAGACCGGAATGCTGGCGAGCCGCGCCTCGGTCAGGTGGTTCCAGTTCTGGTCCGCCAGCATCACCGGAACCTCCGCCTCCTTGAGCTTGCGGGCGAGCGCGGTCGACCAGCGCGATCCGCCGACGATGAGGATGCCGGGCTTGGCCGCCTTCCTGAGCTTGAGGAACTTCGCCAGCGGCGCCAGCGTGAAGCCGTGCAGCACGATCGTGGTGACCACGACCGCGAAGGTGAAGGCCACCATCCGCCCGGCATCCGCCACCCCGACATCGGCGAGCAGCGTTCCGAACAGGCCGGAGACGGCGACGGCGACGACGCCGCGCGGCGCGATCCACGAGGTCAGGATCCGCTCCTGGATGGTGAGGCCCGAGCGGACCGTCGCCAGCATCACCGCCACGGGGCGGATGACGAGGAGGAGGCCCGCGACGAACAGCGCGGCGCTGAGGTCGAGCGAGCGGATGTCATCAAGGCTCAGCGACGCGGTCAGGATGATGAAGACGCCCGAGACCAAGAGCGTGGTGATGGTCTCCTTGAAACGGCGCATGTCGGTGAGCGAGGCGATGCGGCTGTTGGCGAGCACCAGCCCCATCACGGTCACGGTCAGCAAGCCCGCTTCCTCGAGCACCATGTTGGTCGCCGCATAGACCGCCACCACGGTGGCGAGCAGCACCGGCGCCTTGAGATATTCGGGCACGTGGCCGTTGACGAAGGACCAGACGATCAGCCGTGCCGCGGCCCAGCCGCCGCCGACGGCGAGCGCGAATCCGAAGACGATCAGCACCGCGAGATTGTCGGCCTGGTGCAGCCCGGCCTGGACCATGATGACCTCGAAGGCGAGGACGGCGAACAGGGCGCCGATCGGGTCGTTGACGATGGCTTCCCAGCGCAGCAGCGAGGCGGGGCGGGCGTCGAGCTGGGCCTGGCGCAGCAGCGGGATGATCACCGTCGGCCCGGTCACCACCAGGATCGCGCCCAGCACGATCGCGGTGGGCCAGCTCAGCCCGCCGATGTGATGGGCGGCGAGCGCCGCCATCGCCCAGGTGAGGGGACCGGCATACATGATGATGCGGCGGACCGCGGTGGAGGTCTCGCGGATTTCCCGCAGATTGAGCGTCAAGCCGCCCTCGAACAGGATGATCGCCACGGCGATCGACACCATCGGCCGGTAGGCCGTGCCGAAATCGGCGGCCGGATCGAGAAAGCCGGTCGCCGGGCCTGCCACGAATCCCGCCGCCAGCAGCAGCACGATCGCCGGCAACTGCAGTTTCCACGCCAGCCACTGCGCGCCGATGCCCGCGGCGCCGATCACGGCAAGCTTGAGAACGATGTCGTCCATGCCAGTCCCCTGTCGCGCGCGCCCTCGAGTGCCGCGCGCCTGAGCAAGCGCACGAAGATCGCCGGAGCCTTCTTAAAACACCTGCATGACTGCTGCCTCGGACCGGGTCCGGCGGCAGCGCTCATGCAGTCGGGCGGAAGTTGCCGCGCCTCAACACCCGCCCGGCGGGATGGTTCCCGGGGCGGGTCAGCCCTTGAGCAGGTTCTTGAGCTTGGTCACCGCGGTCTCGGGGTTCTCGCCCCAGGCGATGGTGCCCTTGAAGCGGCCCTGCTCGTCGAGCAGGAACACCGAGGCGGTGTGGTCCATGCTGTACTCGCCATCGACCGTATCGGACGGCACCTTGCGGGCGTAGATGTTGAAGCCCTTGATCACCTCGGCGATCTTGGCCGGTTCGCCGGAGATGCCGACGATCCGGTCGCTGACGCCCGAGACATAGGAGCCCAGCAGCTCCGGCGAATCGCGCTCGGGATCGACGGTGATGAAATAGGCGCCGATCTTGCCGCCCTCGGGATCGGCCTGCTTGAGCCAGCCGTCGAGCTCATAGAGCGTCGTCGGGCAGATCTCCGGGCAATGGGTGAAGCCGAAGAACAGCGCCGTCGGCCGGCCGCGGAAGGCGGCCTCGGTGATCGGGGCGCCCGTCTGGTCGACCAGCTCGAACGGCACCCCGTAGGGCTTCTCCGCCATCTGGCTGTCGCTCATCTGCCATTCATAGGTGAACCAGCCCAGCATCAGGGCCATGACCGCGATCAGGGCCCACAGGACGGTGCGGAAGATTTTCATGTCAGTCTCCAGCTTGGCCGCGGGCGCGGCCGGTTCCGGCAACGCAAGATCGGGCCGGGCAAGGGGGTTAAGGGATCAGAGGCACCAGGCCAGGCCATTGGCGGCGAGACCGTAGAGCAGCGCCGGCCCGTTCGCCTGCCAGGCCGCGAAGGCGAGCCCCGTCAGCATCGCCGCGGCGATCAGGCCCACGGCGAGGGGGGCATGTCTGAGCAGGGCTGGCTGGCGGTCGGGCGCGTGTGCACGGGTCATGATCCCTATCTAGCGCGCGCCGCGCGGGATGCCAAGCGGCAAGCGTCGGCTGCGCCGGGCGGTTGCCGCGCTGCACAAATCCGGCGCACGGGCAGCGATCCAATCTTTCAATTGTCACCGTCAGGGTCCATATCCTTGTCATCAGCTTCCACGCGCGCCGGATCCTCCCTTTCCGCGTCGCGCCGATCCTCGCAAGGAGACCGTCCATGTCCATCAGCACCCGCATCCTCACCGCGGCCTCGGCCGCCCTCGTGGCCCTTTCCAGCCTCGCCGCGCCGGCGATGGCCCAGCAGGTCGGCGAGGTCGGCGTCGACTGGCTCGGCAACGACATCCTGATCGACGCGGTCAGCGACCCCAAGGTCAAGGGCGTGACCTGCCATGTCGCCTATTTCGACCGCGGCGTCATCGACCGGCTGCAGAAGGGCAACTGGTTCGAGGATCCCTCCAACGCCTCCATCGCCTGCCGGCAGACCGGTCCGATCAGCATCGGCGACATCGATCTCGACGAGGACGGCGACGTGGTGTTCAAGGAATCGCGCTCGCTGATCTGGAAATCGCTGGTGGTGCACCGGATCTACGACAAGGCCAACGACACGCTGATCTATCTGGTCAATTCCCAGCAGGTGCAGGACGGCTCGGCCAAGATGGCGATCTCCACCGTGCCGCTGTTCGGCCAGGACGTCACCTGGGAGAAGGGCCGGCCGTAACCCCCGGCCGGCCGTCGCGGCCCTGGGAACGGCCCCGCCGGCCTGACGGCGGGCCGGGTCCGGGGCTCCAGCCGGCCGTGCTTGCGGGTCCCTAAGGTCCAGGAGTTGCCGTGGCAGACCAGAGTTTCACAGACGCGCATGCGCAGACGGTCGGCGATGTCGCCGCCGGGCTCGGAACCGACCCCGCCACCGGGCTGAGCCCGTCCCGGGTCCAGGAGCGGCTGGAGACGCACGGCCCCAACCAGTTGCGCCGCCAGAAGGCCAAGAGCGCGCTCACGATCCTTGTGCATCAATTCAGCAGCATCATCGTCTGGCTGCTGGCGGCGGCGGCGGCGATGTCGTTCCTGCTCGGCGACTTCGCCGAGGCGGGCGCCATCCTGGTCGTGCTGGCGCTGAACGGGGCGATCGGCTTCTTCACCGAGCTCCGGGCGGCGCGGTCGATGGAAGCGCTGATGCGCATCGCCCAGGTCCGCACGCGGGTGCGCCGGGACGGGCAGGAGCGGATGATCGACGCGCACGGGCTGGTGCCGGGCGATGTCGTCATCCTGGAGGCGGGCGACGTGGTCACCGCCGATCTCAGGATCAGCCAGGCCTCCAACCTGCAGGCCGACGAATCGGTGCTGACCGGCGAATCCGTCCCCGTGGTCAAGTCGTCGGGCGCGGCCGGCCGCGATTCCGTGCTCGGCGACCGCACCTCGATGGCGTTCAAGGCAACCGCGATCACCCAGGGCAGCGGCGAGGGGCTGGTGGTCGCCACCGGCATGAACACCGAGATCGGCCGGATCAGCGCCCTGGTGCAGAGCGCCGCAAGCGAGGCGGCGCCGCTCGAGAAGCGGCTCGACCGGCTCGGGCGCCGGCTGGTGTGGCTCACCTTCGGGCTCGCCGCGCTGACCATCGGCGCGGGCATCCTGCGCGGCCATGACCTGGTCGCGATGATCCAGACCGGCGTGGCGCTGGCCGTGGCCGCCGTGCCCGAAGGGCTGCCGGTGGTGGCCACGCTGTCGCTGGCGCGCGGCATGTGGCGGATGAGCCAGCGCAACGCGGTGATCACGCGGCTGTCTTCGGTGGAGACGCTGGGCGCCACCACGGTGATCCTCACCGACAAGACCGGGACGCTGACCGAAAACAAAATGACGGCGGTCGGCTACCTGCTCGACGGCCGCGACATCACGGTCTCCGGCGACGGCGACGGCCGGCATTTTGCGGGCGAGGGCGGCCCGGTCGATCCCGCGCGCGACGAGGGCCTTGCCTGGGCGGTGCGGGTCGGGGCGCTGTGCACCAATGCCGAACTGGGCGACGGCAGCAAGGATGGCCGGGCGGGAGATCCGATGGAGCTGGCGCTGCTGCAGGCGGCCGCCACCGCCGGGCTCACCCATGCGGGCCTGCTCGCGACCTATCCGGAACTCTGCGAACACGCCTTCGATCCGCTCGCCAAGATGATGGCCACGGTGCATGCCGAGGGCGACGGCTATCTGGTCGCGGTCAAGGGCGCGCCGGAATCGGTCATCGACAGCGCCGACCTTGTGCTCGGGCCGGGCGGCCCGCGCCCGCTCGGCGCGGCGGGGCGCCGGCAATGGAAGGCGCGCAGCTCGAAGGCCGCGGCGGAGGGGCTCAGGCTGCTCGGCCTGGCCATGAAGCACAGCGGGCGGGCGGACGACGCTCCCTATGCGGGCCTGACGCTGGTCGGGCTGGTCTGCCTGGCCGATCCGGTGCGCGAGGATGTCCGTCCGGCGATCGCTGCGAGCCGGGCGGCCGGGGTCCGGGTCATCATGCTGACCGGCGACCATGCCGACACGGCGGCCGCCATCGCAAGGCAGGCGGGGCTCGGCGACGGCGTATTGACGGTGATCGAGGGCAGCGAGCTCATCGGCGTTGATCCGGACACGGTGAGCGCAGAGCTGCGCGAGCGGGTGCTGTCGGCCGACGTGTTCGCCCGGGTCGCGCCGGAAACCAAGCTCGTGCTTGTCTCGATCTTCCAGAAGGCCGGCCATGTGGTGGCAATGACCGGCGACGGCGTCAACGACGCGCCGGCGCTGAAGAAGGCCGACATCGGCATCGCCATGGGCAAGCGCGGCACCCAGGTGGCCCAGGAAGCCGCGCACATGGTGCTGCGCGACGACAAGTTCGCCACCATCCTCTCGGCCATGCGTCAGGGCCGGGTGATCTTCGACAATATCCGCAAGTTCGTGGTCTATCTGATGAGCTGCAATGTCAGCGAGGTGCTGGTGGTCGGCCTCGCCGTCGGCGTCGGCCTGCCGATGCCGCTGCTGCCGCTGCAGATCCTGTTCCTCAACCTGATCACCGACGTGTTTCCGGCCTTCGCACTGGGGCTCGGCCGCGGCGACGACAGCGTCATGCGCAAGCCGCCGCGCGACCCCCAGGATTCGATCCTGGACGGGGCGCGCTGGATGCTGATCGGCGTGCTCGGGGGCCTGATCACGCTCGCCACGCTCGGCGCCTTCCTGCTGGCGCTGTCCTGGCTCGGGCTCGAGCCCGGCGCCGCCGTCACCGTGGCCTTCGTGACGCTGGCGCTGGCGCAGTTGTGGAACGTGTTCACCATGCGCGACCCCGGGTCGGGCCTGTTCAACAACGAGGTCACCCGCAACCTCTATGTCTGGGGCGCGCTCGTGCTCTGCCTCGGGCTTGTCGGCCTGGCGCTGTGGCTGCCGGCGCTGGCGGACCTCTTGGGATTGCCGAGCCCCGGCCCGCAGGGCCTGGCGCTGGCCTTCGCGGCGAGCCTTGCGCCGCTGGTGCTGGGCCAGGCCTGGCTGGCCGTGGCGCGGCCCGGCAGGAGCTAGGTCGGCTGAGGTCGGGGACAGTTTACTTTTCACCGGATGCTGTGGAGCACCTCGCTTTCGCGGGAAAAGTAAACTGTCCCCGATATGCCTATCCCCTGAAGATCAACGCGGCGCCGGCGGCGATCAGCGCGAAGCCGCCCAGATGGTTCCAGCCGAGCGGCTCCTTGAGCACGATGACCGAGAAGCCGGCGAAGACGATCAGCGTGATCACTTCCTGCATGGTCTTGAGCTCGGCCGCCGACCAGACCGCGTGGCCGATGCGGTTGGCGGGCACGGCCAGGCAGTACTCGAAGAAGGCGATGCCCCAGGAGACGCCGATCACGATCAGGAGCGGCGTCGACTTGAACTTGAGATGGCCGTACCAGGCGAAGGTCATGAAGATGTTCGAGGCCGCCAGCAGCAGGACCGGCAGCCATTTGATGGCGAAGGGCGAGAGTGTCATGGGCGCGGGATTCCGGGAGCGGGATGCAACGGAAATCCCTGCGGATATTTCGGGGCCGGCGTCAAGGGAGGGCCGGGGACAGTTTACTTTTTCGCGCATGACAAGCTGTTGGAGAACATTCAACCTGTACGCGAAAAAGTAAACTGTCCCCGAACTTCGCGCATAAAGTAAACTGTCCCCGAATTGCCCGACCTTTAGTACCCCACCGTCGCCGAGCCGGTCTGGCGCGGGTCCGAGGCGCCGAGCAGCAGGCCGTTGTCGGCGTCGACATGGATCGACTGGGTCGAGCCCATGACGCTGCCGACCGCGATCGTGTGGCCCTTGGCCTCGAGCGCGGCCACCGTGTCGCGGCTCAGCCCGCCGTCCTCGACGCGGATCTCGTCGGGCAGCCACTGGTGGTGGATGCGCGATGCATGCGTCGCCTCGGCCACGTTCATCTTGTGGTCGATCATGTTGGAGATCATCTGCAGCGTGGTGGTGATGATGCGCGAGCCGCCGGGGCTGCCGGTGACGAGATAGGGCTTGCCGTCCTTGAGCACGATCGTCGGGCTCATTGAGGACAGCGGCCGCTTGGCCGGCGCAACCGCGTTCGCCTCGCCGCCAATCAGGCCGTAGGCGTTGGGAACGCCCGGCTTGGCGGAGAAATCGTCCATCTCGTTGTTGAGCAGCACGCCCGCGCCCTTGGCGGTGATCCCCGAGCCATAGGAGAAATTCAGCGTGTAGGTGTTGGAGACCGCGTTGCCGTCCTTGTCGACGATGGAGAAATGGGTGGTCTGGTCGCTCTCGTAGGGCGCCAGATCCCCCGGCTTGATCGAGGCCGAGGGCGTGGCGCGGTTCAAGCTGATGCCCTCGCGGATCTTCGCCGCATAGGCCTTCGAGGTGAGTGCTGCGACCGGCACGTCGTTGAAATCCGGGTCGCCCAGATATTCCGAGCGGTCGGCATAGGCCCGCTTCATCGCTTCCGCCATCAGGTGGATGGTTTCCGAGGAATTGTGCCCGAGGAAGCCGATCGGATAGTCCTCCAGCACGTTGAGGATCTCGATGATGTGGACGCCGCCCGAGCTCGGCGGCGGCATCGAGACGATGTCGTAGCCGCGGTAGCTGCCGCGCACCGGCTCGCGGATCACCGCCTTGTAGCCCGCCAGGTCCTCGAGGCTTATCGATCCGCCGGCGTCCTTGACCGAGGCGACGATGGCCTCGGCGACGGCGCCCTTGTAGAAGCCGTCCGGACCCAGTTCGGCGATCTTCTTCAGCGTCGCGGCGAGATCGGGCTGCCTGAGCACGTCGCCGGGCTCGTAGAAGCCGCCGTCGGGCTTGTAGAAGATCTCGGCAGAGGCCGGCCAGGCCTTGAGCCGCTTTTCGAGCGCCTTCAGGCTGTCGGCGAGGTCGGCCGTCACGGTGATGCCCTCCTCGGCGAGCCGGATCGCGGGTGCCGCGGCCTGGGCCAGCGTCATCGTGCCATAGGTCTCGAGCGCCATCTGCATCCCGGCCACGGTGCCGGGCACGCCGACGGCGAGGCCGTGATAGCGCGACAGCGTGCTGTCGGCATTGCCCTCGGCGTCGAGATACATGTCGCGGGTGGCGCTCGCGGGCGCCATCTCGCGGTAGTCGATCGCCTTGGTCTCGCCGCTCTTGGCGTCATGCACCAGCATGAAGCCGCCGCCGCCGAGGTTTCCGGCGCGGGGCAGGGTGACGGCCAGCGCCAGCGCCACGGCGACGCCGGCATCGACCGCGTTGCCGCCGTCCTTCAGCACCTGGAGCCCGACCTCCGCCGCCACCTTCTCCTGGACCGAGACCATCGCCTCTTTCGCCCAGACCGGATGCACCGCATCCATCGACGAATAGATCGCCGCTTCCTGGGCGAAGGTGGGCAGGGGCGAGAGCGCGATCAGCGCGGCGGAGGCGAGGGCAGGGAGCAGGCGGGACATCGGCGTGGTCCTTTTAAGACTGCCAGGCGGTCGGCCCATGGGGCGGACCGGCGCGGCGCGGTTCCGGAGCATCGGGCCATCGAATGCCACATTGGCGGCCTCGTCAACCCGGAACGGCGCTTTGTCCGGCCGCGACTTGCGCCGCAGGGACGCCGCTGCGGCCCGATTCCGCGGGTCATGCCCTTTGCCGCGCCCGCGCCGCACCCTATCTATCAGCCATGACCGTATCCCGCACACTCTCGTCCTGACATGGCCTTCCTCGGCATCATCGCGCTGCTCGCTGCGCTGGCGCTGGTCTACGGGCCGCAGTTCTGGGTCGGCCACACCCTGCGCAAGCACAGCGCCGAGCGGCCGGATTTTCCCGGCACCGGCGGCGAGATGGCGCGGCACCTGGTCGAGCGGCTGGCGCTCGAGGGCGTCGGCGTCGAGGTGACCGAGGCGGGCGACCACTACGACCCCGAAAGCCGCACGGTGCGGCTGTCCCGGGCCAATCATGACGGGGCGAGCCTCACCGCCGTGGCGGTCGCCGCCCACGAGGTCGGCCACGCGCTGCAGCACCAGCGCGGCGAGCGGGGGCTGGCGCTCAGGCAGAAGCTGGCCTCCTTCGCCATCGCCACCGACCGCATCGCCTCGATCTTCTTCATCGCCGCGCCGATCCTCGCCATCGCGCTGCGCGCGCCCGCGGCCATGCTCGCCCTGGCGGCGATCGGCATCGGGCTTTTGAGCGTGCGGGTGCTCGTGCATCTGGTGACGCTGCCGGTCGAATATGACGCGAGCTTCAACAAGGCGCTGCCGATCCTGCGCGAGGGCAACTATCTCAGTGACGACGATCTCAAGGGCGCCAGCAGCGTGCTCCGCGCCGCAGCACTCACCTATGTCGCCGCCGCGCTCATGAGCCTCCTCAACCTCGCGCGCTGGTTCCGGTTCATGCGGTGACGGCAGACCTGGGCGCCTGGCGCCAGGGGGGCGGCGGACGGCGAGATCACGGCCAGCGGATTGTTGCGATCTGCCGGGCGAGTCCGCTCCAATCCCCCCGAGCGCCCAATTAAGCGCTTGTTCGGGGACCACCATTGGTGCCAGTCTAGAGATCCAAGTGCAGGAGGGCATCTTCGTGTTTCACGGCAAGGTACTGGTCGCCCAGGGAGGTGGTCCGACGGCGGTCATCAACCAGTCCATGGTGGGGGCGGTCCTGGAATCGCGCAAGTTCCGCAAGGTCGAGCTGATCTACGGCGCGGTCCACGGCGTGCGCGGAATCCTCGACGAGGATTTCTACGATCTCACCCAGGAGACCACCCACAATCTGGAGATGGTCGCCAATACCCCGTCCTCGGCGCTCGGCTCGACGCGCGACAAGCCGGACCTGAAATACTGCCAGGAGATATTCAAGGTCCTGCGCGCGCACGAGATCGGCTATTTCTTCTACATCGGCGGCAATGATTCCTCGGACACCGTCCGCATCGTCAACGACGAGGCGCGCAGGGCGGACTACGACCTGCGCTGCATCCACATTCCCAAGACCATCGACAACGACCTGGTCGAGAACGACCATACGCCGGGCTTCCCCTCGGCCGCGCGCTATGTGGCGCAGGCCTTCATGGGTATCAATCTCGACAATGCGGCGCTTCCCGGCGTCTATATCGGCGTCGTCATGGGGCGGCATGCGGGCTTTCTCACCGCCGCCTCGGCGCTGGGCAAGAAATTCTCCGATGATGGGCCCCATCTCATCTACATGCCCGAGCGGACCTTCGAGGTCGGCCGGTTCCTCAGCGACGTCAAGCAGGTCTATGACCGGCTCGGCCGCTGCGTCGTTGCCGTCAGCGAGGGCATCCATGACGGCTCGGGCCAGCCGATCATCGCCAGTCTGGCGAAAGAGGTCGAACGGGACGCCCATGGCAATCTGCAACTGTCGGGCAGCGGCGCCCTGGCCGATCTCCTGACGCAGAGGGTCAGGGAGGACCTGCAGATCACGCGGGTCCGGGGCGACACGCTCGGCTATATCCAGCGCAGCTTCGTCGGATGCGTGTCGGATGTGGACCAGAACGAAGCCCGCGAGGTGGGCGAGAAGGCGGTCCAGTATGGTATGTTCGGCGACCGCGACGGATCGGTGACGATCAAGCGCACCGGGCATTATTCGGTCGACTACGAACTGGTCCCGCTGGAACTGGTCGCCGGCAAGACCCGGACCATGCCCGACAATTTCATCTCGGCCTCCGGGCACGACGTGACCGACGACTTCCGGCTCTATCTCCGCCCGCTGCTGGGCAAGGGCATGCCGGACGCCCATCGCCTCCGGCTGAACAAGGTGCCGAAGATCCTGGCGGCCCGCTGACAAGACCAAGCCCGTGAGCTGGCGAGCGGCGTCCGGGCACGGGCACGTTCAACCGGCGCCCGCGGCTCTCCGCGCCCGGGGGCAGACTGCCTGCGATACCGAAGGGATGAGCGCCTACAACGGCGAGAGGGCGCGGAGTTGGCCCTCGAAATCCTTTTTTCCGACCGGCACGCCTTGCGTACGAAGGATGTCGTAGGCGGTGACGGCGTGGAAGTAGAAATTCGGCATGAGAAACGACAGGAGATACGTCTCCGCGGTAAATGACGTCGTCTGCGGATCGACATGGATCCGGATGTCGAGTTTCTTGCCCGACCAGGCGTTGACCTCGTCTGGCGTGAAGTCCGCCAGGGCTGCCTCGGTATCGGAGATCCGTTTCCGCAAGGCGCTGAAGGGGACCGCTCCGACAAGGTCCGGCGGGTTGAAGGCGGCCCCGCTTCAGCGCGTCCAGTCCCCAGACCGAGTAATTGTCCACGCATTCGATCTGAAAGAAGAAGGGAGCCATATCCGGGTACAGGCGTGCCTCGACCAAGTCGTCAGGCTCTCTCCCGGTCGCGGAGCAATGAGCGACGGCCTTGTCGAGACAGGCGCCGATTGCGCGCACCGTCTGCAGGAACGTCGGCACGCTCAGATCGAAAAGCGACATCGTCATCAAGGGAACATATCCGTGCGGCCATGCCTGCGCAATTCCGGCCCCAGCAGTCTCCAAGGGCGCGGCGCCGCATAATGCAGGACGGTGTCCGTTGTGCCCGCAGGCATTCGGCGCCTCCCGTTCCCCGCCACGCCGGGAATTCGGTTTGCATCGCGGCCCCGCGCGGGTAGTTTGCATCGCGGCCCCGCGCGGGTAGAAGGAACCCGCCGCCGCGGAATTGCCCGAAATCCCGCCCGCCAACCCCCGAAGGACCGCCCGTGACCCCGCCCGACCGCATTGCAGAGCTGCTCGACGCCACGCGCGAGGCTTTCGCCGAAGGATCGCTGATCCGCCTCAAGCTCGGCGGCTATCACGGCCCGGAGGCGGAGCTGAAGTCGGTCGAGGTCAAGAAGATCGCCACCAAGGCGGGCGACCGGTATTCCTTCACCTACAAGTACAAGACCCGCGACACGATCAAGAATTACGAGGAAGCCGAGGCGCTGGCGTCTTTACGCGCGGGCCTGGCTGAGGAGTTCCGCAGCGCCCAGCTTTCGACCACGGGATTTGACCTGATGTTCGAGCGCAACGGCGCAAAGCAGCGCCTGAAGCGCACCGAGGCGGAGGGCCGCGCCGCGCCCTCGACCGAGCACAACCGCGCCAAGAACCGGCCGCTCACGGAAACCGGCAAGCCGTGGCTCGTGGCCCTCGGCCTTGCCGGCAAGAACGGCCAGATCCGCCATGACGCGCAGGACAAGTTCCGCCAGATCAACAAGATGGTGGAGATCTTCGCGCCGCTGATCGCCGGGCTGAGGTCCGAGCCGCCGCTGATCGTCGATATGGGCGCGGGCAAGGGCTATCTCGATTTCGCGCTCTATGATTACCTCGCCACCGTCGTCAACCGGCCCGTCCGCATCGTCGGCGTCGAGCTGCGCGCGCCGCTGGTCGCGGACGGCAACGCCACGGCGAAGGCTTCGGGGTTTGCCGGCCTGCGCTTCGAGGCCGGAACGATCATGGAGTTCGACGCTTCGGGCGCGGATGCGGTGATCGCGCTGCATGCCTGCGACACCGCCACCGACGACGCCATCTTCCAGGGCATCCGCGCCGGCGCCGCGCTGATCGCGGTGGCGCCCTGCTGCCACAAGCAGATCCGCCGGCAGATGGAGGCGGGGCAGGCGGACAGCCGGCTCGAACCGCTGCTCCGGCACGGCATCTTTCTCGAGCGCCAGGCCGAGATGATCACCGACACGCTGCGCGCCCTGCTGCTCGAGCTCCACGGCTACCGCACCCGCGTGTTCGAATTCGTCTCCGACGCGCACACGCCCAAAAACAACCTGATCGTCGCCGAAAAGGACGGCCGCCAGGGCCGCGACCGCGCCGCGGTGCTGGGCCAGATCGCCGAGATCAAGACGCTGTTCGGCATCGGCGAGCATTATCTGGAAGAGCTGCTGGAGCAGTGAGGTCTCTGCCGGTGGTGTCCCGTTCCGCTACCTGAAGAGCTGCAGGATCATGTCGGCCTGGGAATTGGCGATCGACAGCGACTGGATCGCAAGCTGTTTCTGCACCTGCAGAGCCTTGAGCCGGGTTGATTCCTCGGCCATGTCGGCGTCCACCAGCCGGCCGAGCGCCTTCCTGGAGACGTCGATCAGGGTCTTGGTGAAGGCTTCCTGCCGTTCGATGCCCTTGGCCTTGACCCCGAGCAAGGCATTGGCGTCGATCAGCTCCTGTTCCATCTCGTCCATGGCCTGCACCATGCCGCTCAGTTCGTCGGCCGTGGTGGTGGCGTCGAGCGTGATCTGCTTCGCCGTCCCCGAAGTCCCCGACCCGAGCAGGTAGAAGGTTTCCGCGGCCCCGCCCGCGGTTGTCACGCTGTGATCCCTGGTCAGCAGCCCGGCGCTGTCGTCGCCAGGATCGATCAGCGTCGTCTGGCCGGTGTCGATCTCGATGTAGCCGACGCTGGTGAAGCCGCCATAGTTCTTGATCGAGGCCGGCATGCTGACGGTGCCGGGCGAGCCGTAGAGCCAGTTCTGGCCATTGAACGACGAGCTCTGCGCGACATTGGCCAGTTGCGCCTTGAGCTCGTCCAGTTCCTTGTTGATCTTGGTCTTGTCGACGCCGGGTTCGCTGGCCATCACCAGCCTGGCCTTGATCTCGGCGACGAGGTCCACCGCCTGGCTCATGCCGGCGCCGGCGATATCGGTCATGGCGCGCGACAGGCCCAGCGTGTCGACGACGGCGCTCTTGGCCTTGATGTCGGAGCGCAGGGTGGTGGCGGTCGACCAGTAGGCGGCATTGTCGGACGCGTCATTGATCCTGAGCCCGGTCGAGATGCGCTTCATCGTCGTTTCCATCTGCGCGTCGATCAGCCTCAGCGTCGAGAGCGCGGTCATGGCGGTGCGGTTTGTGTGAATGCTGACCATCGGGCAGGCAATCCGGCGATGAAAAAAGTTTCGGCATGAGAAATCTACCTGCGATTGTAGTTCGCCATGCTTTAAAAAGTCTTAGCGCCCGAGAGTCATCGCCTGGTCGCGCCGGCCCGATGGCCTCCGCCGTTCCTTCGGGCGTCCTCTGGGCGCGCAAGGACCCATGGCGTGGCCGCCGGCCGCCGCGACGCCCGTGGGCGGCGATGGCGCGCATCCGCCGCTCACCCCCGGGCAAGCGGCGCGTGTCTTTCACTGATGTGAGAGAGGTCGCCCCCTACCGCATCCGGTCCAGCACCGCTTTCAGCGATTCGTCGGAATAGGGCTTGGTCAGGAGCACCGCGCCGTCGGCGGCGCCGTCGGGGATCTGGCTTTCGCCGGTGGCGAAGACGATGCCGACGCCGGGCCTCAGCCGCCGCACGCGGCTCGCCAGTTCGCCGCCCTTCATGTCCGGCAGGCCGACATCGGTGACCAGGATGTCGAAGTCCTGGGCTTCCGCCGCCACGAGCGCCTCGGCGGCCGTTCCCGCCTCGATCACGGCATAGCCCATGTCGCCCAGGATGTCGGCGGTGTTGACGCGGATCAGCGCCTCGTCCTCGACCAGCAGCACCGTGCGCTTGCGCGTCCCGGTCGCGGGGAGTCCCGGGCCGCTGGCTGCGGGCGCCGCCGCTCCGGCGCCGAAGCCCGGGGCCACGGCGTGCAGCCGCTGCCTCTGGTTGGCGATCAGATGGCGGATGCGGCCGTCGAGCGCCTCGCGGGTGTAGGGCTTGGACAGGAGTTCGACGCCGGCGTCGAGCTTGCCGCCATGGACGATGGAATTCTCGGTGTAGCCGGAGGTGAACAGCACCACCAGTTCCGGGTTCCTGGCCCGGGCGAGCTTGGCCATTTCCGGGCTCTTCAGCTTGCCGGGCATCACCACGTCGGTGAACAGCACGTCCACCTTCACGCCGCTTTCGATGACGGCGAGCCCGTTCTGGGCGTCGCGCGCGGTCAGCACCCGGTAGCCGAGGTCGGTGAGCGTCGCCACCACGGTGGCACGCACGTCGTCGTCGTCCTCCACCACCAGGATGGTCTCGGTGCCGCCCTTGGCCGGGCCGGTGACGACCGTCTCCTCCGTCTCCTCCTCGCCGAGCACGCGCGGCAGATAGAGCTTGACCGTGGTGCCGTGTCCCGGCTCGCTGTAGATGTTGATATGGCCGCCCGACTGCTTGACGAAGCCGTAGACCATCGACAGGCCGAGGCCGGTGCCCTTGCCTTCGGGCTTGGTCGAGAAGAACGGCTCGAACACCTGGTCGAGCGTGTCGGGATCCATGCCGGAGCCGGTGTCGGTCACCGCGAGCAGGACATATTCGCCGCTGCTGACATCCTCGAAGGCCGAGGTGTAGGTGTCGTCGAGCCGGGCATTGGTGGCCTCGATCGTCAGCTTGCCGGCGCCGTCCATCGCGTCGCGGGCGTTGATGGCGAGGTTGAGCAGCGCGTTCTCGACCTGGGTCGGGTCGGCCGAGGTGTTCCACAGCCCCTCGGCGACAACCACCTCGATGCCGATGGTCTCGCCGATGGAGCGGCGCAGCAGGTCCTCCATGCCGTGGATGAACCGGCTGACATTGATCACCTTCGGCTCCAGCGGCTGGCGCCGGCTGAAGGCCAGCAACTGGCTCGCCAGCTTGGCGCCGCGGTCGACGCCGGCCAGCGCGTTGTTCACCCGCTTTTCGCCGCGCTCGTTGCCGGCCACGTCCTTGGCCAGGAGCTGCAGGTTTCCGGCTACGACCTGCAGCAGGTTGTTGAAGTCATGGGCGACGCCGCCGGTCAGCTTGCCGATGGTCTCGAGTTTCTGCGACTGCTGCAGCGCCTTCTGCGACTGCAGCAGTTCCTCGGTCCGCTCGGCGATGCGGTGCTCCAGGTTGGCGTTGAGATCGGCCAGCGCCGCCTCGTTGAGCTTGGCGTGCTCGATGTCGGTGTTGCTGCCGACCCAGCGCCGCACCTGGCCGGCCTCGTCGCGCACCGGCGTGGCGCGGACGACGTGCCAGCGATAGGCGCCGTCATGGCGGCGGATGCGGAACTCCGTCTGGTAGACCTCGCCGGTCTGCACCGCCTCCATCCAGGCCGTGGCCGCGTCGGGCAGATCGTCGGGATGCACGATGGCGGTCCAGCCCTCGCCCTTGAGCGCCTCCATGGTCTGTCCGCTGTAGGTCAGAACCTGGTCGTTGAGCCACTCGATCCTGCCGTCCGGCCCGGCGGTCCAGATGTGGTTGAGCAGCGACTGCGACAGCGTGCGGAATTCCTCCTCGCTCGCCTTGAGCGCCAGTTCCGCCGTCTTGCTGGCGGTCGCATCGGTGAACAGCACGGCGACATTGTCGCTGCCGACGCCGTCGATCGGAAAGGCCTGAACCTGGAACCAGCGGTCGTCGAGTTCGCTCGCCGGATACTCGGTGTGGACCGGCTCTCCGGTGCGCGCGACATTGCCGTAGAGATCGAACCAGTGCTGCTCGTGGCCAGGGGCGATGTCGCGGCGGATCCATTTGCCGATCGGATCTTCGATGCCGCTGTGCCGGGTGAAGGCGTTGTTGGCCTCGACGAATTCATAGTCGACCGGATTGCCGTCCTCGTCCCAGATCATGCGGATGACGCAGAACCCGGATTCAAGATTCTGGAACAGGTTGCGGTAGCGCTCGCGCTGCGCCGCCGCATCGAGTTCCGCCTTGCGGCGGGCGGTGACGTCGAACAACACGCCCGGGAAGCGGTCGGGCTTGCCGTCCGTGCCCTTGACCAGCTTGCCCTGGGCCAGCACGTGCGACAGCGAGCCATCGGGCCGGCGCAGGCGGAACTCGCTCATATAGGCGCTGCCCGATTCGATGGTGCGGACGATGTCGGACGCCACCCGCGCCCGCTCGTCATCATGGATCCGGTTGAGGAACTCCTCGAGCGGCATGCCCTTTTCGGCCTGCTCGCGGCTGAGGCCCAGGTTCCTGGCGAAGCGGCTGTCGGCGAAGATCTTGTCTTCGGACACGTCCCAGTTCCAGGCGCCGATGATGTCGGCATTGGTCATGGTCAGGTCGAGCCGTTCCAGCAGATGGGTGATCTGCGAGCTGCGCAGCGCCACCACGCGGCCCTGGTCGGGCGTCGGCACGGAGACCGAATCAAGGTCCACCGGCCCGCTCGCGCTGACGAAGAAGCCCCGGTCGTCATAGATCTCGCTGAACGGGCGGCCGATGACATCCTCGGCCTTCCAGCCAAGCAGCCGCGTCGCGCCCTCGCTCCATCCGCTCACCAGCGCATCGGAATCGAGGAAAATCAGGGGGGCCGAAAGTGTTGTGTCCATTAGCTCTTTTCGCTCAAAACAAACCGTGCGCCGGGATCAACCTAGACCCTGGCGGCCGCATGGTCCTTAACATTTATTAACATACCCTCCGCCGAAGCCCAGATGGGTTTTTTAGCTGTTACCACGGCGGTTCGCGCCCCTCAATCCGGCGCCGGCGCGATCTCGCCTTCGACCCGCACGGAAAGGACGGCGCGAATGCGTCCCGACCGTCGCCGACGCGCGCCGGCCGCGCGCAGCCTGAAACATGCTGACATCTGCTGTCAGCATGGCGCATTCAGGGATCTGCATTTGTCCGGTCGCCCCTTCCTTTCGCCATCGACTCCGCCCATATTGTGGCCATGGCAAAATCCCCCGCGAAAACCTCCCGCCCTGACGGGCTCCCTTCCGATGACGCCGGCTTCGGCGGTTTCGAGGAAGCGCCGCAGCGGCCGCTGTCGGGCGCGCCGGCGTCCGCGCCGGGCTCGATCGCCGGCTGGGCCGCGGACCTGGCGAAGGAGGCCGAGCTCGACGCCGTCAAGGCGCGGCGCCAGGCGGAGAACCGCGACCTGCGGTCCAAGGCGGGCAAGCACCGGCTGAAGGCCGGCAAGACCGAGGACCGGTCGAAGCCCGGCGCCGAGGCGGCCTCCAGCAAGAAGACCGCCCGCGGCACCTCCATCGGCAGTTCCAACGATCCGCGCGCCCGCGCCGCCGCCGGGCTCAACGCCGTGGCCGGGCTCGACATCTCGGTGGAGGAGGCGGAGGCCTCGGGCGCCACCAGCGCCAACACCGCCACCGTGCAGGCGCTCTCGGACCTGATCGAATCCGGCAACCCGCTGTTCAAGAACGGCAAGACCTGGACCCCGCACCGGCCGGCGCGGCCGGAGAAATCCGAAGGCGGCGTGCCGCTCCGCATGGTCACCGGCTACAAGCCCGCGGGCGACCAGCCCACCGCCATCGCCGATCTGGTCGCCGGCGCGAACGAGAACGAGCGCAACCAGGTGCTTTTGGGCGTCACCGGCTCGGGCAAGACTTTCACCATGGCCAAGGTGATTGAGGAGACCCAGCGGCCCGCCGTGATCCTCGCGCCCAACAAGACGCTGGCGGCGCAGCTCTATTCCGAGTTCAAGAACTTCTTCCCCGACAACGCGGTCGAGTATTTCGTCTCCTATTACGACTACTACCAGCCCGAGGCCTATGTCCCGCGCACCGACACCTTCATCGAGAAGGAATCAACCATCAACGAGCAGATCGACCGGATGCGCCACTCGGCGACGCGGGCGCTGATGGAGCGCGACGACGTCATCATCGTCGCTTCGGTCTCCTGCATCTACGGTATCGGCTCGGTCGAGACCTACACCGCCATGACCTTCCAGATGCAGGTGGGCGACCGCATCGACCAGCGGCAATTGCTGGCCGACCTGGTGGCGCAGCAGTACAAGCGCCGCGACATGGATTTCCAGCGCGGCTCGTTCCGGGTGCGCGGCGACACGATCGAGCTGTTCCCGGCCCACTTGGAAGACATGGCCTGGCGGATCACTTTGTTCGGCGACGAGATCGAGAGCATCGCCGAGTTCGACCCGCTCACCGGGCAGAAGACCGGCGACCTCAAGAGCGTCAAGATCTACGCCAATTCGCATTATGTGACGCCGCGGCCGACGCTCAACCAGGCGACCAAGCACATCCGCGAGGAGCTTAAGCACCGCCTGGCCGAGCTCGAATCCTCCGGCCGCCTGCTCGAGGCGCAGCGGCTCGAGCAGCGCACCCGCTTCGACCTCGAGATGCTCGAGGCCACCGGCGTCTGCCAGGGCATCGAGAACTATTCGCGCTACCTGACCGGCCGCGCACCCGGCGAACCGCCGCCGACGCTGTTCGAATACATCCCCGACAATGCGCTGCTGTTCATCGACGAGAGCCATGTCTCGGTCCCGCAGATCGGCGGCATGTACCGGGGCGACTTCCGCCGCAAGGCGACGCTGGCCGAATACGGTTTCCGTCTGCCCTCCTGCCTCGACAACCGGCCGCTGCGCTTCGAGGAATGGGACGCGATGCGGCCCTCGACCATCGCCGTCTCGGCCACGCCCGGAAATTGGGAGATGGAGCAGGCGGGCGGCGTCTTCGCCGAACAGGTGATCCGCCCCACCGGGCTGATCGACCCGCCGGTCGAGGTGCGCCCGGCGCGCGCCCAGGTCGACGACGTGCTCGGCGAGATCCGCGCCACCGCGCAGGCCGGCTACCGCACGCTCTGCACGGTGCTGACCAAGCGCATGGCCGAGGACCTGACCGAATACCTGCACGAGCAGGGGGTGCGCGTGCGCTACATGCATTCCGACATCGACACGCTGGAGCGCATCGAGATCATCCGCGACCTGCGATTGGGCGCCTTCGACGTGCTGGTCGGCATCAACCTGTTGCGCGAGGGCCTCGACATCCCCGAATGCGGGCTGGTGGCGATCCTCGACGCCGACAAGGAGGGCTTCCTGCGCTCCGAGACCTCGCTGATCCAGACCATCGGCCGCGCCGCCCGTAATGTCGACGGAAAGGTGATCCTCTATGCCGACAAGATCACCGGCTCGATGGAGCGGGCGATGGAGGAGACCTCGCGCCGCCGCGCCAAGCAGGCCGAGTACAATGAAGCCCACGGTATCACGCCTGAATCGGTCAAGGCGCATATCTCCGACATTCTCGATTCGGTCTACGAGCGCGACCATGTCCGCGCCTCGATCGCCATCCCTGGGGGCAAGGCCAATGCCGGCGGCGAGGGCGCGCTGGTCGGCTCCAACCTCAAGGCGCATCTCGAAGCGCTCGAGAAGCAGATGCGCGATTCCGCCGCCAATCTCGACTTCGAGACCGCCGCGCGGTTGCGCGACGAGATCAAGCGCCTGAAGGCCGTCGAGCTCGACCTGATGGACGACCCGATGTCGCGCGATTCGGGCATCGAGAACACCAGGGCCAGCCGCAAGGCCGCGGCCACCGGCAAGCCGCAGCGGGGCCCGAGCAAGGAGCCCAACCCGGACATAATGCGCAACCGCGAATCGAGCTATTTCCAGAAGCCGACGCTCGACAACATGGGCCCCGGCACCGATCTCGAGAAACCGGCCTCCTATTTCCGCAAGAACGATCTCGACGAGATGACCGTGCGCCGCACCGAAAAGCCGCTGCCCGGCAATGAGCCGCAGAAACAAGCCGATCCGGTGCTCAAGCGCGCCAAGCCCGGCGCGGGAAGCTACGAGGACCCGGCCGACGCGGCGCGGCAGAAACGCCGACCCGGCAAGACGGGTAGGCCGGGGAGGTAGGCACGATATTGCGGACAGGTAATCTCCCCCCTTGCGGGGGAGATGTCACGAAGTGACAGAGGGGGG
>NZ_JRJG01000014.1 GCF_000759435.1 Hoeflea sp. BAL378
GCGGCGCAGCCGCGTGGGGGTCCACCGAAGGAGCGGCCATGCCGGCGGCGCGCGCGCGGGGCGCCGCTTCGGGCCAGGCCGGTTCGGACCAGGAGGGGTCGGCTGGGCCGCGGGCGGCGACCGGTCCGGGCCCGCGCGGCTCCGGATCGACCGAGGGAGGGGCAACCACCGGAGCGGCTGGAGAGGGATCGGGTCGCTCTGCCGGGGACACCGCGTCGGCCTCATCCGGCGGCGTCCATTCCGCCTCGATGCCGGCGATCAGCACCTCCAGCCGGCGCCGGTGCTCGGCGATCTGCTGGGCATCGGCGATGCCCTGGCGCTCGAGGCTGCGGTCGAGCGCGCCGCGGGCCGAATCATAGATCCGTCGCCGCGCCTGCGCGCCGGGAATCCCCGCCTTCTCCAGTGCCCCGCGAATAGCCGCTTCCATGCCGGTCAAATGTCTGTCTCCATGCCCGCGCGGTCGGGCCCACGCCAACGGGCCAATCTCGCGCTCCGGCGGTCGGGCGCCGCCGGCCGCGGGTCGCCGCGGTTTTCATCTGCGTATCCGCTAACCCGGCAAAACTCAAGCACACAGCGCAGGCAGGCCCCAGGGCGGAGGCCGCCGGCGGCGCAGGACGCAGCCTTTTCAGCGCCGGCCGGCTCTGCTATGGGGATTGACGTTTGCGTAAACGTCATCCGAGACCTGCGAGGCCCCATGACCCTTCCCGCCATCCTCAAGGACAATTTCCGGCTTCCCGTGGTGGCCGCGCCCCTGTTCATCATCTCGCATCCGCCGCTGGTCCTGGCCCAGTGCAAGGCGGGCGTGATGGGCTCGTTCCCGGCGCTCAACGCACGGCCCGAGGCGCAGCTCGACGAATGGCTGGCGGAGATCACCGAAGGCCTCGCCGACCACAACGCCAAGAACCCGGACCGCCCGGCCGCCCCCTTCGCCGTCAACCAGATCGTCCACCGCTCCAACACGCGGCTCGAGCACGATCTCACCATGTGCGTCAAATACAAGGTGCCGGTGGTGATCTCCTCGCTCGGCGCGGTGCCCGAGGTCAATGCGGCGATCCATTCCTATGGCGGCATCGTGCTGCACGACATCATCAACAACCGCCACGCCCATTCGGCCATCAACAAGGGCGCCGACGGGCTGATCGCGGTCGCCGCCGGCGCCGGCGGCCATGCCGGCCCGCTCTCGCCCTTTGCGCTCATCCAGGAAATCCGCGAATGGTTCGACGGCCCGCTGCTCCTGTCCGGCTCGATCTCCACCGGCGGCGCGGTGCTGGCGGCCGAGGCGATGGGCGCCGATATGGCCTATATCGGCTCGCCCTTCATCGCCACCAATGAAGCCCGCGCGGTCGACGCCTACAAGCAGATGATCGTCGATTCGACCGCCAAGGACATCGTCTATTCGAACTATTTCACCGGCATTCCCGGCAATTACCTCAAGCCCTCGATCGCCGCCTCCGGCCTCGACCCCGACAATCTGCCCGAAGCCGATCCGTCGAAGATGAACTTCGACGGCGCCACCTCGGGCGCCAAGGCCTGGAAAGACATCTGGGGCTGCGGCCAGGGCATCGGCGCGGTCAAGAAGATCGGCCCGGTCTCCGATCTCGTCGATCGGCTGGAGAGCGAATACAAGGCGGCGCGGGCGCGTCTGGCGCTGTAGACCCAAAAAAACCGGGCGCGCGCGCATGGTCGCTTGAAATCGGCCGGCAATCAGGCTAATTGCCAGCATCCCGTGCGTGCGGCCTGGCTTTGAGCCCCCGCGCGAAACGGTACGCCGCTTTAGCTCAGGTGGTAGAGCACATCATTCGTAATGATGGGGTCGCAGGTTCGAGTCCTGCAAGCGGCACCACTTTTCCCTTCGAGAATTCCGGTTGAACCGGTGATCTGCGCCTCCGGGCGTGGGCCCGGTCGCGCCAATGCAGCCGTCGCCCAAACAGATCGGGGCCCGAAGGCCCCGATCCGTGTCGTGTTGTCGCGTGCGAACGGGGCAGGCCTACTGCCAGCTCTTGACCAGTTCGTCGTAGTTGACGGTCATCGGCTGCTCTTTCTCGTTCTCGATCTTGAGCTGCGGGGCGAGGTTGCCCTTGGCGACGGCGTCGGCGTTCCAGTATTCCAGATCGTGCTCTTCGGCCAGCTTCGGGCCGATGTCGCCCTGCACGCCGGCGCGTTCGAGCCGCTCGAGAACCTTTTCCTGCTCCTCGCAGAGCGAGTCCATGGCTTCCTGGGCGGTCTTGGCGCCCGAGGAGGCGTCGCCGATTGCCTGCCACCAGAGCTGCGCCAGCTTCGGATAGTCAGGCACGTTGGTGCCGGTCGGCGACCACTGGACGCGAGCCGGCGAGCGGTAGAACTCGATCAGGCCGCCGAGCTGGGGAGCCCGCTCGGTGAACGAATCGTGCTGGATCGAGCTTTCGCGGATCAGCGTCAGGCCGACATGGCTCTTCTTCACGTCCACGGTCTTCGAGGTGACGAACTGCGCGTAGAGCCAGGCGGCCTTGGCGCGGTCGTCGGGCGTCGACTTGAGCAGCGTCCAGGATCCCACGTCCTGGTAGCCGAGCTTCATGCCGTCCTTCCAGTAGACGCCGTGCGGGCTCGGGGCGAAGCGCCATTTCGGCGTCCCGTCCTCGTTCATCACCGGCAGGCCGGGCTTGACCATGTCGGCGGTGAACGCGGTGTACATGAACATCTGCTGGGCGATCTCGCCCTGCGCCGGCACCGGGCCGGATTCGCCGAAGGTCATGCCCTGGGCCGCGGCCGGGGCATAGGCGTTGAGCCAGTCGAGATATTTCTGGATAGAATAGACGGCGGCGGGGCCGTTGGTGTCGCCGCCGCGGGCCACGCAGGAGCCGACCGGACGCGAGTTCTCGTCGACCTTGATGCCCCATTCGTCGACCGGAAGGCCGTTGGGCAGGCCCTTGTCGCCATTGCCGGCCATCGACAGCCAGGCGTCGGTGAAGCGCCAGCCCAGCGACGGATCCTTCTTGCCGTAGTCCATGTGGCCATAGACCTTCTTGCCGTCGATCTCGCGGCCGGTGAAGAACTCGGCGATATCCTCGTAGGCCGACCAGTTCACCGGCACGCCAAGATCGTAGCCGTATTTGGCCTTGAAATCGGCCTTGTTGGTCTCGTCGTTGAACCAGTCGTACCGGAACCAGTAGAGATTGGCGAACTGCTGGTCGGGAAGCTGGTAGAGCTTGCCGTCGGGCGCGGTGGTGAATTTCAGGCCGATGAAGTCCTCGAGGTCGAGGCCCGGATTGGTGACGTCCTTGCCTTCATTGGCCATCCAGTCGGTCAGCGAGCGCGCCTGCTGGTAGCGCCAGTGGGTGCCGATCAGGTCGGAATCGTTGACATAGGCGTCATAGATGTTCTCGCCCGACTGCATCTGCGTCTGCAGCTTCTCGACCACGTCGCCTTCGCCGATCAGGTCGTGGGTGATCTTGATGCCGGTGATCGCGGTGAACGCCGGCGCCAGCACCTTGGATTCGTATTCATGCGTGGTGATGGTTTCCGATACCACCTTGATGTCCATGCCGGCGAACGGCTTGGCGGCGTCGACGAACCATTGCATTTCGGCCTCCTGGGCCGCCCGGTCGAGCACCGACATGTCGCCGATTTCGGCGTCGAGGAAGCTCTTGGCCTCGTCCATGCCGGCATGCGCGGCGCCCGCGCTGAAGACAAGCGCCAGTGCCGCCGTTGAGAGCAGTAGATGTTTCCGCATTGCAGTTTCCTCCCGACTTGCGAAAACGGTCGCGGCGGTATTGCCGCGGCCGGTAGTCAAGCCCTAGACGAAGCGGAACACGCCGATGGCGTAGACCACGGACAGGGCAAGAGCCCACCACAGGTTCGGACCGACAAGTCCGAGCCAGGCGAGATGGATGAACGCCGAACCGAGCAGCGAGACGAACAGACGGTCGCCGCGCGTGGTTTCAAAGCGCAGGATGCCGACCCGCGGCGAACCGCCGGGCGAAAAATACTCCCAGACCCCCATGCCGACGAGCAGCAGGAAGATGACGAGGAAGAAGATGGCGGTCGGGCCGGTCCAGGCCATCCAGGAAAGATCCATCACGCGCCTCCTCAGACCCGGCCCAGGGCAAAGCCCTTGGCGATGTAGTTGCGGACGAACCAGATGACCAGCGCGCCGGGGATGATGGTCAGCACGCCGGCGGCCGCCAGCACGCCCCAGTCGAGCCCCGACGCCGAGACCGTGCGGGTCATGGTGGCGGCGATCGGCTTGGCGTCGGTCACCGTCAGCGTGCGGGCGATCAAGAGCTCGACCCAGGAGAACATGAAGCAGAAGAACGCCGCCACGCCGATGCCGCTCGCGATCAGCGGCATGAAGATCTTGACGAAGAATTTGGGGAACGAGTAGCCGTCGATATAGGCGGTCTCGTCGATCTCCTTGGGTACGCCGGACATGAAGCCCTCGAGGATCCACACCGCCAGCGGAACGTTGAACAGGCAGTGGGCGATGGCGACCGCAATATGGGTGTCGATCAGCCCGAAGGCGGAATAGAGCTGGAAGAACGGCAGCGCGAACACCGCCGGCGGCGCCATGCGGTTGGTCAGCAGCCAGAAGAACAGGTGCTTGTCGCCCAGGAACCGGTAGCGCGAGAAGGCATAGGCCGCGGGCAGCGCTACGGCCACCGAGATCACCATGTTCATCACCACATAGATGATCGAATTGAGGTAGCCGTTGTACCAGGCCGGGTCGGTGAAGATGACCCGGTAATTGGCGATCGTCGGGTCGCGCGGCCACAGCGAGAAGGCGCCGAGGATCTCGGTGTTGGTCTTGAAGCTCATGTTGATGAGCCAGTAGATCGGCAGCATCAAGAGGATGATGTAGACCAGCGGTACCAGGAAGGAGAAGCGCGCGACCGCGTTGGAGCGGCGCGTGCGCCGCGCCATGGCCGCGGTGGCGCCTTCGGTGGTGAGCCCTGCGGCGGAGGGGGTGTCGGACTGGCTCATGGTTCCTCCTCAGCCCTTGGCGTCGTTGGTGATCATCACGGTGTAGAACACCCATGACAGCAGCAGGATGATGAGGAAGTAGATCAGGCTCATCGCCGCCGCCGGCCCGAGGTCGAACTGACCGATGGCGGTCTTGACGAGGTCGATCGACAGGAAGGTGGTGGCGTTGCCGGGTCCGCCGCCGGTGACGACGAAGGGCTCGGTGTAGATCATGAAGGAGTCCATGAAGCGCAGCAGCACGGCGATCAGCAGCACCCGGTTCATCTTCGGAAGCTGGATGTAGCGGAACACCGAGAACCGCGAGGCGCCGTCGATCTTGGCCGCCTGGTAATAGGCGTCGGGGATCGACACCAGACCGGCATAGCACAAAAGCACCACCAGGCTGGTCCAGTGCCAGACATCCATGACGAGGACCGTCACCCAGGCGTCGAAGGGGTCGTTGACGTAATTGTAGTCGACGCCGAGCCCGTTGAGCGTGTAGCCGAGCAGGCCGATGTCGACGCGGCCGAACACCTGCCAGATGGTGCCGACCACGTTCCACGGAATGAGCAGCGGCAGCGACATGAACACCAGGCAGAACGGCACGCCGATCCCCCGGCGCGGCATGTTGAGCGCGATGAAGATGCCGAGCGGCACCTCGATCAGCAGGATGATCCCGGAGAAGGCGAGGTTGCGCAACAGCGCGTCGTGAAAGCGCGACGAGGACAGCACGTCGGAAAACCAGGCGGTGCCGGCCCAGAAGAACTGGTTGTTGCCGAAAGTGTCCTGCACCGAATAATTGACCACCGTCATCAGCGGGATCACGGCCGAGAACGCCACCAGCAGCAGCATCGGCAGCACCATGAACCAGGCCTTGTTGTTCCAGCTCTTGTCCATTCTAGCCTCCCAGCTTCACGCGCCAGTCGTCGGCGTAGATGTTGATTCCGGCGGGATCGAAGGTGACATGCGGATCGGCGGGCACTGAGGAATCCTCGGCGAGCACGATCGCCAGCTCATGGCCCTCGATCACGGCGCGGACGATCTTGTGGCGGCCGATGTCCTCCACCGCGCGGATGCTGACCGGCATGCCCGCGGTTCCGAGCTGGATGAATTCGGGGCGGATGCCGAGCTCGGTGCGCTTGCCCTCCGTTGCGCCGGCCGCGCCCGGCAGCGCGATCGACTGCGCGCCCAGCCGCGCCCGCGCGCCGTCGAGGGCGACCGGCAGCACGTTCATGCCGGGCGAGCCGATGAAATAGCCGACGAAGGTGTGGCTCGGGCGTTCGAACAGCTCCTGCGGCGTGCCGATCTGGACGATCTCGCCGCCATACATCACCACCACCTTGTCGGCGAATGTCAGCGCCTCGGTCTGGTCGTGGGTGACATAGACCATGGTGTGGCCGAAGCGGCGGTGCAGGAGCTTGAGCTGCGAGCGCAACTGCCATTTCATGTGCGGATCGATCACCGTCAGCGGCTCGTCGAACAGGATGGCGTTGACATCGGCGCGCACCAGGCCGCGGCCGAGCGAGATCTTCTGCTTGAGATCGGCGGTCAGCCCGCGCGCCTTGCGGTGGGCGATTGCGCCGAGATCGATCATCTCCAGCACCTCGGCCACGCGGGCCTTGACATCGGCCTCCGCCATGCCGCGGTTCCTCAGCGGAAAGGCCAGATTGTCGGCCACCGTCATGGTGTCGTAGACGACGGGGAACTGGAACACCTGGGCGATGTTGCGCTCTTCCGGCTGCAGCCCGGTGACGTCGCGGCCATCGAACAGGATGCGGCCTTCGGACGGCGTGAGCAGGCCCGAAATGATGTTGAGCAGCGTGGTCTTGCCGCAGCCCGAGGGCCCGAGCAGCGCGTAGGCGCCGCCGTCCTCCCAGGAGTGATGCACCTCGCGCAGCGCGTAATCCTCGTCGCGGGACGGGTTGGGCAGGTAGGCGTGGCGGATGTGGTCGAGGTCAATGCGGGCCATGGCTGCTCCTCACGCTCCCGTGGTCCGGGCGCGGACCGTGCGCCCGTCGCGGTCGAACACCAGCAGATGCTGCGTGTCGAGATGGACCTCCAGCGCCTCGTCGGCGTCGATGTCGTGGATGCCCATGGTCAGCATCACCCACCGCTGATCCTCGTGGATGAGGTGGACATAGCTTTCCGAGCCGGTGATCTCGGTCACCATCACCCGGGCCGGGATCGGCGTCGTGCCCGGCGCCGGGCGGAGCGAGAGATTGTGCGGGCGAAAGCCCAGCGTGCAGGGGCCGTCGGCCAGCTCCGTCAGGCCCGCGGGCACGGCGATGTCGCGCATGCCTGGCTTGACGAAAAGGCCCTGCCGCTTCTCCATCGGCAGGAGGTTCATCGGCGGATCGGAGAAGGTCTGCGCCGTGACGAGGTCGACCGGCTCGCGGAAGACGTCGATGGTGGAGCCGAACTGGGTGACGCGGCCCTGGCTCAGCGTCGCCGTCCTGCCGCCCAGCAGCAGCGCCTCGGAGGGTTCGGTCGTGGCGTAAACGAAGATGGCGCCCGACTCCGAGAAGATCTTCGGCAGTTCGGCGCGCAGCTCCTCGCGCAGCTTGTAGTCGAGATTGGCCAGCGGCTCGTCGAGCAGCACCAGCCCGGCCTTCTTGACGATGGCGCGCGCCAGCGCCGTGCGCTGCTGCTGGCCGCCCGACAGGTTGAGCGGCGTGCGCTGCAGGTAGGGCCCGAGCCGGAGCAGCTCCGCGGCGCGGGCGACCTCCCGCTCGATCGTCGCTGTGTCGGCGCCGGCGATCCTGAGCGGCGAAGCGATGTTCTCGTACACCGTCATCGCCGGATAATTGATGAACTGCTGGTAGACCATGGCGACGTTGCGTTTCTGCACGGCCTCGCCGGTCACGTCTCGGCCGTCGCTCAGGACCCGTCCGCGAGTCGGGCGGTCGAGGCCCGCCATGATCCGCATCAGGCTGGTCTTGCCCGACAATGTCGGGCCCAGAAGCACGTTCAGCGACCCGCTTTCCAACCGCAGCGAAACATCACTGATGTGTGCTTCTCCGTTGGAAACCTTGGAGACAGTGTCCAGTTCCAGCATGTAGAAGAAGCCCTCCCAAGCCTCGCCTCCAGATTGCGGATCCGTCGCACCGGCCAGCCGTCGCGCGAACCCGCCGCAGGTAAGTCTATCACCTGCGTCCCCGATTTCGTTAAGAATTAAAAGGAACCTTAATTGAATGTCAAACGAATATAAACGAAACTCTAATATAGGGATCGCTTGGCGGATTTCCCTGCGCCCGGAAGTTGCGGCGCGGGGGAGGGGCGCGCAGCCGGCTTCGGCCCGGGAGGCCCGCTTCACGGCCGGACGGCCGCGGCCAGGAGGGCCGAGGTTGAAGCCATTGGGGCTCGATCCGGGTGGGACGATGGTCCCGCGGATGTTTTGTCGCGGAGAGGAGGAAAGGGCTCGCGGGATCCGGGAAGCGCTGATAGGCATGGCCGCGTGAAACCCGGAGACGATCCGCCATGACCCTTTTCATTCTTGCAGGTGGCCTGATCGGTGCTGCGGGCGTCGGCCTGTCCGCCTATGGCGCCCATGCAGGCGGCGACACCGTCGCCACCGCCGCGCAATTCCTGTTGTTCCATGCGCCGCTGTTCGTGGCCTTGGGCCTTCATGCAAACCCCAACCGGCTGCGCAGCGCGGGTGGCGGCATTCTGGGCCTGGGTCTCGCGCTGTTTTGCGGCGACCTGCTGCTCAGGCATTTTGCCGGCACGCGGCTGTTTCCGATGGCGGCGCCTGCCGGCGGCATCGCCATGATGCTCGGCTGGCTGGTGATCGCAGCCTCGGCATTCGGCGCGAGGTCCCGCTGAGAAGGTCAGCCTAGGGCGAGCCTTTGGGGCGGCAAGCACCGGGGTGCCAAGGTGCGCGGCAACCCGCCTTCGGGCTTCATCGCCGCCCAGAAACTCAAAGAGGCCCGGATCTCTCGACCCCGACCTCCATGGGTCTCTGACCTTGCGGCGCGCGGCGCCTGTCTTCAGCCCAGCACTTCCTTGACGGCCTCCGCCATGGCCGAGACCACGGTGTCGGCTTCCTCGCGGCTGAGGCACAGCGGCGGGGCGAAGCCGATGATGTCGCCCTGCGGCATGGCGCGGGCGATGACGCTGCGCTTGAGCAGGGCGGCGGCAATCGCCGGGCCGGTCTTTTTCGCCGGGTCGAAATACACCCGGTTGTCCCGGTCCTCGACCAGTTCGACGGCGCAGAGCATGCCTTCGCCGCGCACGTCGCCCACATGGGTGTGGCCGCCCACGGCGTCCTTCATGGACTTGTTGAGATAGGCGCCAATCTCGCCGGCATTCTTGACGAGGCCCAGGTCGTCAATGACCTTGAGATTGGCGACGCCGGCGGCGGCGCCGATTGGGTGGGCGGAATAGGTCCAGCCATGGCCGATCGCGCCATATTCGTCGGTGCCCTGTTCCAGAACCTTCCAGACATTCTTCGAGATGATCGATCCCGACAGCGGCGCATAGGCCGAGGTCAGGCCCTTGGCGATGGTGATGATGTCGGGTTCGATGCCGTAATGGGTCGAGCCCATCATGGTGCCGAGACGCCCGAAGCCGGTCACCACCTCGTCGGCGACCAGAAGGATGTCGTGCTTCTTGAGCACCTTCTGGATCGCCGCCCAGTAGCCCGCGGGCGGCGGCACGATGCCGCCGGTGCCCAGCACCGGCTCGCCGATGAAGGCGGCGATGGTATGGGCGCCCTCGCGCTCGATCATGGCTTCGAGCTCGCTCACGCAATGGTCGACGAATTGCGCTTCCGACTGCGCGAGATCAGCGCGGCGGTAGTAATAGGGCGCCTCGGTGTGCAGCACCTGGCTGAGCGGCAGGTCGAACTTCTTGTGGAACAGCTCGAGGCCGGTGAGCGAGCCGGTCATCAGGCCCGAGCCGTGATAGCCGCGCCAGCGCGAGATGATCTTCTTCTTCTCCGGCCGTCCCAGAATGTTGTTGTAGTACCAGATCAGCTTGACATTGGTCTCGTTGGCGTCCGAGCCCGAGAGGCCGAAATAGACCCGGCTCATGTTCTCCGGAGCCCGGTCGATGACCATCTTGGCGAGCGTCACCGAGGCTTCGGTGCCGTGGCCGACATAGGAGTGGTAATAGGCGAGCTCCTTCGCCTGGGCGGCGATGGCTTCCGCCACTTCCTGGCGGCCATAGCCGATATTGACGCAGTAGAGCCCGGCGAAGGCGTCAAGCAGGCGATTGCCCTCGCGGTCGGTGATGTGGACGCCGTCGCCGCCGGTGACGATGCGGTTCTTGATCTCGCCGCGGGCAAACTGGGCGAGATGGGTCGAGGGATGGAAAAAGTGATCGTGATCCCATTGGTCTAGCTGATCATTGCGCAACATTGGTCTGTCCTTTTTGAAAATTCGTCATGCCCAGTCGCGGCATACATATTTGACTTCGGTGAAGGCTTCCATGCCGAGGCGGGAGCCTTCGCGTTCGAGGCCCGATTGCTTCATGCCGCCGAAGGGGATCGGCGCGCCGGTGACCTTGGTGCGGTTGACCGCCACCATGCCAAACTGCAGCGCCCGGCTGGCGCGGTAGATGCGGCGCGGGTCCTGGGTGTGCAGATAGGCCACCAGCCCGTACTCGGTGTCGTTGGCGCGTGTCAGCGCTTCCTCTTCCGTGTCGAAGGCGGCGATCGCCGCCACCGGCCCGAAGGTCTCCTCATGCATGATCGCCGCATCGGCGGGCACGTCGGCGAGCGCGGTGGGCTCGAAGAACAGCGGGCCGGCCGCGTGCCGCTTGCCGCCGGTCAAGAGCCGTGCGCCCTTGGCGAGCGCGTCGCGCACATGTTCCTCCTGCTTGGCCACCGCCTTCTCGTTCATCAGCGGGCCGATGTCGGGGTCGTCCATGCCGACCCCGACCGACAGCTTCGCCGTGGCCTGGGTGAAGGCGGCGCAGAAGGCGTCATAGACGGAGCGCTCGACCAGGAACCGGTTGGCGCCGAGGCAGTCCTGTCCGGAGGTGGCGAACTTGGCCTTGACCGCCTCTTCGACGGCCTGGTCGAGATCGGCGTCGGCGAAGAGGATGAACGGCGCGTGGCCGCCCAGTTCCAGCACCAGCCGTTTCACCGTGTCGGCGCTCTGGCGATAGAGCAACCGACCGATCTCGGTGGAGCCGGTGAAGGAGACGGCGCGCACGCGCCGGTCTTCCATCCACGGCGCGACCACGGTCGCGGCCACGCCGGTGACGACGTTGAAGGCGCCCGCCGGAAATCCGGCGCGCTCGGCGAGTTCGGCCAACGCCAGCGCCGAATAGGGTGTCTCGGCGGAAGGGTGGGCGACGACGGTGCAGCCGGCGGCGAGCGCCGCGGCGGCCTTGCGGGTGAGCATGGCGGAGGGAAAGTTCCACGGCGTGATCAGGGCTGCGACGCCCACCGGCTCGCGCCAGACCTCGACCTCGGCGTCGGGCAGATGCGAGGTGACGCTCTCGATGTTGGGCCGCCGGGCCTCCTCGGCGAAGAACTCGATGAAGGAGGCGGCGTAGTCGATCTCGCCGCGCGCTTCGGAGACCGGCTTGCCCTGTTCCAGCACCATGATCCGCGCCAGGTCGTCCGCGTGCTCGAGCATCAGCTCGAACCAGCGCCTGAGGATCTTCGAGCGCTGCTGCGGCAGAAGCTTCGACCAGACGCCGAATGCCTGCTGCGCGGCATCGACGGCGAGCCGGCTGTCGTCCGCCGACAGGCTGGCGACATCGCCCAGATGGCTGCCGTCGGCCGGATTGGAGACGGCGAAGGTCTTCGATTTCGCGCCGGCCGTCCAGCGGCCGCCGATATAGGAGAATCCGCGAAACAGCGCCGGATCGGAAAGACCGAGCGGCGTCGCGGCGAAGCGGGAGGTCCCGGAGGAGCCTGGGGAGGGATTGATTGACTGTGCCATGCCCGATGCTAACCGACGGGAGGCAGAGGAATCCTCTGATGCGCCGCCGCCCCGGAGAGAGTTCCTCCGAATTTCTGGCGCCAGGGCGTCAGTCCGTCTCCGGATCCAGCCCCATCAGGATGTCGAAGGGCGGCGTCGCCGACTGTTTGACCGGCTTGGTGACGATATAGGTGAAATAGCGTGCGAGCCCGGCCCGGCGCGCCAGCAGGTCGTCGATCAGCCGCTGGTAGCTGTCGATGTCGCGGGTGACGATCTGCATGAGGTAGTCGAAGCCGCCGCCCAGCGCCCAGCAGGACAGGATCTCGTCGTAATGGGCGACCGCCTGCTCGAAGGCCTGGAAGGTCGCCGCCCGGTGGTTGTCGAGTTCCGCCATGACGAACACCGTCACCTGCGGGGCGATATGCCTGAGTTCGATCGAGGCCTGGTAGCCGGAGATGATGCCGGCCTTCTCCAGCCGGCTCAGCCGTTCCCAGCAGGGCGTGGCGCTCAGATTGACCCGCTTGGCGAGCTCGGATTTGGAGATCCGGCCCTCCCGCGACAGGATTGCCAGAATCTTGATATCGCGGTCGTCGAGCTTGATCGGGGCCATGCCGGCGACTTTTGAGCCAGCACGGGGGGGTTGTCAATTTCCCGGTTTGGGGTCATCAATAAATCATGACAATCTGGCCTCCCAAATCAGAAGACCTTCTCCGCCCCGCCTATAAATCCCTCGCCGACGCGCTGGTCCGGGCCGTCGAAGCGGGGGAGTTGCGCAGCGGCGACCGGCTGCCGACCCATCGCAATCTGGCGACCGACCTGGGGCTCAGCGTGCAGACGGTGAGCCGGGCCTATGAGGAGCTGATCCGGCGCGGCGTCATCGCCGGCGAGGTCGGGCGCGGCACCTTCGTGCGCGGCGGCCGCAGCGACACGCGGCCGCCCTATGTGCCCGACAGCCAGAACGAGGAGTTCATCGACTTCTCGATCCTGATGCCGGTGTTCGAGCCGCTGCACCTGAAGGAAATGCGGCGCGCGCTGACGCGGCTCGGCGCCGATCTGCCGGCCTCCACCGTGTCCGCCTTCCGGCCCTCCACCGCCTTGCGCAAATACAACGGCGCGGCAGTGAAATGGCTGGCGCTGTGCGGCCTGGTTCCCGGCACGCAGGGCCTGCTGATGACCAACGGCAACACCTCGGCGATGACCATCGCGCTGATGACGGCGGCGAGTTCCGGCGACCTGATCGTGACCGAGGAACTGGGGCACCACACGCTCAAGGCGCTGTCGCGCTATCTGGGCCTGCGGGTGCAGGGGCTCGAGGTCGACGCCGAGGGCATCGTGCCGGCGGCCTTCGCTGCCGCCTGCCGGAAGGCGTCGGTCAAGGCGATCTACCTGATGCCGGCGGGGCTCAACCCGAAAGCCCTGACGATGTCGGCGGAACGGCGCTCGGAACTGGTCGAGATCGCCCGGCGGCGCGAGGTGCTGATCATCGAGAACGACGCCTGGGGGCCGCTGCAGCCCGACAGGCCGGCGCCGATCGCGGCGATCGCGCCCGAGCGCACCTTCTATTTCACCAGCCTCACCAAATGCATCATGCCGGGCTTGCGCTTCGGCTACCTGACCATGCCGCTGGCCTTCGAATCGGCGGCCGCCAACCGGCACCTGGTCACCAACTGGATGGCCACGCCGCTGATGGCCGAGATCGGCAGCCGCTGGATCGAGGACGGCACGGCGGAGCGCCTGCTGGACTGGCAGAAGGCGGCGCTCGGCGAGCGCAACCGGCTCGCCGCCCGGGTCCTGGCCGGCCTGCCGTTCCTGGCGAGCGCGAACGGCATGCATGTCTGGCTGCCGATGCCGGGGTCCTGGACCGAGGAGGCCTTCGTCGCCCATGCAAGGCTCAACGGCGTGGCGATCGCCCCGGGCTCGGCCTTCGACATGTCCCAGACCGTGCGCAGCCAGGGCGTCCGCATCTGCCTGGGCGCCGAGTCCGTCCAGGCGCTGGAACGCGGCCTGACCATCATCGCGCGGCTCGCGCGCAGCAATCCCGAACCCGCCCTGCTGACCCTGTAGCCGCAGGCTCACTCCCGGTCATCCGCAAGCGCAGTCTCCGCCCGGGGGATATCGCCGCGCTGCCCCGCGCGACGGCGATCCTGTCCGTCCCTGAAAAGTGTCATGATTTAAATAAGCGCATTGACTCTTGATTGTCCTTGTTTCAATTTGAGTAAATCATAACAATAAAACAGGGGAAGGAACAAAAGTCACATCAAGGACGTTGGAAAGGCGCCGGCGGCAGAAACTGTGCCGGATGCATTGCGATGTGAGGGGCGGCCGCGCCTGAGCGGCCCGCGTCATTTTCCGCCGGCCGTCCGGCCGGACACCGAACACTTCAGACAAATAAAAACGAGAGGAACCAGATATGAAATCCATTACCCGCACGTTTTTCGCAGGCGCCGCCACCGCGGCGCTCCTGGCTGCCGGCACGATGGCCGCGCAGGCAGAGAGTTGGAAATACGCTTTTGAGGAATCGCTGACCGAGGTCCAGGGCGTCTACGCCACCAAGTTCAAGGAGGCCGTCGAGGCCAATTCCGACCACACGATCCAGCTCTTCCCCTATGGCACGCTCGGCGAATCGGCCGACATCATGGAGCAGGCCCAGGCCGGCATCCTGCAGTTCGTCGACCAGTCGCCCGGCTTCACCGGCGCGCTGATCCCGGAAGCCCAGGTCTTCTTCGTGCCCTATCTGCTGCCCACCGACCAGGAGCACCTCGCCCGCTTCTTCAAGGAGAGCAAGGCCATCAACGAGGATTTCGAGGGTCTCTACGCCGAGCAGGGCCTCGAGCTTCTGGTGATGTTCCCCGAAGGCGAGGTGGCGATGACCACCAAGGAGCCGGTCCGGAGCTGCGAGGATCTCAACGAGGTCAAGTTCCGCGTCATGACCAACCCGCTGCTGGTGGAATCCTACAAGGCCTTCGGCGCGACGCCGACGCCGCTGCCCTGGGGCGAGGTCTATGGCGGCCTGCAGACCAACATCATCCAGGGCCAGGAGAACCCGACCTTCTTCCTGTACTCGACCGGGCTCTACGAGGTGACCGACTACATCACCTACACCGGCCACAACAACTTCACGACCGCCGTGATGGCAAACAAGGACTTCTATGACGGCCTGTCCGACGCCGACAAGAAGGTGGTCGAGGACGCCGCGGCTTCCGCCTTCGACTACATCGTCGAATACCAGAAGGGCCTGGCCGACAGCGAGCTCAAGAAGATCATGGAAGCCAAGCCGGAAATGACCGTGACGGTGCTTTCGGAAGAAGAGCGCTCCTGCTTCAAGGAGGCTGCCGCCGACGTCGAGAAGACCTTCATCGAGATGACCGGCGACAGCGGCAAGGCCATTCTCGAACAGTTGAAGGCTGACCTCGAAGCCACCAAGAACTGATCCTGCCCTGCTTCGCAGGTCTTGAGACCGCCGGAGGCCATGGATCCATGGCCTCCGGTTCCCTCAGCCAACAGCCGGGAGGCGATCTTGGACGAGCCAAAGGCCAGTAATCCGCATGAATCGTCGCTTCCGGGACTGCTGGGGACGATCGACACCGCCGTGAGCCGGGTGGAATCGGTGCTGCTCGCCGCCGGCGTGCTGCTGATGGCGCTCAACACCATCGCCAATGTCGTCGGGCGGTTCGTGTTCCAGAACAGCCTGTTCTTTTCCGAGGAGCTCAACCGCATCCTCATCATCCTGATCACGTTCGCCGGCATCAGCTATGCCGCCCGCCAGGGCCGGCACATCCGCATGTCGGCGATCTACGACGCGATGCCGCCGCCCGCGCGCAAGGCCTTCATGGTGGTGATCGCCGCCGTGACCGCGCTGGCGATGTTCGGGCTGTGCTATTTCTCGATCGGCTACATCACCAAGGTGGCGACCTCGGGCCGCGTGCTGCCCTCGCTGCAGGTGCCTGTCTACTGGATCTTCCTGTGGGTGCCGATCGGCTTCTTCATGACCGGCCTTCAATACGCGCTCACCGCCATCAAGAACCTGGTCGAAAAGGACATCTACCTGTCGACGCGCGTTCTCGAGGGATACGACAACGACGAACTCGAGATCTGAGGGGCGACGACCATGGCGCTGACCATTTTCCTCATCATGATCGTTTTGCTGCTGCTCGGCTTCCCGATGATGATTCCGTTGCTTGTCGCCACCTTTGTCGGCTTTGTCTTCATGTTCGGCGACATCGGCAAGATGGACTTCATGGTCCAGCAGATGATGGCGGGTATCCGCCCGGCGTCGCTGATCGCGGTGCCGATGTTCATCCTCGCCGCCGACATCATGACCCGCGGCCAGTCGGCCGACCGGCTGATCGACATGGTGATGAAGTTCGTGGGCCACATCAAGGGCGGGCTCGCCGTCTCCACCGTGACGGCCTGCACCCTGTTCGGCGCGGTGTCCGGATCGACCCAGGCCACGGTGGTCGCCGTCGGCTCGCCGCTGAGGCCGCGGATGCTGAAGGCGGGCTACAAGGACTCCTTCATCATGGCGCTGATCATCAACGCCTCGGACATCGCCTTCCTGATCCCGCCCTCGATCGGCATGATCATCTACGGCGTGATTTCCAGCACCTCGATTTCGGAACTGTTCATTGCCGGCATCGGTCCCGGACTGCTGCTGATGGTGCTGTTTTCGGCCTACAGCATGATCTACGCCTCGGTCATGGGCGTGCCCACCGAACCCAAGGCAAGCTGGGCCGAGCGCGGCCAAGCCGTCAGGCAGGCGATCTGGCCGCTCGGCTTTCCGGTGATCATCGTCGGCGGCATCTATGGCGGCGTGTTCAGCCCGACCGAAGCCGCCGCGGCCTGCGTGCTCTACGCGATCATCCTGGAGTTCCTCGTCTTCCGCTCCCTCAACCTTCCCGATATCTACCGCATCGCCAAGTCGACCGGGCTGATCACCGCCGTGGTGTTCATTCTCGTCGCCGCGGGCGCGGCCTTTTCCTGGGTCATCTCCTTTGCCCAGATCCCCCAGGAAATCCTCGCCGCCGTCGGCGTCGCCGACATGGGGCCCAAGGGCGTGCTGGCGGTGATTTCGATCGCCTTCTTCATCGGCTGCATGTTCGTCGATCCGATCGTGGTCATCCTGATCCTGGTGCCGATCTTCGCGCCGGTGGTGGATTCGGTCGGGCTCGACCCGGTGCTGGTCGGCACCGTCATCACGCTGCAGGTGGCGATCGGCTCGGCGACGCCGCCCTTCGGCTGCGACATCTTCACGGCGATCGCCATCTTCAAGCGGCCCTATATCGAGGTCATCCGCGGCATCTTCCCGTTCACGGTGATCCTGCTGTGCGTCTCGGTCGCCCTCATCTACTTCCCGCAGATCGCCCTGTTCCTGCGCGATCTGGCGTTCCGGTAACGGAGGATAACCATGTTTGAACGAATCCTGGTCGCGGTCGACGGCTCCGAGGGCTCCAAGAAGGCGCTGATCCTGGCGTCCAGGCTGCAGCAGACCTGCGACGGCGAACTGCTGATCCTGACGGTGTTCCGGCACCATTCGCTGCTCGAGGCCTCGATGTCGATGGTGCGCCGGGACGAGCCGGACAACATCGACGACGCCATGCGCGGCTACGCCAAGGAAGTGGCCGAGGAGGCCAAGAAGATCGCGGCAGAGACCGGCGCTGCCAAGGTGCGCGCCTTCGTCAAGGGCGGCCAGCCGGCCCGCATGATCGTCAAGTTCGCCGAGGAGCACAAGGCGGACCTGATCGTCGTCGGCAGCCGCGGCCAGGGCGACGTGCAGGGCTTCCTGCTCGGCAGCGTCTCGCACAAGGTCACGAGCCTCGCCAAGATCCCGGTGATGGTCGTCTGACGGGATCGACAGGGCCGGATTGAAGAGAACCTCGAACACCAGGGAGTCGTCGCATGAACACAGACATGGTCTCGCTATCGGGGCAGCCGGTCCGCTTCAATGACAGGAGCGCCACCGCGCGGTTCGGGCTGATTGCGCTCGCCACCGACATGACCAGCGAGCGCGACCTTTACCGGCAGCTTCCCGAGGCCAATGTCGCCATCCATGTCACCCGCGTGGCCTTCGAGAACCCGACGACGCCGGACAATCTGCGCCTGATGACGCCGCGGCTGAGCGAGGCGGCAGGCCTGCTCGCGCCGCTCAGCCCGCTCAAGGCGATCTGCTACAGTTGCACCGCGGCCTCCGTGGTCATCGGCGACGCCGCGGTCACCGATGCGATCCAGCTCTCCGTCGGCCCGGTGCCGGTGGTCACGCCGGCCGGCGCCGCGCGCAGGGCGTTTTCGGCGCTGGGCGCGCGACGGATCGCGGTGCTGACGCCCTACACCATCGCCACCAGCCAGCCGATGGCCGAGTATTTCCTGGGCCACGGCCTGGAGATCACGAGCTTCGACTGCCTCGGCCTCGAGGATGACCGCGACATGGCGCGGGTCAGCGACGCGACCATCATCGACGCGGCGCTCGCGGTCGACAGGCCCGACGCCGAGGCGCTGTTCCTCTCCTGCACCGGCCTGCCGGCGATCAATGTCATCGCCGAGATCGAGCGGCGCGCCGGCAAGCCGGTGGTCACCTCCAACCAGGCCAGCGCCTGGGCGATGGCGCGGCTGGCCGGTTTTGATGATCACCGGCCCGCAGCCTTCGGGCGGTTGTTCGACTGCGCGCTGCCCGCCGAGACGGTCGGGGAGGCGGCATGAGCAGGACGGATCCCTTCGTCGGGCTTGACGAGATCGAGCAGGCGCGGGCCGCGATCGCCGGCACCGTGAGGGTGACGCCGGTTGCGGAGTCGCCGCAGCTCTCGGAGATGCTCGGCCAGCCGGTGCATCTCAAGCTCGAGCACACCCAGGTGACCGGCAGCTTCAAGCTGCGCGGCGCGAGCAATGCGGTGGCGAACCTGTCCGGGGAAGAATGCAGCCGCGGCGTCGTCGCCGCCTCGACCGGCAATCACGGCCGAGGCCTCGCCTATGCCGCCAGGGCCGCGGGCGCGCGGTGCATCATCTGCATGTCGAAGCTGGTGCCCCAGGCCAAGATCGACGGCATCCGGGCGCAGGGCGCCGAGGTGCGCATCATCGGCCGGTCCCAGGACGAGGCGCAGGAGGAGGTCGACCGGCTGGTGTCCGAGGAAGGACTGACCATGATCCCGCCCTTCGACCACCGCGCCGTCATCGCCGGCCAGGGCACGCTCGGCCTCGAACTCCTCGAGCAGGTTCCCGATGTGGCGACCGTTTTGGTGCCGCTATCGGGCGGCGGGCTGATCTCCGGCGTCGCCGCCGCGCTCAAGGCGCGCCGCCCCGACATAAGGGTGATCGGCGTCTCGATGGAGCGCGGGGCGGCGATGCATGAGTGTCTCAAGGCCGGCAGGCCGGTTCCTGTCGAAGAACTGGCGACGCTGGCGGATTCGCTCGGCGGCGGTATCGGGCTCAACAACAGGCTCACCTTCGCCATGACCCGCGACCTGGTCGACGAGGTGGTGCTGGTGAGCGAGGCGGAGATCGCCCAGGCCATCCGCCACCTCTACTGGCAGGAGCGCCAGATCGTCGAGGGATCAGGCGCGGTCGGCGTCGCCGCCCTGCTTGCGGGCCGGATCACGAGCGCCGGTCCGGTCGTCTCCGTCCTCAGCGGCGGCAACATCGACATGACCCAGCACTTCCGCATCATCTCCGGCGAAGACGTCGACGTGACGAAAGAGGCGGCCTGACATGGCGAAGATCAGGATTCTGACAGAAGCAGATCTGCGCCGCGCGGTGGCGCTCGATCTCGACGCGATCGCCTGCGTCGAGGACGCCTTCGCGGCGCTCGCCACCGGCGATGTGGTGATGCCGCCGATTCTGTCGATGGCGATCAAGCCGTTCAACGGCGAGGTCGACGTCAAGACCGCCTTCGTCCCCGGCATCGACAGTTTCGCCATCAAGATCTCGCCGGGCTTCTTCGACAATCCGAAGCTGGGCCTGCCCAGCACCTCGGGGCTGATGGTGCTGTTCTCGGCCAGGACCGGGATGCTCGAGGCGCTGCTGCTCGACAATGGCTACCTCACCGATGTGCGCACGGCGGCCGCCGGCGCGGTGGCCGCCCGCCATCTCGCCCGCGCAGATGCGTCGAGCGCCTGCATCCTGGGCGCGGGCTGCCAGGCCCGGCTGCAGCTCAAGGCGTTGAGCCTGGTGCGTCCGCTCGAGCGCGCCACCATCTGGGCGCGCGACGCCGACAAGGCCGCGGCCGCCGCCACCGAGATGACCGGCGACCTCGGCATCGAGGTGCGCGTGGCAGACGATCTGGCGGCAGCCGTGACTGAAGCCGACATCATCGTCACCACCACGCCCGCGACCAGCCCGGTGCTGCGTGCCGAGTGGCTGAGGCCCGGTCAGCACATCACCGCCATGGGATCGGACCAGGAGCACAAGAACGAGATCGACCCGGCCTGCGTCGCGCGCGCCGATCCCTATGTCCCCGACAGGCTGTCGCAGACGAGGCTGCTCGGCGAACTGCGGGCGGCGATCGCCAGCGGCGCGGTTTCGGCCGAAACCCGCTTCGCCGAGCTCGGCGACATCGTCGCCGGCAAGGCCAACGGCCGCATCTCCGACGAGGCCATCACGTTAGCCGACCTGACCGGCACCGGCGTCCAGGACACCGCAATCGCGACCTTCGCGCTCGGCCGCGCCTTCATGCTCGGCGCCGGCGCCGACTTCGCCAACTGATCCCATACCCAGAAAGGAAGACCTTCCCCGATGCCCGCGCCAGTCCTCAATTTCAGCCGCGACGAATATGCCGGTCGCCTCGCCAAGACGCGCAAGGCCATGGAGGAAGCCGGGGTCGATGTCATCATCGTCTCGGATCCGTCCAACATGGCCTGGCTCACCGGCTATGACGGCTGGTCGTTCTATGTCCATCAATGCGTGGTGGTGGGCCCCGACGGCGATCCGGTCTGGTTCGGCCGCGGCCAGGACGCCAATGGCGCGCGGCGGACCTGCTATCTCGCCGAGGACCGCATCATCGGCTATCCCGACCATTACGTTCAGTCGGCGGTGCGCCATCCGATGGACTATCTCTCGGGCAAGCTCGAGGAACGCGGCTGGGCTGGCAAGCGCATCGGCGTCGAGATGGACAATTACTGGTTCTCGGCCGCAGCCTTCGCCTCGCTGCAGAAGCACCTGCCGAACGCGAAGTTTTCCGACGTCACTGCGCTGGTCAACTGGCAGCGCGCCGTCAAGTCGGCCCAGGAGCTCGACTACATGCGCAAGGCCGCCCGCCTGGTCGAACGCATGCACAAGACCATCACGGATAAATGCGAGGTCGGCTACCGCAAATGCGATCTCGTCGCCGACATCTACGAGGCGGCGCTGCGCTATGACGACGGGCTCGGCTTCGGCGGCGACTATCCGGCGATCGTGCCGCTGCTGCCCTCGGGCCCGGACGCCTCGGCGCCGCACCTGACCTGGGACGACCAGCCGATGAAATCGGGCGAGGGCACCTTCTTCGAGATCGCCGGCGTCTACAAGCGCTACCACTGCCCGCTGTCGCGCACCCTGTTCCTGGGCAAGCCGACCGAAACCTTCATCGAAGCCGAGAAGGCCGTGCTCGAGGGCATGGAGGCGGGGCTCGAAGCCGCCAAGGCCGGCAACCTGTGCGAGGACATCGCGCACGCCTTCTTCAAGGTTCTGAACAAATACGGGATCACCAAGGACAACCGCACCGGCTACCCGATCGGCATTTCCTATCCGCCGGACTGGGGCGAGCGCACCATGTCGCTGAGGCCCGGCGACAAGACCGTGCTCGAGGAGAACATGACCTTCCACTTCATGACCGGGCTGTGGATGGACGACTGGGGCTTCGAGATCACCGAAAGCATCGTCATCGGCAAGACCGGACCGGAGTGCCTCGCCAATGTGCCCCGCCGGCTGTTCGTGAAGGACTAAGTGCAACATGCCCGCCAACCCGATCGTACCCACCATTCCGCTGCACGAGGACGGCGCCCATCACGGCTTCCTGAGGCTGCCCTACAGCCGCGACGATTCCGCCTGGGGCTCGGTGATGATCCCGATCACGGTGATCAAGAACGGCGTCGGCCCGACGGCGCTGCTCACCGGCGCCAATCACGGCGACGAATATGAAGGCCCCATCGCGCTGATGGAGCTTTCGGTGACGCTCAGGCCCGAGGACATCGAGGGTCGCGTGATCATCGTGCCGGCGATGAACTATCCGGCCTTCCGCGCCGGCACCCGCACCTCGCCGATCGACCGGGGCAACATGAACCGATCCTTCCCGGGCTCGCCGAGCGGCACGGTGACGGAGAAGATCGCCGATTATTTCCAGACCGTGCTGCTGCCGGAGGCGAGCATCGTGCTCGATTTCCATTCGGGCGGCCGGACGCTGGATTTCATTCCCTTCGCCTCCGCCCATGTGCTCGAAAACAAGGAGCAGCAGGCAGCCTGCGTCGCCGCGGTGGAAGCCTTCAACGCACCCTACTCGATGATCATGCTCGAGATCGACACGGTCGGCATGTACGACACCAGCGTAGAGGACCAGGGCAAGGTCTTCGTCACCACCGAGCTCGGCGGCGGCGGCACCTCGACGGCGCGCTCGAACGCGATCGCCAAGAAGGGCGTGCGCAACGTCTTGAAGCATGCCGGCATCCTGAAGGGCGAGCTCGAGACCGGGCCGTCGGTGATGCTCGACATGCCCGACGACGACTGCTTCGTGTTCGGCCGGGACGACGGCCTGTTCGAATCGATGAAGAACCTCGGCGATCCGGTCGAGAAGGGCGAGATCATCGCCCGGGTCTGGCCGCTCGACCGCACCGGCCGGCCGCCGATCGACTACCGCGCCAACCGGTCGGGCATCCTGGTGTCGCGCCATTGCCCCGGCCTGGTCAAGTCGGGCGACTGCATGGCGGTGGTCGCGGTCACGGTCTGAGCCTCTTTCCCGAAACGATGCCCTGCGTGCCTCCCGGCGCGCGGGGCTTTTGCCGTGACCGGTCGGCAGGATCGATCCGCCGATCCGCGGCGTCGGTGCTGTGGGCGAAGCGTGAGGACGCTCTTGCAAATTGAAACATGAATCAGTATTCATGTTGAATGTCGACCAATGCTTACCCGAGAACCAAGAGAGGCGTCGCCCGTCGCGAGCAGATCCTGCGCGCCGCGGAAGCGATGATCGGGGCGCAGGGCTTCTCCGCGGCCTCGATCGCCGACATCACCCGCCATGCGAAGACGGCGCTCGGAACCTTCTACATCTATTTTTCCGGCAAGGAAGACGTGTTCCGCGAGCTGGTCCTGGAGATGGGGCAACTGACCCGCGCCGTCATCACCAAGGCGGTGGCCGGCGCGCCGAACCGGCTCGAAGCCGAGCGCGCCGGGCTCAAGGCGTTCCTGCAATTCGTCATCGAGCGGCCGTCGCTTTACCGCATCGTGGAAGAAGCCCGCTTCATCGACGCCGACGCCTACAAGGCCTATTTCACCAGCTTCGCCCGGGCCTATGCCGCGCAATTGAGCGAAGCCGCCGCGGCGGGCGAGCTCAGGCCCGGCGACGCCGAGGTCCGCGCCTGGGCGCTGATGGGCATCGCCAAGACTTTGGGCGAGCGCTACGTGCTGTGGGACGACACTTCCGACATCGACCACGTGGTCGACGAGGCCTTCTCGATGATAAGGGACGGTCTGGCGCCATGACAGGGCTTGTGAGGGCGGAGATGACCGGCCTGCCCGACGGCGGAACCTGCGCCCGGTTGACCATGCGCGCGCCCCGCGCCAATGCGCTGGAGCCGGGACTGCTCGCCGACCTCGCCCGCGCGCTCGACGACGCCGAAGCAGCCGACGCCAAGGTGATCCTGCTCTGCGGCGGGCCGAATTTCTCGAGCGGCGGCGATGTCCGCGCCTTCCAGGCGGCATGCCTGAGCGGCGAGGCCACGGCCTATGCAGCCGAGGTGGTGCCGGCGCTGCAGGCGCTCGTCCTCCGCCTGATCGCCATGAAGCGGCTTGTCGTGGTGGCGGCGCGCGGGGCGATCACCGGCGGATCGGCCGGGCTGCTGTTTGCGGCCGACCTCGCGGTGCTGGCGCCCGACGCCTTTGTGCAGCCCTATTATTCCCGGGTCGGATTTGCGCCCGATGGCGGCTGGACCGCGCTGCTGCCCGAGCGCATCGGCGCCGGCCGCGCGCTCGAATGGCTGCAGTCGGACCGGCGGCTGTCGGCGGAAGGCCTGCGCGCCATGAGCCTGGCGACCGCCGTCTCGGACACGCCGGAGGCGGACGCGGAGGCTCTCGCATCGCACGGCGCGCTCGGCGTGCGTCTCGCCGCCAAGGCGCTGATCTGGGATGAGGCGCGCCGGGAAAGCATCCATGCGCGGCTCGAGGCAGAAACCGCTTCCTTCCTCGACCGGATCGCGCGCCCCGAAACGCTGCGCGGCATGGAGCGGTTTCTCGTGGGCCTGGGAGGCAGGAGCGATGTTTGACGACATTCCGGACATGGCGGCCAAGCGCGCCGAGATATCGCCCGACAGCGTAGCCTTCGTCGATGCGGAGAGCGGCCGGCAGTGGCGCTTCGACGAGATAGACCGGGCCGCCAACGGCGTCGCCGCCGGTCTCAAGAAAGCCGGCCTGGGCGAGGGCGACCGGCTGGCGATGCTCTGCCTCAACCGCGTCGAATTCTTCGTCACGCTGTTTGCCTGCCAGAAGACCGGCATCATCCTCTGCCCGCTCAACTGGCGCCAGCCGGCGCCGGAACTGGTGGAAACGCTGGAGCCCGTGGGCGCCGGCGCGCTGATCCACGACGCGACCCATGCGAGGCTCGCCGCCGACGTGGCGCAGGCCTGCGCGCTGCCGCTTTTCGGCATGGAAACCGATCTGGCGGGATGGATCGCGGCCCCGGCCCCCGCGATCGCCGCAGACGTTCCCGCCACGAGGCCCTGGTACCTCCTGTTCACCTCGGGCACGACGGGCCGGCCCAAAGCCGTGATCCAGACCGCGCGGATGGCCTGGGCCAATGCGGTGAACATCTCCCAGGCGACGCGGATGACCGGCGACGACCGTTCGGTCAATTTCCTGCCGCTGTTTCACACCGCAGGCATCAATCTCTACACATTGCCGCTGTTCCTGATGGGCGGATGCTCGACGGTGCTGCCGAAATTCGAGCCGGGCCAGATCTTCGATCTTCTCAGGCAGGGCCGGATCAGCCAGTTCTTCGGCGTCCCGGCGATCTACCAGGCCTTCAGCCTGCTCCCAGACGTGGGCGAAATCGACTGGAGCACGGTGCGGTGCGGCTGCGGCGGCGCGCCTTTGCCCGAGCCGCTGATCCGTTTCTTCGCCGGCCACGGCGCCAAGGTCTTGAACGGCTTCGGCATGACCGAGACCGGGCCGACCGTGTTCCTGATGGATCCGGACAATGCCGAGACCAGGATCGGCTCCGTCGGCCGGGCGCAGATGCTGACCCAAATGCGGCTCGACGGCGTCGCCGCCGGCGAGCCCGGCGCGGGCGAGATCCAGCTCAAGGGCCCCAACATCACGCCGGGCTATTACCGCAATGACAAGGCCACGCGCGAGGCCTTCACCGACGACGGCTGGCTGAGGACCGGCGATGTCGGCCGCCGCGACCCCGACGGCTACATCTTCATCATCGACCGGATCAAGGACATGTATATTTCCGGCGGCGAGAACGTCTACCCGGCCGAGGTCGAGCGGGTGCTCAACGAACATGCCGACGTGCTTGAGGCCGCCGTCATCAGCATGCCCGACACGCGATGGGGCGAGGTCGGCGCGGCCTTCATCATCGCCCGGCCCGGCGCCAGCCTCGATCCCGAGGAACTGCGGCGCTGGAGCCGGGAACGGATGGCCGCCTACAAGGTGCCCGTCCGGGTGACGCTGGTCGAGGACCTGCCGCGCACCGCGGCGGGCAAGGTGCGCAAACCCGACCTGAGGAGCCTGCTGCCATGATCATCGATCTGTCCTCCGCCTGGACGCCGACCCAGGCGGAATTCGACCTGTTTGCTAGGATTTCGGGCGACGACAACCCGATCCATGTCGATCCGGCGTTTTCGGCCCGGACCGCCTTCGGCCGCACGGTGAGCCACGGCATGCTGATCTACACGAAATTGTGGGGCATGCTCACCGCCGCCCATCCCGAAATCACCCAGGTGAGCCAGACGATGATGTTTCCCAATCCCTGCTACACCGGGGAGCAGGTCGAGCTCACCGTCAGCGGCGTGTGCCCGGGGACGCTCACGGTGCGGGCGCTGAGGGCCGAGGACGGGGCGGAGCTGCTGGTCGGCGAAACGGAGGTGGCGTGATGGAACTCGGACAGGCGGCGGAAACAAGCCGCAGCTACAGCCGCGCGGATCTCGAAGGCTTCGCGTCACTCGGCGGGTCCGCGGTTCCCGCCACCGTGCCCGAACCGCTGATCGCGGCGCTGTTTTCCTACCTGCTCGGCGTCCACCTGCCGGGTCCGGGCACCAATTACCTCAAGCAGGACCTGAAGTTCCTCGCCAAGGCCGCCCCGGACACGGAACTGACCGCCAGGGTCGAGATCACCCGGCTTCGCCCCGACAAGCACCTGGTCGATCTCTGGGCCACCTGCACCGACGCCAGGGGCGTGCTGATCTGCGAGGGCCGGTCACTGGTCAAGGCGAAGGACGTGACGGCATAATTATATATGCCTGAACGGGATTGGCCGCGCCGGTCAGAGGCTGCCGGCGAACTCCACCAACCGGTCGGCAAAGGCCTGCGGCTCTTCCAGATGCGGCGAATGGCCTGACTCCGCGAAGACATGCATCTCGCCGCGCGAGGCCGTGGCTGCCAGCCATTGGGCGGCCGAGGCCGGATAGACCCGGCTCCGGGCGCCACAGGCGGCGAGGAGCGGGCATCCGATCCGCCCGATCAGCGGCCTGTAGTCCATGGCGGTCATCGCCTGCCACATGGCGATCATCCGCTCAGGGTCATTCGCCAGTATCTGCTCAAGCGCCGCCTGCCGGCTGTAACCGGCAGCACCCTCGCGACTGCCGAACATGGTGGTGGCGATCGCCTCGCTCATGCCGCGCCAGTCGGCGATCATCCGCTCGGTGGTGGCGGCGAGATCGGCCTCGCTTTGCCCGATCAGCCCATGCGGCCAGTCGGGCCCGGAGCCGAGCTTCGGGCTCATGTCCACCGTCACCAGGCCCGCGATCCTGTCCGCGCCGAACTCGGCGAGGAACCGCCAGGCCACCGCGGCGCCCATCGACCAGCCGACCAGCAGCACGTCGTCGAGATCATGGGTCTCGATGAGATCGGCCACCGATTGCGCGCACGCTGCCAGCGACGGCTCCCGGTCGGCGAGGGCGCCGTGGCCTGGAAGGTCCGGCGCGTGGCACACGAGCGAGGCGGGCAGCCGGGCGATGAGATCGTCGAAGATCGCGCCGCGCATGGTCCAGCCATGCAGCAGCACCAGCGGGCGCGGCCGGGGCATGTCCAGCGCCACCCTCAATCCCCGGACCTGAGCCGTCCGACAATGCCGGTGGGGAAGAAATAGACGCTCAGGATGAACAGCACGCCGAGCCACAACAGCCAGCGGTCGGGATCGAGCAACTGCGGGATCAGCGGCAAGCCTTCGGTGGCGCCCGAGGCCATGCCCATCAGGTTCTGCAGATAGTTCTGCGCCAGCACGAACAGCGTCGCGCCGATCACCGCGCCATACATCGTGCCCATGCCGCCGATCACCACCATCAGGAGGATGTCGAGCATGATCTCGAAGGACAGCGTCGTGTCGGGCCCGACATAGCGCAGCCAGATGGCGAACAGGCTGCCCGCAAGTGCTGCCACCGCCGCCGACAGGCAGGTGGCGAGCGTCCGGTAGAACACCACCCGGTAGCCGATGGCCTCCGCGCGGAAATCATTCTCGCGGATCGCCTGCAGCACCCGCCCGAAGGGCGAGTTCACCACCCGGAGCAGGAGCAGGAACAGCAGGAGCGAGGCGAAGAAGACGAGATAGTAGTTGAGGATCTTGCCGGAGATGTTGACCCCGAACAGTTCCCCGAGCTTGAAGGCCGGGGTGAGCTCGCGCGGGATCTGGTAATTGAGCCCGTCCTCGCCGCCGGTCAGCCCCGAGAGCTGGCTTACCAGCACCGCCACGGCGGAGGCGACGGCGAGCGTGATCATCGCGAAGAAGATCGCCCGGACGCGGAGCGAGAACAGCCCGATCATCAGCGCCAGCACGGCCGCGGCCGCGGCGCCGGCGAGCGTGCCGACGAGGAGCGCATCGTAGCCGCGCCCCATATGGGTCGAGGCCAGCGCCACCCCATAGGCGCCGAGGCCGAAGAACATGGTGTGGGCGAAGCTGACGATGCCGGAATAGCCCAGGAGAAGGTCGTAGCTCGCCACCAGCACGATGAAGATGCATATCCGCGCCGCCGTCTCGAGCGAGCGCACGCCCGGAAACAGGAACGGCGCGAAGGCGAGCCCAATGAGGATGGCCAGTAGGACGATCGTAAGGATCAGCGAGCGTGGACGGTCGCCCGACAGGGTCCGGTTGAGGAATTGTGCCGCCATCTTACTTCGCCTTCACGACTGGCATCATGCCCTGCGGCCGCCACATCAGGATGGCGGTCATCAGCGCGATGTTGGAAATCAGCGCCAGCTTGGGTTCGAGGAACGCCACGTAGTTCTGCAGCAGTCCGACAAGAAGCGCGCCGATGAAGGCGCCCTCGACCGAGCCGAGCCCGCCGATGATGACGACGATGAACACCAGGATCATCATCTCCTCGCCCATGCCGGCGGTGATCACCTCCTGGTAGAGCCCCCACATCACGCCGCCCAGCCCGGCAAGCGCGGAGCCCGCGACGAACACCCCGATGAAGACGAGCTTCAGCCGGTAGCCGAGCGCCTCGACCATCTCGCCGTTCTGCACGCCGGCGCGGACGATCAGCCCGATCTTGGTGCGCTTGAGCACCAGCCGCATCGCCACGAACAGGGCGAGGCCGAAGACCACGGCGAGCAGCCGGTATTTCTCGATCGCGGCCCCCGCGAAGGTCACCGCGCCCTTGAGCATCTCCGGCCGGGTAAGGAAGATCTCGTCGGGTCCCCAGACCACCTGGATCAGCTGCTCGATGACGATGAGGCCGCCGACGGTGACCAGGATCTGCTTCAAATGCGCGCCATAGACCGGGCGCACGATCACCCGCTCGAAGCCCCAGCCGAGGAGGCCGGTGACGCACATGGCGGCGACCACCGCGGCGAGCACCGCCGCCACGTTGAGCACCAGCGAAGGAGCGCCGGTCCAGCCCTCGAGCGCCAGCAGTGCCGAGATGCCGACATAGGCGCCCACCGAGATGAAGGCGCCGTGGCCGAAATTGATCACGTCCATCAGCCCGAACACCAAGGTCAACCCCGAGGCCATGATGAAGATCATCATCCCCATGGCCAGCCCCGAGACGGTGAGCGTGAGCCAGCTCGAGGTCGATCCGATCGACAGGAAGCCCAGCACCACCAGGATCGGCACCAGCAGCAGCGGCATCATCTTGCCGATCGACTGGGTCATGGACAGGGCCGAGATCTTGGGCGCGTGCCCGGGTGCTGCGGTCATCTCAGTGCGCCTCCATGCTCAGGCCCATCAGCCGTTCCTGCAGCGCCGCGTCGCCGGCGAGTTCGGCCATCGTTCCGGCCCAGACGATGCGGCCGTCATCCATCACCGCCGCCGTGTCGCCGAGCGCTTTGGCCACGGCGAAATTCTGTTCCACCAGCAGGATCGACGCGCCCCTGGTCTTGAGGTCGCGCAGCGCGCCGGCCATGGTCGAGACGATCGCCGGCGCCAGGCCCTTGGTCGGCTCGTCGATCAAATAGAGCTGACGCTCCTCGGCCATGACGCGGGCGATCGACAGCATCTGCTTCTGCCCGCCCGACAGGTTGCCGGCTTCCGACTTCCAGAAAGTCCTGAGCGGCGGGAAGGCGGAAAAGATCCACTCGAGCCGCGCTTGCTCGAGCGGGCCGGAGGCCGCGGCCAGCACCATGTTCTCCTCGACCGTGAGGTCGGAGAAGATGCCCATGTCCTCGGGCACGAAGCCGATCCCCAGGCGCGCGCGCGCCGGCGTCGGCATGGCGGTGATGTGCGTGCCGTTGAAGCGGAGGCTGCCCGATTTCGCCTGCCAGTGGCCGATGATGGTGCGCAGCGTCGTGGTCTTGCCGACGCCGTTGCGGCCCAAAAGCATGGTCACGCCGCCGCGCGGCACGACCAGGTCGACGCCCTGCAGGATGTGGTACTGGGCGATGTCGGTGTGGACGCCGGAGAGTTCGAGGATCGGATCAGACATCGGCCAGGTCCCGTCCCATATAGGCTTCCTGCACCACGTCCGAGGCCATCACCGTGGCCGGGTCGCCGTCGGCGGCGAGCGCGCCGTTGTGCAGCACGATGATGCGGTCGGCGAGCGAGCGGATCACGTCCATCTTGTGTTCGACCAGCAGGATGGTGCGGTCGGTGTCGGCCTTGAGCTCGGCGATCAGGTCGAGCACCACCGGCGCCTCGTCGACGCTCATGCCGGCGGTCGGCTCGTCGAACATGTAGACCACCGGATCGAGCGCGATCAGGATGGCGACCTCGAGCTTGCGCTGGTTGCCGTGGCTGAGCGCGCCGACCTTCTGGTCGCGCAGGGGCTCAAGCCGCACCCGCTCCAGCACCGCCATTGCCGCGACCGTGAGCTCGGTATGCGCGCTCGCCATGGAGAAAAGATTGAAGCCCATGCGGCGACGCGCCTGGATCACCAGCCGCACATTCTCGAGCACGGTGAGATCTGGAAACAGGTTGGTCAACTGAAAGGCGCGCCCCAGGCCCTTGCGGCAGCGCACCGCCACCGGGTCGCGCGTCACATCCTCGCCCATCAGCCGGACGCTGCCGGCGGAAGCGGTGACCTGTCCGGAGATGAGATTGAAATAGGTTGTCTTGCCGGCGCCGTTGGGACCGACGATCGCGGTCAGCTCTCCGGCCCGGAAGCTGCAGGTGACGGCATCGACCGCCACATGGCCGCCGAAGCGGACGGTCAGGCTGTCCGTTTCCAGAAGCGTCTGTGTCATGGCGCACCCATCGGAAGAAGAAGATGCCGCGGGCGCGCCATAGCGGGCGCCCGCGGTTTTCGGGCCTCAGTTGCGGACCGGGATGTCCATGTCGTCGATGCCGATCTCGCGCACCAGCACCGGGACGCCGTAGTCCTTGCCGTCCTGCACCTCGGTGCGGAAGTGATACATCGCCTGCAGCGCCTGGTGGTCTTCCTTGCGGAAGCGCATCGTGCCCTTGGGCGTTTCCCACTCCATGCCTTCCATTGCCGAGATCAGCGCCTCGGTGTCGGTGGAGCCTGCCTTCTTGATCGCCTCGACCACGGCGATGCCGGCCGCCATGCCGCCGGCGGTGAAGAAGTCCGGCGGCGAGCCGAAGCGGGCCATGTGCTCCTTGACCAGCCAGTCGTTGACCGGGTTCTTCGGGATCTCGTAGTAGTAATAGGTGGCGCCTTCCATGCCCGGAAGTTCCTTGTAGGCCGTCAGCGCCGCCAGGATGTTGCCGCCGGTGGCGATCTCGATGCCGAAGCGCTTGGGATCCATGGCGTTGATCTTGCCCATCGGATTGCCGCCGCCGGCCCAGATGATGAACAGCTTCTTCTTGCCTTCGACGCCCTCCATGGCGTTGAAGATGCGCTCCGCCGCGGCGGTGAAGTCGGTGGTGTCGGTGGGCACGTATTCCTCGTGCGCGATCTTGGCGCCGGTGGGGGCGAGCGCCTCGCGGAAGGCGGCGACGCCGTCGCGGCCGAAGGCGTAGTCCTGCGCCAGCGTGGCGATGGTCACGCCTTCGCCGCCCAGGGCCACGGCGTTGGAGATGGCGTCCTGCGAGGAATTGCGGCCGGTGCGGAAGATGTAGCGGTTCCAGTCCGCGCCGGTGATCGAGTCGGCCACGGCCGGCTCGACGACGAGGATCTTCTCGTATTCCTGGGCGACCGGCAGCATCGCCAGGGCGACGCCCGAGCTGACCGGCCCGACGGCGATGTCGGCCTCGTCGTCGCCATAGGCTTCGGCGAGCACAGCCTTGCCGATGTCGGGCTTGAGCTGGGTGTCCTTCTCGATGACGACGATCTTCTCGCCGTTGATCTCCATGGTGCCGTCGGTAGCGTATTCGAGGCCGAGCATCAGCCCGGCATGCGACTGCGCCGCATAGGCCTCGAGCGCGCCGGTCTTGCCGTAGACATGCGCAATCTTGATGTCGGCGAGCGCCGGGACCGTCAGCAGCACGGCTGCGGCGCCGCTTGCCAGTAGCGTTCTCATCTTCATTTGGGTCTCCTCCCCTGAGCGAACAATGGTGAAAACATGAAACATGAATCAATATTCATGTCAAGGTTCAACCGAAGCCGCGAACGCCGTGCGACAGGGCGCGGGAGGGGACTGGGCCGAAGGCGGGAAGGGCGTGGGCCGGGGTCCGGGCACACGGGCGCGGGGCAGTCCGCCGCTCGCCTGGCGCTGCTGCGGATGCAGTGCTGCGGAGCCCGGATGGCCGCCGGATCCCCCGGCGATGCGCCGCGGCTCAGGCCGCGGGACGCCGTCGGGCGCGGTTCTCGCCGCTTATGTTGATCCAGTTGGCGAGAATGATGACGCCGCCGCCGATGAGGATCAGCAGGTCGGCGCTTTCGCCGAACAGCACCATGCCCACCACCGCGATCAGCGGCAGCCGTGTGAAGTCGATCGGCATGACGAAGCTCGCCGGCGCCAGGGACAGCGCCGTGGTCAGGCAGTAATGCGCCATCAGCCCGGAGACGCCGATCACCACCAGCCAGGGGAAGGTCGAAAGCGTCGGCAAGGTCACCGACCCCTGCAGCGCGAGACAGATGAGGCCGAAGCCCATCTGCAGGCTCGTCAGCCAGAACAGGATCGAGACGATGCTCTCATGCCGCGTCAGCGCCTTGGTCATGATGATGGTGGCGGCGAAGAACACCGCCGAAGCCGCCGCCGTCAGCAGGCCGGGCTCGAGCGCGCCGAAATCCGGCCGCGCCACGATGAGAATGCCGGCGAAGCCCAGCCCGGCCGCGACCACCCGGTATCCGGTCAGCCGCTCGCCCAGGAACAGAAGGCCCAGCACGATCACCCAGATCGGCGTGGTGAATTCGAGCGCGAACACCTGCGCCAGCGGAATCGAGGCGAGCGCGAAGAACCACAGGTTCTGTCCGGTGAAATGGAACAGGTTGCGGAAGGCATGCTGCCTGATCCGCTCGGTCCGGATCTCCCACAGCCGGCGGTTGGCCGCGGCCAGCGCCAGCACGATGACGAGGCCGACGAGCGAGCGGAAGGTCATGATCTCGAAGGTCGAGTGCACCGCCGACACATAGCGGCCGGCGACCGCCATGGTCGAGAACGCCACGATCGATCCGATCATCCAGAGGGCGGCAAGGCCGGGCCGGTGGGTTTGGGGCATGCGTCTTGTCTTCCCGTGGAACCGGCGCCTGGCGCGGAGTGCGATTGAAGGCGGGCGGCTGAAGGTCCGGACAAAGCACTGGTCCGGCTGCCACCCGCGCCCACTCAAACGGATTCGGACCGGCAATGCAATCGGCCGCGCGGCCTCACCGAGAGAAGGCGTGCACGGGCGCGTGGTTCTCGCGCCAGAGCACCAGCGGTGGGGAAGAGCATTCCCCGGACACCGTTGCTTGCGGCTGATTGTGCGGCGCGGCCCATCCGGCTATCGTCGCGCAAAACCGGAGGAAGCGCAGCCATGCATGTCTTGATCATCGGCGCGGCGGGCATGATCGGCCGCAAACTCGTGGGCGCCATCGCCCGCACCGGCAGCCTGGGCGCATTCCGCGTCGACAGGCTGACCCTGGCGGACGCGATCAGGCCAGAGGCGCCCGAAGGGTTTTCAGGCGAGGTCGCCACCCTGGCGCGCGACATTTCCGATCCCCACACGGCGCCTGAGCTGCTGATCGGCCTGCCCGACGTGATCATCCACCTGGCGGCCATCGTCTCGGGCGAGGCGGAGCAGGATTTCGACAAGGGCTACCGGATCAATCTCGATGGCACCCGTTATCTGTTCGACGCGGTCCGCTCTCTGTCCGAGACCGACGGCTATTGCCCGCGGCTCGTCTTCGCCTCCTCGATCGCCGTCTACGGCGCGCCGCTGCCCGACGAGATCGACGACACCTTCCTGCTGGCGCCGCTCACCAGCTACGGCACGCAGAAGGCGATCGGCGAATTGCTGCTGCAGGATTATTCGCGCCGCGGCTTCTTCGACGGGCTGGCGATCCGGCTGCCCACCATCTGCATCCGCCCCGGCCTGCCCAACAAGGCGGCTTCGGGCTTCTTCTCCGGCATCCTGCGCGAGCCGCTGGCGGGCAAGCCCGCGATCCTGCCGGTTCCCGACACGGTGCGCCACTGGCATGCGAGCCCGCGGGCGGCGGTGGGCTTTCTCACCCACGCCGCGACCATGGAGACGGGCGTCGTCGGCCATCGCCGGGTGCTCAATATGCCGGGCATCTCGGCCACGGTCGCCGAGCAGATCGAGGCGCTGCGCCGGGTGGCCGGCGACAAGGCGGTGGCGCTGATCCGGCAGGAACCCGATCCGGCGATCCTGCGCATCGTCTCCACTTGGCCGCGCGGCTTCACCGCCGAGCGCGCCAAGGGCCTCGGCTTCAAGGCGGAAAGCTCGTTCGACGAGATCATCCGCATCCACATCGAGGACGAGATGGGCGGGTCGCTCCCGGGCTGAGACCGGGAGCGGTCAGTCCGCCTGGGAAACCTGGGCGGTGACCTCGATCTCGATCAGCATTTCCGGGCGGATCAACTGGCAGACGATCATCGTCGCCGCCGGGTCGATGCCGCCCAGATGCTCGGCCAGCACCGGCGCCACGGCGTCGAAATGCTCGGGGCTGGTCACGTAATAGCGCACCCGGACGATGTCGCTCAGGCTCGCATCCAGCGCCTTGAGCGACGCGGCGATGGTCGAGAAACAGTTGCGCGCCTGGGCGGCCACGTCGGCCGGCATTTCCATCGCGGCATAATCATAGCCGGTGGTGCCGGAGACATGCACGAACGGCCCCTGCCGCACCGCGCGGGAATAGGCAGCGGTCTTCTCGAAGGGCGAGCCGGTGGAATGCTTGCGTCGTTCGCTCATGCCGCGTGCTCCCTCAACCGCGCCTCAGCCATGCGCCCAGTCCATGTAGAGTTCGCGCGCATTGCGCGCCACGGGGCCGGCCTGCAGTTCGCGGCCCTCGATGCGGATGACCGGCACCACCTTGGAGTGGTTGCCGGTCGAGAAGATCTCGTCGGCATCCATGAAGTCGCCGACCGAGAGCGATTTTTCCACCACTTCGGTTCCCGCCTCGCGCAACAGCCTGATCGTGCGCGACCGTGTGATGCCCGACAGGAACGTGCCGTTCGGCGCCGGCGTGAACACCACCCCGTCCTTGACCATGAAGATGTTGGAGGTACCGGTCTCGGCGACATTGCCGAGCATGTCGAGCACCAGCGCATTGTCGAAGCCGCGCGACTTGGCCTCCATGATCGCCCGGCCGTTGTTGGGATAGAGGCAGCCGGCCTTGGCATTGGTCGGCGCGGTCTCGTAGGTCGGACGCCGGAACGGCGAGACGCTCACGGAGAATCCGGACGATGCGATCATCGGGCTTTCGAACAGGCACAGGCAGAAGCGCGTCGAATCCGGGTCGGCCGGCACCGACATGTAGCCGCCATGCTCGGCCCAGTACATCGGCTTGATGTAGACCGCGGTCTTGCCGTCGAACTTCTTCAGGCCCTCGCGCGCCAGATCCTCGATGGCCGCGGCCTCCATGGTGGCGCGAAGCCCCAGCGCATTGGCCGAGCGGTTGACCCGCTGGCAGTGCAGGTCAAGATCCGGCGCCACGCCGTCGAACCAGCGCGCGCCGTCGAACACGGTCGATCCCAGCCACATGGCGTGGCTGACCGGACCGATCAGCGGCGGATTGCCCTCCAGCCACTCTCCGTCCACATAGGTCCAGGTCTTTGTGCGCGCTTGGGTGTTGACGGCCATGGGGGTCTCCTGAAGGGTGTCATCGCAAAGACTGAACATTCGGACGGGGCAGCCACCGCCGTCAAGTCATGGCCGGCGCCGCCCGCCGGGAAATATCGCAATTGCACGATCCTTGCGCGGAGGTGCCCCGTCGGGACACAAATGGGCGTGTGGGACGCCCCCACCTCATGGTCCGGCCGTCCGGAGGGACCCTGGAAGTGCGCCGCGCGGCTTGACTGTTGCACTGCAACATGAGCATCGTGGCGAGGAATGGAGATTTTGCCGATGGCCTACGCCGCCTATGTGTTCGATGCTTACGGAACCCTGTTCGACGTGCATGCGGCGGTGCGCCGCCATGCCGATGCGATCGGCCCCGACGGGCAGCAGTTTTCGGACATCTGGCGCGCCAAGCAGCTCGAATATTCCTGGACGCGGGCGCTGATGCGCGAGTGGAAGGATTTCTGGGCGCTCACCGAAGACGCGCTCGACCACGCCTTCGAACGGATCCCCAGCGCCGACAAGAGCCTGCGCGCCGACCTGCTCGACGCCTATTTCAAGCTCGACTGCTACCGCGAGGTGCCGTCCGTTCTCAAGGCGCTCAAGGCCACCGGCGCGCGCGTGGCGATCCTGTCCAACGGCTCGGTGCCGATGCTGGAATCCGCCGTCAGGAACGCGGCGCTCGACACGGTGATCGACGACGTCTTCTCGGTGGACGAGCTCAGGACCTTCAAGACCGATCCGGCGGTCTACGACATGGTCACCACCGCCTACCGCCTCTATCCCGACGCGGTGTCGTTCCAGTCCTCCAACCGCTGGGATGTGGCGGGCGCAACGAAGTTCGGCTTCCGCACGGTGTGGATCAACCGCGCCAGGATGCCCGACGAATACCGCGATCTGTCCCCGTCGCTGATCCTGCCGGATCTCAACGGCGTCGAATAGGCCGCGCAATCACACCGGCTTCACGGCGATATCATCGGGAATGACCCCACTGTGGCAAGTTCACCACAAGCCTGGCGTGGGATGGACACAATCGGAACTCAATTGTGAACCGCGCGTTGATCGGAACCGGAGCATCTCCGGCAGGTGTCGGCGCCGCCCTGTTTTCTCGACCGCCTGTTTCTCGACCGAAGGACCTTCCCGCGACATGACCGGACCCAAACAAAAAGACGCGAACTTCTCCGGAGTTCCCGGATTCCCCGCTGACGCCCGCGCCCTGTCGCGGCGCGGCTTCCTGGCGCTGGGCACGGCTGCCACCGCCGTGCTCGCCGGCTGCACGGGAACGACAACCAGGCGGTTCGCCGAAGAAACCGCGCCGATCTACCGCACGCCGGACAACCGCGTGTCGGGCCTCGGCCGGGGATCACCCTATTACGACGCCATGTACGGGCCGAAGCTCGACGAGCCGTTTCCCTTGCCCGCCATTCCCTACACCGAGATCGACCCGGCCTATCTGCGCCAGGAAGTGGCCGATCCGACCGGAGAGCGTCCGGGCACGATCGTGGTCGACACGGCGCAGCGCTTCCTGTTCCTGGTCCGGGAAAACGGCCGCGCCATGCGCTACGGCGTCGGCATCGGCCGCGACGGCTTCTCCTGGTCGGGCCGCGCCGTCGTGCAGTGGAAGCAGAAATGGCCGAAATGGACGCCGCCGGGCGAGATGATCGCGCGGCAGCCGGAACTGGCCAAGTGGTCGGCCGAGAACGGCGGCATGCCGCCCGGCCTCGACAACCCGCTCGGCGCCCGCGCCCTCTACATCTTCCAGAACGGCGAAGACACGCTCTACCGCCTGCATGGCAGCCCGGAATACCAGTCCATCGGCAAGGCCGTGTCGTCAGGCTGCGTGCGGCTGATCAACCAGGATATCTGCGACCTCTACGACCGGGTTCCGACGCGCACGCCGATCGTCGTGATCTAGGCTGTTCATGGCGGGGATCGCCCGCTTGAGAGCACGCCCCGGATCATGCTACCGGATTCGGGGTTGCCGGAGGTGGACTGGGTGCTCCGGCGGGTCGCGGGGGCGAGCGCATGACCGGTTCGGGGTCCTTATCCGCGTGTCTGGCCGGGGCGGCGTCGGCACTGCTGGCCGCAAGCTGCGTGCCGCAGGATCACGGATGGGCGTCGCGGTACCGGCCGGCGCAGGAACTCAAGATCGCGGTGGTGATGCCGCCCAACGCGCCGTCGATCTCGCAGCAGTTCCTGTTCACCACCAATGACGCCAAGCACATCGGCATCGATGTCATCGGCCGGGTCGGAACCCCGGTCATCGCCGCCGCGGACGGCCGGGTCCGGGGCTCGTTCTACGAGCCGGCCTACGGCCACCGCATCGAGATCGAGCATGGTCCGGACTCCGCCGGCAGGCGCGCGGTGACCGTCTACAAGCATCTGAGGGAGCGGCTGGTGGGCGAGGGCGCGCTGGTCAGGCGCGGCGAGCAGATCGCCACGCTCGGGACCACTGGCATGCTCGGCGGCGGCATCCCGCACCTGCATTTCGAACTGTTCCGCCAGGCAGGTGATGAGAGCGAGGTCTCCGCCGATCCGCACCTGTTCTGGGCCGGCGGCGTCGGCCGGGTCACCTGCTTCGATCCGGCTGCCCATTATGACGCAACCCTTTTCCGCACCACCTATCCGGTGCCATGCCGCTGACAGACGGTGAAGGCCCGCGGACATGCCGCGGGCCTTGCAAGGGGCGTCTATTCGCAGATCTGCAGCGGGCCGAACTGAACGCAAGTGCCGCTGCGGCCGAGCCTGCGGCCGGTGACCTGCCTGCAGAGCTGGCGATTGTCGTGGCGGAACCGATTGGATTGACGGCACTCCCGTTCAACGTCGCGCCGGCTCATGCGCCGCGGGCCCCGGTCATCGCGCCAGCGTCTGCGGTTATCATCGCGGCGGAAGCCATTGTCGTCGCGACGGCGGAAGCCGTTGTCGTCTCGCCGGCGCTGCAGGTCGTCCCTGTACTGGGCCAGTTCGACCCCGGCGTCGCCGGCTTCCGGCGTGGAAAGCGGAGCGAGGCCTGCGGCCGACGCCGCGCTGACGCCGATCTTCGACGCCACGTAGACGGCGCCGATGGCGGCGCAGCCGCCGAACAGGAATGCGCGACGCGACAGCGCTTCCGGCGTGGCCGGTGAGGGACTTTTTAGGGACCCGGTGAGTGTCTTCAGGAGCTTGCTGATCATGACGGGAAGTCCACTTCGTGTGAGAGGGCGGGGACAGCAGCGACAGGCGAGCGGCGGGACCGCGAAGGCGGACCCCGGCACGTTCGCACCCCACTATCTCCCCAATTGAGTCAATACGTTGTCCACCCCCGCTCCGCCCGGTGCTGCTGCGAGGCAGATGTCGACGGGCGCACGGGATCGCGCAGCCGAACGGCCCGACGTCGGGCGTCGGCACCTGGGCAAGGATCGGGGTCTTGGCCCCGCCGGGCGCGTCTGGGCGGGGAGCCTAGAACCCCTTTTTCAGCGATCCGAGGATGCCGCGCACCAGCGCCCGGCCGAGCGAGCTTGCCGCCGACCGCGCCACCGACTTGATCACCGCTTCGGTGACCGTCTGGCGCTGGTAACCGGGCCGCGAGCGGCTCGAGGTCTTGCGCGGCGTCGGACTTCTGTCCTCGCGCTCCCCGGCGTCGTCGCCATAGCCGGGCAAGGTCCAGCGGCGGCTTTCGGGGCGTTTTTCCTCGGTTTCCTCCTCGCGGGCGCGCTCCTGCTCCTCGGCCTTGGCGGCGTCCGCGGCGCGGCGCTGAAGCATCTCGAAGGCGCTGTCGCGGTCGAGATCGGTGTCGTACTGCCCGGCCACGGGACTGACCGCCATGACCTTCTGCCGCTCGGGTTCGGTGACCGGCCCGAGCCGCGACGAGGGCGGCCGCACCAGCGTGCGCTCGACCATCGAGGGCACGCCCTTGGCCCCGAGCGTCGAGACCAGCGCCTCGCCCACGCCCAACTGGGTGATGGCCTCGAAACAGTCGAAGGCCGGGTTCGGCCGGAAGGTTTCGGCCGCCACCTTCACCGCCTTCTGCTCACGCGGCGTATAGGCCCGGAGCGCATGCTGGATGCGGTTGCCGAGCTGCGACAGCACGCTCTCGGGCACGTCGAGCGGGTTCTGGGTGACGAAATAGACGCCCACGCCCTTCGACCGGATCAGCCGCACCACCTGCTCGACCCGGTCGATCAGGATCTTCGGCGCCTCGTCGAACAGCAGATGCGCCTCGTCGAAGAAGAACACCAGACGCGGCTTGTCGGGATCGCCGACCTCGGGCAGTTCCTCGAACAGTTCGGACAGGAGCCACAGCAGGAAGGTGGCGTAGAGCCGCGGGTTCATCATCAACCTGTCGGCCGCCAGCACCGAGATCGCGCCGCGGCCGTCATTGGTGGTGCGCATGATGTCGGCGATCCTGAGCGCCGGCTCGCCGAAGAAGTTCTCCGCGCCCTGCTGCTCGAGCACCAGCAGGCCGCGCTGGATCGTGGCCAGCGACTGCTTGGTGATGTTGCCGTACATCGCCGACAATTTCTCGGTCTCGCCCGACATGTAGCTGAGCAGCGACTGCAGGTCCTTGAGGTCGAGCAGCGGCAGGCCGTTCTCGTCGGCCAACTTGAAGGCGATGTTGAGCACGCCCTCCTGGGCCTCCGACATGTCCATCAGCCGCGCCAGCAGCAGCGGGCCCATCTCGGTGATGGTGGTGCGGACCCGGTGGCCCTTCTCGCCGAACAGGTCCCAGAAGATCACCGGGAATTCCTGGAACTCGTAGGGATCGAGACCGATCGCCTTGGCGCGCTTTTCGAGGAAATCCTTGTATTCGCCGATCGCGGCGATGCCCGAGAGGTCGCCCTTGACGTCGGCGCAGAACACCGGGACGCCGGCGTTGGAGAAGCTCTCGGCCAGGATCTGCAGCGTCACCGTCTTGCCGGTGCCGGTGGCGCCGGTGATCAGCCCGTGCCGGTTGGCGTATTTGAGATCGAGATACTCGCCCTTGTTGATGCTGTCGTCGGGATTGCGGCTGGTGCCGATGTAGAGCTTGCCTTCTTCGAGCATGTCGTCCTCTTGCTGCGCCGGTCGCGGCTTCCTTCGCATGCGCCGAGCGCAGGCTTCGTCGGATACTTATAGCAAGCCCGGCTGCCGGAACAATGCTTGTTGCCTCGCCGCCGCGGCCGGCTTCCGCCGCCGCGCCAGCCTGGGGAAAGCTTGTCTGCCTAGGGTCGGCGATCAGAGCGCCAGGGGATTATCGGGCATCATGGAGCACGGGGCGACGCCAAAGCCTGAAAACGCCTGCCGGCTGACACGCCCGGCGGGTCGGTCCGCCAATGTGCGAGCGCCGGTCCGGCAGGTTCCGGGAGCCCTGGCATGAAGGTCGTCATTCTTGCCGGCGGCCTGGGCTCGCGCCTGTCCGAGGAGACCCATCTCAAGCCCAAGCCCATGGTGGAGATCGGCGGCCGCCCGATCCTGTGGCACATCATGAAGCTCTATCACGGCCACGGCCTCAGGGATTTCATCATCTGCTGCGGCTTCCGCGGCTATGTCATCAAGGAATATTTCGCCAATTACGCGCTGCACATGTCGGACATGACCTTCGACATGTCGGAGAACACCGTGCATTTCCACCGCCAGAGCGCCGAGGACTGGCGGGTCACGCTGGTCGACACCGGCGAGACCACCCTGACCGGCGGACGATTGAAGCGCGTCGCGCCCTATCTCGAGGGCGAGGAGAGCTTCTGCTTCACCTATGGCGACGGCCTGTCGGATGTCGACATCTCCGCCACCATCGGCTTTCACAAAAGCCATGGCCGCCTGGCGACGGTGACCGCCGTGCGCCCGCCCGCCCGCTTCGGCGCGCTCAAGCTCAAGGGCGACGAGGTCCAGGGGTTCATCGAGAAGCCCGAAGGCGAGGGCGGCTTCATCAATGGCGGCTTCTTCGTGCTGTCCCATCCGGTTCTCGAGCGGATCGAGGGCGACCGCACCAGCTTCGAGGGCGAACCGCTGGCGGATCTCGCCGGCGAGGGGGAGCTGCGGGCGTTCTTCCACCGCGGCTTCTGGCAGCCAATGGACACGCTGCGCGACAAGACCATGCTGGAAACGCTCTGGACGGAGGGCAATCCGCCATGGAAAAGCTGGTGACATCGCAAAGCCTGCCCGATCCGGATTTCTGGCGCGGCCGCAGGGTGCTGTTGACCGGGCATACCGGCTTCAAGGGATCGTGGCTCTTGTTCTGGCTTGAGGCCATGGGCGCCAAGGTCACCGGCTGCGCCCTGCCTCCCGAAGCGCCCGCCGCATTGTTCCCGCTGCTGCATGCCCAGGACCGACTGTCGGGCGAGATCGCCGACATCCGCGATGCCCATGAACTCAGCAACCTCGTCGAGCGCGCCCGGCCTGAGATCGTGCTCCATCTCGCCGCCCAGTCGCTGGTGAGGCGCAGCTACGCCGATCCGGTGGGCACCTTCGCCACCAATGTGACCGGCACCGACAATCTGATGCAGGCGCTGGCGCGGACCGGAACGGCGCGCGCCATCGTGGTGACCACGACCGACAAGGTCTACCGTAATTCCGGCGACGGCCGCCGGTTCCGCGAAACCGATCCGCTCGGCGGCGAGGATCCCTATTCCGCGAGCAAGGCCGCCTGCGAAATGGTGGTGGCCGGATGGCGCGCCCATTTCGAGAATGCCGGCTGCGGCATCGCCACGGCGCGGGCCGGAAACGTCATCGGCGGCGGCGACTGGGCCGAGGACCGGCTGTTTCCCGATGCGATCCGGGCCTGGTCGAAGGGGGAGGTTCTCGCGGTGCGCCGGCCCTTCGCGACGCGGCCCTGGCAGCATGTGCTCGAGCCGCTGCGCGGCTATCTGGTGCTGGCCGAACGATTGGCCTCCGGCGCCGAGCTTGCGCCGGCCTACAATTTCGGCCCCGTCGAGGACAGCGCCGCCGTGCGTGACGTGCTGACGCTCGCCGCCAGCCATTTCGGCAGCGCCGGGATCGAGTATGACGAAATGCCCGAGGGCCCGGCGGAAGCCCACGCGCTGGCGCTCGACCCGTCGCTCGCGGCCGCCGATCTCGCCGTCTCGGGGCTGTGGAAGCTCGACCAGACCGTGGCCCTGACCGCGCGCTGGTACCGCGACCATCTGGACGGCCGCTCCGTCAGGGATCTGTGCGAGGAAGATTGCAGCGCCTATGTCCATGCGGCGCGGCCCGCATCCGCGGGAAACGGACGGTGAGCGCCTCTCCCTTCACATTCACGCCGCTGATGCCGGGCGCGTCCGGCGGGCCGGTGCTAGTGACCCGCACGCCGCGCGTCGACGACCGCGGCGCCTTCGCCCGGATCTTCTGCGCCGAGGCCCTCGCCGGAATCGGCTGGCCCGGGCCGGTGGCCCAGATCAATCACAGCCGCACCGCGCGCCGCGGCACCGTGCGCGGCCTGCATTACCAGATCCCGCCGCATGCCGAGGCCAAGCTCGTGGTCTGCATCCGCGGCGCGGTGCTCGATGTTGCCGTCGATATCCGCGCGGACAGCCCGACGCGCCACGCCCATGGCGCCGCGGAACTGTCGGCCGAAACCGCGACCGCGATGTATGTGCCGGAGGGCTTCGCCCACGGGTTCCAGGCGCTCACCGACGAGGTAGAGCTGATCTATGTCCATTCGGCGCCCTATGCGGCCGCGGCGGAGGCCGGGCTTCGCCATGACGATCCCGCGCTCGCGATCGCCTGGCCGTTGTCCGTCAGCGGGCTTTCGGAGCGCGACGCCGCGTTTCCGCTGATCGAAGGTGGTGGCCAATGATGCGCTGCCGGCATTGCGGCGGCGGCGATGTCATCCCGTTCCTCGACCTGGGGCTGGCGCCGCCCTCAAATTCCTATCTCCGCGCCGAGGATCTCTCCCGGCCGGAAAAGCACTATCCGCTGGTCATCCGCACCTGCACCGCCTGCTGGCTGACCCAGACCGAGGATTTCGCCGACCGGGAGGAGTTCTTCTCGGGCGATTACGCCTATTTCTCCTCCTTCTCCCGCACCTGGCTCGACCACGCCAGCGCCTATGTCGCCGCCATGCGCGACCGCTTCGGCCTCGGGCCTGACAGCCTGGTGGCGGAGGTGGCCGCCAATGACGGCTATCTTCTGCAATATGTCCAGGCGCTCGGCATTCCCTGCTACGGCGTCGAGCCGACCCATGGCACGGCCGAAGCCGCCCGGGCCAAGGGCATCGAGATCGTCGAGGCGTTCTTCGGGCGCGATCTCGCCGCCACGCTCGCGGGCGAAGGCCGGCAGGCCGACCTCATCGCCGCCAACAACGTGCTGGCCCATGTGCCCGACATCAATGATTTCGTGGCGGGCTTCGCCCTGCTGCTCAAGCCCGCGGGCGTCGCCACCTTCGAGTTTCCGCATATCCTGGAGATGGTGCGCGGCAACCAGTTCGACACCGCTTATCACGAGCACTACTCCTACCTGTCGCTTCTGGCGGTCGAGCGCATCTTCCGTAAGAATGGGCTTACCGTATTCGATGTCGGCACCACGCCGCACCACGGCGGCAGCCTGAGGGTCTATGCCTGCCGCGCCGATCACTCGGCCCATGCGGTTGCGCCGGCGGTCGCCGGAATGCTTGAGACTGAGCGCAAGGCGGGGCTCGACGGCGAGACGTTCTATGCCGGCTTCCAGGCGAGCGCCGAATCGGCACGCGACGCGTTTCGCGAATTTCTCACGGACATGCGGGCCGCGGGTCAGAAGGTCGCCGCCTACGGCGCCGCGGCCAAGGGCAACACGCTTCTCAATTTCGCGGGCGCGACCGCCCGCGATATCGCCTTCGTCGTCGACCGGAACCCCGCCAAGCAGGGCCGCTACCTGCCCGGCTCGCATATTCCGATCGTGGGCGAGGACACATTGCTCTCCGAGCGACCAGACAAGGTGGTGATATTGCCATGGAATATCGAGACAGAAATCAGGAGCCAGCTTTCCTGTATCAAAGACTGGGGTGGACAGTTCGTGACGGCCATCCCGAGCCTCGCGATCCGGGAGTAAGCACGCCTGTCATCGTCGAACTGACGGAAACGCCGACCGAGCCGATCGCGCCGCAGCCCGCCAAGCCCGACGCCTGAGGGCGGACCGGACCGGCCGGTCAGGCCTCGAGCAACCCGGTGAGGACGGCTGCGACGCGGGCCTGCGCGGCCTCGTCCATGCCGTGATAGCTCGGCAGGTTGATGGCGCGGCCGGCAATGTCGTGCGCGTTGACATTGTCCGGGCGGGCGTCGAACATCGGCAGCTCCGACAGCGGCCAGAAGAACACCCTTGCGTCGATATTGGCGGCCGCGAACGCGGCGGCGAGCCGCTCCCGGGTGACGCCGGTCTCGGGCGAAAATACCGCGGTGGGCATCCAGTAGCCATTGGTGACGCCCTCGGGCTCGGCGTTGAGGGCGATGCCGTCGTGGCCCGACAGCAGCGCGCGGTAGCGCGCCATGATCTGACGCTTACCCTCGATCAGCTCGCTTATCCGCTCGACCTGGGCACAGCCGATGGCGGCCGAGACATTGGCCATCTTGAACTTGTAGCCGGTGACGGTGGGGAAGAACTGGCGCGGTTCGCTCGCGTCGCGGCCGTGATTGGCGAGCGTCGCCACCCGCGCGTAAAGCGCCGGGTCGTTGGTGACGAACATGCCGCCCTCGCCGGTGGTCATGGTCTTGGTGCCGTGGAACGAGAACGTGCCGAACGCGCCCATGGAGCCCGCCCGCCGGTTTCCCCAGGCCGAGCCGATGGCCTCGGCCGCGTCCTCGATCACCGGGATGCCGTGGCGCGCGCCGAGGGCGAGAAGCCGGTCCATGTCGCCCATCGAGCCGTAGAGATGGACCGCGATGATTGCCTTCGTGCGCGGCGTGATCGCGGCTTCGACCAGCGCCGGGTCGAGGCACCAGGTGTCTTTCAGAATATCCACGAAGACCGGCGTGGCGCCGAGATGGACGACCGGGGCGACGGAGGCGATCCAGTTGCTTTCGGCGAGGATCACCTCGTCGCCGGGCCCTATGCCGAGCGCCGCCAGCCCCAGATGCAGCGCGCCGGTGCAGCTCGAGGTGGCAATGGTGTGGGCGACGCCCAGATGGGCGGCGAAATCGCGCTCCAGCCGGTGGATGTAGTCGTAGCACTGCGCGCCCCAGCCATTGCGCGCCGCATCGGTGGCGTAGGTCACCTCGAGCTCGGTGATCGACGGCTTGGTATAGGCGATGCGCTCGGTCATGGAGGCGTTCCTGCGGCGGGTCCGGGCCTGTCTAGCGCTTCGAGCCTGCGCGGAGATTGCGCCGGTTCGTGAAAAATCCCGTTGGCGGGCGGCCGCGTTTTCTGGCAAGAGAAAAACGGCCGGAAACAAGGGGACCCACATGCGCACGGTTTATGTCAACGGAGACTATTTGCCGGAAAACGAGGCCAAGGTCTCGGTCTTCGATCGCGGCTTCCTGTTCGGCGACGGGATCTACGAAGTGGCCTCCGTGCTCGGCGGCAAGCTCATCGATTTCCCCGCCCACATGGCGCGGCTGCACCGCTCGGCGGGCGAGCTCGGCATGCGGTTTGCCGTGAGCGACGACGACCTGCTGGCGATCCACCGCGAACTGGTGCGCCGCAACGGCGTCGAGGAAGGCGTCGTCTACCTGCAGATGACCCGTGGCGCCACCGACCGCGATTTCACCTTCGACACCGAAAAGCTGACGCCGACGCTGGTTCTGTTCACCCAGTCGCGGCCGCTGATCGACACCAAGGTCGCCCGCGACGGCATGAAAATCGTCTCGATCCCCGACCTGCGCTGGGGCCGCTGCGACATCAAGACCGTGCAACTGCTCTACCCCTCGCTCGGCAAGATGGAAGCCAAGGCCCGCGGCGCCGACGACGCCTGGATGGTCCGCGACGGCGTGGTGACCGAAGGCACCTCCAACAACGCCTTCATCGTCACGAAGGCCGGCGCCATCGTCACCCGGCCGCTGTCGCATTCGATCCTGCCCGGCATCACAAGGGCGACGCTGATGCAGTATTCCCGCGAGAACGGAACGGCGGTCGAGGAGCGCGAATTCACGCTCGAGGAAGCCAAGGACGCCGCCGAGGCCTTCATCACCTCGGCCTCGGTCTTCGTCGGCCCGGTGATCTCCATCGACGGCGTCGAGCTGTCGGGCGGCAACCCCGGGCCGGTGACGCTGGGGCTGCGAAAGACCTATCTCGAGGAAAGCCTCAAGCGCGCGCTCTGAGGATCAGGACGCCGCACCACACAAACTTTTGAACCAAAAAGCCCTGCTGATACAGCAGGGCCTTAAGGCGTTTAGCTAAACCAGTCTAAGATGGTGATCAGCCAATTAAAAATGCGAATGAGAGCTTCCAGCGCGCGCTCCCAGCGCGAAATTGGTATCTTCATACCTATCTCCCGTGAGCTGCGAAGGCAGCCCGACCGGAAGTTCACGGTTCATTGCCACCTTCATCAAAACAATATCTAGTTTCAATGAGGTGGCTTGTTTTGCATTCGGCATAGGAATCTCCATCGCCAACGAAACAAACTCATCCTTCTTAACCGGTTGTAGCTACATCTTAGCCTCCATGTCGTTTCAAATTTTCCACCTAATGATGTGGGGATGAGATTTTCTCTTTTCAATATTTTTTTTAAACAACTATGTTCGTTCCATGTATGGATGGTTTGCGAGCCGTTGCGGCGGGTCGCGCCCGCCTCAGACCGACTTGATCGCGCCGCCATCGCAGCGGATCATCGAGCCGTTGATGTAGCTCGCCCGGGCGCTGACCAGGAAGGCGGCAACGGCCGCGAACTCCTCGACCTCGCCATAGCGCCCCACCGGAATCTGCGCCCGCGCCGCATCGGCCACCGCGTCGAGGCTCCTGCCCGTGCGCTTGGCGTTGGCGGCGTCGAGCTGCTTGAGCCGGTCCGTCTCGATCCGGCCGGGCAGCAGCATGTTGAAGGTCACGCCGTCCTGCGCCGTCTCGTTGGCCATGGATTTCGACCAGCCAGCGAGCGAGGCGCGCAGCGCGTTGGAAAGACCGAGATTCGGGATCGGCTGGATCACGCCGGACGACGCGATGGTCAGCACCCGGCCCCAGCCGCGCTCCCGCATGCCTGGCAGGAAGCGGGCGGTCACGTCCATCACGCTCAGCACCATGATCTCGAACTGGCGGTGGACCACCGAAAGGTCGGCCTCGCTCATCGCGCCGGGCGGCGGGCCGCCGGTGTTGTTGACCAGGATGTCGAGCTGGCCGAATTCCCTGGCGACGCTCTCCTCAAGAAGCGCCGGTGTGGCCTTGTCGGACAGATCCGAGACGACATGGCGTGCCTTGCCGGCGCCGCGTCCGTTGATGGCGTTGGCGGCGGCCTCGAGCCGGGCGCCGTCGCGTCCGGTGATCATCACGTCGCAGCCTTCGGCGGCGATCGCTTCGGCCACGCCGAGACCCAGCCCGCGTGACGACGCCAGCACCAGCGCCCGTTTTCCTGTCAGTCCGAGATCCATGATGTCTTTCCTTGCTTGCCGGTTGCCTGCTAAAGGCTTGCCCATACGTCGCCGCAGAGGCGGCAAAGGTCAACCCGTCCGGTCGTCATTCGGGGCGGAACGCGAGGAACCCACCGTGGTCGAGATCACCATCCCCAAGCCCGATGACTGGCACCTGCACCTGCGCGACGGCGCCATGCTCGAGGGCGTGCTGCCGTTTTCGGCCCGCCATTTCGCCCGCGCCATCATCATGCCCAACCTGGTGCCGCCGGTGGTGACAAGCGCGGATGCGCAAGCCTATCGCGACCGGATCCTCGCGGCGCTGCCCGCGGATCTCGAGTTCACGCCGCTGATGACGCTCTACCTGACCGAGGGCACCGACCCGGCCGATGTGGCGAGCGCCCATGCTTCGGGCCTGGTGACGGCGGTCAAGCTCTACCCGGCCGGCGCCACCACCAATTCCCATTCCGGCGTGCGCGACCTTTCCAAAGTCATGCCGGTTCTCGAAAAGATGGCCGAGATCGGCATGCCGCTCTGCATCCATGGCGAGGTCACGGATCCCTCGGTCGATATCTTCGACCGCGAGGCGGTGTTCATCGAGACCGTGCTCGATCCGCTGCGCGCCCGCGTGCCGGACCTGAAGATCACGCTCGAGCACGTGACCACGTCGCAGGGCGTCGATTACGTCATGGGAGCGGACGCCAATCTGGCGGCCAGCATCACCACCCATCACCTGATGATCAACCGCAACGCCATCCTCGCCGGCGGCATCCGGCCGCATTACTACTGCCTGCCGGTGGCCAAGCGCGAAAGCCATCGCCTGGCGCTGCGCAAGGCAGCGACCTCGGGCGACGCGCGGTTTTTCCTCGGCACCGATTCCGCGCCCCATGTCGATCCGCTCAAGGAATGCGGGTGCGGCTGCGCCGGCATCTTCACGGCGATCAACACGCTCTCATGCCTCGCCCATGTGTTCGAGGAGGAGGGCGCGCTCGACCATCTGGCCGCGTTCGCGAGCCGCAACGGGCCGGCCTGGTACGGGCTCCCGGTCAATGACGAGACCGTCACGCTGGTCAAGCGCGACCAGCCGGTCCACTGGCCCGACAAGATCTTCACCGGCGACGGGCCGGTCACCGTGTTCGATCCGCTTTTGCCCATCCACTGGGAAGTTGCCTGAGCAGCCTTTCAAGGCTCGAGCGAAGCTGGTATTCGGATCGCCGAGACAAGGGGGCGGCGATTGCAGGCCGGCCCGATCCTTTGAGCCGGGAGCGCCGCCGATGTTTTCCAACACCTTCCCCGACAAGGCCAAGATCGCCGAGATCGTCTCCGGCCAGCTCCTGGAAATCAAGGCGGTGCATTTCAACGCCGCCGAGCCCTACAAGCTGGCGTCCGGCATGATGAGCCCGGTCTATATCGACTGCCGCAAGCTCATCTCCTATCCGCGCATCCGCTCGGCGGTGATGGATTTCGCCGCCGCCACCATCCTCACGGAAGCCGGCTTCGAGCAGTTCGACTGCGTCGCCGGCGGTGAGACGGCGGGCATCCCCTTCGCCGCCTTCCTGGCCGAGCGCCTGGGCCTGCCGATGATCTATGTCCGCAAGAAGCCCAAGGGCCATGGCCGCAACGCCCAGATCGAGGGCGACCTGCCCGAAGGCTCGCGCGTGCTGGTGATCGAGGACCTGACCACCGCCGGCGGCTCGATGTTCACCTTCATCGACGCGATCCGTGCGGCCGGCTGCACGGTCGACCACGGCATCGCCCTGTTCTACTACGGCATTTTCGCCGAAGCCGAGAGCCGCTTCGCAAAGGGCGGGATCACCCTGCACCATCTCGCCACCTGGCGCGACGTGCTGGCTGCGGCGACCAGGAAACAGGCCTTCGAGCCGGCGACGCTCAGGTCGGTGGAAGCGTTCCTCGATGCGCCGCTCAAATGGTCGGGCGAGCATGGCGGCGTTTCCGAACTGCCGGGTCAATAGCAGCAGGCCGGCCGGGCCGGCCAGGGGAGGAGACGGAGATGATCATCTGTTGCGGGGAAGCCCTGATCGACATGCTGCCGCGCACGACGGCTGAGGGCGAGGACGCGTTCGCGCCCTATGCCGGCGGCTCGGTGTTCAACACGGCAATCGCGCTCGGACGGCTGGGCGTCGACACCGGCTTTTTCACCGGCCTGTCGTCCGACATGTTCGGCGACATCCTGCGCAAGGTGCTCACCGACAGCGGTGTCGATCACAGCCCCTGCGCCACGCTCGATCTGCACACCACGCTGGCTTTCGTCCGGCTGGTGAACGGCCAGGCGAGCTACGCCTTCTTCGACGAGAACACCGCCGGGCGGATGATCACCGAGGCGCATCTGCCGGAGCTCGGCGACGATGTGGAAGCCATGCATTTCGGCGGGATCTGCCTCATTCCCAATCCGTGCGGCGCGACTTACGAACTCTTGATGGCGCGCGAGAAGGACAGGCGGGTGATGTGGCTCGACCCCAATATCCGCCGCGGCTTCATCACCGATGCTGCGGCGCACCGCGCCCGCATCGACCGCATGATCGGCATGAGCGACATCCTCAAGCTCTCCGACGAGGACCTGGAGTGGTTCGACATCGGCGGCATCGACGAGGCCGCGGCCTATTGGCTGGATCGCGGACCGAAACTGGTGATGATGACCCGGGGCGCCAGGGGCGCCATCGGCATCACCGCCCATCATCGGGTTGAGGTCTCCGGCGAGAAGGTCACCGTGGCCGACACCGTCGGCGCCGGCGACACCTTCAACGCCGGAGTGCTGACGTCGCTCAAGCGGGATGGCTGCCTGAGCAAGAATGGTATCTCCGCGCTTACCGAAGCGCAGATCCGCGGCGCGCTCGCCCTCGGCGCCAGGGCCGCCGCCGTCACCGTGTCGCGGCCCGGCGCCAATCCGCCCTGGGCCCGTGAAATAGGCCTCTGATCAGCCTTTGGCGCGCATGCCGCGGATCGTTTCGGCCAGCATCAGCGTCGAGGCATCATGGCTTTCGCCCCGGCTCTCGCCCTTGACCACCGGCAGCAGCGCCGTCGCCAGTTCCTTGCCGAGCTCCACGCCCCACTGGTCGAAGGCGTTGATGCCGAAGATCTGCGCCTCGACGAAGACCCGGTGCTCGTAGAGCGCGATCAGCCGCCCGAGCGCGAAAGGCGTCAGCCGATCCTGCACCAGCGTGATCGACGGCCGGTTGCCCGGGAAGGTCTTGTGCGACGCGAGCCGGTCGGCCTCGGCGTCCGAAGCGCCGCCGGCGATGAGCTGCGCATGGGCCTCCGCGCGGCTGCGGCCGCGCATCAGCGCCTCCGATTGCGCCAGGCAATTGGCGATCAGCAGCTCGTGCTGATGGCCGAGATGCGGCTCGTGGCCGTTGGCCGAAATGATGAACTCGACCGGGATCACGTCGGTGCCCTGGTGCAAAAGCTGGAAGAAGGCATGCTGCCCGTTGGTGCCCGGCTCGCCCCAGACGATGGGCCCCGACGCCGTCGACAGCGGCTCGCCGTCGAGGCCGACGGACTTGCCGTTCGATTCCATGTCGAGCTGCTGCAGATAGGCCGGGAACCGCGACAGCCGCTGCTCATAGGGAATGATCGCCCGGCTCGGATAGCCGCAGGCGAGCCGGTGCCAGATCCCCAGCAGTCCCAGCATCATCGGCAGGTTCTCGGTGACCGGAGCGGCCTTGAAATGCGCGTCCATGGCGCGCGCGCCGGCCAGGAACTTGCCGAAGGCGCTTTTCCCGATGGCGATCATCAGCGGCAGGCCGATGGCCGACCAGAGCGAATAGCGCCCGCCGACCCAGTCCCAGAAGCCGAAGACGCGGGCCGGGTCGAGGCCGAATGTCGAGACCTTGTCGAGCGCGGTGGAGACGGCAGCGAAATGCTGCGCCACGGCGCTTTCGCCGAGCCTCGAGACGATGAAGGCCCGCGCGGTGGCGGCGTTGGTCATGGTCTCGATGGTGGTGAAGGTTTTTGAGGCGACGATGATCAGCGTCGTCTCCGGATCGAGCCCCGAGAGCGTGTCGGCGATATGGGCGCCGTCGACATTGGAGACGAAATGCGTGCGCGGCCCGTCATGATAGGGCGCCAGCGCCAGCGTCGCCATCACCGGGCCGAGGTCGGAGCCGCCGATGCCGATATTGACGACATCGGTGAAGGCCTTGCCGGTGGCGCCGCGGATCGAGCCGTCGCGGATCCCGTCCGAGAAGGCGCCCATGGCGTTCAGAACCGTGTGAACGCCCGGCACCACGTTCTCTCCGTCGACCCTGATGTCGGCGTCCGCTGCGGCGCGCAGCGCGGTGTGCAGCACGGCGCGGCCCTCGGTCGCATTGATCGCTTCGCCCGCGAACATGCGGTCGCGCCTCGCCTCGACATCGGCGGCGGCGGCCAGCGCGCCGAGCAAGCCGAGCGTCTCCTGGGTGACGGCGCATTTGGAAAAATCCATCCGCAGGTCGTCGAGCCCGATGGTGAAGCGCCGGGCGCGATCGGGATCGGCCTGGAACGCCGCGCGCAAGGTGCCCGTGGCGGAGCTGTCACGATGGGATTTCAGGCGGGACAAAGCCAGTTCGACGGATTTCGGCAAGGGACGGGCCTCCATGTTGGGTTGCCCACCTATGCGGCGGGGGCCGCGGAAAATCAAGTTTCCGCGGCCCCCTGAGTGGCTTAGAGGCTGGCTGGCCCGTCAAACGCGACGGAACGCGGGCCGTCTAGAGATCGCGCAGTTCGCGGCGCAGGATCTTGCCGACATTGGTCTTGGGCAGGTCGTCCTTGAAGACGATGACCTTGGGCCGCTTGTAGTTGGTGAGCCCCGTGGCGCAGTGCGCCTTGACGTCGGCCTCGGTGAGGTTCGGATCCTTGCGGACGATGAACAGCTTCACCGCCTCGCCGGAATTCTCGTCGGGAATGGCGATCGCGGCGGCTTCGGCGATGCCGGGATGGGACACCGCCACCTCCTCGACCTCGTTGGGATAGACGTTGAAGCCCGAGACCAGGATCATGTCCTTCTTGCGGTCGACGATCTTGGTGTAGCCCGCCTCGTCCATGAAGCCCATGTCGCCCGAGCGGAAATAGCCGTCGGCGGTCATCACCTTCACGGTCTCGTCGGGCCGGTTCCAGTAGCCCGCCATCACCTGCGGACCCTTGATGCAGATCTCGCCCACCTCGCCCAGCGCCACGGCGTTGCCGTCCTCGTCGCGGATGTCGATGGAGGTCGAGGGCAGCGGAAGGCCGATGGTGCCGGTGAACTCGGTGGCGTCGAACCGGTTGGCGGTCGCCACCGGCGAGGTTTCCGACAGGCCGTAGCCTTCCGAGATCACGCAGCCGGTCAGCTTCTTCCAGCGCTCGGCCACCGGCCGCTGCACCGCCATGCCGCCGCCCAGCGTCAGAAGCAGCGGCTTGAAGTTGAGGCTCTGGAAATCGTCGTTGTTCAGCAGCGCGTTGAACAGCGTGTTGAGGCCGGGGAAGACGTTGAACTCGATCTTCTTGAGTTCCTTGACGAAGCCCGGAATGTCGCGCGGATTGGGGATGAGGATATTGTGCGCGCCCTGCTGCATGCCCATCAGCGCGTTCACCGTGAGCGCGAAGATGTGATAGAGCGGCAGCGCGCAGACATAGACCAGGACCTCGGGCTTGGGCTTGTTGATGAAGGCCGCCTTGAGCCAGAGATCGTTCTGCGCCGCGTTCGACAGCACGTTGGAATGCGACAGCGTCGCGCCCTTGGAGACGCCGGTGGTGCCGCCGGTATATTGCAGGAAGGCCACGTCGTCGGGCTTCGTGTCGGCCGGCTTGAGCGTCTTGCCCTGGCCCGCCGCCAGCGCCGCCTTGAAGCTCACATGGCCGGGAAGCTGCCAGTCCGGCACCATCTTCTTGACCTTGCGGACGACGAAATTGACGATATGGCCCTTGAGCCCGAGCAGGTCGCCCATGGTCGCCACGCAGACATGCTTGACGTCGGTCCTGGCGATGACCTGCTCCAGGGTGACGGCGAAGTTCTCGAGGATGATGATCGCCTTGGCGCCCGAATCCTTGAGCTGGTGCTCGAGCTCGCGCGGCGTGTAAAGCGGGTTGACATTGACCACCGCATAGCCGGCGCGCAGCACGGCGGCCATCGCCACCGGCATCTGCAGCACATTGGGCATCATCAGCGCCACCCGGTCGCCCTTCTGCAGCCCGAGCGACTGCAGCCAGGCGCCCAGCGTGGTCGAGAGCTTTTCCATCTCGCCGTAACTGATGGTCTTGCCCATGCAGGTGAAGGCCGGACGGCTGGCGTAGCGCTTGAACGAATCCTCGATCAGCGCCGCGACCGACGGATGGGCCAGCGGCGCGATCTCGGCCGGCGTGTTGGGCGGATAGGACTTGAGCCAGATGCGGTCGGCGGCAGCGGTGTTGGTCATGGATGTCTCTCCCTCATTATGTGCCGGACGCGCCTATGATTCTGCGGCTTGCCGCGGGGCTCCTCTCCCGGCGTCCGTGCTGACAGAAGATTTAAAGTGCCCCCGGTCCCGTTGCAATGCCTTCCCTTGACGTAAACGTCACTAATTGCGCGAAAAAACGCGCTCCGGCCCGGCCCGTCGCCGAATTGGGCCGCGCCGGCCGGCGTCGGCCGCAACCGGACCGCTCCGCCGCGGCCGCCCGGGCTGTCAGCCGGTCAGTTCCTCCGGCCCGGTGCTGACAATGGCCTCGTCCAGGTCCCCGATCGCCCCCTTGTCCTTGCCCGTATAGGGAAGCTCGATCAGCATCGTGCGGATGACGTTGAGACGGGCCCGGCGCTTGTCATTGGCGCGCACCACGGTCCAGGGGGCGTGGCTGGAATGGGTTTCCTTGAGCATCAGGTCGCGCTTCTCGGTGTAGTCGTCCCATTTGTTGAGACTGGCGATATCCATCGGCGACAGTTTCCAGGACTTGAGCTTCGAGTGGCGGCGGTCGTGGAACCGCTTGAGCTGCATCTCGCGGCCGATATTGAGCCAGAACTTGAACAGATGGATCCCCTCCTTCACCGGCATGCGCTCGAAATTGGGCGTCTCCTCGAGAAAATGAACGTGCTGTTCGGGCGTGCAGAACCCCATCACCGGCTCGACGCCGGCCCGGTTGTACCAGGAGCGGTCGAACAGCACCATTTCGCCCGACGTGGGGAAGTGGTCGATGTAGCGCTGGTAGTACCATTGTCCCCGCTCGGTGTCGGTGGGCTTGGGCAAGGCGACGATGCGCGCCGAGCGCGGGTTCATATAGGCCCGGGTGGCGCCGATCGCGCCGCCCTTGCCGGCGGCGTCGCGGCCCTCGAACACGGCGATGACGCGCTTGCCGGTATCGCCGAGCCAGGCCTGCACCTTGACCAGTTCGATCTGCAGCGCTTCCAGCGCGTCCTCGTACTCGTCCCAGTCGAGCTTCTTCTTGTAGGGATAGTCGCCGGAGGAAAATGCCTCGTCCTCGACCCAGTCCGGCAGCTTGGGATCGTCGATGTCAAAGACCCGCTCTTTGCCGTTGATGGTCAGTTCCACGGCGTTGCCGCCTTGCTTTTTACCCACGGGCGTTTCCTTTGCTGTGTTTTTCGGTGTGACAGGAGAAAGGGCCACATCGTCATTGTGATTTCAAGCAGTGCGGGTAAACAAGTTATCACATCAACGATTGCACGGCACCAAGGGCGCACTGGCAGATGAGCGAAATCAGGCAGGATCCATTGGCTGAACCTCAGGCGGCGGACAGTCTGGCGGCCCGGGCAAGGGCGCTTGCCCGTCCGCTGGGTGCCGGGGCGGCGCTCGCGCTCGTCGCGGTTCCGGCGGGCCTGGAAGCCTGGCAGGCGATCGCCGGCTATGGCGTCTTCGCCGGGGCCCTCCTGTTCTGGCCCGCCGGCCGCGACAAGGCCCGCTCCCGCGCCCTGGCCAAGGGCGCGGCCGCCAGTTCGGGGCATCCCGATTTCGCGCTGATCGAGGCGCTGGATCTGCCGACCATCGTGTTTGACCGCGACACGCAGGTGGTGCGGCAGAATTCCGCCGCCCAGTCGCTCGTCGGCGCCTATCCCGAGCGGGCGACCCTGTCGGCGCGGATCCGCTCGCCGGCGATTCTTGATCTCGTGGGTCGCGTGGTGGCGCGCGGCTTCCCCGAAAGCGTCGAGCATTCCGAGCGGGTTCCCTCCGAGCGCTGGCACGAGGTGCGCGTCGCGCCGGTCAATCCCGCCGCCGAGCCGGCGGCGCGGCTCTATGTGATGACCTTCCGGGACCTGACCGAGGCGCGCCGCATGGACCGCATGCGCACCGATTTCGTCGCCAATGCCAGCCATGAGCTGAGAACCCCGCTCGCCTCGCTGATGGGCTTCATCGAGACCATGCAGGGTCCGGCGCGCAATGACGAGGCCGCCCGCACCCGCTTCTTCGGCATCATGCTCGAACAGGCGCAGCGCATGGCGCGGCTGATCGACGATCTCCTGTCGCTGTCGCGGCTCGAGATGCGCGCCCATGTGCCGCCCGAGGGCCAGGTGGACCTGGGCAAGACCATCACCCATGTGATTGACACGCTGAAGCCGATGGCCAATGATCTCGGCGTCGAGATCGCGCTCAGCCTGCCCGAAGCCCCCGTGGTCGTGACCGGAGACGTCGACGAACTGATCCAGGTCTTTTCCAACCTGATCGAGAACGCCTGCAAATACGGCCAGGCCGGCAAGCGCGTGCAGATCACCGTGGCCAACTCCGACGCCGAAGGCGCGCAGGTCACCGTTCAGGACTTCGGCCCCGGCATCGCCAAGGAACATGTTCCGCGCCTCACCGAGCGGTTCTACCGCGTCGATGTCGAGACCAGCCGGACCAAGAAGGGCACCGGCTTGGGCCTGGCCATCGTCAAGCACATCCTCGCCCGCCACCGCGCCCGGCTGGTGATCAAGTCGGTTCCGGGCGAGGGATCGGCCTTCACTGTCAAATTCAGCCGTCATGAACCGGCGAAGATTGCCCTCAGGCGGGAAATATATCAGTGAAAACAACAGACTAAATTGTCATAAAACAGTGATGATACTGTCATAAAACGGAATCTCGAAGGGCCTAGAAAGGGGCAGCCTTAGATGGCTGACACCATGGTCCTGCAAAAGGACCTTGCCACCCTGACCCATGACGGGAGATTTCAATGAACGCACTCAAATTCGCCGCTGCCGCACTCGTGGCCACCACGGCCTTCGCCGGCGCCGCTGTCGCCCGCGACCAGATCAAGATCGTCGGTTCCTCGACCGTTTTCCCCTATTCCCAGGCTGCTGCTGAAGAATATGCCAACAAGACGGGCTCTGCCGCACCGGTTGTCGAATCGACCGGCACCGGCGGCGGCTTCAAGGCCTTCTGCGGCGGCATCGGCCCCGATTTCGCAGACATCACCGGCGCTTCGCGCGCCATCAAGGAATCCGAAGTCAAGCTCTGCGCCGACAACGGCGTGACCGACATCACCGAAGCCCTCATCGGCTATGACGGCCTGTCGATCGCCCATGCCCGTTCGGCTCCGGACATGGACCTGACCGAAGAGCAGATCTTCAAGGCGCTCGCCGCCGAACTTCCCGACGGCAAGGGCGGCTTCGTCGCCAACCCGAACAAGAAATGGTCCGACATCGACGCTTCCCTGCCCGATTTCGACATCATCGCCTTCGGCCCTCCGCCCACGTCCGGCACGCGCGACGCTTTCGTCGAGCTCGTCATGCATGACGGCTGCAAGGATCTGGCCGGCATGGCCGACCTGAAGAAGGCCGACGAAGACAAGTGGAACGAAGTCTGCTCGCGCATGCGCCAGGACGGTCCGTTCGTCGAAGCCGGCGAGAACGACAACCTGATCGTTCAGCGTCTCGAATCCGATCCGAACGCTGTCGGCATCTTCGGCTACTCGTTCCTCTATGAGAACAACGACAAGCTCAAGGCCGTCAAGGTTGCCGGCGTCGAGCCGACCTTCGAAACGATCGCCGACTTCTCCTACCCGGTCGCCCGTCCGATCTACTTCTACGTCAAGAACGCTCACCGCGATGTCATTCCCGGCATGAACGAGTTCCTGACCGAGTATCTCTCGGACGAAGCCCTTGGTCCGGACGGCTACCTGCCGGAGCGTGGCCTGACCCCGCTTTCCGATGAGAAGCGGGCGGAAGTCCAGAAGGCTGTTGCCGAAGCCAAGAAGCTCGGTTCGTAATCGCCACTGGCGAGATGGCCGCCCCTCCTTGAGAGGGGCGGCTTTTCAACACATGGGCAGGCGGGACCAATGGTGAGCTATCTACTGATTATTTTGCTTGTGGCGTCGATCGCCTCGGCGATGGCCGGATTGCACCGGGCACGCAGGCAGCGGGATCTGGCGACGATCAAGGTTCATTCGCGACCGATCTACCACGCGCTGAACGCCGCCATCTGGACCGGGGTGCCCGCGTTTGTCTTCCTTCTGCTGTGGACGCTGGGCGAAGCCAGCATCCAGGACATGCTCGTCCTCTCCAGCTTTCCCGGCGCCGACCAGTTGTCCGGCCCCGAGCGCGACCTGCTCATCAGCGAGATCAGGCAGGTGCAGGCGGGCAACCTGTTCACCGAACCCTCGCCGGAAATCCTGGCGGCGGTCGATCATCTCAAGTCGCTGGAACTGATCTTCAACTGGGCCATGGTCGCCGTGGCGGCATCGCTGGCCAGTATCGGAGCCTTTTTCGGCTACCGGATCATCCAGGACCGTTACCAGGCCCGCTACAGCGTCGAGCGGTCGGTGACATGGTTCATGATCTTTTCCTCGATCGTCGCGATCATCACGACGCTCGGCATCGTCTCGTCGCTGGTCTACGAGGCCTACCAGTTCTTCACCAAGGTTCCGTTCGCCGAGTTCTTCTTCGGCACGCGCTGGGAGCCGCAGATCGCCATCCGCGCCGACCAGGTGGCCGGGCAGGGCGCGTTCGGCATGCTGCCGGTTCTGTTCGGCACCATGGTGATCTCGGCGCTCGCCATGGCCGTGGCCGTGCCCACCGGCATCTTCTCGGCCATCTATCTGACCGAATACGCCGATCAGCGCTTCCGCTCCGTGGTCAAGCCGCTGCTTGAAATCCTCGCCGGCATTCCGACCATCGTCTACGGCTTCTTCGCGGTGCTGACGGTTGCGCCGGCGGTGAGGAGCCTCGGCCTGTCGCTCGGCATCGACGCCGCGCCCAACAGCGCGCTCGCCGCAGGCGGGGTGATGGGGGTCATGCTCATTCCGTTCATCTCCTCGCTGTCCGACGATGCCTTCGCGGCGGTGCCGCGCGCCATGCGCGACGGCTCCTACGCGCTCGGCGCCACCAAGGGTGAGACGATCCGCAAGGTTCTACTGCCCGCGGCCCTGCCGGGCATCATCGGCGGCGTCCTGCTCGCCCTGAGCCGCGCCATCGGCGAGACCATGATCGTGGTCATGGCCGCAGGCCTGATCGCCAAGATGACGCTCAATCCCTTCGACTCCGTGACGACCGTGACCGTGCAGATCGTCACCCTGTTGATCGGCGACAGCGAATTCGACAACCCCAAGACCCTTGCCGCGTTTGCCCTGGGCCTCGTGCTCTTCACCATAACGCTCGGCCTGAACCTGATCGCGCTGCAGACCGTGCGCAAATACCGGGAGAAGTACTGATGAGCGCCGCCGCTACGCAGCCTGCCGTCCAGACCTCCAAACGCGGAACCGCTGTCAATTGGCAGTCTTCCGAGATGCTGGCCCTGCGCAAGAAGCGCTACGCCGCCGACCGCCGTCTCCAGGCCTATGGCATGCTGGCGATCTTCTTTGCGCTCGGCTTTCTCGTGGTGCTGATCGGCACGCTCACCTTCACCGGCTACCGCGCCTTCACCCAGTCGATGGTCACGATCGACATCGATTTCAGCTCGGCCGAGATCAATCGCGAAAACCCGATGGAGTCGAACTGGCGGACGATCTTCCGCAAGGCCGTCATCGATGATGTCGGCGAATTGTCGCGCTCGGAAGAGCGGGACTACTTCTCGATGTTCACGTCGTCGGCGCCGTTCCTGATCCGCGACCAGATCATCGCCGATCCGTCGATCCTGGACGGGCGCGCCAGCTTCACCGTGCCGATGTCCGATCCGATCGACCAGCTCGCCAAAGGCCTGGTCGACACCGACCTGCCGGAGAACCAGCGCCGGGTGAACGACAAGCAGATCGAGCTGTTCAACAAGCTCGAGGCGAAGGGCGCCATCTCGCAGCCCTTCAACTGGGGCCTGTTCTTCAACTCCGACAGCCGCTTCCCCGAACTCGCGGGCCTGGCCGGCGCCATTTCCGGGTCGTTCTGGCTGCTGCTGGTCTGCTTCCTGATCTCCTTCCCGGTCGGCATCGCCGCGGCGATCTACCTCGAGGAGTTCGCGCCCAAGAACCGCTTCACCGACCTGATCGAGATCAACATCAACAACCTCGCGGCCGTGCCCTCGGTGGTGTTCGGCCTGTTGGGCCTGGCGGTGTTCCTGGGCTGGTTCGGCCTGCCGCGATCGGCTCCTCTGGTGGGCGGCATGGTTCTCGCGCTGATGACCCTGCCGACGCTGATCATCGTCACCCGGGCGTCGCTCAAGTCAGTCCCCTCCTCCATCAAGGAGGCGGCGCTCGGCGTCGGCGCCTCCAAGCACGAGACCATCCTGCACCACATCCTGCCGCTGTCGATGCCGACGATCATGACCGGCACCATCATCGGCCTCGCCCAGGCCCTGGGGGAAACCGCGCCGCTGCTGCTGATCGGCATGAACGCCTTCATCACCAGCCCGCCGTCGGGCGTCCTGGAGGCCTCCACCGCGCTTCCGACCCAGATCTACATCTGGGCCGACAGTCCGGAACGAGGCTTTGTGGCAAGGACATCAGCGGCTATCCTGGTGCTTCTCGGGTTCCTCGTGCTGATGAACTCCATTGCAATTTTCCTCAGGCAGCGCTTCGAGCGTCGTTGGTAAAAAGGTAAAAGGACATGAATATGCTCACCGATACGGCAATCGAGACAAAGCTTTCATCCATGACCAATCAACCCAGCATCAAGATGCGCGGCGAAAAGGTAGACGTTTTCTACGGCGAGAAGCAGGCCCTGTTCGGCGTCGACCTCAACGTGCCCGAACAGCAGGTGATGGCGCTGATCGGCCCGTCGGGCTGCGGCAAGTCGACCTTCCTGCGCTGCCTCAACCGCATGAACGACACCATCGACATCTGCAAGGTGTTGGGCAACATCACGCTCGACGGCGAGGACATCTATGATCCGAAGATCGATGTCGTCGAACTGCGCGCCCGCGTCGGCATGGTGTTCCAGAAACCCAACCCCTTCCCCAAGTCCATCTATGAGAACATTGCCTACGGTCCGCGCATCCACGGCCTGACCAAGTCCAAGGCCGAGCTCGACGAGGTCGTCGAATCGAGCCTGCGCAAGGCGGCGATCTGGGAAGAGGTCAAGGACCGCCTGCAGGAGCCGGGAACCGGCCTGTCGGGCGGCCAGCAGCAGCGGCTGTGCATCGCCCGCGCCATCGCCGTGAGCCCCGAGGTGATCCTGATGGACGAGCCCTGCTCGGCGCTCGATCCGATCGCCACCGCCAAGGTCGAGGAACTGATCGACGAGCTTCGAGTCAACTTCACCATCGTCATCGTCACCCACTCGATGCAGCAGGCCGCCCGCGTGTCGCAGCGCACGGCGATGTTCCATCTGGGCAATCTTGTCGAGGAGGGCCCCACCGACAAGATGTTCACCAATCCGGACAACAAGCTGACCCAGGACTACATCACCGGCCGCTTCGGCTAATGCGACCGCCCATCGCATCACGTTTACAGGATTGAAGGATCACACCATGCCCGAAGCCCATACCGTCACCTCCTATGATGACGAACTCCGCTTTCTTGTGCGCCGCCTGTCGGAAATGGGCGGCATCGCCGAGCGCATGGTCGCCGACTCCGTCGCAGCGCTGGTCAATGCCGACGCCGCGCTCGCCCAGCGGGTGATCTCGGAAGACCTGCTGCTCGACAATGGCGAGCGCGAGATCTACGACAAGGCGGTTCTGGTGATCGCCAAGCGTCAGCCGATGGCGTCGGACCTGCGCGAGATCATCGGCTCGATCCGCATCGCCTCCGATCTCGAGCGCGTCGGCGACCTCGGCAAGAACATCGCCAAGCGCGTGATCGCGGTCCACACCATGGCGCAGCCGCGCAAGCTGGTGCGCGGGCTCGAGCACCTGGCCGAACTGGCGCTGACCCAGCTCAAGGAAGTGCTCGACGCCTTCGCCACGCGCTCGCCCTCGCTCGCCAACTCGATCCGCGAGCGCGACGAGGAGATCGACGCGATCTACACCTCGCTGTTCCGCGAACTCCTGACCTACATGATGGAGGATCCGCGCAACATCACCGCCTGCACCCATCTCTTGTTCTGCGCCAAGAACATCGAGCGGATCGGCGACCACGCCACCAACATCGCCGAGACCGTCTATTATGTCGCCACCGGCGCGCAATTGACCGCGGATCGTCCCAAGGACGATGAGACCGCCACCATGGTCGCGCCGGCTCCAGGGTCGGCATGAGCGTGCGCAGGAGTTAGACGACCATGGCAATGAGCCCGCGCATTACAGTTGTTGAGGACGAGGAAGCACTCTCGGTGCTGCTTCGCTACAATCTTGAAGCCGAAGGCTATGACGTCGACACCGTGCTTCGCGGCGACGAGGCGGAAATCCGTCTGCAGGAGCGGGTTCCCGATCTCCTGATCCTGGACTGGATGCTGCCCGGAATCTCCGGTATCGAGCTCTGCCGGCGCCTGCGCGCCCGGCCCGAAACCGAACGGTTGCCGATCATCATGCTGACCGCGCGGGGCGAGGAGAGCGAGCGCGTCCGGGGGCTGGCGACCGGCGCCGACGATTATGTGGTCAAGCCGTTTTCCACGCCGGAACTGCTGGCCCGGGTCCGGGCCATGCTGCGTCGTGCCCGACCGGAAGTGATCTCGAGCCTGCTCAAGGTGGGCGATGTCGAACTCGACCGGGAAACCCACCGGGTCCGCCGGCGCGGCCGCGACGTCAAGCTGGGGCCGACCGAATTCAGGCTGCTCGAATATCTCATGAGTTCGCCCAGCCGCGTCTATTCCCGCGCCCAACTGCTCGATGGCGTCTGGGGCCACGACGTCTATGTCGACGAGCGCACGGTCGATGTCCATGTCGGCAGGCTGCGCAAGGCGGTCAACCTGGCCGGCATGCGCGACATCATCCGCACCGTACGCGGTGCCGGCTATTCGATCGAAAGCTGACGGCGCCCGGGCGGCCGGCCGTGACGCCGGCGGCGCGATGGTGCCCCGTGCCGGTCCTCAGCGTATTGTGACCGAAAGGACGTCGGAAGTCAGTTCGCTGCCGAGTTCGACGGCGCCGGTCTGCTTGTCCATGACGCAGATATAGCTCACCGCCGCGTCGCCGCCCTTGGCCTTGCCGGTCAGCACCGCCAGGCCGAAGCTCTCGGATCCGAAGGGATCGACAACCGCCTCCGCGGTCTCCAGCACCGGTGCGGCGGCTTCAAGACACTGCGTGCGCACCTTCTCGGCGAATTCCGCCCAGGCGTCGCCCGAAGACGCCGCTGCGGGGGCCATGCCTGCCATCAGGCTGGCAACGATCATCAAGCTCTTGCGCATCTGTCGTCCTTTTCGGGCTGGTTCGTGCATACGATCAATTTCTGCGACAGAAACACCGCCATGGCAACGGCCCGGCCTCGTCTGGTGCGCGGGATATTAAAACGCGGCCCCTGCCGCCCGCAAAATGAAAAAACCCGGGCGCCAGGCCCGGGTTTTTGAAATCATCAGGCGCCGCCGGGTCAGCGGGCGCGCTTGCGCTCGCTCGACGGCTGGAAGGCAAGCTTCGCGTGATAGCCGCAATAGGGCGAGGCGTCGCCGGAATCATTGCCGCAGAAATGGAAGCCTTCCTGCAGCGGATCGCCGATCGGCCATTTGCAGGTGCGCTCGGACAGTTCCACCAGGCTCAGCCGCCGCGAAATCGGCACGACCACGTCCTCGATGGGCCGCGTGTCGAGATCTTCCACCGCGACAACGTCGAGATCCTGCTTGAGCTGCGCGCCGCCGCTCGAGCGGCTGACGGTGCGGGTGGCCTGCGATGCGGTGCGTCCGGCGTAATTGGGCGCGCGCGGGGCGGCGGTCGTGCGCTTGGTGCGGACCTGTGCCTGGCCGCCGCTCTTGGCGCGGCCGGGCAGGTTGAGCCGGTGCACCTTGCCGATCACCGCATTGCGGCTGACGCCGCCCAGTTGCGCCGCGATCTGACTCGCACTGAGCCCGTCCGCCCAGAGTTTCTTGAGCCTTTCGACCCGTTCATCAGTCCAGTTCATGCTATGCTCTCCCTGTACCCCGTATCCCGGGATGGCAGAATCCCTCACCACGCCCCGGCTGACCGGAACTCGAACGCTCGGTTACTGTGAGGTGAATAGTGTCCGCCGCGAACGTCTATTTCATGGCCATAACCTAGTGGTCGCCTGACTCCGTGACAAGAGTCAGCCGAATCATGGTGATTCCTTTTTATGGTTTTCCCCAACTTACGGGCGTGGATTGTGCTCTCTCTGCACCACTGCTCCCAAAGGACCGGGGCAATCGGGAGAGCATGCAAGCCTGCGACAGAATAACGGCCTGCATAAGGCGATCACCTTGTCTCATTGACAGGCCAGACCGAAATGTAAATAGTGCCCACGCCGCCCCGGAAGGGCGGCATTTTGGTTTTCCGGCACAATTTCGCTGGGCGGGTCTTAACTGCAACCGTCAGGCTTCGGTCGATGAACCGATGACGGCTAATTTATTGGGGAGATGCGCGCCATGGCCGACGCCAAGCCGCTGTACGACACATACAACCGCGTTCCGATCGTGTTCGAGCGTGGCCATGGCGTGTGGCTGGAGACCCCCACCGGCGAACGCTATCTCGATTTCGCGGCCGGCATCGCCGTCAATTCGCTCGGCCACACCCATCCGCACCTTGTCGAAGCGCTGAAGGACCAGGCCGACAAACTGTGGCACCTGTCCAATGTCCACGAAATTCCGGGCCAGACCAGGCTCGCCGAGCGGCTGACCCGGGCGACCTTCGCCGACAAGGTGTTCTTCACCAATTCCGGCGCCGAGGCGCTGGAATGCGCGATCAAGACCGCGCGGCGCCACTTCCATGTCAATGGCCAGCCCGAGCGCTACCGCATCATCACCATGGAAGGCGCCTTTCACGGCCGCACGCTGGCGACCATCGCCGCCGGCGGCCAGGCCAAGTATCTCGAGGGTTTCGGTCCCAAGGTGGAAGGCTTCGACCAGGTGCCGTTCGGCGACCGGGAGGCCATGAAGGCGGCCGTGACCGAGGAAACCGCCGCCATCCTGGTGGAGCCGGTGCAGGGCGAGGGCGGCGTGCGCCCGCTGCCCAAGGAGTTCATGCGTTTCCTGCGCGACCTCTGCGACGAGCACGGCCTGCTGCTGATCCTCGACGAGGTCCAGTGCGGCGTCGGCCGCACCGGCAAGCTGTTCGCCCATGAATGGGCGGGCATCGAGCCCGATCTGATGGCGGTCGCCAAGGGCATCGGCGGCGGCTTCCCCTTCGGCGCGTGCCTGGCCACCGCCGAAGCCGCCGACGGCATGACCGTGGGCACCCACGGCACCACCTATGGCGGCAATCCGCTGGCCATGGCTGTCGGCAACGCCGTGCTCGACGTGATCCTCGAGGACGGCTTCCTGGCCCATGTCAACGACATTGCCCTGGTGCTCAACCAGGGGCTCGCCTCCCTCAAGGACCGCTATCCCACCCTCATCGAGGACGTCCGCGGCTCGGGCCTGATGCTCGGCATCAAATGCGCCAAGTCCAACGCCGACCTGGTCATGGCCATGCGCAACGAGCACCTGCTGTCGGTGCCCGCGGGCGACAATGTGGTGCGCCTGCTGCCGCCGCTGATCTTGACCGCGGAAGAAGCCCGCGACGCCCTCTCCAGGATCGAGGCGGCGCTCGACATGCTGTCTCGCAAGGACACCTAACCGGACCGGATGCAATGACAAAGACCAAATCCGTCGGCACCAGCCATTTTCTCGATCTCTCCGCGGTCAGTGCGAGCGATCTGCGCGCCATGCTGGATGCGGCGCGATCCGCCAAGACGGCGACCGACACGGACCGCCCGCTCGCCGGCAAGATGCTGGCGATGATCTTCGAGAAGCCGTCGACCCGCACGCGCGTCTCGTTCGACGTCGGCATGCGCCAGCTCGGCGGCGAGACCCTGTTCCTGTCGGGGACGGAGATGCAGCTCGGCCGCGCCGAGACCATCGCCGACACCGCCCGGGTGCTGTCGCGCTATGTCGACATGATTATGATCCGCACGCTCGACCATGCCCGCATGCTGGAGCTGGCCGAACACGCCACGGTGCCGGTGATCAACGCGCTCACCGACGACACCCATCCCTGCCAGATCATGGCCGACATCCTCACCTTCGAGGAGCATCGCGGCCCGGTCAAGGGCAAGACGCTGGCCTGGACCGGCGACGGCAACAACGTGCTTCACTCGCTCATCGAGGGCGCCGCCCAGTTCGGCTACCGCATGCAGATCGCCACGCCCTCGGGCTCGGAGCCCGAGCAGAAATTCGTCGACTGGGCCCGCAAGCGGGGCGCCGAGATCGACATCAGCGGCGATCCGGACCGGGCCATCAAGGGCGCAGACTGCGTGATCACCGACACCTGGGTGTCGATGAACCAGGAACACCGGGCGCGGGGCCACAATGTGTTCCTGCCCTATCAGGTCAATGGCGAGCTGATGGCCAAGGCCAATCCGGACGCCCTGTTCATGCATTGCCTGCCGGCGCACCGCGGCGAGGAAGTCACCGACGAGGTGATGGACGGGCCGCAGTCGGTGGTGTTCGACGAGGCCGAGAACCGCCTGCATGCGCAGAAGGCGGTGATGCGCTGGTGCATGGGCGTTCTGTAACGCCTCTGGCAGACCGGCCGGCCAATGCCTATATGCGCCGTTTGAGATGTGGACGCGGATCACGCCTGGCCTTATGACGGCGGGACGCGCCACCATGAACAATCGGGAATGATGATGCACACCGCTACCCACACCCACGGCGAACCGGGTTTCGCCGGTGACGACCGTGTTTTGCCGTTCGAGGTCGATGGCCTCGACGTGCGCGGCCGCGCCGTCCAGCTCGGACCGATGATCGACGCCATCCTTGGCCGCCATGACTACCCCGAGCCGGTGGCGCGGCTGCTCGCCGAGGCGATCGCGCTCACGGTGCTGCTCGGCACCTCGCTCAAGTTCGAGGGCAGGCTGATCGTCCAGACCAAGGGCGACGGACCCGTCGATCTTCTGGTCGTGGACTTCGCCGCGCCCGGAAACCTGCGCGCCTATGCGCGGTTCGACGCCGACCGCCTGGCCGGCGCCGTGGCCGCCGGGCTGACCAGCCCGTCCGAACTGCTCGGCCGCGGCGTGCTCGCGTTCACCATCGACCAGGGCGAATACATGCAGCGCTACCAGGGCATCGTCGAGATGAACGGCGATACGCTCGAAGCGATGGCGGAGACCTATTTCCGCCAGTCCGAGCAGATCCCGACGCTGGTCCGCCTGGCGGTCGCCGAACTCATCGACCGCGACAGTGACGGCAAGCCCCGCCACAGTTGGCGCGCCGGCGGGATCGTCGTCCAGTTCCTGCCCCAGGCGCCCGAACGCATGCGCCAGCCCGATCTTCCCGGCGGTGATGCGCCCGAGGGCGTCGAGGACGTCTTTCACGACGAGGACGACAGTTGGGCCGAGGCCAAGGCGCTGGTCAGCACCGTCGATCCCGGCGAACTGACCGATCCGGAAGTCGGCTCCGAACGCCTGCTCTACCGGCTGTTTCATCAGCGCGGCGCCAAGATCTATCCGCCGATGGCCGTGGCCGACAAATGCAGTTGCTCGCGCGAACGGCTGAGCGAGGTTCTCTCGGGCTTCTCGGCCGAGGAGATCCGCGACAGTGTCGAGGACGGCGCCATCACCGTGCAGTGCGAATTCTGCTCGACCGCCTACCGGTTCGATCCGTCCGAATTCGGCGCCTGACATCACGCGATCCCCCGGCCGCTCCCCAGGCGGCCGGGAGGGGCGCGGCCCCGGTGACGGCGTCGAAGCCGCATTTCCGGGGCGGCGGCCGCCGCAGGCCCGCGCGCAACATGACCAAACTTTAATTTGCCATGCCGCCTCGTTGCGTTACCTGTTGAGCTCACACGGAGGGAACCCATGCTCGACAGGACGGACAGGCGCACGGATCTGCGGGACGACCCCGCCGACGGGACCGGACGGCCCGTGCGGCGGAGCTTCCTCAGGCCGCTCGCGCAGTTCGCGCTGATGGCACTGGTGCTGGGCGCCGCCTGGGTCGCCATGGAACGCCTGGCGGCGTCGAGCGTCGAGCGCACGCCCCGCAGCTTCACGCCGACGGTCTACACGGTGGACATGACCACCGCCCTGCGCGCCGACAACCGGCCCGCCATCAAACTCTACGGCCAGGTCGCCGCCGGCCGCAGCGTCGAGCTGCGCACGTCGGTGAGCGGCGATGTTGTCGAGATCCATCCCGACCTCGCCGCCGGCCGGAAGGTGAGCGAAGGCTCGGTCCTGGTGCGCATCGATCCCTTCGCCTATGAAGGCGCGCTTCTCGAGGCCCGCGCCAACCTCGCCTCCGTGCGCGGCGCCATCGCCGAGATCGACGCGCGGCTCGCCTCCGAGCGCGAGCAGCTCGAGGCGGCGGGCCAGCAATTGCAGTTCGCCCAGGCTGATCTCGACCGGGCGCTGTCGCTCTCCCGGTCCGGCACCCTGACCGACAAGGAAGTCGACGCAAGGCGCCTGATCCTGTCGCAACGGCAGCAGGCGGCAAGCCAGTCGCGCAACAACATCCGCATCGCCGAGGCCCAGCGCGCCCAGCAGGAAGCCAATGCCGAGCGGCTCGCGTGGAAGGTCAGCGAGGCCGAGCGCCGGCTCTCCCAGACCGCGCTGGTCGCCCCCTTCGACGGCATCGTGTCCGAGGAGACGGTGGACACGGGCGGCTCGGTCAGCGCCAATGAGGTGGTGGCTTCGATCTATGACGACACCGCGCTCGAGGTGCAGTTCACCCTGACCAACGCCCAGTATGGCCGCATGGCGACCGATGACGATCCGCTTGTCGGCCGCCAGGTGTCGCTCACCTGGACCGTCGGCGGCACGGGCTATACATGGCCCGCCACCATCGACCGCATCGGCGCCCGGGTGTCGGCAGAGCGCGGCGGCGTCGAGGTCCATGCCCGTATCAGTGAGGCCGCCAATCCGGTGCAGTTGCGCCCGGGCGCCTTCGTCGCGCTGACGGTGCCCGACAGGAACTGGCCCGGAACCTTCAGGCTGCCGGAGACGGCGATCCGCTCCTCCGATCACGTCTTCGTCGTCGTCGACGGCGAACTCCGGCGCCGCGACGTCCGCCTCATCGCCTGGGACGGCGAGGACGCCATCGTCGACGGCGATCTCACGGACGGCGACACGGTCCTGATGACGCGGCTGACCGAGGCCTCCGAGGGCGTGAAGGTGCGCGAGCCCTCCGGCGCCGGCCCCGCGCCGGCGGATGCCGAGCCGACGCCTGCGGATGCCGAAAAGACGCCCGCGGCCGGAACGGATTCTGGCCAATGAGCGATGGCGGCTTCCGCGGAGCGGGTCCGGGCCTGGGCGGAGTGTCGGGCGGAGGTTTGGTGTCCACCTTCATCAGGCACCCCAACGCCGCCAATCTCCTGATGGTGCTGATGATCCTGTTCGGCGCCTTCTCGATCGCCCGCATCAACACCCAGTTCTTCCCCACCATCGACCGGCCGACCATCAGCATCGGCGTCGCCTGGTCCGGCGCCAGTGCCGAGGATGTCGAAACCAACATCCTTTCGCTGATCGAGCCGGCGGTGCGCTATATTTCGGGGGTCGAGCGGATGAGCTCGACGGCGGCTGAAGGCTCAGGCACCGTGCGGCTCGAATTCGAAGACGGCACCGACATGACCCAGGCCCTGACCGACGTCGAGACCGCCGTCAACACGGTCACCAACCTGCCCGAGGACGCCGAGCAGCCGACCGTCGCCAGATCGGTGTTCTTCGACGTCGTCGCCAAGCTCGCCGTCTTCGGCGACGCCGACGAGACGGTCAAGCGCGCCTGGGCCAAGCGCATCCGCGACGACCTGATCGACCGCGGCATCGACAAGATCGAGTTCACCGGCCTGCGCGATGCCGAGATCCGCGTCGAGGTGCCCGAGATCGAACTGAGGCGTCTGGGCATGACCATCGCCGACGTCTCGACGGCGATTGCCGCCAACAGCCGCGATCTGCCGTCGGGAACCGTCGAGGGCGCGGTGGAGCGCCAGCTCAGGACGCTTGCCGATGCGCAGGGCGCGCGCAAGCTCGCCGAGGTCGAGGTCAGGTCCTTCGCCAGCGGCGAGAAGGTGCTGCTCGGCGACATCGCCCGCATCACCGACGGCTTCGACGCCGACGACACCCGCGGGCTCGCCGGCGGCTCGCCGGCCATCGAGCTCGACATCCGCCGCGCGCCGACCGCCGACACGCTCGAGACCGCCTCCATCCTCTCGGCCTATGTCGACGAGATCGGGCCGCAACTGCCGCCCGGCATCGAGATCGCCACCTACGAGGTCGCCTCCGACGCGCTTTCCGAGCGGATCTGGCTGCTGGTCAAGAACGGGCTCGGCGGGCTTCTGGTGGTGGTCGCGATCCTGTTCCTGTTCCTCAACGCCCGCATCGCCTTCTGGGTCGCAGCCGGCATCCCCGTCGCCATGCTCGCCACCATCGGCTTCATGTATGTCTCCGGCCAGACCATCAACATGATGTCACTGTTCTCGCTGATCATGATGCTCGGCATCATCGTCGACGACGCCATCGTCGTGGGCGAGCACACCGCCACGCGGCTCGAGATGGGCGACGCGCCGCAGGAGGCGGCGGAAAACGGCGTGTCCATGATGTTCACGCCGGTGATGGCGGCGATGACGACGACGCTTGCCGCCTTCGCGCCGATCCTGCTGATCGGCGACACCATCGGCCAGATGATGGTGGCGCTGCCGATGGTGGTGATCGCCGTGCTGGTGGCCAGCCTCATCGAATGCTTCCTGGTCCTGCCCGGCCACCTCGCCAATTCGCTCGACGGGCGCAAGGCGCCGGGCTGGTCCTGGTGGCGGCAGTTCCTGATCGCGCTGGTGCTCACGGTGTTTCTCTCGAGCCTGTCGGGCCGGCTCGCCATCGACCTGGCGCTCGGCTCGGGCGATGGCGGGCTGCGCGCCCTGGCCGGCGACTTCGCCGGATTGCCCGCGGCCCTGCGCATGGTGCTGGTGGTGGCGGTCTCGCTCACGCTCGCGACTTGCATCGAATGGGCGCTGCTGGCGCTCAGAAGGCGCAACAGCAGCTCGGCCGCCGGGTCGCCGGCGGGCGTCGGCGACAGCCGTTTCCGCCGCGCCTTCGACCGCGGCTTCGACCGGTTCCGCGACGGCCCGTTCCAGCGGCTGGTGCAGCTCGCCTGGACCTGGCGCTACGTGACGCTGTCGATCGCGCTCGCCATGGTGATGGTTCTCGCCATTGGTCTCGCGCGCTCGGGCCGCGTCGAATTCGTCTTCTTCCCCTCCCCCGAAGCCGAGAACATCACCGGCACCCTGGTCTTCAATGCCGGCCTGCCCGAGGCGACGGCGCTCGAAGCCATCGCCGCCCACGAGCGGGCGCTCCGGCAGGCGGACGCCGCCCTGTCGGACGGCGGGCCCTCGTCGATCCGGGCGGTGTTCACCAGCTTCGGCGCCTCGAGCCGCAGCGGCAGCGCCACCGCCCGCATCCAGGTGCAGCTCTCCACCTCCGAACAACGCGATGTGCGCACCGCCGATATCGTCACCGCCTGGGGCGAGGCGGCGCCCGACATCGCCGGCGTCAGCCGCTTCGCGATCTCGCAGGCCCGCGGCGGTCCTCCGGGCAGGGACATCGAGGTGCGGCTGCAGGGAGACCGGGTGTCCGCCCTCAAATCCGCGGCCGCCGACATCGTCGCCCTGCTCGCCGGTATGAGCGGCATCAGCGGCGTCGACGACAACCTGCCCTGGGGCAAGCCCGAACTGGTGATGGAGCTCACGCCCCACGGCGCAGCGCTCGGCTTCTCCATCGCCGAGGTTGGCCGGCAGATCCGCAACGCGTTTGACGGCGCGATCCCGTTCCGGTTCCCGCGCGGCGCCGACGAGGTCACCGTGCGGCTGGTCCAGGCCCCGGCCTCGCCGGGCACCCAGGCGCTGCGCGATTTCGAGCTCAGAAGCCCGGCCGGCGCCTTCGTGCCCCTGTCCGAGGTGGTGGACATGACCGAGCGCCAGGGCTTCTCCGCCATCCAGCGCCGGGACGGGCAGAGCACGATTTCGGTCACCGGCGACATCGACACCGCCGTGACCACCACCGGGGCGGTGGTGGAGCAACTGACCCGAAGCGGCGCGCTCGATCTCATCGCCGCCCGCCATGATGTGAGCTACACTTTCGGCGGCCGCTCCGAGGAACAGGAGAACGCCTTCGCCGATCTGAGACTGGGCGTCGTTGTCGCGCTCAGCGTCATCTACATCATCCTGGCCTGGGTGTTCGCCAGCTACTGGCGGCCCGTCGCGGTGCTGCTGATCATCCCCTTCGGCATCGTCGGCGCGATCTTCGGCCACTGGCTGCTCGGCTACCAGCTCACTATCCTGTCCTTCATCGGGCTG
>NZ_JRJG01000015.1 GCF_000759435.1 Hoeflea sp. BAL378
GAAGAGGTCGCCGCCCGCCGCCGCGAGCTGATGAGCCAGTTGAGCGCGGTGGAAAAACGCCGCCAGGAGGCCGCCGATGCTCTGGCGCTCGCCGAGACCCGCTCGCGCGAGGCCGACAAGCTCGCCACCGAGGCCATCGGCGCGCTGTCGCAGGGCCGCGAGGCGCGGGGCCGCGCCGAGGAACGGCTGATGGCCGCGCGCGAGCGCCGCGAGGAGGGCGAGACCCGCATCCGCGAGGCATTGAATTGCGAGCCGCACCACGCCATGCGCCTGACCGGACTGGCGGCCGGCGCACCGCTGCCGGACCCGGCCCAGGTCGAGCGCAATCTCGAGCGGCTGAAGATCGAGCGCGAGCGGCTGGGCGCCGTCAATTTGCGCGCCGAGGAAGAGCAGGCCGAACTCTCGGAGCGGCTGAACACCATCATCACCGAGCGCGAGGACATCATCGACGCCATCAAGAAGCTGCGCGCCGGCATCCAGGGGCTGAACAAGGAAGGCCGCGAGCGCCTGCTGGTGGCCTTCGACGTGGTCAACGCCCAGTTCCAGCGGCTGTTCACCCATCTCTTCGGCGGCGGCACGGCGGAATTGCAGCTCATCGAATCCGACGATCCGCTCGAAGCCGGGCTCGAGATCCTCGCCCGCCCGCCCGGCAAGAAGCCGCAGACCATGACGCTGCTCTCGGGCGGCGAACAGGCGCTCACCGCCATGGCGCTGATCTTCGCGGTGTTCCTCACCAACCCCGCGCCGATCTGCGTGCTCGACGAGGTCGATGCACCCTTGGACGACCACAATGTCGAGCGCTACTGCAACCTGATGGACGAGATGGCGGCGTCCACCGACACCCGCTTCGTCATCATCACCCACAACCCGATCACCATGGCCCGCATGAACCGCCTCTTCGGCGTCACCATGGCCGAGCAGGGCGTCAGCCAGCTTGTGTCGGTGGACCTGCAGACGGCCGAGCAACTGCGCGACGCGGGGTAGGAGCGAAGCGCCCGTACCGGCGCGAGACGACCTTACCGCAGAGCGTTCTCGATGGCTTCCCGGATGAGCCGCTGATAGGGAATGTCGCGTTGCTTGGCGCGGGCCTTGATGGCGTCGACAAGGCTTTCGGGCATGCGCAGATTGATCTGCTTGGTCTTCTTCTCGAACTCGAAGCCCATCGGTTTGAACTGGCTGAAATCATACTCCGACAGGTCGGCGTTCTCGACAAACTCTTCGGCTTCGGCGTCCGTGTCGAAGCGGGGGAACTGCTTGCCCGTCCCCGGGGACTTCTCACTGCTCATACCGTTTGATCTCCTTTTCATGCATGTACCGGGCGCTTATCGGCCTAAGGCGCATACCTTCGCCGCGCGGGCGGAGAGTGAAGACAACGAACAAATGTCTGCCCTGCTCGGTGACGCCGACCGCGTTGAACCGCGCCTCCTGAGTGACCGGTGACCGGTCTGGCATGACCATCGGCGTGTGCATCAACACGAATTCGATCTCGGCCTTGGACACGCTGTGCTTGGCGCATTTCGGCCAGTTCCCGTCATCCCACTCAAAACCGTCCAGCTTCATCGCGACAGCGTCTGATTATGTAGTCGAATGTATATACATTTTTGCAAATTTCAAGTCCAGGGCGCCCGCGCCGAGCATTGCGTCAGGAACTCGAGTCGGTGGATCTGCAGACGGCGGAGCAGTTGCGCGAGGCGGGCTGAGCGCCGCGGCAGGGTGTCGCGTCCGCACGATGCGCCGGAACCATCCCGCGAACCGGCCATTGATCTGGCGTTCGACAGTCAATCTTCCATGAACGCAAGGAGACCCCCATGACGCGCACCGCCGCCATGTCCGCCGCCTTCCTTCTCACCGCCTTCACCGCTCCGGCGCTTGCCGACGATCGCGCGCCGACCGCCGAGGAGCGCACGCAGATCGAAGCCGCCCTGACCGCCGAAGGCTTTGCCTCCTGGGGCGAGATCGAACTGGACGACAGCCAGGTCTGGGACGTTGACGACGCCATCCACACGGACGGCAAGCAATATGATCTCGAACTCGACATGACCACCTTCGCCACTACCGACCGCGACGAAGACTGATCGCGGCAGCCGCTCCCTCTTCTTCCCTATCTGCGGGAGGAGGGCGCGGTGGCAAAGCTCATTGTTGAAAATTGCCAATTGGCGTGGTATATAACGCCATATGGCAAGAACCGAAACAGTGCTACGCGCCCCAACAGGCCCCGCAGACGCCGTTTCCCTCGCGGGCATCGAGCCTGCGCGTATCGCCCGCGTGGCGGCCACTGCCTATTCCCGCATCGCTGCGGCCTGGCGTCTGGGCAATGAGGCGGCCGCGCACCTGCTCGACATCAGCCCGCGTACCTTCGCGCGGATGAAGACCGGCGACTGGACGGGTCGGCTAAGCCGCGACCAACTGCTGCGGGTCAGCGCCGTCACCGGCCTCTACAAGGGCCTGCACCTCTATTTCAGCGACGACCTGGCCGACCGCTGGGTGACCATGCCCAACACCGGCCCGCAGTTCGGCGGACAGCCGCCGGTCGAGGCGATGATCGCGGGCGGGCTTCCCGCCATCCTCGCCACGCGCACCTATGTCGATGCATTGAGGGGCGGCGCGTGACGCTGCCGTTGGCGACCATCGCCGTCGAGGCGACGGTCCGCCTGATCCCCACCGCCTATTACAAGCGGCCGGTGCTCACGCCGCTGCTCGAGGACGCGGCGGACCTCGCCGTTCTTGCGGCGATCGAGGGCCTGACCAGCCAGCGGCTGATCGCGGAAAAATCCGGACTCCCGGGCCTCGATTCGCGCGAACTCCTGTTCCGCGCCTGGGGCCAGACCCATGTCAACGCCGCCTTCGCCTATACAAGAGCCGAAGGCAACCGCTTCAACGATGCCTCCCGCGGCGCCTGGTATGCGGGCTTAGAGGACCTGACGGCGATCGCCGAGGTGGCCTTCCATCGCACGCGCGAACTGGAGCGGATCAATCACTTCACCGACGAGGCCGTCTACCAGGCGCTGCTGGCGGGGTTCATGGGCGATTTTCACGATCTGAGGAAGGAGCCCGTCGAGGCGCCGTTCCTGTCGCCCGATCCCTCGCGCGCCTATCCCGAGGGCCAGGCACTCGCCCGCGCGCTGCGGGAGACCGGATCGCGCGGCGTCATCTATCCCTCCGTGCGGCGGCCGGGAGGGACCTGCATCGCAGCCTTCGAGCCGCATCTCGTGCAGAATGTGCGGCCGGGGGCACGCTGGAAGATGATCTGGAACGGCAGCCGCGATTACACGGTCACCACCGCTTGAGACCGCCGGGCAAGGGTTCAGCCCAGCGCTGAAATCAGCGCCTTGGCCACCCGGTCCTGCGTCTCCTCGTCGAGATAGGGATGCATCGGCAGGCTGAGCACCCGCTCGCAGAGCATGTCGGTGACGGGCAGGGCGCCGCCCGCCACACCGTGGTGGCTGTAGGCATCCTGGCGGTGCAGGGCCTTGGCGTAATAGACCGCGCTCGGCACGCCCTCATCCTTCAGATGCGCCTGGATCGCGGCGCGATCGGCGCCTTCGGGCAGCTTGACGGTGTATTGCGCCCAGACCGACTGCAGCCCCTCGGGCACGACCGGCGTGGCGACATGGCCCTTGAGCATGTCCGAGTAGCGCGACGCGATGCGGTTGCGCGCCTCGATCTCGTCGTCGAAGATCTTGAGCTTCTCGATCAGGATCGCCGCCTGCATCGTGTCGATCCGGCCGGTCATGCCGATGCGGACATTGTCGTACTGGCTCGTGCCCTTGCCGTGGAACAGGATCGAGCGCAGCGTTTCGGCCAACTCGGCGTCGTCGGTGAAGATCGCGCCGCCGTCGCCATAGGCGCCGAGCGGCTTGGCCGGGAAGAAGCTGGTGGCCGTCGCGGTGGCCAGCGTGCCGACCCGGCGGTTGTGGTAGCGCGCGCCGTAGGATTGCGCGCCGTCGCCCAGGACCCACAGGCCTTCGCGCGCGGCGATCTGCGAAATCGCGTCATAATCGGCGGGAATGCCGAAGAGGTCGACCGGGATCACGCCCACCGGCGCATGGCCGGCGTCGCGCGCCGATTTGATAGCCACTTCGAGCGAGGCCGGGTCCATGTTGAAGGTGTCGGCGTCGACATCGACGAACCAGACATGCGCGCCAAGCCAGGCCACCACTTCGGCGGTGGCGACGAAGGTGAAGGCCGGGCAGAAGATCGCCTGGCCCGGACGCACTTCGGCGGCCATCAGCACCATGGCCAGCGCATCGGTGCCTGACGAGCAGGCGATCGAGTGGGCGGCGCCGCAATGGGCGGACAGTTGCGCCTCGAATTCCGCCACCTCGGGGCCCATGATGTACTGGCCGTGATCGAGCACGCGGGCGATCGCCGCATCGACGCGATCGCGGATGCGCGCCTGCTGGGCGGCCAGATCGACAAAACGGATGGGTTCGCGCTGCGCTGATGACATTGTGCCGGTTGCCTCTGGGCTCGAGCATCGGGGTGTCTCCGCCGCGGGCCCGAAGACGGCAGGATGATGACAATCCTGTTAAAGCGCCATGGCGTGAGGGTCCAGATGCCTGCGCCCAGATCGACGGGGATCAGGCACAGGACTCAATCACTTTGCGTTGCCAATGTTGATGCGCCGTGACAGTCGCGCGGGCAGGGAAGGCGCGTTACGCCCGCTCGAAGCCGCGCCAGAACGGCGTCCTGGCGACCGCGCGCGCCTGCCGTCGGGTCAGGCCGAGATCCCTCAGCATCTCGTCCGTGAATCCCTCGACCTCGTCCATCATCCGCCGTCTCTCGGCGATTCGGGCCCGCCACAGCCGTAGCGTTGCCAGCACCCCGCCAGGCGGCGTCGCCGCCACGGCGGCGGGGCGCGATACGGCGGAATACAGGGCCGGCATGGGCGGGAGGGCGCGGGAATCGGGGCCGCGGGACGTCGGGGGTATCGCTTCGAAGCGCAGATAGTCCTTGCCGCGATAGGTAAACGGCCGACTCTCGCGTTCAAGTCCCCGGTCGGGCGGATAGGGCTGGGCCGGCATGGCGATCTCCTTTCGAGACCGGGAAAATAGCTCTTCTTCCGGAGAAAAAAATTGAGTAATAAGAACTCGACCTGTGAGAAAAATTCACAATTGGACCAGCCTTGAGCGACCTGCCGCCCCTCACCAGCCTTCTGGCTTTCGAAGCCGTCTATCGCACCGGATCGGTGACAGCGGCCGCCGAGAGACTCGGGCGCACCCACGGGGCGGTCTCCAAGCAATTGCATCAGCTCCACGATCACGTCGGCGTGGACCTGTTCCGCAAACACGGCTCGGGGCTGGAGCTCACCCCGCATGGACGAAACTTCGCCAGGATCGTCGCCGCCGCGCTCGATGACATCCGCTCGGGCTATGACGATCTGCGGCGCACGAAGGAACGGCGTCCGGTTACGGTGCTGGCGAGCGCGACCTTCGCCCGGAGCTGGCTCATTCCGGTGCTGTCGCGGTTCGGCGTCGACCATCCCGATATCGAGGTTTCCCTGCGCATGTTCGTGCCGAACGGCGAGCGGAGCCATGCCGGCCAGGCCGATCTCACTTTCTCCTACAACCGCTTGCTCAGCCCCGAGCCATGGCACGGGTCCGTGTCGCTCGGCGATGTGGAGATCGGCCCGGTGCTGGCGCCGGACTACGGCCATGCGCTGGAAGACCATGTGCTGTCGTTCCAGACCCGGATCGACCGGCGCCATGACGAGGCGATGTGGCAGGCCTGGACGTCGCTGACCGGTATCGCGATCGAGGCCCAGAAGGTCCAGGTCTTCGACCATTCCTACCTGGCCTTTCAGGCCGCGCGCTCCAGGATGGGCGCCGCGATCGCGCCGCGCTTCCTGATCGCCGACATGATCGACGCCGGCGAACTGGTCGCCCCGGCCGGGTTTCTCCGGTTCAAGGGCGGGCTTCTCGTGCGGCCGACAGGCCCCGCCAACCAACCTCCGAACCCCGATGCGATGATTCTGCTCGACTGGCTCAAAGGCAACGCAACTGCTTGAAAATCCAGTGTACGGCTGTTTTTCCGGCTTATGTTTGCGACGCAGCGCGTTTCAATCGATATAGGCGGTTCGAGAGCCAAGATCAGGGTTGACCGAGCAACCGCGCTCCGCCTAAGCCTTGCGCCAAAGGCCGGTTGGTTCGCCTTTTCCGGCAGGCGACGCGGAGACGAATTTGATGAGGAAATGGGTCTACACTTTCGGGGACGGGCAGGCTGAAGGCTCGGCCGCGGACAAGAACCTGCTGGGCGGCAAGGGCGCGAACCTCGCCGAAATGTGCAATCTCGGCCTGCCCGTGCCGCCGGGACTGACCATCACCACCGACGCCTGCGTCTGGTTCTACGAGAACGGCCGCAAGATGCCCGAGGGCCTCGAGGCCGCCGTCGTCGAGGCGCTGGCCAAGGTCGGCGCGATTGCCGGCCGCACCTTCGGCGATCCGGAAAAGCCGCTGCTGCTGTCGGTGCGCTCCGGCGCCCGCGCCTCGATGCCGGGCATGATGGACACCGTTCTCAATCTCGGCCTCAACGACGAGACCGTCCTCGCCATCGCCCGCGATTCGGGCGACGAGCGCTTCGCCTTCGACAGCTACCGCCGCTTCATCCAGATGTATGGCGACGTGGTCATGGGCCTCGACCACGAGGTCTTCGAGGACATTCTCGAGGACGAGAAGGCCCGGCTCGGCCATGAACTCGACACCGACATTTCCGCCGATGAATGGCGCGGGATCATCGCCCGCTACATGGCCATCATCGAGGAGGAACTGGGCGTGCCGTTCCCGCAGGATCCGCACCAGCAGCTCTGGGGCGCCATCGACGCGGTGTTTTCGAGCTGGATGAACGCCCGCGCCATCACCTACCGGCAACTGCACGACATCCCGGCCTCCTGGGGCACCGCGGTCAATGTCCAGGCGATGGTGTTCGGCAATCTCGGCGACCAGTCGGCCACCGGCGTGGCCTTCACCCGCAATCCCTCGACCGGCGCCAAGGAGCTCTACGGCGAATTCCTCGTCAACGCCCAGGGCGAGGACGTCGTGGCCGGCATCCGCACGCCGCAATCCATCACCGAAGCCGCGCGCCTCGAGGCGGGCTCCGACCGGCCGTCGCTCGAAAAGCTGATGCCCGACGCTTTCGCCGAATTCATCGCCATCTGCGACCGGCTCGAGCGGCACTACCGCGACATGCAGGATCTCGAATTCACCATCCAGTCGGGCAAGCTGTGGATGCTGCAGACCCGTTCCGGCAAGCGCACTGCCAAGGCGGCGCTCAAGGTCGCCGTCGACATGGCGGCGGAAGGGCTGATCAGCCGCGAGGAGGCGGTGATGCGCATCGATCCCGCCTCGCTCGACCAGCTTCTGCACCCGACCATCGATCCGCACGCCACCCGCGACATCATCGGCACGGGCCTGCCCGCCTCTCCGGGCGCGGCCACAGGCGAGATCGTCTTCACCTCCGACGAGGCGGTGGAAGCCGCCAAGACCGGCCGCAAGGTAATCCTGGTCAGGGTCGAGACCAGCCCGGAGGACATTCACGGCATGCATGCCGCCGAAGGCATCCTGACCTCGCGCGGCGGCATGACCAGCCATGCGGCGGTGGTCGCCCGCGGCATGGGCACGCCCTGCGTCTCCGGCGCCGGCGGTTTGCGCATCGACGGACGCAACGGCACGCTGGTGTCGCTGGGCGCGACGCTCAAGGCGGGCGACGTCATCACGCTTGACGGCTCCACCGGTCAGGTGCTCAAGGGCGCCGTGCCGATGCTGCAGCCCGAACTCTCGGGCGATTTCGGCCGCATCATGGAATGGGCAGACGAAACCCGGCGCATGAAGGTCAGGACCAATGCCGAGACGCCGGCCGACGCGCGCGCGGCGCGCTCCTACGGCGCCGAAGGCATCGGCCTGTGCCGCACCGAGCACATGTTCTTCGACGGCGACCGCATCACCGCCATGCGCGAGATGATCCTCGCCGGTTCCGAGGTCGGCCGCCGCACGGCGCTCGCCAAGCTGCTGCCGATGCAGCGCTCGGATTTCATCGAGCTGTTCGAGATCATGAAGGGGCTGCCGGTCACCATCCGCCTGCTCGATCCGCCGCTGCACGAATTCCTGCCCAAGACCGACGAGGAGATCGCCGAAGTGGCGGCCGTCATCGGCGTCTCGGTCGACAAGCTCAGCCAGCGCGTCGACGAGCTGCACGAGTTCAATCCGATGCTCGGCCATCGCGGCTGCCGCCTGGCGATCTCCTACCCGGAAATCGCCGAAATGCAGGCGCGCGCCATCTTCGAGGCCGCGGTCGAAGCCGCCAAGCTCACCGGCGCGCCGGTGGTGCCGGAAATCATGGTGCCGCTGGTCGGCCTGCGCGAGGAGCTGGATTTCGTCAAGGCGCGGATCGACGCCGCGGCGCGCGACGTCATCGGCGAGGCAGGCGTCGACATCACCTATCTGGTGGGCACCATGATCGAATTGCCGCGCGCGGCGATCCGGGCGCATGCCATCGCCGAGGTGGCCGAGTTCTTCTCCTTCGGCACAAACGACCTGACCCAGACCACCTTCGGGATTTCGCGCGACGACGCGGCCTCGTTCCTGATGACCTATCAGCAGAAGGGCATCATCGAGCACGATCCCTTCGTCACGATCGACATCGACGGCGTCGGCGAACTGGTGCGGATCGCCTCGGAGAAGGGAAGGGCGACCCGCCCCGACATCAAGCTCGGCATCTGCGGCGAGCACGGCGGCGACCCGGCCTCGGTCAGGTTCTGCGATTCGATCGGGCTCGACTATGTGAGCTGCTCGCCGTTCCGGGTGCCGATCGCCCGGCTGGCCGCGGCCCAGGCGGCGATCGAGGCGGGGAAACGCTAACGCGAAGCTTGCGCAATTGTAGTTTTTGGACGACAAAACGGTCGAGTTGAACCAGACCGGGACGTTCCGGAACTCCGATGCCTGAGATCCTGACCGGCTACGATCCTGCCGAAGACCTGGATTCCCCCGAGGCCATTTCCGTCTTCGTCAATGAAGCGCTCAAGACGGATGATGCCGCCTATATCGCCCATGCGCTCGGTGTGGTCGCCCGGGCCAAGGGCATGGCCGGGATTGCCCGCGAGGCGGGTTTGTCGCGCGAGCAACTCTACCGGACGTTGAGCAACGAGGGCAATCCGACGCTCAAGACCACGCTCGCTGTAATGAAGGCGCTGGGGATCTCGCTGACGGCCGAGGTCGCCGGCTGACCGGGACAAGAGCTTTTTTCCAAGGTGGTCGCGGGTCAGGCCGGCTCGGTGATCCGCACTGCGTCCGGCCCGGCCTCGATGGTGATCCGCGCCCGCGCGGCCAAGGCCTGCCAGTCGCTCCTGTCGTTCATGGCGACCACGGGACAGTCTATCCCGTAGAGCATCTGCGCCACCAGCGCGCCGGTGGCGATGATGGCGTCCGGATCAAGGAGCAGGATCGCCGCCGGCGCCGTGCCGAGCCTGATCGCCTCGGCCAGCACCGAGGCGCCCGACGAGGATCCGCGGCCCCGCTCCATGAGCAGGATCGCGCCCGACAGGCAGGCGCCGTGCTGGGGATGGAACCGGTCGATCACCTTGCCGCTCGCACTGTCGAAGCCGCCCCAGAAGCTCAGCGGATCGTCGAGCCTGAGCACCGGGCCGGCGGCGCGGCCATGGACCAGCGCCCGCGCGCTCATGCCCTCGCCACCCTGCCGGCCCTGGCCGAGAGCATCGTCTCGGCGAGCGTGCCGAAGGCCACGTCGACGCCGAGATTGCCCGGCGCGTAATAGGCCCATTTGCCCGAATTGGTCATCACCGCGCCGGAGAGGTCGCGGATGATCGCGGTGACATAGGTGCAGGTGTCGACCACCACGGTGACGCCGGCGGCCTCGAGCCGCGCCGCCCGGCCGTCGCCCACCAACCGCTCCCATTCATGCCGCCCGGTGTTGACATAGACCGGCACCGAAAACGGCTCGAGATCGAGGAGCGGCATCAGCCGGTCGAACTCGCCGAGCGAGAAATGCGGCGTCCCCAGCGCCACCGCGGTGAGCGCCGCGCCGTCGGCGACGGTGCAGAGGCTGGCGAGGATGGCAGAGACTTCGGCCGGCCCGAGCCGGGCCACGACCGGGACATCCCGGCCGCCGGTGGCGGCCGCCAGGTCCGGCGCCTCGGGCGTCAGCCCGACCGCGTGGAACATCGCCACGCTGCCCGCGGACGCGGCCGCGGCGCCCAGCGCCTTGAGATCGTCCTCGCTGGTCCGGGCCGGCAGGCCGGTGATCGCGGCGATGGTGTCGCCGCACGCCCTGCCGACGGAGAGCCCGGCCGCCACAGCCACGCCGCCAGCCTGGTCGGGTCCGGCATTCTCGAAGCCGTGGATCTCGACGATCACGCCGGCGCGGCGGTTTTCCGCCCGGTGCAGGCCGTAATCGGGCACGCGGCCCGACAGCGCGCAGGCGAGATCTATGAAGTCGCCGTAGCGGTTGGTGCGCGCGCCGATCACCGAATTGGCAAAGACGATGGCGTTGGATTCGGCCCAGGCGAGCTGGTCGCCGAACCTGGGCCGGAGCAGGGTCTGGTAGGGGGCACAGGTGAAGCTCGGCGTGCAGCCGAGCTCGACATGGGCCTGCATCAGCCGCTGGCCCGCAGCGCCGAGCGCCGGATCGCCGATGAACAGCTCGGGGTGGATGAGGTCGACCGAGCCGACGTTCAAGGTGGTCGGAACCCGGACCCGGCCCCCGAGCGCCACGAACCGCTCGACGAAATCGAGGCTCGCCTGGCCGTGATAGAGGCAGCCGTCGACATGGGCGCTGTCGCAGGCGATGAGCCGCGTCGCGCCGACGGCCTCAGCGAACCGCAGCACCAGTCCCATGGCGTCCGCGGCGGCCGGTCCGTGCCGCCCGTCCAGAAGCGCCTGGTCGTCCTCAGTCAGTTCCACCCGGCGTTCCCCGTGACGTGTTGTCCGCGGGCGAGACTAGCCTGCCGGGAAGCCGGGAGATAGGGCCTGTTCCAGGACCCGCCATAGATCTGCACAGGCGACTGCGGTCAGAGCTTCTCCAGCACCGCGACGAAGGCCCGGGCGAAGTGGACCAGCCCCATCGTGTCCTCATCCGCTTCCACGGTGCGGACACGGTCTCCGTCGGCGCTGAGCAGGACCAGGCCGAACCGCCCGCCATTGTCGCGCGACAGGCAGACAAGGGCGATCCGCTGGGCGTTCTCGATCAGTCCCGAGGCGGGCAGGTCGAACAGGAACTCCCCGCCCACCGTCCGCGCCGCCTGGCGCACGGCCTGGCCGAAGCCATGTTCGGCGATGTCGTTGAGATCGAGCGCCAGGTCGAGTTCGACCAGATCGAGCTGCATCGGCGCCGGGCTTTCCCCGTCGAATTCGAAGCCGGTGTCGGAGACCGGAGCGGCGCTCGGCCCGGAGGCGGGCGGTGTGGAGACGGGCACCGGCGTGCTGTCTGTCGTCATGGCGGATCTCCTTCGGCAAGCCACGCTTGTCCGGATTGATCGGCCCCCCATTCTTCAGGGTCGCTTTCAAGCATGGCTGAAGTGTGGCGCTTGCCGCCACCGCCCTGAGCGGCTAATGAAAACCACCTCAACCGGATGCGCATCCCGCGCGCCACCAGTCCCGGACACCTGGCCGCCGCCATGCCCTTCCGCCCCCAACGACCGAGCTCCATCGCCGCCCGCTGGTCACGCAGGCTGGGCCGGTTCAGCCTGCTGCTGGCCTTCATGGCGGCGCTGCTGCACCGCGCCGGCATTCTGGTGCTGCCCAACGCGGTGGCCGCCATCCTGCTGGCGTCGTGCCTGGCGCTCATCGTGCTCGGCCTGGCGATGATCGGCTTCTTCATGCTGTGGCAGGTCGGGGCCAAGGGCGGACACGCCGCCTTCAGCGGCATGGTCATGGCGCTGATGGTTCTGGGCCCTGTCGGCTTCGCCGCCGGCCGCTACCTGACACTGCCCGCCATTCACGATGTCTCCACCGACATCGTCGACGCGCCGCAATGGATAGAGGAGCCGGTGATTACCCCCTCCTGGCTGCCGCGATCGAACGGAGACGTTCCCGCCGCACGCGCGGCGCAGGCGATCGCCTATCCGCAGGTCGCCGGCCGGCGCTATGACGGGGCGATCGACCGGGTTCTCCAGGCGGTGCGCGGCGTCGCGGGAGATAACAAATGGACCCAGGTCGCCAATGTCGGCGCCGACCTGCTGGTGGACGGGCTTGAGCCGGCGCCCGAGACCGCCGAGGCCCCGCCTGCAACCACCGGCGAGGCCGATCCGGCGCGCGCGCCGGTGCCTGTTCCGCGGCCCGACATCGAGAACCAGCCGGTCGAGCCGATGCCGACCGATGCGCTGGTCCAGTACGAGACGAAGACGCTGGTCCTCGGCATTCCCCAGGATATCCTGGTCCGCCTGGTCGAGGAGGAGGAGACCACCTTCGTCGACATGCGGGTGGCGACCCGCGACGGCGATCACGATCTCGGCCTCAACGCCGCGCTGATCCGCTCGTTCCTGCATGATCTCGACGTGCGCCTGCTCGGCATCGCCGGCGGCTGAGGCTCCGATCAGGCGGCGCGATACTCGCCCGTGATCGCCGGCGGACCGTCGGTCACCACCTCGCCGCGGCCGACCAGATCCTCGAGATGCGCCAGAACCGAAAGCGCCGCGGCCCCGTGCAGCCGCGGATCGGTGTCGCGGTAGATCGCCTTGACCATGTCGGCGATCAGCCGGTCGCCCTTTTCGACGCGGGCGAGGATGGCGCGCTCGCGCATCCGCCGGTGGGTCTTGAGCGCCCGCACGAACTGCCTGGGCTCCCGCACCGGCCCGCCATGGCCGGGCAGGTAGCTGCGGTCGTCGCGCGCGGCCAGCATGTCGAGCGAGGCCATGAAATCGCCCATGGCGCCATCGGGCGGCGCGATGATCGAGGTCGCCCAGGCCATCACATGGTCGCCCGAAAACACCAGTCCGGTCTCCTGAAGCGCGAACGCCGCGTGATTGGCGGTGTGGCCGGGCGTGTGCAGCGTCTCGATCGCCCAGCCGTCGCCCGCAATCACCGCGCCATGGCCTGCTGCGATGTCGGGAGCGAACTCCATGTCCGAGCTTTCGGCGAGCGGGTTGACCTCGCCCACATGCAGGGGCCGCGCCGCGCGGTGCGGGCCTTCGGCGACCACGACCGCCCCGGTCTCGGCCTTGAGCCTGGCCGCGAGCGGGGAATGGTCGCGGTGGGTGTGGGTGACGAAGATGTGGCTCACCGGCCGGCCGGCGATCGCCGCGCGCAGCGTGCGCCAGTGGCTCTCGTCCTCCGGCCCCGGATCGATCACCGCCAGCGTCTCGCGCCCCACCACATAGCTGTTGGTGCCATGGAAGGTGAGCGGCCCGGAATTGGGAGCCGTGACGCGCAGCACGTCCGCCGCCACCGGCACGGCCTGGCCATGGGCGGGCTCGAAGGCCTTGTCGAATTCGGGTTCGGTCACGGATGTCTCCAGTCTCTCGGGCGGCCGGCGGCGGCCGTTTCGGCCGGAAGGCCGGGGTCCTGCGGCGGCCGATTGTGGACGGCCGGTGAATTGGGCCGGACTGTCTTGTTCTCGGGCCGCGAAGTCAATATACCGTTTTGTCATGCGCGGCTTGCAAAAGTCGCTCCCGCCAAACATCCGGAGACCGATCCATGGCCATTGCCCCCGCCCGCTCGCTTGTCCCATCCCTTGCCCCGGAAAGCACGGTCGCCCGCTACGCCACCTATGGCGTGGCTATCCTGGCCGGCAGCCTGCTGATCGCCGTCGCCGGCAAGATCACCGTTCCGTTCTGGCCGGTTCCGGCGACGCTGCAGACGCTGGCGATCTTCATCATCGCCGCCGCCTTCGGCCGTAAGCTGGCGCTCGCCACGCTTGCCGCCTACATGGTCGAAGGCGCAATCGGCCTGCCGGTGTTCACCGGCGGCGGCGGGCTCGCCTATTTCGCCGGCCCCACCGGCGGCTATCTCGCCGGCTTCGTCGTCGCCGCCGGCCTCACCGGCTGGGCCGCCGACCGCGGGCTCGACCGCAACGCGCTCAAGCTGTTCGCCGTCAATCTCGCCGGCGCCGCCATCATTCTGCTTCTCGGCGCCGCCTGGATCGCGCTCGCCTTCGGCCCCGACAAGGCGCTGGCCTGGGGCGTGGGTCCCTTCATCATCACCGACGTGATCAAGGCAGCCCTCGCCGCAGCCGTGGTGCCCGCAGGCTGGCAGATCGCCACCCTGTTCCGCCGCTAGGATCAAGAGGCGCGGAGCCCCACCGGCTCCCGCTCGCTTTAAGCCACGACCCGCCGGGCCCGCCGCCCGGCGGGTTTTTTCACGGCCAGATTCCTGGGCCGGCGGGATTTTCCGCGCTTGTGGTCCCTGCCGTCTTTTGCTATCCCCGCGAGGCTTCCGGATCATCGCCGGAACCAGGCCGGCCAACCCCAGGTTTGTCCGGCCGCACTGTTGGGGCGTAGCCAAGTGGTAAGGCAGTGGTTTTTGGTACCGCCATCCCTGGTTCGAATCCAGGCGCCCCAGCCAGTCTCTTTTTCAAGCCCTTGAATCCAGGTATTCCGGCATGTCCGGATTGGCCGGGAGTCGGACAATGTCCCGCTTCAAGTCTGCGCAGTCCCGCTCAACCGCCGCGAAAGCAGGGCACTCGCACACCTCGCGTTCAGGCCGCGTGAACCCTCGGACCGCTCGCTGAGTTCACATTCAACCGCAGACGTCGAAGGCAGAGTGCCGTGACCGAAATGATCGCGCGTCACTTCCGGGAGGCGGTTTCGTCCTGTTCCTTGAAGACCTCCTGGGCGACCACGAGGACCTTGCGCGTCAGGTTGCGCAGGGTTTCCACCTCGGCGGCGCTCAAGCCGGCGAGGAGCCGGCGCTCGATCTCGATCGCGTAGGGCGCGATCGTCGCATAGACTTCGGTGCCGCGCTGGCTCAGCCGCAATACCACCTTGCGCCGGTCCTGCGTATCGGTGCGCCGGCTGATCATCCCGATCTTGTGCAGGTGGTTGATGGCGCGGGTGACCTGGACCTGGTCCATGGCGGTATGCGCGGCGACCTCCTTGGCCGAGAGCGGCGCATGAATGGCGAGGTTCGCCATGACGCGCCATCCGGTCACCGAAAGTCCGAACCGGCTGCTGTAGAGATCCTCGAGATAAAGCGAGGCCTGGTTGGAGATGTAGGAGAACTGATAAGGCACCCAGTCATCGAGATTGAGGATGGCGGGAGCTTCGTGACGTTTTTCGCCAGCGGGGCTGTCAGGGGAATGGCCTGTTTGAGTCACGTTGTTTCCAATTGTCTTCGAACAAGATCGCGGATTCATTCATATCGGCTTACCGGCCGATATGCCATCGAAGCCCGGCAACGCGCAGGGATTATATTCTTACAGCAGCCGTGACCTGGATTTCCAGCTTCAGCCCCGGCAGAACGAGGGATGCCCCCACGGTTGCCCTCGCCGGCGGGCGCTGATCTTTCAGCCAATCCCGCCACAGCACATTGAACTCGGCAAAATCGTCGAGATCGACAAGCCATATGGAAGCGGTGAGGAGCCGTGAGCGGTCTGTCCCCGCTTGCGCGAGCAGATCGTCGATGCGCGCGAAAACCGCCCGGGCCTGGTCGGCGAACGGGGCGTTGCGGGCCTCCATCGCGACCTGGCCGGACAGATACGCAACGTCCTTGTGCATTGTGACGTCCGCCATCAGGGGGTTTTCGCCGATATGGGTGGGGCTCATGCAAAGTGCTCCTTAAAGGTTAGTCGGCCTTGGCCGGCGCGGGCGGCAGGCGGGACATGTCCATCAAATGGTCGCGGGTCAGGTCCGAGACCCGCGGGACGCCGAGCAGCACCAGCGCCCGTTCCACTTCCGTCTTCAACAGGTGAATGACGTGATCGACGCCCGGCCGGCCGGCGGCGCCGACACCGTAAAGCGTGTTGCGGCCCATCAGCACGACATTCGCGCCCAGGGCCTTGGCCTTGAGAATGTCTGCGCCGCGGCGGAACCCACCGTCGCAGAAGATCGTCGGCGCGGGACCGACGGCATCGCGCACGCGCTCGAGGACGTGCAGGGAAGACACGGCGCCATCGAGCTGGCGGCCCCCGTGGTTTGACAGGATCAATCCGTCGGCGCCGGCCTTTACCGCCCTTTCGGCGTCCTCGGTGCTGAGCACGCCCTTGATGATGACCGGGCCGTCCCAGAGGTCGACAAACTCCTCCACGTCGTCCCAGGTCACCGAAGGGTCGAGCTGTTCGCTCATGAACACCACCAGCCCTTGCGCGTTCCGGGCGGCCTTTGCGGCCGCCTCCACCATGTTCTCGGGTCTCGGCGCGCCGTTGGCCACCAGCCTGCCGATCCAGCCAGGCCGCTTCAGGGTGTCGAATGCGCTGCGGAGGGTGGGACGCAAGGGCAGGGTGAAATCGTTTCTGGGATCCCGCTCGCGGTTGCCCCCGGTGGCGCAATCCACGGTGATGACCAGAGCCTTGTAACCGGCCTTTTTGGCGCGGCTGACGAGCTCGCGGGAAAGGCCGCGATCTCTGAAGATGTAGAGCTGGAACCAGAGTCCAGCACCGGCGCTTTCGGCCACCTCTTCGAGGCGGACACTGGAGACGGTGCTCAGGCAGAACGGAATATTGGCGGCTTTTGCGCCCTGCGCAATGAGGGTTTCCGCCTTGGGCCAGGCGAGACCGGCAAGCCCGGTCGGCCCGATCCCGAAGGGCGCGTCATAGGTGTCGCCGAAGAGCTCCACCGACATGTCGACGCGGCTCACATCCACGCCGACCCTGTGGACGAAGCCCCAATTGTCGAACTGGGAGCGGTTGCGGCGGCGCGAGATCTCCTGTTCCGCGGCGCCGTCGATGAAGTCGAAGACCGCCCTGGGCATGGCCTTCCTGGCGCGCGTGCGCATCTCCAGCACGTTCTGCACCTTGGCGAACCGGCGCAGCGGAAGCCCGGCGGCCTGGGGATGCTGCGGCGCGGCCGGCGCGCGCGCCGGGGGATCCAGCGCAAGGCCGCCGGGCTGCGCGTCGATCCTGTCGGGGGCTTGGGTCTCATCCATCATGCCGGCTCCAGAAGCATGGAATCATCGTCGACCTCGCGGCCGCGGACCTGCTTGAACAGATCCAGCAGCCCCCGGACGCCGAGGTCGGCGCGTTCCTGGGTTGAAAGATCGAACATGACCTGCCCCTCATGCAGCATGACGGTGCGGGTCCCGTGCGCGAGCGCCTGCGCCATGGAATGGGTGACCATCAGCACCGTGAGCGCGTCGCGTTCCGCAAAAGTATCGGTGAGCTCGAGGACCTTTTCGGCCGCCCCCGGATCAAGCGCCGCGGTATGCTCGTCGAGAAGCAGGGCGCGGTTGGGCACGAGACAGGCCATCAGCAGGCTGAGCGCCTGCCGCTGCCCGCCGGACAGCAGGCCGACGCGGTCGTTGAGGCGGCTTTCGAGGCCAAGCCCCAGTTCGGCGAGGCGGTCTTTCCATTCGGCGATCTTCGCCTTTGGGGTTCCCGTGCGGATTCCCCTCGCGCGTGTCCGGTTGGCGGCGATGGCGAGATTTTCAAGGATCGTCAGCGTCTCGCAGGTGCCGGTGCGCGGGTCCTGAAAGACCCGGCCCAACTGGCGGGCGCGCCTGGAGGCGTTGGCCCTGGTCACGTCCTGCCCGTCGATCAGCACCTGCCCGCGGGCAGGCGACACATCGCCTGCGAACGCGCCCAGAAGCGTGGATTTGCCCGCGCCATTGGTGCCGATGACGGTGACGAATTCGCCCGTGCGGATGGTCAGGGACAAGCCTTTGACGGCGCGGTTTTCAAGGGCCGTGCCGGGATTGAACACGACATCGATGTTCCTGGCCTCAAGCATTGCCTTGTTGCTCCTTCTTGGATGCCGCACGCGCCGCCCTGAGTTTCGGAAAGGACGATCCGCGGGCGCGGGCCAGCGACAGGGCGAGCACGATGAGGAGGGCGGTGACGAGATTGAGGTCCTGCGCCCGCAACCCGATCTGATCGAGGTTGAGTGCGAATGCGAGGACGATCCGGTAGATCAGACTGCCGACAATGGCGCTCAGCGTGGCAAGAAGCACGGTGCGTGGCGAGATGATCGTCTCGCCGACGATCACGGCGGCGAGGCCGACAATGATGATGCCGATGCCCATGCCGACATCGGCGAAGCCTTGCGACTGGGCAAACAGCGCACCGGCCAGCGCCGTGTAGGAGTTGGAGATGCCGAGCCCCAGCGGCAGCATCCGGTTGCGGTCGATGCCTTGGGCGGAGGCCATGCGCGCATTGGCGCCCGCGGCGCGCAGCGCCAGCCCGATCTCGGTTGCCAGGAACCAGTCCAGCACCAGCTTGCCGGCGGCCACGACGACCGCCAGGGCAACCGGTATGGTCATGTAGCTGGGGGCGGAGAGGGCCTTGAGCGGAGAGAACACGGTTTCCGAAGACAGCAGCGGAAGGTTGGGACGCCCCATGATCCGCAGATTGATGGAAAACAGGGCCAGCATCACCAGGATGCTGGCGAGCAGGTTCAAGATGTTCAGGCGTATGTGCAGTGTCGCGGTTATGTAGCCTGCGACGAACCCCGCGGCGACGGCGATCGCCGTCGCCAGAAACGGGTTGACGCCGGAGGTGATGAGCACGGCGGCGACCGCCGCGCCCAGCGGAAAGCTCCCATCGACGGTAAGGTCGGGGAAATCGAGAACGCGGAAGGAAAGATACACCCCGATGGCGACGAGGCCGAAGATCAATCCGGCCTCGACCGCGCCCATGAAAGCATAGAATGTCATGTCAAAGGCCTTGCTCTGGTCTGTTGATTTATTCGATCACCCGGGTGGCTTCCGCCAGCAGGTCGTCGGGCAGGCTGATGCCCATCTCCTCGGCCGCGCCCGGATTGACGTAGAGTTCGAGCTTGTCGATGAAGCGGACCGGGATATCGGCGGGGTTCTCGCCGTTGAGGATCCTCACCGCGGACTCGCCGGCGGCAACGCCGATGTCGTAATAGCTGAAGCCGAGCGCCGCGATGGCGCCGCGTTCGACGACGGTGGTGTCGGCGGCGATGACGGGGATGTCCGCTTCGCCCCCGATGCGGGCGACGGACTCGAAGGCGCTGACGACCGTGGAATCGGTCGGCACATAGATGGCGTCGACCTTGCCCACGAGGCTGCGCGCGGCATCGAGAACGGCCGACGACTGGATGGCTGTCGCCTCGACAACCTCAAGGCCGAGCTTTGTGGCCTCGGCCCTCAATTCCTCGACGAGGGCGACGGAGTTGGCTTCTCCGCCATTATAGACGATCCCGATGGTCTTTGCCTCGGGCACGATGCGCTTGACCAGTTGGAGATGCCTGTCGACCGGCGTCTTGTCGCTCGAGCCGGTCAGATTGCGGCCCGGTTTCTCATTGGAATCCACCAGACCCGCGGCGAGCGGGTCGGTGATGGCCGCGAAGACGATGGGGATGTCCGAGGTCGCGCTCATGGCGGTCTGCGCGCTCGGCGTCGAGATGGCGACGATCAGATCGGGGCTGTCGCCGACGAACTTCTGATTGATCTGCGCCTGGGTGGTCATGTTGCCCTGGGCGCTCTGGACCTCGAGATCAAGATTTTCGCCTTCGACGAACCCCGCCGCCTTCAGCGTGTCGATCACGCCGTCCCGCGCGGCGTCGATCGCGGGGTGGTCGACGATATAGCTGAGCTTCACGCTCACCTTGTCTTGGGCGAGGACGGACAGGGTCGAGGCGAAAAGCGCTGATGCGGCCAGTGTCGCCAACATTTTGACATTCATGATGCTGCTCCCTTTGGTGATGGTGATGTCTTGGACGGTCGCGACGGGGTGCGCGACCGCGGTGCTTCCCGTTGGACTTCAGACAAGGGCGGGTCGTTAAGAGGCCTGGACGACGCCGCGCTTGATCTGATCGCGCTCGATCGCCTCGAACAGGGCCTTGGCGTTGTTGTTGCCAAAGCCTTCATTGCCGCGCCGCTCGATGAACTCGAAGAAGATCGGCCCGATGAGGTTCTTGGAGAAAAGCTGCAGCAGGATGGTCCAGTCGCCGTTGTCATCCCGGTCGCCGTCGATCAGGATTCCGTTCGACCTGAGCCGGGCGACATCCTGGCCGTGGCCGGGCATGCGGCCCTCGATCTGATCGTAATAGCTGTCGGGAATCTCCATCAGCGGAATGCCGTTTTCGGAAATCCGCTCGACGCTGTCGTTCAGGTCATCGCTGAGAAAGGCGAGGTGCTGCACGCCTTCGCCCTTGTACTGGTCGATATATTCCTGGATCTGCGACTTCTCGTCGGTCGGCTCGTTGACGGGAATGCAGATACGGTTGCACGGGCTTTTCATCGCGCGGGTCCGCAACCCCGTGCTCTGGCCTTTGGTGTCGAGATAGAACACCTCGCGGAAGTTGAAGGCGTCGCGATAGAAGGCGGCCCAGCGTTCCATGTTGCCGGCCCTCACATTGTGGGTCAGATGGTCGATGAGCCTGAATCCGGCGCCCGGCACCTCCGGCAAGGTGTCCCCTTCGAGGGGGATGAATTCGTCGGACTTGATGCGCGTCTCGGTCTCGCGTGTCATCAGGTAGAGCAGGCTGTGGCCGATCCCGTCCATGGCCGGCGCGCCGACGGTCAGGACGCCGCGGTCGCCCTCGTAATAGACGATGCCGTTGGCCGCGGCCGCCGCGCAGGACTGGTCCTCGTCGGCGATCCGGAAGGAGATGGCCGAGATGCAGGGGCCGTGGAGCTTGGCGAAATTGACGCCGTAGGTCTTCGGATCGTCGTTGAGGAGAACGTCCATCTCGCCCTGCCGCCAAAGCTGAACCGAGTGATGGCGATGATTGGCGATGTGCGCGAAGCCGCATTTCTCGAGCAGGGTCGCAATCGGCCCGGTGTCGACCGCGCTGAACTCGATGAAGGGAATGCCGTCCGTGCCGAGCGGATTTTCGTGCTGTCTGTTCGGATCTTTCTCGACTGGAATGCCCATAAGGTTCCTCCTGGTTGGGTGTTAGGCAATGGCTTGGGTACTGCGCGCCAAAACGCGAAGATCGATGGGTCCTACACGTGCCTGGTCCTCGTCAGGCGCACCAGTGTCAGCGCCTCGTCGCCGGGGTTGACCGCCGGCCGTGTCAAGAGCACGTGGCAATCCTCTTCGGCGATGAGCGGCCGGGGCCCGTCCCAGCCATAGGTTTCCCCGCGATCCAGGCGGTCGAAGCCCCGCATGGGCAGGGCGAGTGTCAGCGGCCCCTGGTCGAGCTTGATCTCCCGGCACATCTCGTAGAAGCGGACCGTCTCGCTGGAGGCTGTCTCGGCGTCTCCACCTGTCTCGATCATCCCATGGACAGAGAGAAAACGCAGGAATGTCGCTCGGGCGACGTCCGGCGCCTGCGCCGACTGATGCTGTCCGCATTCGACGACGATCGGCGTTTCTTTCGATAGCAGCTCGGTTTCGAAGAGCGCCATGCCGCGCTGTTGGGGAGGCGGCGCCGTGACCACGCGGGGAACGGCGGCGCCGAGCTTTTCCGCAAGGTCCGCCGATCGCGGGTGCGTTTCCGAAACGAAAAGAAACGGCGTGTCCTGGGACGGCATGGAGTGAATATCCAGGATCGCGTCCGCGTCCTTCAGACAGGGCAGGGTGGAAGCGACCCGCCGTGCTTCCTCGGTGCGCTCTCCAAGGCCCGCGTGCGACCAGATCCGGTTCATGTCCGTGCCCAGATGCCGAACCGGTCCTTCGGGCGCCTCATGGGCGCGCCGGTTGAGGACGAGGACGACGAGGCTTCCTGAGGACAGCGCGAAATTTTCCGCGCGCACCGTGTCCAGCACCGCCAGCCCGCAGGCTTCATCTCCATGCATGAGTATCGTCACCGCCAGTCGCGGCCCGGCGAACGAAGAGCTGAACTCAAAGGTATCCTGCAACACGGGTGTCTCCTGTCGATGAAATGCATTCAAAACGAAATAATTTCATATTGCAAGTTTTTTTCTGTGTGTTAGAAACTGCCCCCATCAGCTTCACTTGGGAGGGTAAGATTATGAAATTCGTTCTCACTGGCGCACTCGCTGGCCTCGCCTTCGGCTTCGCCGCCTTGCCGGCTCAGGCGCAGACGGTTCTGCGCTTCAACAATTTTCTTCCGCCACAGCACGGTCAAGTCGTCGATGTGTTCGAGCCTTGGGCGAGAAACGTCGAGGAGGCCACGGAAGGCCGGGTGAAAGTGGAATTCCTGCCGTCGACCGTGGCGGCTCCCCCGCGGATGTTCGACGCCGTGGAAAGCGGCGCCGTGGACGTGGCCTGGGGCGTGCCGGCCTATACGCCGGGTCGTTTCACCCTCACCAAGGCCCTGGATCTGCCCTTCCTGGGCGACAATGCGGAGGCGCTTTCGGTCGCCTACTGGACCGTGCACCAGGAAATGTTCGAAGCCGCCAAGGAGTTCGACGGCGTCAAGGTGCTGGCCGTCTACACCACCGGACCGGGCACCATTTACACGACCGGCGAGCCGCCGCACGCGCTCGACGGCTTTGCCGGGAAGAAGTACCGCGCGGGAGGCAAGACGCCCCAGGAGATCGCAGAGGCCCTTGGCGGGGCGGGGGTCACCGGTCCCTCGAGCGAGGCCTACGAGATGCTCGCGCGCAAGGTTGCCGACGGCGCGTTCTGGACGCACGAAGCCTATGAATCCTACAAGCTCGGCGATGTCGTCCAGGGCCAGTTCTCGGTCCCCGGCGGGCTCTACAACGCCGCCGTCTACATCATCATGAACCAGCAGAAATGGGACAGCCTTTCGCAGGAAGACCAGGACGCCATCTGGTCGGTCTCCGGTGAATCGCTGGCGCGCCTCGGCGGCCGAGCCTGGGACAAGGCCGATGCAAGCGCCATCGAACGGATGGAAGCCGATGGCGTGAAGCGGTTTACGGCAGAGGGCGCGTTGCTTGACGAAATCCGCCAGCGCCTGCTGCCGATCGAAGAGGCATGGATCGCCGAAGCCGAGGCCAAGGGCATCGATGGCCGGGCCGCGCTCGATCGCATCCGCGCGCTGTCCGGCGCGAAGTGACTGGCTCCCTGGAAGGCTTGGACAAGACGAATGACTGATCAGACAAGCGCGCACTCCGCCACGGCCCGGCAGCCTTGGCCGGTCTCCTTGGCGGAGCGGATATTCAGCGCCATCGCCATCGCCACCGTTACCGGTATCTGCTTCATCATGTGCTGGGACGTGCTGTTCCGCTATGTCCTGGTCCGGCCGCTGGGCTGGAGCGGCGAAGCGATCCAGTTCCTCATGTCGATCCTGTTCTTTGCCGCCTTGCCGCTGGCAACGCTGAGGGGAGATCACGTCATCGTCGATGTGCTCTCCGAGCGCTTCACGGGGGTGCTGAGGCAGCTTTCCCTGCTCCTCGCGGGTGTGTTCCTGACCGGATATCTGCTGGCCATGGCGTGGTATTGCGCCGGGTTCGCGCTCAAGCTGATGTCCTATGGCGACAGGACCGATTACCTCGGCCTGCCGCTGCACTCGGCGGCGTGGGCCGCGGCGATTGCGTTCGTCGCCGCGGCCATCGGCGGCATCCTCCACGGCTGGAAGGAGGCGCGCCAATGACCACCGCATTGATTTCGTTTGCAGCCATATTCGTTCTGTTGGGGTTGGGCGTGCGTCTGGGCGTCGCGCTCGGCGCGGTCGGCTTCATCGGGCTTATCACCATGATCGGGCCCGGTGCGGCTGGGTCCATGCTTGCCCAGACCGCCTTCGACACAGCCAGCAGCTACACGCTCACTGTGCTGCCGCTGTTCCTCTTCATGGCCAATCTGATGGCCCGGGCCGGAATCGCGTCGGCGCTTTACGATGCGTCCAATGCGGTTCTCGGCCGGGTGCGCGGCGGTCTGGCGATGGCGACGGTTGCGGGGTGCGCAGGATTTGGCGCGGTCTGCGGCTCCAGCCTGGCGACGGCGGCAACCATGGGGTCCGTCGCCATGCCTGAAATGAAGCGGTTCGGCTATGATAGCGGATTGGCCACGGGATCCGTGGCGGCGGGCGGGACTCTCGGCATCCTCATTCCGCCCAGCATCGTGCTCGTGATCTACGGCACGATCACCGAGCAAAGCATCGGCGATCTGTTTCTTGCCGGCATTCTGCCCGGCATCCTCGGCATGGTCCTCTACGTCGTCGCCATCATGATCGCCGTGCGGCTGCAGCCGCAACTGGCGCCCTCGACCGAGGGCATGGACCTGCCGTCGCCCGGGGCCGCACTGCTCGGCGTCTGGCCGGTCATCATCCTGTTCGGCGTGGTCATCGGCGGGCTCTATCTGGGCATTTTCAGCGCCACCGAGGCGGCGGGAATCGGAGCCGGCGGCGCATTGCTGCTGGGCGTCCTGCGCGGCAGGCTCGCCTTCAACGAGATCCTGAAGGCTGCCCTCGATGCCGCCATCATGACGGCTGTCCTGTTGTTCGTCCTGATCGGCGCGCTGCTGTTCTCGAACATCATGATCTTCTCGGGCTTCTCCGCCATGCTGTCCGGCCTGGTGCAGTCCGTGGGAGTCTCGCCGGTCCTGATCATCGTTGCGATCGTCGCCGTCTATCTCGTGCTCGGCTGCGTGTTCGACAGTCTGGCGATGATGCTGTTGACCGTGCCGCTGTTTGCGCCGCTCGTTGCCGGCCTGGGATATGATCTCGTCTGGTTTGGAATCGTCGTGGTGGTCGCGATCGAGTTCGGCATGATCTCGCCGCCCATCGGCATGAACCTGTTCATCGTCCGCAGCCTCAACCCGGATATCGCCTTGCCGACGATCTACCGCGGCATCATTCCCTTTCTGGTGGCCGATGTCGTGCGCCTGGCGCTTCTGATTTCGATCCCGGCGATTTCGCTGTTTCTGCCGCACACGATGAAATGATCGCCCGGTCCAGGTCCGAAGGCCGACCCAATATGTTGAAAGTTCAGCGTAACGAAATTCGCACATCTATCCAGGAGGTACTCATGAACGCGCGCGTGGATGCAATCGCACCGGCCCAGACCAACCCGACAATGCAGGGCTACAGTCCGGACAAGGGCTACATGCCGGGATTTGGCAACGACTTTGAAACCGAAGCGCTTCCCGGCGCCCTGCCGCAGGGCATGAACAGCCCGCAGAAGTGCAATTACGGGCTCTACGCCGAGCAGTTGACGGGCACGGCGTTCACCGCCCCGCGCGGCAAGAACGAGCGCACCTGGTGCTACCGTATCCGCCCATCGGTCAAGCACACGCATCGCTTCGCCAAGATCGACATGCCGCATTGGAAGTCGGCGCCGCATGTCGATCCCGATCTGGTGTCGCTCGGCCAGTACCGCTGGGATCCGGTGCCGCACACCGAGGAGGAACTGACCTTCATCACCGGCATGCGCACCATGTCCACGGCCGGCGATGTCAACACCCAGACCGGCATGGCGAGCCATGTCTATCTGGCGAACAAGTCGATGGAGGATGACTACTTCTATTCGGCCGACAGCGAACTTCTGGTCGTCCCGCAACAGGGCAAGCTGCGCTTTTACACCGAGCTCGGGATTATCGACCTGGCGCCCAAGGAGATCGCGGTTATCCCGCGCGGGCTTGTGTATCGCGTGGAGGTGGTCGAGGGGCCGGCGCGCGGCTTTGTCTGCGAGAACTACGGCCAGAAATTCGATCTGCCGGGCCGGGGCCCGATCGGCGCCAATTGCCTCGCCAATTCCCGCGACTTCAAGACGCCGGTCGCCTGGTTCGAGGACCGGGACGCCGAAAGCCGCATGACGATCAAATGGTGCGGGTCGTTTCACCAGACCACGATCGACCACTCGCCGCTCGATGTGGTGGCCTGGCATGGCAATTACGCGCCCTGCAAATATGATCTGAGGTCCTTCAGCCCGGTCGGCGCGATCCTGTTCGACCACCCCGATCCCTCCATCTTTTGCGTCCTCACCGCCCCGTCGGGGATCGAGGGCACGGCCAATATCGATTTCCTGCTGATCCGGGAGCGCTGGCTGGTGGCCGAGAACACCTTCCGTCCGGCCTGGTATCACAAGAACATCATGTCCGAGTTGTGCGGCAATATCGTCGGGATCTACGACGCCAAGCCGCAGGGCTTCGTGCCGGGGGGCATGTCGCTTCACAATATGATGCTGCCGCACGGCCCCGACCGGGAAGCGTTCGAGAAAGGCAGCACCGAGCCGATGGAGCCGGTCTATCTCGAGGACACCATGACCTTCATGTTCGAAACGCGGTTCCCCCAGCATCTGACCCGGTTCGCGGCGCAGGAGGCGCCGTTGCAGGACGATTACATCGATTGCTGGTCGTCGCTGGAGAAGAAGTTCGACGGCACGCCCCGGCCGCGATAGGCGGCAACTCCGCCGGTCATCGCCAGTTCCAAGGGCGGTGACCGCTGATCCACAATCGAAACCGAGACGGGAGACCCGATGTCCTTGCTCACTTCCTGGGTCGAGAGCGCCAACGCGCCCGATGGCCAGTTTCCACTGAACAATCTGCCTTGCGGCATCTTTTCGACGGCGGGCGGCAGGCGCCGCTGCGGCGTCGCTATCGGCGACCAGATTCTGGACGTGACGGCGTTGGAACAAGGCGGGCTCCTGTCCGTTCACGACCATCCGGTGTTTGACAGGCCGTCATGGAATGCCTTCATGGCGCTCGGGCCCGAGACATGGCGCGCCTTCAGGGCCCGCCTGCATGCCATGCTGGGAAAAGAGGCGTCGCAGGCCGATCGGCAAGCCTGGTCCGGCGCGTTGGTGCCCCAGGCCGATGCCGCCCTGCATCTGCCGGTCGAGACCCGCGGCTATGCCGACTTCTACGGATGCAGGAATCACGCCTTCAACGTGGGCACGATGTTCCGCGGTCCCGAAAACGCGCTTCCGCCCAATTATCTTCATCTGCCCATCGCCTATAGCGGCCGGGCCTCGTCGATCGTGATTTCGGGCACCGAGATCCGCAGGCCCTGGGGCCAGCTCAAGGCGCCGGACGAAGCCGCGCCGCGCTTCGCGCCCTGTGAAAGGTTCGACTTCGAGCTGGAGCTGGGCGCCATTGTCGGGCAGCCGTCGGAGTTTGGCAGGCCCGTCTCCGTCGCCCAGGCCTATGAGATGATCTTCGGTTACGTTCTCTTGAACGACTGGTCGGCCCGCGACATCCAGACATGGGAATACCAGCCCCTGGGTCCGTTCCAGGCCAAGGCCACGGCCAACACCATCAGCCCCTGGATCGTGACCAGCCTGGCGCTGGAGCCGTTCCACGTGTCGACGCCCGAACGCGACACACCGCTGCTGCCGCATCTCCGCGAGCCGGGGCCGATGCTCTACGACATCGACCTCGATGTGCTGCTCCAGCCGGATGGGGCGCAACATGCGACGACGATCACGCGCTCGAACTACAGGGAGATGTACTACTCCGCTCCGCAGAATCTGGCGCACCACACCACCTCCGGATGCCCGATGGAGGTGGGCGACATGCTGGGGTCGGGCACCATCTCCGGCACAACCCGGCAGAGCCGGGGTTCGCTGCTCGAATTGTCCTGGGGCGGAAAGGAGCCGATCGGGCTCGATGGCGGCGGCACGCGATCGTTCATCGAGGACAATGACACCATTGTCTTCCGCGGCGCGGCGCGGGGCGACGGTTACCTGATCGGCTTTGGCGAATGCGCCGGAAAGCTGCTGCCGGCCCATGCGGATCCCTATGCGCGCGGCGCTTAGCTCGGGGTCTTCAAAAGTGTGGTGCGCAGATACCGAAAGCAAACTCTTTTCCAAGGGAAGAGCAGATGACTGAAAGCAGAAGAACCGGTATTTCGATCGTCGGCGCCGGCCACACGAAGTTCGGCAGGGTCGACGATACGCTCGAACAACTGATTGTCGCCGCGGCCACCGAGGCGGTCGAGGACAGCGGTATCTCACCCGACGAAATCGACGCGACCTTCCTGGGGCATTTCAATTTTGCCCTTGTGCCGGATGGTTTCGCCTCGTCGCTTGTGCTGCAGGCCTATCCGGAGCTTCGGTTCAAACCTGCGACGCGATGCGAGAATGCCTGCGCGTCCGGGGCGGCAGCGATCTTTGCTGGCATCAATGCCATTCGCGCCGGAGCCGCGCGGACGGTGCTGGTTGTCGGCGCCGAGAAGATGACGCACAGGGCGACCGCCGATGTGACGGCGTCGCTGGCCGGGGCCGGCTATCAGAACAGCGCCTCGGAAAGCGGATTGAGCTTTCCGCAGATCTTTGCGCTTGCCGCGGACGCCTATCGCCAGCGCTTCGGCGATCCCCTCGATACAATGGCGAAAATCGCGGCCAAGAATCATCAGAACGCGTTGGGCAACCCGCTTGCCCACATGCACAAGGCGCTGGATTTTCATGCCTGCAACACGATTTCCCGTTCAAATCCCGTCATCGCTCCGCCCTTGCGGCTGACCGACTGCTCGCCCATCACGGACGGCGCCGCGGCCCTGATTCTGACAACGGACGAGAATTCTCACCGCTTCGGGAAGAAGGCGCATATCCGTTCGGCCATCCATGTCAGCGACTTCCTGCCCATGGCGGCCCGTGATTTCGCGGCCTTCGAGGGACCGGCCAGAACCATTGCCTCCGCGCTCGATGCCGCCGGCATCACCCTTCACGACCTCGATTTCGCCGAGGTCCACGACTGCTTCACCATCGCCGAACTCCTCATCTACGAAGCGATGGGACTGGCGCCGGCGGGCAGGGGCGCCGACGCCCTGGCGGACGGGACCGTCTACCGCGAGGGCAGGTTGCCGGTAAACCTGTCCGGCGGCCTGAAGGCCAAAGGCCATCCGGTCGGCGCGACCGGGGTGTCGATGCATGCCCTGTCGTACCGGCAGGTGACCCACCAGGCCGGCGGCATCCAGAAACAAGGGGCGCGTCTCGGGCTTGTCTTCAACATGGGTGGCGCCGCGGTGGCGAATTACGCGACCGTCCTAGAGGCGGGTGGGGCTTAAGAGATGAACATCGCCAACTGGCTTCACGCGTCCTCGCGCGCATATCCCGACCGGCCGGCGATCCGCTTCGGCGATCAGCTTCACGCGACCTATGGACAGTTCGCGGCGCGCGCCGCGACCATGGCGCGTCGTCTGGCTGCGCATCATGACGTCTGCCCCGGCGACAGGGTGGCGATCTTCGCGGCGAATTGTCCGGAATACCTGGAATTGCTCTACGCGATCTGGTGGGCGGGGGCCGTGGCCGTTCCCATCAATCACAAGCTTCACCCCAGGGAAGCGGGATGGATCGTCGCCAATGCGGGGGCCCGGCTGATCTTCACGCAGACGGGATCCGATCTCGCCCAGGACGGGCTGCTGCAGCGGTGCACGGAAATAGGCATCGGCTCGCCGCAACATGCGCAACTCGTCGTCGATGTCGAAACCTCCGCCGCGGACCTGATCGCGCCCGTTCCTCGCGAGGCCGATGATATCGCCTGGCTGTTCTACACATCGGGCACGACAGGGCGGCCGAAGGGAGTGATGCTGACGCACAGGAATCTCACGGCGATGAGCCTCACCTATGCCCTCGATGTCGACCAGGTTTCGGGCGACGATCACCCGCTCTGCGCCGCGCCGATGTCGCACGGCGCCGGGCTCTACAACTTCCCCTACATCCGTCGGGGCGCCTGTCACATCGTGCCAAGGTCGAGAGCCTTCGATCCGAGGGAGATCATCGATCTGGCGGGCAGGCTCGGCAACCTGACCTTTTTCGCCGCGCCGACCATGGTCAAGCGGCTCGTGGATGCGAGTGGCGAAACCGGCTTCGAGGGAGACGGCATCAAGTCGATCATCTATGGCGGCGGCCCCATGTATGCAGGTGATCTCGACGCGGCGCTTGAGCAATTGGGGACCCGGTTCGTGCAGATCTACGGGCAGGGCGAGAGCCCGATGACGATCACCGTGCTGCCGCGCGATCTTGTCAGCGATACCAGTCACGGGAACTGGCGGTCCCGGCGCAATTCGGTGGGTCTTGCGCAGGCCGGCGTGAGGCTGCGGGTGGTCGATGCCCAGTTCAGGGCCTGCCCGCACGGCGAGACCGGGGAAATCATGGTCAGCGGCGACACCGTGATGAAAGGCTATTGGCGCAATCCGGAAGCGACACGCGAAACGCTGGTGGACGGCTGGCTGCGCACCGGAGATCTGGGATATCTTGACGCCGACGGGTTTCTCACGCTCACCGACAGGGCCAAGGATGTCATCATCTCGGGCGGCACCAACATCTATCCGCGCGAAGTCGAGGAAGTCCTGCTGCTGCATGAGTCTGTGGCTGAGGCCGCGGTCGTCGGCGCCCCGGACCCGGAATGGGGCGAGGCGGTCGTGGCCTTTGTCGTGCTCAAGGGCGGGGCGGGTGGCGATCCGCAAGGTCTCGAGACCTGGTGCAGATCCCAGATGGCCTCCTTCAAGAAGCCGAAGCGCTATGTCTTCGTGAGCGACCTTCCCAAGAACAATTACGGAAAGGTCGTCAAAACGACATTGCGCGAGATCGCGGCACGGGACGCGAGTCCCGGTTCCCAGGGATGACGTGCGGCTTGCCAAAGTCTACCCGCGTTCCGAGGGTGCCGGACCGGCCGTCGGATCCGCCTCCGCCAAGGGACGCCCTGGCCGGCTTTAATCGGTCAGCGCCAGCACCGTCTGCGGCGCGAAATGCACCTTGATGGTCTGGCCGGTGACCGGGGGAGGGCGTGTCGGGTCGTTGAAGGTGTCGAGCGACAGCGGCACGGCGCCGATGACGAGCTTGATGCGGATGACGGCGCCGAGGAAATTGACCGATTGAATCCGCGCTTCCAGCGTCTGGTCGCCCTCGCGATGGTCGCGCCTCAGGGATTCGGGCCTCAGCGCCAGGCGGAGCGTGTCGCCCGGCTTCGCCTGCTGCGGCAGGCGCAGGCCGGAAATCCGCGCTTCGCCCACCTGCGCCTCGCCGCGCGACGGGTCGGTCACCGTCGCCTCCAACTGGCTCAGGGTGCCGACGAAGGCCGCGACGAAGGAAGTGTTGGGATGGTTGTAGATGTCGGCGGGCGTTCCGATCTGCTCGATCCGGCCCTGGTTCATGACCATCACCCGGTCCGACATCGACAGCGCCTCTTCCTGGTCGTGGGTCACGAAGATGGTGGTGATGCCGAGGTCCTGCTGGATGGCGCGGATCTCCTCGCGCAGCGACACCCGGATCTTGGCGTCGAGCGCCGACAGCGGCTCGTCGAGCAGCAGCACCGAGGGCCTGGGCGCGATCGCCCGGGCCAGCGCCACGCGCTGCTGCTGGCCGCCCGAAAGCTGCCAGGGAAACCGGTCGGCCAGTTGCGGAAGCCCGATCAGCGCCAGCATTTCCTTGACCCGCTGGTCGATGCCCGCGCGGCTTTCGCCCGCCACCCGGAGCCCGAAGCCGATATTGCCCGCCACCGTCAGGTTCGGAAACAGCGCATAGGACTGGAACACCATGCCGATGTTGCGCTGGCTCGGCTTGAGGTAGGTCACGTCGCGGCCGTCGATGCTGATCGATCCGGCGCTCGGCGTCTCGAAGCCGGCCACCATGCGCAGGATCGTGGTCTTGCCACAGCCCGACGGTCCGAGGAACGAGACGAACTCGCCGCGGCCGATCTCGATGTCGGCGTTGCGCACCACCTGCATGGTCCCGAAGGATTTGGAGATTCCGTTGATGGAAAGATAGGGGGCTTCGGTCATCAGTCTTTCACCGGAGTTGCGGGTTTGGGCGCGAGCCGCGCGACAAGCTGGATGAGCCCCATGCAGGCCCAGGTGATGCCGAAGGCGATCACGGCGAGGGCGGCCGGCTCATAGGCGCGGTTGGCGCCCAGGAGCTGCATGTAGGGACCGAAGGCGGGACGGTTGAGAAGTGCCGCCATGGTGAACTCGCCGATGACGATGGCAAGCGTGACGAAGGCGCCTGACAGCACCGCGACCAGGACATTGGGCAGGATCAGCCGGCCGAGGATGGTCACCCAGCCGGCGCCGAGCGATTGCGCCGCCTCGGTGAGCGTGGTGACGTCGATGGTCCTGAGCCCGGTGTCGACGGCGCGGTACATATAGGGCAGCGACAGCGTCGCATAGCCGAACATCAACAGGATGTTGGTGCCCATCGCCGTGCCGGTGAGCGGCAGCCAGCTCGAGGTGTTGAACAGCCTTATATAGCCGAACACGACGACGATCGCCGGGATCACCAGCGGCAGCAGGGTGACGAATTCCACGAAGGGACGGGCGCGCGGCAGCTTGAGCCGCACCCAGTAGGCCGTCGGCACCACCAGGAGCACGCCGAAGACGATGGTGAACACCGCCATCATCACCGAATAGCTGAAGGTTTCCTGGAACCGCGGATCGGCCAGCACCTTGGCATAGGCATCGAACGAATAGACGCCGCGCCGCATCTTCAGCGAGAACTCGGTCATGCCGAGGAGCGGCAGGAGGAAGTAGAGCATCCCGAAGGCGATGGCCGCCCAGGCCGAAAGCCGCATCATTTCTGCCACCTCTCGGAGCGTGCCCGGAGCACGATGTAGATCGTGTTGGCGATGCCGGTGACGACGATCATGCCGAAGGCCAGCGCATAGCCCAGATGCGGGTCGCCCAGCACGTCGCCGCGGATCTGCGCGAACAGCAGGATCGGCACGATGTTGAGCGACGAGCCGGTCAGCGCGATCGCGGTCGCCACCGCGCCGAAGGAATTGGCGAACAGGAGCGCCATGGTGCCGAGAATCGCCGGGAACAGGATCGGAAACGCCACCATCCGCCAGTATTGCGGCCCGGTGGCGCCGAGGATCTCCGCCGCCTCCCGCCATTCCCGCTTGAGCCCGTCGAGCGCCGGCGTGATGATCAGGATCATCAGCGGAATCTGGAAGAACAGGTAGGTGACCGTCAGCCCCCAGAAGCTCAGGATGTTGAAGCCCAGCATCCGGAGATCGAGGCCGAGATTGGTCTTGAGGAACACGGTGACCAGGCCGATCGGGCCGAGCGTGGCCAGGAACGCGAAGGCCAGCGGCACGCCGGCGAAATTCGAGGCGACGCCGGAAAAGGTCAGGAGCGGCCCGCGGATCGCCTTGGGCAGGCCGCCCAGCGTCATCGCCGCCGCCATGGCGAAGCCGATGAGGCAGCCGAGCGAGGCCGAGGCCAGCGAGATCTTGATCGAGATCCAGTAGGCCGAACGGATCGAGGGGGTGTTGAGGCCGATCACATTGTCGAAGGTGAAGCTGCCGTCGACCGAGCGGAATGCGCCGACCACGATGTACATGGTGGGCGCGAGCAGGAACAAGGTCACGAACACCAGGAAGGGCGCGAGCCCCAGCCAGTCGAGCGGCAGCCTTTCCTTGAGCGGAACGCGCCTGGGTGTGTCGACATCTGGGGAGGGCTGGAAAGTCATCGCGCCATGTTCGGTCGAGCGGAAACGGGAGCCGCCCCGCGGCGGGCGCGGGGCGGCTGTTCAGGGTGTCGGTTTACTGAACGTTGGCGCCGACGACGGCGTCCCAACCGGCAACGACGGCTTCCTTGTTGGCGTTCACTTCCTCGAGCGTCGGGAAGTAGGCCTTGGCGTAGCCTTCAGCCGGCGGCAGCTTGTCGAGCAGGTCCTGCGGGATCACGCCGCGCTCCGCCATGTCGTTGAAGCGGATCGGGTGGCAGTAGCCCTTGAGCCAGCCGAGCTGGCCTTCGTCCGAATAGAGATATTCCATCCAGAGCTTGGCGGCGTTCGGGTGCGGCGCATAGGCGCTGATCGCCTGCACATAGACGCCGGCGAGGACGCCCGATGCCGGAACCACGACTTCGACCGGCGGGTTGCCGGCGAGCGTGTCCTTGGCGGCCAGCGCATTGTAGTCCCACATGGCGACGATCGGGGTCGCGCCCTGCGCCAGCGTGCCGGCCTTGCCGATCACCGGCACGAAGTTGCCGGCCTTGTTGAGTTCGGCGAAGAACTCGAGGCCCTTTTCGCCGGCTTCCTTGCCGGCGGCGCCGCCATTGGCGAGACCTGCGGCGAGGGCGGCGAGGATGGCCTGGTTGGAGGCGCGCGGGTCACCCGCGAGCGCCACCTGGCCGGCATATTCCGGCTTCAGCAGGTCGGACCAGTCGGTCGGCGTGTTGGCGACGAGATCCTTGTTCACGAGGAACGACATCACGCCGTAATAGTCGCCGTACCAGTAGCCTTCGGCATCCTTGGCGCCATCGGGAATGGAGTCCCAGGTCGAGACCTTGTAGGGCTGCGTCAGGCCTTCGGCCTTGGACGACGGGCCGAAGGCGAGGCCGACGTCGATCACGTCCGGCGCCTGCGGGCCCTTGTTGTCCTTGTTGGCCTTGATGGCCTCGATCTCGTCGGCCGAGCCGGCATCGGGGTTCAGCTCGTTGACGGTGATTTCGGGGTATTTCGCCTTGAAACCGGCGATCACGCCGCCGTAACCGCACCAGTCATGCGGCAGCGCGATGGTGGTGAGCATGCCTTCGGCCTTGGCGGCGGCGACCAGTTCGTCCATGTTCTGGCTGAAGGCCGCGCCGGCAAAATTCATCGTGAAGGCTGTGGTGGTGGCCAGCACCACGCCAAGCTTGTGAAGTCTCGACATTTCGAACGCTCCTGTTTCCGCCGAAGCGGTTTGATTATTGCCCGTCTGAGGGATCTCGGGTGATGTTGTCACCACGTCGTGAGCACCTAAGCGCCGTCCATGACGGCAGGATGACAGTCGCAGTCCGACATGCCCCCCGGCCTTGATCCAACTCCATTTTAGCAGTTTCCGCAATAGAGAACACCTCGGCCGGTCCGCGCGCGGGCGGCCGGCGCGGGGCCTTTTTCCGGGCGCGCGCGAATGTGTTCGCGAGCAGCGCCGGGCGCGTGATTTGCGATGGTCTTGCGGCGGATGACCTGATACTGGCTTGGCGATCCTCGATACGACGGAGTGGATGTGACGGTGTCTGACAGACTTGAATTCGCCATGGAGCTGGCCCGCCGCGCGGGCGATTTCGCACACGCCCATTTCAAGGCCTTCGACCTGCTGGTCATCGAGAGCAAGGGCCATCAGGACCTCGTCTCCAACGCCGACCGCGACACCGAGACTTTGATGCGCGCGGCCATCGCCGAGCACTGGCCCGATGACGGCATCGTCGGCGAGGAATTCGGCCGCACGCCCGGCACCAGCGGCTTTGACTGGGTCATCGACCCGATCGACGGCACCGCCAACTTCGTCCGCGGCATTCCCCAGTGGTGCGTGGCACTCGCGGTGGCGAAGGACGGCGAGGCGGTGATCGGCGTCATCAACGAGCCGAGCTCGGGCGAGCTTTTCCATGCCGTCAAGGGCGGCGGCGCGTTCTGCAACGGCAGGCCCATACGCGCGTCGCACGCCACGGGCATCGGCGAGGGATCGATCGGCACCGGTTACTCGGTGCGCGGATCGAGCATGAACATCGTCAAGCTGATCGACCGCATCGTCGGCGGCGGCGGCGTGTTCTTCCGCAACGCCTCCGGCGCCCTTATGCTTGCCTATGTCGCGGGCGGCCGGCTCATCGGCTATGTCGAGGAGCACATGAACAGTTGGGATTGCGTGGCGGGCCTGCTGATGATCGAGGAGGCCGGCGGCGTCATTCTGAGGCCCGATCCCGAGACCTCGCTGGAACACGGCGCGAGGGTGATCGCCGGCGGTCCCCATGTCTTTGCAGCGATCAAGGACATCGCCGACGACTGCTTCCGGGTCTGAGCCGCGCCAACCTACATTGTCAACGCCTGCCCCGTGCCTGCAGCGGACGCTCTCTTCCAAGGACAAAAGCCATGATCAATCTCAAGAGCTTCGGCGACCTCTCCAGCCTCGATCTGGGACCGTTCGCGCCCAAGCCGACCAGTTTCACTGAAGGCCAGGTCGAGGCCGCGCGCGAACTCTGGGCGTCGGAGGACGGCGTGAGCAAGGTCGGGGTGTGGGAATGCACGCCCGGGCGGTTCTCCGCCGACCGCACCAGATCCTCCGAGATCTGCCATATAATCAGCGGCTCGGCCACCGTCGTGGGCAAGTCGGGCGGCGACGAACGCAGGATCGGCCCGGGCGACATGCTGATCCTTCCGCTCGGCTGGGAAGGCCAGTGGACCATCCATGAACGGGTGCGCAAGACCTATGTGCTGACCAGCCGGGGCTGAGACCGCGGGCGGCGCGGGCAGGGGACGAGACCCGAGCGCCTTGCCTCCCTGCCTTGCCCCCCGCCCTTGGCCTTGCGGCGCCGCGTCCCTATGCTGCGCAGGGGACCGGAGTGTCACGAAAGGATGCGATGTGGATAGGAAGTCCGTTCTCGTTGCCGCAGCCGTCGTCCTGGGCGGCGGGCTGGTCTGGAAGCTGGTCTGGAAGATGAGCGCTACGCCCGAGCACCCCGCTGCCTCGACGGGAGCACCCCTGGTGTCGGTCACGGTTCCGGCGCTGAGCCGGACGGCGCAGGCGGGGAAGGCCGCGTTCGACGCCAGATGCGCCGAGTGTCACGGCGTGAACGCCGCCGGGCAGGACGGCATCGCTCCGCCGCTGGTCCACAAGATCTACGAACCGGGCCATCACGGCGACATCTCGTTTCAGCTTGCGGCGCGGAACGGCGTGCGCGCGCACCATTGGCCGTTCGGCGACATGCCGCCCGTGGAGCAGATCGGCGACGCCGAGATCGCCACGATCGTCACCTATGTCCGCGAGCTGCAGGCCGCCAACGGCATTTTCTGAGCGGCGGCGGCCGTGCGTCGCGCAACACCGCCCGGCGCACATCTTGTCGCAGGCTCCCGCAAAAGTCTTGCTGGCGCCGCAACCAGGGTATACGCCTTGGCGCGTCGCTTTCCCAGGTTGAGGACATGATCGGGACACGAGGGATGATCAGCAGGTCGGGACTGGTGCGCATGCTCTGCGCGCTGTCGCTGTTGCTTGTCGCCTTCGCCCATCGCCCCCTCGCGCTCACGGATGCGGCGCCCGCCTATGCCAGCGCCGAGATGGCCTCGTTCGTCCTTCCCGACGGAACGCTGCCCGATCTTTGCCTCACCGGCGAGGACGACCCCGGCCATTATTCCGCCAGTCATTGCGAAGCCTGCCGCATCGTCTCCGCGGTCGATCTGCCGTCCCCCTGTGACGGCTATGTGATCACCCGCTGGTCCGCCGCAGCCGAGCTCGCGGTCTCCCGCGACATCCGGCTTGCCCATCCGGCCCTCCGGCCGGGTGCTTCCCCGCGCGGCCCCCCGTCCTTTTCAGCCTGATCGTCCCGCCTGACCTGCGGGATGCCGTGCCTGGCGCGCGGGGTGAACCGGTGTCCGCATCCCGCTGCGCGCGGTCGGCTCCCGTTCCCCGTCTAGCCACGATCCTGAAATCTCCCCCGGCGCCTTGAGACGCGCCAACTCCTCCTCCCGCGTCCGATCCTGGACGCTCTATCAAAGGCTAATACTCATGACACGCATCGCCCTTCTTCTCTCCGCCGCCCTCATCGCTCTTTCCTCTGCCTCGGCCTTCGCCCATGACTTCAAGCTCGGCGCGCTCGAGATCGAGCATCCCTATGCCCGGGCGACGCCGCCCAACGCCCCGGTCTCCGGCGGTTACATGACCATCCGCAACACCGGAGCCGAGGCCGACCGCCTGCTCACGGGCGAGGCCGCTTTCGCCGAACGGGTGGAAATCCATGAAATGGCCATGGACGGAGAGGTGATGAAGATGCGCCAGCTCACCGACGGCCTGGAAATCCCGGCCGGCGGCGAAGTGGTGCTCAAGCCCGGCAGCTTCCACATCATGTTCATCGGCATCGACAGCCAGTTCAAGCCCGGCGAGACCCGCAAGGCGACCGTCGTCTTCGAAAAGGCCGGCGCCATCGAACTCGAGTTCCAGGTCGAGGACATCAAGGCCATGCAGGACGCCACGAAGATGGACCATGGCGCCATGAAGCACGGCGGCTGAGCCATGGGCGACGGCTCCGTCAAGCATCGCTTCGGATCCGGAGCCTGGATCGGGGCGGCGATTGCCGCCCTGCTCCTGCTTTCGGTCGGGTTCCTCGGCTGGCAATACGCGGTCCAGGGCACCGACAGCTCGCTGACCGCCGGGCTGGAGCTTGGAACCGAGTTCACGCTGGTCGACCACACCGGCGCGCCGATCACCCAGGCCGCCTTCGAGGGGCGGCCGACGCTTCTCTATTTCGGCTTCACCCGCTGCCCGGAGGTCTGTCCGACGACGCTCTACGAGATGTCGGGCTGGTTCGAGGCGCTGGGCGAAGAGGGCCGCGACCTGCAGGCGTTCTTCATCACGGTCGATCCCGAGCGCGACACGCCCGAGATCATGAAGGGCTACGCCGAAGCCTTCTCCGATAGGGTCACCGGCATCACCGGCGACCCCGACGAGATCGCCAGGGTGATCGCCGCCTGGCATGTCTATGCGACGAAGGTGCCGACAGGGGATGGCGACTACACCATGGATCACACGGCGTCCGTGTTCCTCATCGACCGTGACGGCGTCTTCAAGGGCACCATCGCCTATGGCGAAAGCGCCGAGGCGGCGACAGCCAAGCTCAGGAGGCTGGCCGGCACCGCCGGCTTGTGCTCGGGCGGATCACTCCGCGGCGGCCCGGTCCTCGATCAGGCTGCCGTCCTCGAGCGAATCGCCCGGATAGAGGATCACCCGGTCGCCGTCCTTGAGACCTGACAGGATCTCGGCGCGCCGGTCGGTCATGTGGCCGATCTCAACCCGCGTCACCCGGGCCTTGCCGTCCTCCATCCGGAACACCGCCCAGTCCCCGCCATCGCGGTAGAGCGCGCTGACGGGGACCTGCAGGACACCGTCGGACGACCAGGTGATCAGGTTGACGATCACCCGGAAGCCGTGGCCGAGTTCGGCCGGCGGCGGCTCGGCGAGCGCGATGACGGCGTTGACGCGCTGCTCGGAGATGCCGAGCGCGGAGACCTTGGTGAAGGCCGAGGGCTCGATCCGCTCCACCGTCGCTTCGAGCGTCTCGGTTCCGCCCCAGCCGGTGATCAGCGCCCGGCTACCCGGCCGCACCCTCACCGCATCGGCCGACAGCACGTCGACGGTGATCTCGAGATCGGCCGGATCCCCGACCTCGGCGATCAACTGGCCGACCGTGGCGGGCTGTTCGCTCTTGGCGTTGAGCGAGAGGATGATGCCATTGATCGGCGAGACGATGTCGATGCAGCATTCGCCGTTGGCGACCGAGATCGGCGTCTGCCCGGGCTGCGTCAGCCGCGCCTGGGCGCTGGCGAGTTCGGCGCGCCGGAGCGCGATCATCGCTTCGGCCGACTTGACCTGGGCTTGGGCGAGCTCGACCTCTCCCAGGAGCCGTTCGAGCTCGCTCGCCGGCACGATGTTGGTCGCCGCGAGTTTTTCCGCCCGTGCGTGACTGGCGCTGGCGAGGTCCCGCGCGGTGCGCGCGCGCGTGAGCTCGACCTCGGCCACGGCGATGCTCGAGCGCGCCGCGTCGATGGACGCCATCAGCTCGGTGCGCGTGCGGGTGTCGAGGAAGGGAGGATCGAGCGGGTGGATGCGGGCGATGCTTTCGCCTTCGCCGATCCGGTCGCCGACCGAATAGGTGATCCGGTCGAGATGTCCGGCAATCGGCGAGGAGATCGCGTAGACATTGCGGATGCGGGTGACGCCGTCGTCCTCGACCGTCACCTGCAGGGGCGCGGTCGTCACGGTGGCGAGGTCGACCAGCACGGGGGTCTCGCCGAAGGCGACATAGAATGCCCCGCCGATCACGGCGGCGGCCGCCAATCCTGCAAGGCTTCGGACAAGCACAGAGGCCATGGGGTCAGTCCCTCGTTTTCAAGACGCGGATCAGGTCGAGCCGGTCGATGCGCCGGCGCACGATCAGCGCCGACACCACGGCGCCCCCGAGGACGACCAGGCTCGCCACCGCGTAGGTGGGCGGATTGATGATGAGCGGAATCCTGAACAGGTCGCTTTCGAAGCCCTTGGCGACGAGTTCCGCGAGCCCCCGGCCGACGAGCCAGCCCAGCGGCTGCGCGAGAACCACCATGACGCCGAGCTCGGTCAGGAGCACGCTTGAAACCTCTGCGTTGGTGAAGCCGAAGACCCTCAGGCTCGCCAGTTCCCGTGCCCTCTCCGACAACTGGATGCGGGCCGAATTGTAGATCACGCCGAAGGTGATGATCACCGCCAGCGACACGTAGATGGTGATGGAGATGCCGATGTTCTCGTCGATCACCTCCTTGAACCGCTGCCGGGAAATCCCCTGCAGCGCCACCGAGGCGATGGCCGGCGTCTGCTTGACCTCGGCATAGAGGTCGCGGATGCGGCTTTCGTCGACCATCACCCGCGCGCCCGACAGCCGCGGCCCGATGCCCGACAGCCGGTCGAGCGCCTCGCGGCTCATGTTCGCATTCAGCCCGACATAGCTGTTGGTCACGCCCACCAGCGGGACAAGCACCCGCCGGCCCTGGCCGTCGCTGAGTTCGACCTCGACCTGGTCGCCGGTCTTCAGGTCGAGATGCTCGGCCAGGCGCTCGGAAAGCAGGATGCCGTTAGGAGGCAGCCGGATCGGCTTGAAGTCGCGGTCGAGCACCCGGCTGATGTCGGTGTCGGGATCGGAGGCGATGATCTGGATGATGCGCGAGCGGTGGCCGTTGCGCAGCGTGGCGGCTTCCGCACGGAACGGCTCGGCGGCGATCACACCGGGCAGCCGCGCCACCGCCCTGAGCGCATCTTCCGGCCGGTCGGCGGCAAAGGTCAGCGTCGCATCCTGGCGGTCGGCCCTGAACCAGACGGTGTCGATCATGTGGTCGACCGAATCGAAGGCGAACAGCGAGGTGATCAGCAGCGCCACCGGCAGCGCCGTCCCCAGCGTCGTCAGCGCCGTGCGCAGCGGCCAGCGCACCAGGTGTCTCAGCGCCATGATGGTGAGCTGCGAGAACGGCAGCCGGAAGCCTCCCGAGCCGCCGCTGAACAGGCTGCGGTACCGGGTCGGCGCCGGCGGCCGCATCGCCACCGCCGGCGGCAGCCGGACCGCGCCGGCGATCGCGTTGGCGGCCCCAGCAAGCGCCGCGGCGAAGGTCACGCCGGTGGAAATCACGTAGAGATCCGGCCTTTGCGAGAACACCAGGAACGGGAACGAGTAGAATTCGCCGTAGAGGGACGCCATGCCGTGCCCCAGCCGCGTTCCGGCGATGGCGCCGATCACCACGCCGACCACGGAAATCAGCAGCGTGAGCTTGGCGTAATGCCAGGCGATGCGGCTGTTGGAGTAGCCCACCGCCTTCAACAGGCCGATCTGCTCGCGCTCGAGCGCGATCAGCCGCGACAGGATCATGTTGACCAGGAAGGCGGAGATGAACAGGAAGATCGGCGGGATCACCTGCGCCATGGCCCTGAGCTGGGTCAGCTCGGAATCGAGGAACGCATCCGACATGTGGTCGGTCCGGTCATAGGCGCCGGTGCCGCCATGGGGCTTGAGGATGGCGTCGAGCCGCGCCATCACCTCGTCCTTGTCGGCGGTGTGCGACAGCGTCACCGAGATGTCGTTGAACGCCCCCTTCATGTCATAGGCGCCTTCGAGCACCGAGCGGTGCATGTAGATGACGCCGAACCGCTTCTGGTCGGGCACCATGTCGCCGGGCCCGATGGCGTAGACATATTCGGGAGACAGGGTGATCCCGGTGATCGACAGCTCGCGTTTGCGTCCGTTGATCAGCACGGCGAAGCTGTCGCCCGGCTGGAACCCGTGCGCCTCGGCGAAGGATTCGATGATCGCCGCCTCGTCCGGGCGATCCGGTTCGGGCATCCGCCCGGATCTCAGATACAGCCGGTTGACCGAGGGTTCGCCGTGGTCGGGGATCGAGATCAGCATGCCGGTCGCGGGCTCGGCCATGCCGGCGATCTCGATGATGACCGGGTTGACGACCCGCGTCTCGACCGAGGAGACGCCGTCGATGGCGGCGATGTCGGCCTTGATGCTTTCGGGCGCCCGTGTGGCGCTGGCGAACACGTCGGCGAAGCGCGTCCGGTCGTAGAACGCGGCGCGGGTCTCTTCCAGCGCCCGCGTCGCGCCCATCGCCAGGATCAGTGTCATCACCCCGCAGGCCATCACCAGCGCAATGGCGAGCGACTGCGCCCAGAGCCTCGCCAGGTCGCGCACAAGCTTGCGGTCGAGCATGCGGAGCCCGGTCACCAGCTCACCTCCGACGGCTTGATCCGGGTCTCGTTGATCTCGCAGGAGGCGATCCGTCCGTCGAGAAACGAGAACACCCGGTGGGCGATTTTCCGGATTCCGGCATTGTGGGTGATGATCGCGGTGGTGGCGCCGGTTTCCTCGTTCACGCGCGCCAGCGCTTCGAGCACGATGATGCCGGTGGCCGAATCGAGCGCGCCGGTGGGTTCGTCGCACAACAGCACGTCGGGCCGCTTGGCGATCGCCCGGGCAATCGCCACCCGCTGCTGCTCGCCGCCCGAAAGCTGCGCCGGAAAGTGGTTCATGCGGCCTTCGAGCCCCACCAGCGCCAGCGCATCGCCCGGTTGCATCGGATTGGCGGCGACCTCGGTGATCAGCGCCACGTTCTCCCAGGCGGTGAGGCTGGGGATGAGATTGTAGAACTGGAAGACGAAGCCGACATGGTCGCGGCGATAGGCGGTGAGCTGCCGGTCGCCCGCCCCCGACAGCTCCTCGCCCTTGAACATGACAGAGCCCGTGGTCGGCCGGTCGAGGCCGCCGATGATGTTGAGCAGGGTGGACTTGCCGCTGCCCGACGGGCCCAGCATCACCGCCATCTCGCCCGCCTCCAGCGTCAAATCGACGCCATTGAGCGCGCGCACCTCCACGTCCCCGGTGCTATAGACCTTGGTCAGGCCGGTGACGGCGAAGATCGGCAGCGAGGGGGCGGTCAGGTCGGATCTCATGGGGGCGACCTTAGCTCTCCGGGCGTCAAAGTCCTTGATTCCGGTCAATCGGAGGGGACGGGGATGGCTTAAATCGGTGCGGCGCGGCCGCCCCCGCACGGGTGTTCCATCAAAGACTGCAATATCTTGCATCTTTTGCATCTTTCTGCCGTGCAGTAGTATAGGCTCTATCGGGAGCAGCGTCGAGTTAGGAGCGTCATGGATATCAAACGCAAAGACGTCCACAATTCGGATACGCCTGTGCTTTGCCAGGCTTGCGAAAGCCGCCACCGCGGCGTGTGCGGCGCGTTGACGAGCGACCAGTTGCTGCAACTGAGCAAGCACTCGAGTCGCCGCGCGGTCGAGCCGGGGACGGAGCTGATCGGCGAGAGCACCCAGATCAAGAATTACTCCAACATCATTTCCGGCGTGGTCAAGCTGTCGAAGATGATGGCCGACGGCCGCCAGCAGATCGTCGGGCTCCAGTTCGCGCCGGATTTTCTCGGCCGGCCGTTCCGCAAGGAAAACGGGGTGACCGCCGAGGCGGCGACCGAGGTCAAGGTCTGCTCCTTCCCCAAGACCGTCATCGAACGGATGATCGGCGAGATGCCGGAGCTCGAACACAAGCTGCTCGAGCAGACGCTCGACGAGCTCGATGAGGCGCGCAACTGGATGCTTACCCTCGGTCGCAAGACGGCGGGCGAGAAGGTGGCGAGCTACCTGCTGCTGATCGCCACCCATGCCTTTCCGGAGAACGAGACCGATACGGCCGAGTTCGAGCTGCCGATGAGCCGCATGGACATTGCCGATTTTCTCGGTCTCACCATGGAGACCGTCAGCCGCCAGTTCACCAAGCTGCGGGCGGACGGCGTCATCCGCATCACCAACAACCGGCATGTCGTCATTCCCGAGATCACGCGCCTGTCGGACCGGGCCGGCTTCTAGGCGCCCGGTCCCTGGTCGCCATCTTACGCAGACCTCTTCAACGTCAATTCCTGTTTTCAACCCGCCGCTTCTGGTCTAGGCTCGTCTCCGGGAGTGCCTTTGGGAGGAGGCGGGGATGGAGTTCGATTATGTCATCGTCGGCGGCGGCTCCGCCGGGTCGGTGCTTGCCGCGCGGCTGAGCGAGGATCCTTCGGTGAAGGTGTGCCTGCTCGAGGCCGGCTGCGACGGCAAGGGCCTACTGGTGCGCGCGCCGCTCGGCATCATCGTCATGCTGCCCGGAAGGCCGAAGATCAACAACTGGGCGTTCGAAACCGTGCCGCAGCCGGGCCTCAACGGCCGGCGCGGCTACCAGCCGCGCGGCCGCGTGCTGGGCGGCTCCAGCGCCATCAACGCCATGCTCTATGTCCGCGGCCATCCGTCCGACTACGACGACTGGGCGAGGGCAGGGTGCGAGGGCTGGGGATGGTCCGACGTGCTGCCGGTGTTCCGCCGCTCCGAGCGCAATGTCCGCGGCGCCGATGCGTTTCACGGCGCATCCGGACCCCTGGAAGTGGCCGAGCAGCGCAGCCCGCGGGCGATCAGCCGCGCCTTCATCGACGCGGCCGCCGAGGTGCAGATCCGCCGCAACGACGATTTCAACGGCCCGGAGCAGGAAGGCGCCGGGCTCTACCAGGTCACCCAGTTCTGGCGCGACGGCCGGCAAGGCGAGCGCTGCTCGGTCGCCGCCGCCTATCTTCATCCGGTGATGACCCGGCCCAACCTTCGCGTGATCACCGGCGCCCACGTGACCCGCGTGCTGATGGACGGCCTTCGCGCCACCGGCGTGCGCTACCGGCAGGGCGGCAGCGACCATGAGGTCCGCGCCCGTGCCGAAGTGATCCTCTCGGGCGGCGCGTTCAATTCGCCGCAACTGCTGATGCTCTCGGGCATCGGGCCGGGCGAGCACCTGCGCTCGCGCGGCGTCGAGGTGCGCAAGGATCTGCCCGGCGTCGGCCAGAACCTACAGGACCATCTCGATTACATCTATGCCGCCAAGACCCGCGACACCGACGGGCTGGGGCTGGGCCTGGCCGGCGCCGCCAAGCTCGTCCGCCACATCCTCGACTGGCGCCGCGACGGATCCGGCCTGGTGGCTTCGCCCGGCGCGGAGGCCGGCGCCTTCGTCAAGTCCGACCCGGGCCTCGACCGGCCCGACCTGCAACTGCATTTCGTGGCGGCGCTGGTCGACGACCATTCCCGCAGGCTGCACTTGGGCTACGGCTATTCCTGCCATGTCTGCGCGCTCCGGCCCCATTCCCGCGGCGAGGTCGGGCTCGACGGGCCCGATCCGCTGCGCGCGCCGCGGATCGACCCGAAATATCTCTCCGACCCGCGCGATGCGGCGCTGATGCTCAAGGGCGCCCGCATCACGCGGGCGATCATGGATGCGCCGTCGCTCAGCAAGTACCGCCTGAGCGAGGTCTACACCCGCGACGGCATGGACGACGACGAGCTGATGGGCCATATCCGCGCCCGCGCCGACACTATCTACCATCCGGTCGGCACCTGCCGCATGGGCCGCGACCCGATGGCGGTGACCGATCCCGAACTCAGGGTTCACGGGGTCGAGGGCCTGCGCGTGGTCGACGCCTCGGTGATGCCGACGCTGATCGGCGGCAACACCAATGCGCCCACGGTGATGATCGCCGAGAAGGCGGCCGACATGATCGTGAGCAATTCCCGGGGCCGGGACCCGCGGCGGGGGCCAGCCGCCGCGCCGGTTGCCGGGGGGTGACGCGCTTGCTAGGACAGGGGACATCCTTTCCCAGCCTCCGGAGCCTGCCATGACCGTTCGCATTGCCGTTCTCACCGTGTCCGACCGCGCCAGCCGCGGCGAGTACGAGGATCTGGGCGGGCCGGCGGTGAAGGCCTGGCTCGAGCGGGTGGTCTCGAGCCCGGTCGAGATCGTCATCCATGTCATTCCCGACGGGATCGAGAGCGTGCGCGACACGCTGATGCGGTTGTGTGACGTCGACGGTGTCGACCTGGTTCTCACCACCGGCGGCACCGGCCCCTCGCCGAGAGACCTCACGCCCGAGGCGATGAAGATGGTGATGGAGAAGGAACTGCCGGGCTTCGGCGAGCTGATGCGCAAGGTGAGCCTCGAACAGGTGCCGACCGCCATCCTGTCGCGACAGACCGCCGGCACAAGGGGCAAGACGCTGATCGTCAACCTGCCGGGCAAGCCCGGCTCGATCGCCGTCTGCCTGACGGCGGTGTTTCCGGCGATCCCCTTCTGTCTCGACCTCATCGGCGCGGGCCGCATCGAGACCCATGACGAGATCCTGAAAGCGTTTCGCCCGTCGAAGTAGAGCAATTCCAGCAAAAGTGCGGAGCGGTTTTGCGTCCGGAATTGCGCCACGAAACGGGCGAAAGCAGGGTCAGATAAGGGCCGGGAAGATCCGCCTCAGGTCCGGAGCACCCGGTAGATCGCCGGGATCACCAGGACCGTGAGCGCCGTCGACGAGGCGAGACCGAACAGCAGCGAGATCGCCAGGCCCTGGAAGATCGGGTCGGTCAGGATCACCGCCGCGCCGATCATGGCGGCGAGCGCCGTCAGGATGATCGGCTTGAAGCGGATCGCGCCCGCCTCGATCAGCACCGGCGTCAGCGGCGTGCCCGGCACATAGGCATGGCGGATGAAATCGACGAGCAGGATCGAGTTGCGCACGATGATGCCCGCCAGCGCGATGAAGCCGATCATCGAGGTGGCCGAGAACGGCGCGCCGAACAGCCAATGGCCGATCAGGATGCCGATGAAGGTGAGCGGCACCGGCGTGAGGATGACCAGCGGCGCCTTGAACGAGCCGAACTGCGCCACCACCAGGATGTAGATCCCCAGGAGCGCCACGCCGAAGGCGCCGCCCATGTCGCGGAAGGTGACCCAGGTGACTTCCCATTCGCCGTCCCACAGCAGCGTCGAGGCCTGCTCGTCGGCCGGCTGGCCGTGCAGCGCGATCACCGGCTTCTCGAGCCCGGTCCAGTCCATCGCGTCGAGCGCCTCCTGCACCGCCAGCATGCCGTAGAGCGGCGCCTCGTAGTCGCCGGCGAGCTCTGCCATCACCATTTCCGCGGCGCGGCCGTTGTGGCGGAACACCGGGAAGGACGAGGTCTCGCGGGAGACCTCGACCACGTCGCCGAGCTCCACCACGCTGCGGTCGCCCGGCAGCACATTGGCCGGGATCGGCGTGGTCAGGAAATCCTCGTCGACCAGGCGTTCGGCGCGCGGGCGCTCGAGCCTGATGGTGATCGGCGCCCGTCCGCCGCCGCGGTGGGAATAGCCCACCGTCTTGCCGGTGTTGAGGATGCCGATGGTGTCGAACACGTCCTGTTCCTGGACCTTGAAGAATTCCAGCTCGTCGGTGGAGATCTTCACCCGGGCCCGCTCGGCCGGCTGGCCCCAGGAATTGTCGATGTCGACGATGAAGGAGGCCGAGCGGAACGCCTCTTCGACGCGTCGGGCCACGGCGCGGCGCGTTTCGGCGTCGGGACCGTAGATCTCGGCCAGCAGCGTCGCCATCACCGGCGGGCCCGGCGGCGGCTCGACCACCTTCAGGCTCGCGCCTTCGGGCAGCGGAATGGCGGCGATCCGGGCGCGGATGTCGAGCGCGATCTCGTGGCTCGACCGGTCGCGCTCGCCCTTGGGGGTGAGGTTGAGCGCGACATCGCCCATCTGCGCCTCCGAGCGCAGGAAGGAGTGCCGCACCAGGCCGTTGAAGTTGAACGGCGCCGCGGTGCCGGCATGGGTCTGCGTCGATTTCACCTCGTCGAGCTTGAGCACCTCGCGCGCCACCGCCTGCGCCACGGCGTCGGTGGCCTCCACGGAAGTGCCCTCGGGCATGTCGATCACCACCGAGAGTTCGCTCTTGTTGTCGAACGGCAGCAGCTTGACGGTCACATGCTTGGTGTAGAACAGCGACAGCGAGCCGAGCGTCAGTACGCCCACCACCAGCAGGAAGACCCAGGCGCTCGCCTTGCTGGACAGGATCGGCCGCGCCACCGCGCGGTAGAGCCGGCCGAGCGCGCCGCCGGCCGAGGGGCCGTGGCCGTCTGCGCCGGCGTGGCCGTGATGCATCGGCGCGCGGCCGGCGATCTTGAGCATCAGCCAGGGCGTGACCATGACGGCGACGAAGAACGAGAACACCATCGCGGCGGAAGCATTGGCCGGGATCGGGCTCATATAGGGCCCCATCATGCCCGAGACGAACAGCATCGGCAGCAGCGCCGCGACCACGGTCAGCGTGGCGACGATGGTCGGGTTGCCGACTTCGGCCACCGCCTCGATCGCCGCCTGCTTGCGGTCGCGGCCGTCGCCCATGCCCCAGTGGCGGGCGATGTTCTCGATCACCACGATGGCGTCGTCGACCAGGATGCCGATCGAGAAGATCAGCGCGAACAGCGACACGCGGTTGAGCGTGTAACCCATCACGCGGGAGGCGAACAGCGTGAGCAGGATCGTCACCGGGATGACGATCGCCACCACCAGCGCCTCGCGCCAGCCGATCGCCAGCCAGACGAGCAGGATGATCGAGACCGTGGCGAGACCCAGATGGTACAGGAGCTCGTTGGCCTTCTCGTTGGCGGTCTCGCCATAGTCGCGGGTCACCTCGACCGCCATCGAATGCGGGATCAACGAGCCTTCGAGCGCCTCGGTGCGTTCGAGGATCTGCTCGGCCACCAGCACCGCATTGGCGCCGGCGCGCTTGGCGATGGCGAGCGTGACGGCGGGCTTGCGCTCGACGCCGCCGTCTTCGGCGCGCGTGACCGTGGCGACGATCCGCGCGGTCGAATCGGCGGCGAAGGAGACGTCCGCCAGGTCGCGCACATAGACGGGCCTGCCGTCGCGGGTGGTGACCAGCAGGTTGCCGATCTCGGCCGGCGCGTAGAGCGTCTCGCCCACCATCAGGTCCGCCGACTGGCCGTCGACCATCACCTGGCCGGCGGGGAAGGCCTGGTTTGCGCCCGACACCTTGCCCGCGAGCTGCTGCAGCGTCACGCCGTTGAGCGCCAGCCGCTTGGGATCGGGAGCGATGCGGATGATCTCGTCGGTGTCGCCGACGAGATAGGTGAGCCCGACATCGTCGATCTTGGACAGTTCCGTCCTGAGTTCCCGGGCGATGCGCGTGAGTTCGGTGGCGGTGACGGCGTCGCCGGCTTCCGCGGACGGCGTCAGCGTCAGCGAGACGATGGCGACATCGTCGATGCCGCGCCCGACGATCATCGGCTCGGCGATGCCGACCGGGATGCGGTCGATATTGGCGCGGACCTTGTCGTGCACCCTGAGGATGGCCGAATCGGTCTCGGTGCCGACGATGAAGCGCGCGGTGACCATCACCTTGTTGTCGGATGTCTGCGAATAGACGTGCTCGACCCCGTCGATGCTCTTGACGATGGTCTCGAGCGGCTCGGACACGAGCTTCACCGCGTCCTCGGCCTTGAGGCCGGGCGCGGAGAGCAGGATGTCGACCATCGGCACCGAGATCTGCGGCTCTTCCTCGCGCGGCAGCGTCATCAGCGCCACCAGGCCGAAGGCGAAGGCCGCCAGCAGGAACAGCGGCGTCAGCGGCGAGACGATGAAGGCGCGGGTCAGCTTGCCCGCGATTCCCAGTCCGGGCGTCGCGCTCATGGCAGCACCACCTTGTCGCCGGCCTTGAGCCCGCTGATGACCTCGATCATGCCGTCATGCTCGCCTGCCTGCGGCGCGCCGAGAATGACGGTCCGCTCCACTGCTTCGCCCGCATGGTTTTCCACCGGGATGAAATCGATGCCGTGGCGGGTGCTGATCGCATTCATCGGCGCGAGCAGGGCAGGGCGGGACCCCACCGGGACCTCGACCAGCACGCGGGCATTGACAAAGGCGGTGTCGAGCTTGTCGACCTCGACATCGGCGATCACCCGCCCATTGTCGATCTGCGGATAGAGCTTGGCCAGCCGTCCCGCCGCTTCCCCGCCTTCGGTGGCGATGCGGATTTCGGAGCCGGCCTCGAGCTCGCCCGCGAAGCGTTCCGGCACGGCGAGCCGCAGATAGAAGCCGCCCGAGCCGATGGTCGCCACCGGCTCGCCCGGCATGATCACCGAGCCGCGGGTGGCGGGGACCGTCAGCACCCGGCCGTCGGCGGGCGCGATCACGGCGCCTTCGGTTTCCTGCTGGGTCAGCACGGCGCGGCTGGCCTTGGTGGCGGCGATCTGGTTGCGGATCACCTCCACATCGGTGGACAGTTGCGCCAGCCGTTGCCGCGTCACCACGCCCTGGCTCACCAGCGTCTCGCCGCGCTGCAGTTCGGCCTCCGCGGTCGCGAGTTGCGCCGCATAGGCCGCAAGCTGGGCGTCCTGGGCGGCGATCTGGAAGGCGATCTTGTCGTCCCTGACGAGACCGAGCTGCTGTCCCGCCGTCACCAGGTCGCCCTCGCTGATGGTCAGTTCCTCGATCACCCCGCCGATGCGCGCGCGCGCCGGCACCACGTCGCGCGATTCGACGCGCGCCTGCACGGCTTTCCATTCGGTGATGGCGGTGGGTTGAAGGGTAAGGGTTTCGGCCTGGACCATGCTTGAAGAGGCAAAGACCAGAAGGGCAAAGCTGAGAGTTTTCATGTGGCGCCTCGCTGCAACGTTTATGGGGACCCGCGGCTAGTCTGATCGGTTTTGCGCGCAGTGTCTTTGCGCGAGATCAGTCGCATGGGGTCCGGTTGCGGCCTATATAGGCGCTTATATGTAAGATCGCAAATATAAAATAATAAAGCCCTGCAAGCCGCCCGGCCGCGGCTTCGCGGGCCGGCTCAGGCGAGCTTGTCGTCGAGCAGATCGACCGGAAACAGCATGGCGTCGATCAGCCGGTAGAACTCCGCCGCCGTGCGCGTGTGATCCATCGCCATGTCGAAGTGGAGCCGCCCGTCCCGGACGCCCTGGAAGCGCGGAATCTTCGGCTTGCGCCGGAATTCGGGCCTGAAGGACGCCAGCGCCCGCTTGCCGCGCCAGGCGAGGATGGAATCCGCATAGGCGGTCTTCTTCGCGTGAAACTGCTCCCCGGTTGCCGCCGTCTCGCAATCCTTCACGCAGGCCTGGATGAAATTGTCTTCCCAGCCCGAAAGCTCGATGCCGTAGCGGCGCTTGAATGCCTCTATCGCCAGCGCCGCCGCGGCAGCGGGTCCGGCGGAAGCCTTGAACGGGAAATCCGCGAAGGGCGAACCGCTCTCGGTCGTGGCCGCCGGTGCCGGGGCGGCGCCCTGCACCGACAGCGGCCGCTCCCAGAACACCAGGCGGCGGGCGAGCGTCACCGTCTTGCAGGCACTGTCGATGTCCGCCGCCGCCTGTTCGAACCAGACGTCGGAAAAGGCCGCGCGGGTCCGCTCCAGGAGATCGCGCCGCACCGCGCCGTGCCAGGCCCCGAACGGACAGTCCGGCCGGTCCGAGGCGCCCTCCCAGTAGAACTGGCTGCGCATCGCGTCCGCCTGCTCGGGCGCGAGCAGACGGCTTCCGGTCGGAATGATCGCGATGTCCCGGCCCTGGCGGAGCGCCGGCGGCACATGGCGGGCCCGGCCCCAGGACAGCGCATCGGCGTCCGGCACCCGCTTGGTCGCCGCCTCGATCACTGCGCAGATTTCGGGATCCGCGTAGTCATGGGCCTCGATCAGGCAGACCCACGCCCCGCGCGCCTCGGGAATCATCCGGTTGGCGCAGGCGGCGAGATCCGGCAGCGCCTCGTGGCCGTCCGCGGGCGGAACCAGCCGCAGCCGCGTGTCGCCCAATCCGGGTTCGCTTTGCAGAAGCTCCGCCACCGCGCCGCCGGTAAAGTCGCCCACCAGGATCTCGACATCGCCGCGCTCGCGGGCGAGCATCTGCCGCAGGCTTGCAGCGAGGTCCGGGTCGGGCGCCATCACCGGGATGCAGATGGACAGAAGCGTCACGGCGCGAACACCTTGGCGCCGGTGACCACGGCCTCCACCGGCAGGATGGCGTTCTCGCCGAAGCGGTAGAACGCCGCGGGAGTCGCCGGGCCGATGCCCGATTCGCGGATGTAGAGCGTGTCATGGCTGAGCCCCGACAGCCGGTTGACGGTCTTGGGCGGCTTGAACGGCTCCGGCCTGAAATGGCCGGCCCAGCGTCCATCTTCCCAGGCCGCGAACCCGCGCGCGAAACAGCCGACCCTGGCCGCATACTCCTCGGGCGTGACGCAGTATCTGCACTCGTCGATGGCGGCCCTGGCGAAATTGACGCCGAAGCCGGTCTGGTCGACGCCATGGGCCTGGCAGAACCAGGCGATCGTCGTGGCGATGCACAGGCACAGCGACACGCCGGGATCGAACAGCGAGAACGGGAAGGACGGCTGGTCGAGGCTGATGCAGCCCGCGCTCTCGCGCTCGAAAATGTCGAGCCGGGTCTTCATCGTCTCGGTCGAGAGAGTGGCGGCCGAGTTCGACGCGGCACAGGCGCCCAGCACCGAAAACGGCCGCTCGCAATGGACGATCTTGCCGGCCTCGGCCACCACCTTGCAGGTGTTTTCCCAATCCACCACCGGATGCTCGAAAAAGCGCCCGCCATAGGTCTGGCGGATGCGCTGCATCAGAGAGGCGCGCACCGCGCCGTGATAGAGGCCGACGCCGACGGAGGGCCGCCGCCGCCCCTCGCTCCAGCGGAACAGCCGGTCGGCAAGGTCCGCCTTCGGGCGCAGCGCAATGGCGCTGGTCATCGGAATGCTGGCAAGGGTCGGCACCGGCCGGTTGTCGGGCCAGTGAAAGCTCATCGGGTCCCAACTGATGGCGTCGACATCGCGGTAGAGCACCTCGCAGCGGCGGATCAGTCCGGTCACGCGCGGGTCGATGTGATCGTCGTCGCCGATCACCGAGATCCACCGCCCCGCCGCCTGCTCGATCAGCCGCTCCCAGTTGCCCACCATCGGCAGTACCGCCGGACCGGGCGGGATCAGCCGGAACCGGCTGTCCTTGAGGATGGTGCGGAAAAACTCCGCCAGCGGCGCCGGATCGTCGGAATTGTCGCCGACCAGCACCTCGAAATCCGCCCCGTCCGCCTCCGCCAGCGCTGTCAGCGTCTCCATGCAATAGGCCTGACGATTGCGCGTCGGAATGCAGATTGTCAGGTGGACCATAAGGAGCTTTCAAGCGCGGCTGTGGTGAGCCAGCCTGCCAGACCAAGCTTGCGCCATGCTGACACGCGCGGGCAGGGGCTCAATAGGCCTTGCCGCGCGCCGAGACCGACCAGAGGCATTCGACCCGGCCGTTGCGCACGCCGACATACCAGTCGTGCAGGTTGCAGGTCGGGTCGCAATGGCCTGGCACCAGCCGCAGCTTGTCGTTGATCCTGAGCACGCCTTGGGGATCGGCGAGCGTGCCGTGCTCGTCGGAACATTCGGTGTAGGCGATGTCGTCCCTGCCGAAGACTGACGGCAGGCCGCTGTCGACCGACTGCACCTTCAGGCCCGCGTCGCAGATCGCCCTGCCGGGCTTGACGTGGCTCATCACCGAGGTGAGGAGGAACAGCGCGTTTTCGAACTGGGCCGCGTCGAGACGCCGGCCGTCCTCGTCGAGCACCCGGCCGTAATCGGCGTCCATGAAGGCGTAGGAGCCGCATTGCAGCTCGGTGTAGACGCCCGACATGCCTTCGAGGCGGTAGGAGCCGGTGCCGCCGCCGGTCACCGTGCCGCAGGCGAGGCCCTCCGCCGCGAGCGCCGCCACCGTTTCCGTGACGATCGCAAGTGCTGCCTCGAACTTGGCCTTGCGGTCCTGGTGGCGCTCCAGATGCTGCATCGCGCCCTGATAGGCCTGGATGCCCGCGAATTCGAGACCCGGCGCGGCGCCGATCGCCTTGGCCAGTGCCACCGCCTCGCGGGCCGTGCTCACCCCGCACCGCTTCGCGCCGCAGTCGAGCTCGACCAGGCAGAAGATCGTCGCGCCATGCCGGACCGCCGCCGCCGAGAGCTCCGCCACATTGTCGATGTCATCGACGCAGCAGCCGATCCGCGCGCCCCGCGCGGGCAGCCGCGCCAGCCGGTCGATCTTCAGCGGATCGCGCACCTGGTTGGAGATCAGCACGTCGGAAATCCCGCCGCGCACGAAGGCCTCCGCCTCCGAGACCTTCTGGCAGCAGACCCCGACGGCGCCGCCGAGCCTCTGCTGCAGCCTGGCCACGTCGACCGATTTGTGCATCTTGCCGTGCACCCGCAGCGCCACGCCCATGGCTTTGGCCTCGGCGCCCATCTTGACGATGTTGCGCTCGAGCGCATCCAGATCGAGGATCAGGCACGGCGTCTGGATCTCCTGCTCCTCCATGCCGGGCAGGGCGGGCACGTCATAGCCCACCTCCAGCCCGTCGAGATTGGCGTCTGTGCTCATCAAAGTCTCCTTGGTCCGACCGGCCCCATCCCTGCCGCAAATCCGCACGAAATGCCAGTCCGCGCTTGACCGGCCGGGACGCGGAGGGCCAGGGTGGGCAACTGCCGCGTCATGAACAAGAGGTGACTCCATGCGATGGGCCTTGGCCGATTTCAGCCATCCGTTCTTCAACTCTCTCGTCCGCCGGATCGTGATCTTCTGCGTGGTGGCGGGCTGGACGGTCGTGGAATATCTCGGCGGCTCGCAAGGCTGGACGTTGTTCTTCCTGGCCCTCACCGCCTACACGGGCTGGGGCTTCTTCCTCTCGGGCCAGGTCGGCACCGCACCCCCGGATGAGGGCGGCGCGGGAAAGCAGCCGCCCTCCGCGGGCGACGGGTCTGGCGACGAGCGCTGACCGGGCCGCACGCCGCCGCCGACCGGACGCTCCACCGCGCTCTGCAGTCCCCCGCGCCGTGACATTTCCACACATCCATTTGAACCTGAGATGCATTAGGGGCTTGTGGCGACGATTGCGCCGGTCTATAAGCCAGCCGCTGGTCACGGCCAGCCGCAAACTGGTCACGGAGTGTAGCGCAGCCTGGTAGCGCACGTCGTTCGGGACGACGGGGTCGGAGGTTCGAATCCTCTCACTCCGACCAGTCTTTCTCTGTCCGGCCCGGCGGACATCCCTCACGCTTCATCCACCGATATCGACACGCAAGGCCTGGCGCGGATACCCGGTTTCCTCCCGCCTGTGGCGGCGGTTGATGCGGATCAACGCCGGAAGTCCGATTCAGGCTAGGCTGCGGGCAGTCTGGCACGTCTTGGAGGGATCGGTGATGTCCTTGTCCCGGCGCAGTCTTCTCGGGGGAGCCGCGGCCGCCTGCGCTGCGGCCTTTGGCGGCGGCTATGCGGCGGGGGCCTACAGGGAGGCGGTCAGCGCGGCGCATCTGCGGCTTGCGCGGAGATCGAGCCTGGTCGCCACGCGGTTCGGCGATCTCGAATACGCCGTCGAAGGGCGCGGCGATCCGCTGATGATGGTCCATGGCACCGGAGGCGGCTTCGACCAGGGCCTGCTGTTCGCCGGGGGGCTGATCCTGCGCGGGCGCCAGGTGATCGCGCCGTCCCGGTTCGGCTATCTCCGCAGTGCCTTTCCCGCCGATCCGTCGCCCGAGAACCAGGCGGATGCCTTTGCCTCCCTGCTCGATCATCTGCGCATCGAGAGGATCCCGGTGGCCGGCGGATCGGCGGGCGCGTTGCCGGCGGCGCAGTTCGCCCTGCGCCATCCGGACCGGTGCTCGCATCTCATCCTGCTGGTCCCGGCCATGAACCTCAGAAACCGCGATCCCGTCGACTTCACCCCGCTCCAGCAGGCGCTGGTGGGCCGGCTGCTGTCCTCGGACGCCTGGTTCTGGGCCGCGAGCCGGCTGGCGCCGGACCAGGTGATGGGGACGCTGCTCGCCACCGATCCGGCGCTGCTCGACTCGGTCTCCGCGTCCGAGCGGGAACGGGCGCGGCTGGTGCTCGACGCGCTGATGCCGATCCGCCCGCGCAGGCAGGGCATGATCCAGGACGGCCGGATGGCGGGCAGTCCCGCGGACATCGATCTGGCGCGGATCAAGGCCCCGACACTGATCCTCTCGGCCGAGGACGACCGCTTCGGCACCGCGGGGACCGCGCGCGTCATCGCCGCAAGGATCCCGGACGCCAAGCTCGTGGTCTACCCGTCGGGCGGGCATCTCTGGCTCGGCCATGACGACGAGGTGAGCGCAGAAATCGCCAGTTTCGTCGGTAGCCGCGCCGGCTGAGCCGGTCCCAGCGCCATTCCGCCCCTCGCGGCGCGCGGCGGATCTGTGCCATAGTGCGGCTCTTCCCACGAAAGCGATTCCATGCCGCAGACCCAAAACCAGACCGACGTCCTGTTCGACAGCCCCGCCGCCGCGGATCCGCTCGCCGTGCTCAAGCGCGTCTACGGCTATCCGGCGTTCCGCGGCCGCCAGGCGGAGGTGGTGGACCGGGTGGTGTCGGGCGGCGATGCGGTGGTGCTGTTTCCGACCGGCGCCGGAAAGTCGCTCTGCTTCCAGATCCCGGCGCTCTGCCGCCCGGGCGTGGGAATCGTCGTCTCGCCGCTGATCGCGCTGATGCGCGACCAGGTGGAGGCGCTCAAGCAACTAGGCGTGCGCGCCGCGGCCCTCAATTCCTCGCTCAGCCGCGAGGAATTCATGGATGTCCGCTCGGCCATCGCCCGCGGCGAGCTCGACCTTCTCTATGTCACGCCCGAGCGCATCGTCACGCAGGGCTTCAAGGACATGATCGGTAACGCGAAGATCGCGCTGTTTGCCATCGACGAAGCCCATTGCGTCTCGCAATGGGGGCATGATTTCCGCCCCGAATACCGCGAGCTCGGCCATCTGGGCGAGGCCTATCCCGGCGTGCCGCGCATCGCGCTGACGGCGACCGCGGACCCGCACACCCGCGAGGACATCATCGACAAATTGGGCCTTCGCACGGCCGAGGTCTTCACCACCTCGTTCGACCGGCCCAACATCGCCTACGAGATCGTCGAGCGCGACCAGCCGCGCCAGCAACTGCTGCGCTTTCTCGCCCGCCACAAGGGCTCGAGCGGCATCGTCTACTGCCTGTCGCGCGCCAAGGTCGAGGACACCGCCGAGTGGCTCAACAAGCAGGGGATAAGGGCCAAGGCCTATCATGCCGGCATGGAGCGCGCCGACCGCGAGATGAACCAGGACGCCTTCCTTAAGGAGGAGGACCTGTGCCTGGTCGCCACCGTCGCCTTCGGCATGGGCATCGACAAGCCCAATGTCCGCTATGTCGCCCATCTCGATCTGCCGGGCTCAGTCGAGGCCTATTACCAGGAAACCGGCCGCGCCGGCCGTGACGGCCTGCCGTCGGACGCCTGGATGACCTATGGCATGGCCGACGTGATTCAGCGCGGCCGGATGATCGACGGCGGCACCTCGACGGAAGACGTCAAGCGCGTCGAGCGCGCCAAGCTCAACGCGCTGCTCGGCATCTGCGAAAGCGCCGGCTGCCGCAGGCAGGCGATCCTCGCCCATTTCGGCGAGGCGCACAAAGGCAATTGCGGCAATTGCGACACCTGCCTGAAGCCTGTCGAGACCTGGGACGGGACCGACGCCGCCATCAAGGCGCTGGCCGCGATCTACCGCACCGGCGAGCGCTTCGGCGCCGGCCACCTGATCGACGTGCTGATGGGCAATGAGAACGACAAGACCGCGCGATTCGGCCACACCGAGATGCCGGTCTTCGGCGCAGGCAGGGACATCCCGGCCAAGACCTGGCAGTCGGTCTACCGCCAGTTGCTGGCGGCGGGCCTGGTCAGCGTCGACCACGAGGCCTTCGGCGCGCTGAAGCTCGTGCCGGACGAGGCCCGCGCGGTGTTCAAGCACGAGCGCGAGGTCCGCTTCCGCAAGGACCGCCCGGCGGCAGCGAAAGGGTCACGCCGCCAGTCATCGGGCGCATCGAGCGCCAAATCCGCGCTGGAGCCGGCCGATGGCGAACTGTTCGAGGCGCTGCGCGCAGCAAGGATGGCGATCGCCAAGGAACTCTCGGTGCCGCCCTATGTGGTGTTCCCCGACACCACGCTGGTGGCCTTCGCCACCGAGCGGCCCATGGACCGCGAGGCGCTGCTGTCCATCTCCGGCGTCGGCCAGTCCAAGCTGGAGCGCTATGGCGACGCGTTCCTCAAGGTCATTCGCGAGTTCGGGCGGTAAGCTTCGCGGCGGATCCCTTCGCCGGACGTCTCATTTGTCCGGCTGCCGGCGGGGCGGCGCCTTCTCGACCAGGAAGTCGACAAAGGCCCTGACCCGCGGCAGGTGCTGGCGGCCGGGCGGCATCAGCGCGGTGATCGGCACGGGTTCGGAGATGTGGCACTCCTCCAGGAGCGGCACCAGCCTTCCGTCGGCGATGGCGTCCTCGATGACGAAGCTCGCTAGCCGGACGATGCCGAGGCCCGCCAGTGCCATTTCCGCCAGGATGTCGGCATTGTCGCAGGACACCGCCGGCCGGACCTGGACCTGCGTCACCTTGCCGTCGACCAGGAGCGGCCATTCCGACAGCCGGGCGAGGCCGGCGATCTGCAGGCAGGTGTGGCCGGCAAGGTCGGAGGCCTGTGTCGGCGCGCCGTGGCGGGCGAGATAGGCGGGGCTCGCCGCGATCACCCGCCGGGCCTCGCCCAGCCGCCGCGCCACCAGGCTCGAATCGGCGAGCGGCCCGGTCCGGACCGCCACGTCCACCTGGTCGCCGATCACGTCGATCCGCCGGTCGGCGACCGAGACCATCAGCTCGATTTCGGGATAGCGCTCCCTGAACTCGGGCAGCACCGGCGCCAGACGGTGCTTGGCGTAGGCGGTTCCCGTGTTGACCCTGATCAGGCCGCGCGGCTTGCCCCGCGCCGCCATCACCTCGGCCTCCGTCGCCTCGATGGCGGCGAGGATCTCGCGGCCGCGGGAGAGCAGCGTCTCGCCTTCCGCCGTCAGCATCAGCCGCCGGGTCGTGCGCTGCAGCAGCTTCACCCCCAGCCGGTCCTCGAGCCGCGTCACCGCCTTGGAGACGCCCGACGGGGTGAGCCCGGTTTCCTCCGCCGCGGCCGCGAAGCCGCCGCGCTCCACAACGCGCACGAAGATGGCAATCTCGTCGGAGGCGGCGGTCTTATTCATGACTGGAATTCCGGAGTGTAGGCGAGGATCGATCAATTATCTTCTGCCGTAACTCTAATACACCTTTCTCCAACGGCAAAGGCACCGGTGTGAAAGGAGACCCTCATGACCAGATCGCGCAGCCAGGCCTCGCCCGCCGCGGGCCATCCGATGGAAGAGGTCCCCGATTTTCCGCTCTACCGCGCCCGCGCGCATTCTCAGCGGCAGATGGCGATCAACGCGGCGGTCCGCGCTATGTGGCGACGGGTGCGCCATCCCGGCGCCGTCACCGAGCGCGACGCGCGCCTGCTCGCGGGGTGAGCACGTCGAACGTCTTCCAGCCATCCATCCACCTTCACCGGCTCCTGTCCGGAGCGCCAATTTCAAGCAGGGAAAACCCCATGCCACTGGTTACCTTCCATGTTCCACGTTCGCTCGCGCCAGAGCGCGTCTCCGGGCTGTGCGACGCCGTGCACGAGGCGCTGGTGGACATCGCCCGTGTTCCGGCCGATGACCGGTTTCAGATCCTGTGCCGTCACGATCCGGCGGACCTGCGCATCGATCGCACCTTTCTCGGCGTCAACCGCGGTCCGGAAGCGGTGATCGTGGAAATCACCTTCCGGATGGGCCGGACCGAAAGCCAGAAGCGGGCGCTGTTCAGCCGGATCGCCAGTTCGGCCTTCGCCAAGGCAAGCCTGCGGCCGAACGACGTGATGATCGTCCTGACCGAGAACACCTCGCTGGACTGGAGCTTCGGCGGCGGCATCGCCCAATATGCCCAGGCGCCGGCTCCCGTCTAAGCCGGGGGATGCTGGGGCCCAAAACGATTTCGGCCCCGATCGGAGCTGCCGATCGGGGCCGAAAGTCTGTCCGGGAGGTGGGCCGTCAGGCTTCCCGCTTGCTCAAAAGCGGAAGGCCCAGCGTCGAGGAGAACGGCGTGGTGCGCTCCCTGATCAGCCCGGCCGAGGGACCCGATTTGACCAGGCCCGACCAGGGGCCGGTGTCGCGGCTGGTGATCGCGGGCAGGAACTTCCTGCCCGACAGGATCATCGCGTCGCGCGGCAGCAGCGACGTGGCGCGCTGCCGGTAGACCTTCGGCGGAAGCGCGGCTTCGGCCGGCACATGCACCTCGTCGCGCACGCCGAGATCGATCGGGTCGAAACTGTCGAGCACGCCCTCGGCGACGAACGACGTGCCGATCGGCGCCCGCACCACGACCAGCGCATTGCCTTCGAGGATCCTGGGCGCGTAGACGGCGGCGGATCTGGGGATGACGCCGGCCTTGGACAGCGCCGCATGGATGGCGGCGAGCGACTCGACCGCAAGCTCGGTCTCGATCGCCGGCCCGGCAATCACATCATAGTGCTTGTCGCGGAACTGCTTCGCCGCCAGGGCGTTCGCCGCGGCGCTGGCGCGCTCAGGCGTTTCATAAAGTCGCGTAATCAGCGTTGTCATGATGTCTCCGTGCGTTTGAGCCCTGTCTGGATGGCAAAATCATAGGGCGAACGGGGGGTTGATTCAAGCCAATTATGTCACGCAAACATAACAATCATGGATGTCAAGTCAATTTGACGCAGTCAATTCACAGCGAACTTTTGCCCTCCTGCGCGACCAAATAATTGAAAGAATTTGGCGAATCTGGCGGGGCGGGGAGACTGCGACGACATGGCAAAGCGTCAATAAGAGTTGACACTTGAAACCGTAAAAAGATTGTGACAACTTAGCTGTTGGCAAAGTCCGGGGACGAGTGCGCGCAAGCGTGGGCGTTGAGTGGATTGGCCAGTCTGGACCCGTTGCGGATCCCGCGCGGGCCTTAATACTACCGCCTGAAGGAGATGGCGCAATGAATTATGATCCTGACAAAGTATGGCCATCAGGCCTGACCATCGGGGAGGCGGAAGAGCTTCACCGGCATATCATCGACGGCACGCGTGTATTCGGGTTTATCGCCATCGTGGCGCATATTCTCGCCTATGTTTACACGCCCTGGTTCGGGTGAGGGGAGAGCGCTATGAACAACGCAAAACTCTGGCTCGTGGTCAAGCCGACCGTCGGCGTGCCGCTGTTTCTTACGGCCGTTGCGGTGAGTTCCTTCGCCACCCACGTTGCGGTGATGAAGTACTCCAAATGGTTGCCGGAATTCTATGCCGGCGCCGTGATCGAAAAACAGGCTGATGTCGCTATGGCCGGCCCTGGCTCCAATGCGGTTGTCGTCTTCGACAGCGGCTTGAGCCTGGCCTCCGGCGGAGCGCAGCAGGGCGTCGTGGTTCTGCCTGACGGCCGCACCGCACGCGTGGTTTTCGAAGATCAGACTCCGATCGACGGCACCAAGACAGCATCGCTTGAATAGGGCTTTGCTTGCGGTTGGTGTCATCGCATTCACCGCGAATGAAGGCCGGGATCCCCCAGGGTCCCGACCTTCGTGCCGTTTCCCGCAGGGCCGTGCGTCAGCCCCCGCGCGTTTGCGCAGGTGTGACGCGGCGTAGCAGCCGGTCGGCTGCCGGCCCGGGCCTGCCCGGAATCCACCCGGTCTCGCCGCTGCGCCTGACCCCTTGGGGCGGCTGGCGCGGCGACCATGACGACGATGAGAGAGCGTGGGGCGTCACATGAATCGCTTCAGTCGAAAAGCCATGCAGAGCTGGGCGAGCCTCGGGCCGCGGTTCCTGCCTTTCGCCGACGTGGCGACCGACGACCTGCCGCTGAGCCGCCTGCTCAGGCTGTCGCTGTTCCAGGTGTCGGTCGGCATGGCGCTGGTCCTGCTGGTGGGCACGCTCAACCGGGTCATGATCGTCGAACTCACGGTGCCCGCGTCGCTGGTGGGGGTGATGATCGCGCTGCCGATCGTCTTCGCGCCGTTTCGTGCCCTGATCGGCTTCAGGTCCGATGTCCATAGTTCGGCGCTCGGCTGGCGGCGCGTGCCGTTCATCTGGCGCGGCACCATGCTTCAGTTCGGCGGCCTGGCGATCATGCCGTTTGCGCTGCTGGTGCTGGGCGGCCAGGGCCATGCAAATTCCGCTCCGGTCTGGATCGGCTATCTCGGCGCCGCCACCGCGTTTCTCCTTGTCGGCGCCGGGCTGCACATGGTGCAGACGGTCGGCCTGGCGCTCGCCACCGATCTCGCCCCCGTCGAGGATCAGCCCAAGGTGGTCGGCCTCATGTATGTCATGCTGCTCGCCGGCATGATTTTCAGCGCCCTGGTGTTCGGCCTGGCGCTCGAGAATTTCAGTCCCGGCCGGCTGGTCCAGGTCATCCAGGCCTCCGCAGTGGCGACCGTTGTGCTCAACGTGCTGGCGCTGTGGAAGATGGAGGCGCGGCACAGCCGGCCCGGAGCTGTCCGGGGCGAGGCGAGGGCGGAAACGCCCGAATTCGCCGCATCCTGGGAGAAGCTCATCAACGGCGGCCAGGCCAAGCGGCGGCTGATGGTCGTCGGGCTCGGCACGCTCGGATTCGGCATGGCCGATGTGCTGCTCGAGCCCTATGGCGGGCAGGTTCTCGCGCTCAGCGTGGCCGACACCACCAAGCTTACTGCAATCCTGGCCTTTGGCAGCCTGCTGGGCTTTGCCTGGGCGTCCCGCGTGCTCGGTCGCGGCTTCGACCCGCTGATGATGGCGGGCTACGGCGCGCTGGTCGGCGTGCCCGGCTTTCTCGCCATCTGCCTTGCCGCGCCGCTGGGCTGGCCGTTCCTGTTCGTCGGCGGAACCGCGCTGATCGGCTTCGGCGCCGGCCTGTTCGGCCACGGCACGCTGACGGCGACGATGCAGCTTGCGCCGCGCGAGCAGATCGGCCTGGCGCTCGGCACCTGGGGCGCGGTCCAGGCCACCACCGCGGGCGTCGGCATCGCCTTCGGCAGCATGATGCGCGACATCATCCTGGCGCTGCCGATCGGCTCCTGGTTCGGCGCCGCGACCCCCTATATTTCCGTCTATGCGCTGGAGATCCTGTTCCTGCTCGCGGCTCTCGCCGTCATCGCGCCCCTGCTGCGCGGCCGCGCCACGCCGGGCCTGAGCGCCTCGTAGCTTCGCCGGGCCGGGACGAATCAGGTCAACCGGGCGGCGACGCGAACTCCGCCAGCAGGTTCCGCTCGCCCGCCGGCTTGAAGGTCACCACGCGCGATCCCGGCTCGCGCACCGCCCATCCCAGCTCCTCGAACCGGGTCAGGAGGCCTTGCCCGAGCGACCCGCCCAGATGCGTGCGCCGCGCGCTCCAGTCCAGGCAGGACCGGCACAGCGGCCGCCTCTGGCCCTCGAGCGCGGCGACGTCGATGCCGAAGCCGGTCATGCGGTCGCGGCCGGCCGTGGTCAGCGCCGGCTCGCCGTCCTCTTCCCGCAAGGACCCGGACGCCACAAGCCCGTCATAGAGCGCCACGCCCAGCTCTCCGGCGAGATGGTTGTAGCAGACCCGCGCCTTGCGCAGCGCCGGATCCTTCGGACCGGTGCGCGTGCGCGTCAGCCCCCGCCGCGCGGCGAGCCCCATCATGGTCTCGAGCAGCGCGCCGACCTCGTCGTCGGCGAGCGCGAAATAGCGGTGCCGGCCCTGCTTGCGCTGGACCAGCAGGCAGGCCCCTTCGAGCTTCTTGAGATGGGAACTCGCCGTCTGCACGGTGACGCCGGCCTCCGTCGCCAGCTCGCTCGCCGTCAGCGCCCCGCCCGCCATCAGCGCGGTGAGCATGTTGGCGCGCGCCGGATCACCGATCAACGCGCCCAGCAGGGCTATGTCCGGACCTTCTTTCATACTTCGATGGTAATCGAAGCATAATCCCTCGTCAATATGCGACAACCCGCGGATCGGAAACCCGGGAAATTGCCATGATCACCTGTTTCATCCGCTATCACATCGATCCATCCAAGAAGGCCCAGTTCGACCGCTACGCCCGCACCTGGGGCCAGGCGATCCCCCGCTGCGGCGCCGACCTGATCGGCTATTTCAGCCCGCATGAAGGCTCCTCGACCCTCGCCTACGGCGTCTATTCGGTGGAGAATCTCGCCGCATACGAGGCCTACCGGCAGCGCCTGTCGGAGGATCCGCTCGGCCGCGAGAACTACGAGTTCGCCCAACGCGAAAAGTTCCTGCTGCGCGAGGACCGGACCTTCCTCAAGCTCTCCTCCGGCCCCCACGCCGCGCTGGTCAAGCCATGATCGCGGTCATCTTCGAGGTCGAGCCGGCCGAGGGCCGCCGCGATGAGTATCTCACTATTGCCGCCTCGATGCGCGGCCTGCTCGAGGAGATCGACGGCTTCATCTCGGTCGAGCGGTTCGAAAGCCTCACCACCCCGGGCAAGCTCCTGTCCCTGTCGTTCTTCCGCGACGAGGACGCGGTCAAACGCTGGCGCACGCTGGCCGCCCACCGCAAGGCCCAGGCGCGGGGCAGGGCGGGCGTGTTCTCGGACTACCGGCTGCGGGTCGCCCATGTGCTGCGCGACTACGGCCTCGATGACCGGACCCATGCCCCCGAGGACAGCCGGCAGGCCCACCGGTCATGACATCGGCTCCTATCCGCAAGACGCGGGAGTTCGCGCTGCTCGGCGTGCTGGCGCTGCTCTGGGGCTCGTCCTATCTCTTCATCAAGATTGCGGTGGCCGAGATCCCGCCGATAAGCCTCATCGCCCTGCGGGTGTCGGTCGCCGCGATCTTGCTGGTGGCGCTGGTCGCCTGGCGGGGACGGCGGTTTCCGCGCAGGCTCTCTGACTGGCGCATGTTCATGCTGCAGGCCTGGTTCAACAGCATCGCCGCGTGGACGGTGCTGGCCTGGGGGCAGCGACATGTCGACAGCGGCCTGGCGAGCGTGCTGAATTCGACGTCGCCGATCTTCGTCTTCCTGTTCACCGCGCTCGTCACCCGCCACGAGCCGGCGCCGCCGCGGAAGCTCCTCGGCGCCTGCCTCGGCCTCGGCGGCGTGGTGCTGATCGTCGGCCCCTCGGCGCTCCAAGGGCTCGGCTCCGACCTTGCCGGGCAGATCGCGGTGCTGTCGGGGGCGCTGCTCTATGCCTGCGCCGCCATCTACGGCCGGCGGTTTTCCCACCTTCCGGCGGAGGTCACCGCGGCGGGCACGATGATCTGCGCCTCCGCCGTGCTGGTTCCCGCGAGCCTGCTCGTCGACCGGCCCTGGCAGCTCAGCCCCTCGCTTGCGGCGCTTGCCGCGGCGCTGGCGCTGGCGGTGCTCTGCACAGCGCTCGCCCTGGTCCTCTATTTCAGGCTGGTGCGAACCCTTGGCTCCATGGGCGTGGCGTCGCAGGCCTATCTGCGCGCCGGCGTCGGCGTGGCGCTCGGGGTGCTGCTTCTGGGCGAATCGATCGCCCTGTCCACCGGCCTAGGCCTCGTGGCCGCGCTTCTGGGGGTTGTGCTGATCAACACCCGGGCCGGACCGTAGAAGAGCCCCGATCAAAACTGAGCGGGCCTGGAGAGTTTCGATGGTGCAATCGAGGATGTTCAACTAAAGCTGAATCCCCTTCCGGAATCAGTCCCCGGTTGCTTCTGTTTCAAGGTCCTCCTTCGATGGCAAAGCCGGAATTCGCGGCGACGCGGTATTATTTCGTGACCTTCTGGGCCTCTGCGGTCACGGTGACGTATCTGCCGATCTGGCTCAACGAACAGGGCGTCAGCGACGCGCAGATCGGGCTGATCAACACCATGCCGATGGCGGGGATCCTGTTGTTCAGCGTGCTCGTCGGCCGCCTGGCCGACCGCGCGCCCGACTGGAAGCAGGCGATCATGGTCGGCACCGGCCTCAGCGCGGCGTTCTCGCTGTTTCTGGGCTTTGCCGAAGGCTTCTGGATGATCCTGTTCTTCTGGTCGATGATCAACCTGCCCGCGGGCCTGATCGGACCGGTCGCCGACGCCGCGACCATGCGGCTGTCCATGCGGCTCGGGTTCTCGTTCGGCACGACGCGCGCCTGGGGCACGCTCGGCTATCTCGCCATGTGCTTCATCACCGGCTACGTGGTGCTCTGGTTCGGCGCCCCGTCCTTCGTCTGGCTGATCGCGGCGGCCTGCGCGGCGCGTTTCCTGGTGGCGGCGGGGCTGCCGCGCCTGCGCGACGCGGATCGCCCGCGCACGGTGTCCGACGGACGGCTGCTGTCGCGCGAGGTCATCGCCGCCTTCGAGCCCTGGGTGCTGCTGCCGGTCATCGCCGGCGCCATCCTGTTCGCCAACCACATGGTCATGAATGCGTTTTCCTCGCTGGTGTGGAAGCAGCAGGGCCTCTCCGAACCGGTGATCGGCGGCCTGATTGCGCTTGGCGCGGCGGCGGAAGCGGCCACCATGTTCGCCTGGAGGCGAATCAATACCCGCTTTCCGGCCCGGGTTCTCATCCTCATCGCCGCGCTGGCCTCGATCCTGCGCTGGGTGGGCATGACGCTGTCGCCGCCGCTTGCCGTGATCGTGCTGATGCAGCTCGGCCAGGCCGTGACCTTCACCTTCTCCTATCTCGGATGCCTCTATTTCATCGCCAAGCGGACAAGCGAAGACATCTCGGCGGAGGCGCAGAGCCTCTATGGCGTCATGATGCAGGGATTTTCGATCCTGGTCGTCGCGGGCTTCGGCGTGGCCTTCGGCATTTTCGGCGTCAACGCCTTCTGGATCTGCGTGACGCTGTCGGCGCTGGCGCTGGTGATGGTGCAGCTCTCGCTGAGGATGCGCCGGCCGGATGCCACCGACTGACGACCGGCGTCTGAAAGCGGGATCTATTCGTCGCGCTTGACCAGGGCATTGGCCATCTGGATGGCCTGGCGGACATCGAGCGCGAGAATGTCGGCGCCCGCGGCCTTGAGCTCGACCTGCCGGGCGCTGAGCGAGGCGCCGCCGATCAGGATCGCCGTGGACGGATCCGGGCAGGCTGCGCGGATCCTGCGGATGATGGCGCCGATCTCCTCGGTGGTGGTCCCCACGGTGACCGAAATGCCGATCACATTGTAGCCGCCGTCGCGCGCCATGGCGTAGGCCCGGTTGCCGACCTGCAGGCTGGGTCCGCCATCCACCGACCAGCCTTCCTCATGGAACACCGAGGCGATCACGCTCAGGCCCAGCGTGTGGTCGTTGCTGGGCATCCGCATCAACAGCAGCCGCGGCCGCTGTTCGTCGCAGAAGGTCGGTCCGTCGCCCTCGGACAGGCTGGTCAGCAGCAATTGCAGCCGCGAGGACGCGGCGGTGACGCTGGAGAAGCTCTGCTGGTCCTCGCACCACATCCGCCCGAGTTCCTCGGCGACGGGGACGATCAGCGTCTCGCAGATCACCAGCAGCGGCACCCTTTCGCTGCGCAGCCGCTCGAGCGCCGCGCGGAAATGCTTGGGGTCCTTCTCGAGGAGCGCGCTGAGCAACTGGCGGAAATGGATCGTCCCCTGGGCGTTGCCGCCCTGCTGGCCATTGGCCGCGCCGTCGGAATGGAAGTGATGCCGGATCGCCTTCTCAAGCTTGCCACGATCGATCGTTTCCATTTGCGGGTGCGACACCATATCTCGGGAGAACAGGGTGGAGCTCGACACCGGTCCCAATTGGCCGTTGCTCATGAACCGTCTGTCCGCGATGTACTGACCGTGCGCGCGTCCTTCTTCGTTCCCCGACATTGCTTACCCCCACTGTGCGGATCGGATCCACACGGAAAAGGGTATGATGCTTTTTGCAAGGAAACGAGGGGGTGTGCGGCCATACTGCACCGCGGTTATTGCCGAAACAGAAAAGGAGCGTCACGGATACATGTTAAAATCACTTTAATTCTACGGACGTATATCAACATATATATGTGACGGAAGCAAGCCTGATCGGTTGCTCATTGCCGCGGGACGCTCTTTTTTCGAGGCTTGAGAGCGCCGCGTCGGCCAGATGCGGGGCCGTCAGGCCCGATCTTTCATACATCAGGGACGGGCTCGCATGCGGCTCGTAGCGGTCCGGCAGGGTCAGCGTGCGAACCGCCACGGAGCCGTCCAGATGCCCGCTTTCGGCCAGGTGCCTGAGCACGGCGGCGCCGAAGCCGCCGCTGGAGCCTTCCTCCACGGTGATCAGCACGTCATGGCTGCGCGCCAGGTCCTCAACCAGCCCGGTGTCGAGCGGCTTGGCGAAGCGCGCGTCGGCCACCGTCGTCGACAGGCCGCGCGCCGACAGCAGGTCCGCGGCGGCCAGGCATTCGCCGAGCCGGGCGCCGAAGGACAGGAAGGCGATGTCGCGCCCCTGGCGGATCACGCGGCCCTTGCCGATCTCGAGCGGCACGCCGCGGTCGGGCAGCGCCACGCCGGTGCCTTCGCCGCGCGGATAGCGGAAGGCGATCGGCCCCGACTCATGAACGGCGGCGGTGGCCACCATATGCACGAGTTCGGCTTCGTCGGCCGCGGCCATGACCGTGAAGCCGGGCAGGTTGGACAGGAACGCCACATCGAAGGCGCCGGCATGGGTCGGCCCGTCCGCGCCCACCAGCCCGGCGCGGTCGATGGCGAAGCGCACCGGCAGGCCCTGCAGCGCCACGTCATGGACGATCTGGTCATAGGCGCGCTGCAGGAAGGTCGAATAGATCGCGCAGAACGGCTTCATGCCCGCCGCCGCCAGCCCCGCGGCAAAGGTGACGGCATGCTGCTCGGCGATGCCGACGTCGAACATCCGCTCGGGATGCGCCCTGGCGAAGATGTCGAGCCCGGTGCCCGAGGCCATCGCCGCGGTGATGGCGACGATGCTCCCGTCGCGCGCCGCCTCGTCGGTCAGCGCATCGGCGAACACCCTGGTGAAGGCCGGCGCGCCGGGCTTGGACTTGGACAGGGTTCCGGTCTTGGCGTCGAAGCTGCCGACGCCGTGATACTTGTCGGCGCTGTTCTCGGCCGGGGCGTAGCCCGCGCCCTTGCGGGTGATGGCGTGGATCAGCACCGGCCCGTCGGCATGGCTCTTGAGCGTGCGCAGGATTGTGAGCAGTTGCGGCAGATTGTGTCCGTCGACGGGGCCCACATAGGAGAAGCCCATGTGCTCGAACAGGCTGGAATTGCCGGTCAGCGCGCCTACGGCCTGGCGCGCCCGTGCGGCGCCGGTCTTGAACGGCTCGGGCAGCCGCGCGGCGGCCTTCTTCAGCACCACGTCCATGCCGACCATCGGCGCCCGCGCGCACAGCGCCGAAAGATGCTTGGCAAAGGCGCCGACCGAGGGCGAGATCGACATTTCATTGTCGTTGAGAATGACGAACATGCGCTGGCCCAGCGCCCCGGCATTGTTCATCGCCTCATAGGCCATGCCCGCCGACATCGCGCCGTCGCCGATCACCGCCACCACGTCGCCGTCGCCATAGCCCAGCGCGCGCGCGGCGGCAAAGCCGAGACCGGCCGAAATCGAGGTCGAGGAATGCGCCGCGCCGAACGGATCATAGGGGCTTTCGGACCGCTTGGTGAAGCCCGACAGGCCGCCGTCCTGCCGCAGGCCGGCCATGGCCTCGCGCCGGCCGGTGAGAATCTTGTGGGCATAGGCCTGATGGCCGACATCCCAGATCAGCTTGTCGCGGGGCGTATCGAACACGGCATGGATGGCCACCGTCAGCTCGATCACCCCGAGGGTGGAGCCCAGATGTCCGCCGGTGGCAGCGACCTTGGCGATGGTGTCGCGCCGGAGTTCCTCCGCAAGCCTGCCGAGATCGGCGTCCGACAGGCGGCGCAGCCCCTCGGGCGTCTCGATCCCGTCGAGCAGCGGCGTCGCGTTTTCCGGTTTCGAAACAATCCCCATTGCCTGACTCCATGTTCGCCCGGCGTCCCGCCGGGGGGTTCGGGTTTCGGTTCTCACGGCGACCCTTGCCGATATATTCGGAGCAATGGGGAAAAATGTAAACATAAATTTACACAGGAATTGTCAATAAATATGGACACACCGCCAGGGAAGCGCCGGGATTGCCGCCTGAAACGCGCATCTTGGCGGTTCCGGGACGGTGTCGCGACCTGCATCGCTTCTGCGGATGGAGCGATTAAGCCGATTGCAAATGATGCCAGAGTGTATATTTTGATTGACGTAATATGTACAAAAATATGGACACATTGGTCGAAGACCAGGGTCCGATGCGCTTGGCGCCCGGCGATCGACGAGCCGGGCCGACACGCAGATCATGAGAGGTCACCGCCGATGGCTAAGCCCTATCCCTTCAGCGCAATTGTCGGCCAGGATGAAATGAAGGAGGCGCTGCTGATGGCCGCCGTCGAGCCCGCCCTCGGCGGGGTCCTGGTCTTCGGCGACCGCGGCACCGGAAAATCCACCGCCGTGCGCGCGCTCGCCGAGCTGGTGCCCGAACTCCTGGGCACCCGCGGCTGCCGCTACAATTGCGATCCCGCCCACCCCGCCGAGCCCTGTCCGGTCTGCGCCACCGCGCCGAAGTCGGAGCGGATCAAGCGCCGGGCGCCGATGGTCGACCTGCCGCTGGGCGCCACCGAGGACCGGGTCTGCGGCGCGCTCGACATCGAGAAGGCGCTGGTCTCCGGCGAGCGCGCCTTCGAGCCCGGGCTCCTCGCCAAGGCCCATCGCGGCTTCCTCTATGTCGACGAGGTCAATCTGCTCGAGGATCATCTCGTCGACCTGCTGCTCGACGTGGCGGCTTCGGGGGTCAATGTCGTCGAGCGCGAGGGGTTGAGCGTGCGCCACCCGGCGCGATTCGTTCTGGTCGGCAGCGGCAACCCGGAGGAGGGCGAGTTGCGCCCGCAACTGCTCGACCGGTTCGGCCTGTCGGTCGACGTCGCCTCTCCGCGCGACATTGCGTCGCGGATCGAGGTGCTCAAGCGCCGCGACGCCTATGAGCACGACCCCGACGCCTTCCATGCGACCTGGGCCAGGGAAGAGCATCGCCTGGCCGCGCGCATCGTCGCCGGGCGCAAGACTGTCCACCAGGTGGTGCTGTCGGAAAGGCTGATGACGATGATGGCGCATCTGTGCATGCAGCTCGGCGTCGACGGCCTGCGCGGGGAACTCACGCTGATGCGCGCCGCCCGCGCCAAGGCGGCCCTGTCCAGGCGCATGGAGGTCACGGTCGAGGATGTGCTGGCCGTGGCGCCGATGGCGCTCCGCCACCGGTTGCGCCGCGACCCGCTCGACGAGGCCGGATCGAAGAGCCGCGTTGACCGCGCCATCAGCGAAGTTGCGGGTCATGCCTGATCCTGGCGCAGATTCCGACATGACTGCCGGCGCGGCCGATCCCGTCCACCCGCGCTGGGCCGATGCGCTGCTTGCGGCG
>NZ_JRJG01000016.1 GCF_000759435.1 Hoeflea sp. BAL378
CTCGCCCGATCGCTGCCGCCGACCGTGCCGTTTGTCGGGCCGGAAACCCAGGAGCGGGCGCGGGGCGCGCGGTTCATTGCGCGGCTGGGGGCCAATGAGAGCGGGTTCGGGCCGGCGCCGTCGGTGATCGCGGCGATCGAGCGCGAGGCCGAATGGTGCTGGCGCTACGCCGATCCGGAAATCCACGACCTGCGGCAGCGGCTGGGGATCCATCTCGGGCTCACGGCCGACCGGATCGTGGTCGGCGAAGGCATCGACGGGCTCTTGGGGCTGATCGTGCGGCTGATCGTCGAGAAGGACACGCCGGTGGTGACCTCGCTCGGCGCCTACCCGACCTTCAATTTCCATGTCGCGGGCTTCGGCGGCAGGCTGGTGACCGTGCCCTACCGCGACGACCACGAGGATCTGGCCGGACTGTTGGACGCGGTCCGGCGCGAGGACGCGGCGCTGGTCTATCTCGCCAATCCCGACAACCCGATGGGCACCTGGCATTCCGCCGCGGCCGTCACCGCCTTCGCCGAGGCGCTGCCCGAGACCACCCTGCTGGTGCTCGACGAGGCCTATGGCGAGACCGCGCCGGCCTCGGCGCTGCCCGCGGTGCCGGCCCTGGCCGACAGGCCCAATGTGTTGAGGTTCCGCACCTTTTCCAAGGCCTACGGGCTGGCCGGACAGCGCATCGGCTATGTCTTCGGCGCGCGCGAGACGGTGGCGATGTTCGACCGGGTGCGCAACCATTTCGGCGTCAACCGGCTGGGCCAGGCGGCGGCGCTGGCGGCGCTCGATGACCAGTCCTGGCTCGGCCATGTGGTGGCCCAGGTGGTGGCCTCGCGCGACCAGATCACCGACATCGCCCGCGGCCTGGGCCTGAAGCCGATCGCCTCGGCCACCAATTTCGTTACCATCGACTGCGGCGGCGACGGCGTACGCGCCAAGGCGATCCTCGACGGGCTGGTCAGCCGCGGCGTGTTCATCCGCATGCCGGGCGCGGCCCCCCTCAACCGCTGCATCCGCATCTCCACCGGGCCGGAGGCCGAGATCGACATCTTCGAGCAGGCGCTGGTCGAGGTCATGGCGGAGCTCGACTGAGCCGGACGCCGGGGTCAAGAACCTGCGGTCGGGACCGGAAACGCAAGCGGATGAACGCAAAAGGCCGCGACCGCCGGTGTCCGGCTGATCGCGGCCTTGTGAGGGGCCTCTCCGTGTCGTCCGGAGCTGAACCCCGCCCCGTTCCCCTCGAGGCAGATCTGCGGGAGGCGCCGGACTGAACCGCCGGTCGCCGCAGGCCGGACCGAAGCGGTCGGCCTCAATGCATGGTCATCCATTCGCGGGCGGCGCGCAGGGCAGCGGCGAGATCGGCCTTGGTCATGCTTTCGGCGAGTTCGGCGCGCAGCGTGGCGGCGCGGTCCGAGCCCTTGATGGCGGCGATGTTGAGCCATTTGTGGGCGGCGACGTAATCGACCTCGCATTCGCGTCCGGTCGCATACATCAGTCCCATTTCGCAAAATACGTCGGCCTTGGCTTCGCCGCCGAGGGTGGCCTGATCGTGATCGTGAATTTCGTAGCGTGCCATTGTCCCAGTCCCTGTGGTTCGATTGGTTCGGTGTGTCCCTGTCAGCTCTTGAGAAGCCGTTTCATGCCTGCTGCGTCCGGTTCGTCCCGTCGCTCTGTTGTTGACCCGAGTGTCCCGCTTTCGATTAAAAAGCGAGTTAAATTGCATGCTTAACTGGGAGCGAACAAAGTCCCAACGCTTGGTAAATTTGCGATTCCGTTAAACATCGGACCCGTTGCAAACCCGACGATGCTGCGGAAATCGCGGTTTTCGCGAACCTCAAAAAAGTTACGAACGGCTAACCAAGGATAGATCGCGGTGTCCGCCGATCCGCTATCATGGGCGCCGCAAGGGGCACGCCGGCCGTCCTCCGCCTGCCTCCGGACCGTCACAAAAACGCCGGTTGCGCTGAGAAAATCCGGTTTACCTTTACGTAGACGTAAGTTAAGTAAGAAATGCGCTTGAGGAAGCGCTCATCCTTGGGAGGAACACCATGATCCGCAAACTGATTGCAACCGGCGCGCTGATTGCCGCCATGAGCGCGCCCGCGCTCGCAGACCCGATCGAAGGCAACTGGAAGACCAAGAGCGGCGAGACCGCGGCGATCTCGGCCTGCGGCGGCGACTACTGCGTCCAGCTCAAGACCGGCAAGCATGCCGGCAAGCGCATCGGCAAGATGACCGGCAGCAACGGAAAATATTCGGGCACCATCACCGATCCGGCCAAGGACAAGACCTATTCGGGCTCGGCTTCCGTCTCCGGCAGCACCCTGAAGATGAAGGGCTGCGTCATGGGCATCCTGTGCCGCTCGGAAAACTGGGCCAAGATGTAGGCTTCAGCGCCTTTCGCATGACCAAGCCCGCGCCGGCCTTCCGGCGCGGGTTTTTTGTGTCCGGAGGGTCCCCGGGACCCGCGGCGCCGCGGAAACCGGACGCCGGGCCATCCGCCGCACCGGCCGGCGCAGAGGTCTCCCCGCGCGCCTCCCCTTCATCTTCTTGAACGGCGGATGAACGGCCCTCTCAGCACCCGTTCAGCCGGCCCATGGCAATGTTCCCCTCACAACCAGGGAACCAGACGCATGAGCACCCTCGCCCGCCGCTTCACCATCATCTGCCTGATCTTCGTGATCTTCGCCCTGCTGATGGCCGCCGCCGTCGCCAAGGGCGGCCACCGCGGCTGGCGCGCCGGCGCGGCCGACGCCTGCGTGTTTCATCCCGCCCTTGCCTGCAGCGTCCAGCGCTGACACCAAAATCGAAGGATTGATGTCATGAGCCACAAGAACCGCCACTCGCTCGCCACCGTCCTGCGGATCGCCGCCTTCACCGCCTTCATGGTCGGCCCGGTCGGCGCCTTCGCCTATGCCAATGCCGGCGACAAGGGTCCCGGCATGACCGGCGCGGGCTTCGTCCTTCTGGTCAGCCTGCAGCGCGGCCACTGAGCCGCGGCTTCCCCCGGCGCGGCTCCGCTTGCCCGCTTCCCCTTGAAAGTCCTTTCGGGGGCTCGCGTCTTTTCCTTGTCAAGGTTTGTCGTCTATAGTGGTTCATGGACCAGCGAATCTCTTCCCACACAGCCAACGGCTTCATTTCTCCCGATCCGGTCGAACCGCGTGAATTCACCGATGCGGCGAGCGCGGTGGCGGCGCTCGAAGCCATCTACGACCGCAACACGCGTTTTCTGTGCGAGGCCTTCCAGGGCCTTGCCACGGACCGGCCGGCGGGCCGCTACCGCGCCTATTATCCGCAGGTGAGCCTCGAGACCACCTCCTTCGGCATGATCGATTCGCGGCTGTCCTTCGGCCATGTGGTCTCGCCCGGGCGCTACGCCGCCACCATCACGCGGCCCGCGCTGTTTCGCACCTACCTGATCACCCAGTTCGAACTGCTGCTGCGCAACCACGGCACGCCGCTGACGATTTCCGAATCCGACACGCCGATCCCGCTGCATTTCGCCTTTGGCGAGGGCGCCTATGTCGAGGCCGGCGTCGCCGAGAAGCTCGACATGCCGCTGCGCGACCTGTTCGACACGCCCGATCTCGCCACCACCGACGACGAGATCGTCAACGGGCTCTACGAGCCCGGCCCCGGCGAGCTGCTGCCGCTCGCGCCCTTCAAGGCGCAGCGCATCGACTATTCCCTGGCGCGCCTGTCGCACTACACCGCCACCGCGCCGGACCATTTCCAGAACTTCGTGCTGTTCACCAACTACCAGTTCTACATCGACGAGTTCTGCGAGCACGCCCGCTCGCTGATGAGCGAAGGCGGCAGCGACTACGAGTGCTTCATCGAGCCCGGCAACCTGATCACGCCGGCCGGCCACGGCAGCCCCACCGAGGGCGTCGCCCCACCGCGGTTGCCGCAGATGCCCGCCTATCACCTCAAGCGCAAGGACCATGGCGGCATCACCATGGTCAATATCGGCGTCGGCCCCTCCAACGCCAAGACCATCACCGACCACATCGCCGTCCTCCGCCCGCACGCCTGGCTGATGCTGGGCCACTGCGCGGGCCTGAGGAACAGCCAGGCGCTGGGCGACTACGTGCTGGCCCATGCCTATGTGCGCGAGGACCATGTGCTCGACGACGACCTGCCGGCCTGGGTGCCGATCCCGGCGCTGGCCGAGGTGCAGGTGGCGATCCAGGAGGCGGTGGCCGAAGTCACCGGGCTCGAGGGCTATGACTTGAAGCGCATCATGCGCACCGGCACCGTCGCCACCATCGACAACCGCAACTGGGAGCTGCGCGACCAGCGCGGCCCGGTGCAGCGCCTGTCGCAGTCGCGCGCGATCGCCCTCGACATGGAATCGGCCACCATCGCCGCCAACGGCTTCCGCTTCCGCGTGCCCTACGGCACCCTGCTCTGCGTCTCCGACAAGCCGCTGCACGGCGAATTGAAGCTCCCCGGCATGGCCTCGGCCTTCTACAAGAAACAGGTCAACCAGCACCTCAAGATCGGCCTGATGGCGATGCAGAAACTCGCCGCCATGCCGCCCGAGAGGCTGCATTCGCGGAAACTCAGGAGTTTCTTCGAGACGGCGTTTCAATAGGAGACGGGAAAGGCGGGAGCATCCGCCTTTGCTCAAGGCCATGCCAGATAAGGTGCTGGTCCGCGGTGCGGGCCGAGCGGCCGGATTTACCGTGACCGGCTGACGCGCGGGAAGCGGGCTTTCGCTGCGTTGCCCGCCAAGGTCGGCTGTGCGGACAGAGTGTGAGTTCGCCGCTGCGGATCAGCGAAACGCTTGTATCCGGTGCCGGTGCAGACGATGCTGCGGACATGGCAACCGACCTCGACTTCTCATTTCGATTGCTCACGCGGCCCGCTCAGCGGCACATTCGGGTATTTCAGGTACACCAGTTTCTGGATCGCTTCGCGATGGGTCTGACAGTGGCCGTTGTTGCATTGGCCCTGAACGACCGGGGCATGGACCTGTTCCAAATTTCGGTTCTTTTTGGCGTCTACTCGCTCACGACCATGGCCATGGAATTGCCCTTTGGCGGGCTGGCGGACACCATTGGACGCAAGCCCGTCTTCCTGTCTGCGGTCGTCGCGAGCCTGATCTCCCTGGCTCTCTTCCTGTCGTCACATGACTTCTCCATTCTGGCCCTGTCGTTTGCCTTCATCGGCTTTGGACGGGCGCTGCGGTCGGGCACTCTGGATGCGTGGTTTGTCGAGAATTTCAGAGCCATGGCTCCGAACGTCGATGTGCAACCTGCCCTGGCAAAAGCCCAGTTTGCCAATGCAATGGGATTGGCTTCGGGTGCCATTCTTGGAGGTCTGTTGCCCGATGCCTTCCGCTCAGTCGCGCTTCGACTGGGGTTCAGCATCTACGACGTCTCCTACGCGGCAAGTTTTGTCTTGATGCTGGCGGTGTTCGCCTACACCGTGTTTGCCATCTCGGAAAAGCGGCGTCCGCTGAACCCCAAGGCGCTCGTTCGGGGGTTCGCAGGCGTTCCACATGTGATCAAGGATGCGGGTCTGCTTGCCTTGAGACATCCCACACTCTCGATCCTTCTCGTGGCGCTTGCCCTGTTCCTGATGGCCACAAACCCGGTCGAAGTGATCTGGCCAACCCACGCAAAGCCGATGCTGGACGATGGCTACGCGAATTCCGTGGTGGGCGCACTGACGGCGACCTACTTCTTCTCGATCGCCTTTGGAGCGTCCCTGTCTTCACCCATGAGCCGGATTTTCAGGCGCCGTCACGCCATCACGCTGTCAGTGATTTTTGCCTGTCTTGCAGCCGCTCAGATCGCGTTGGCGTTCCAGGAAAATATCATTGGCTTTGCTGCAGTCTTCATCCTCTATTCGGTGATCCTGGGCGCGAGTGAAACGCCTGCCAGCAGCATTCTGCATTCCTGTATTGAAGATCGACAGCGGTCTACAATGCTCTCACTGCGCTCACTCGTACAGCAATTGGGAGCTGCACTTGGCCTGGTCCTGGTTGGCGCTGTTGCCGAAGCCTACACAACGCCCATCGCGTGGATGGTGGGGGCAACCTTCCTTGTGATTGCGCTGCTGCTGATGGGTGTGCTGGCCAGACGAATGACATAGCCGACCTTCGCTTGCCCTGCAGCGTCGCGCAGAGCGGGCTCCCTGCTGCCTTTCGCTGCAGACGACATGAAGGTCGGCAACGGGCCGACTTCGACAGCGCGGCGCTGCCATCGTGCGGGGCGGCATGCGGTGCCTAGACACCGCTCGGCAGTTTTGAACGCATCATCTCCCGTCGGTCGATCCTGGCTCCATCGACGATGAAGGAGCCATCGCCAACCGCATGGAGCATTCTCTTCTCCGTTCGAGTGCTATCGACATAAGCTGCCACGCCTTCGAGCAGCACAATGTTGTATCGCTCGATGATGTCGACGACCCTGCATTCGATATTGGCGAGACATTCACCAATCAGCGGGGCCTCGACAAATTGGGCGGGCAGCGGGGTGAGGCGAAATTTCTCGAACTTGTCGGTATCCGCTCCGGAACAGGTGCCGATGCCGACGGCTGTGTCGATCAGGTCAACCGTAGGGATGGCAAGCACGCATTCCCTGGAGTCCCGAAGCGCGCGATAGGAGTGGTTCCACGGCCCGGTCGTCATCGCGAACTCCGCCGAAAACCCCCGCACCATGGTCCAGGTGATCGTCATGATATTCGGCTTGCGGCCGTCATGGGTCGTGACCAGAACGACCGGACCCGATTCGAGCAGCGTGAAGGCCTTGCTGAGCGCCAGAGGTTCCATGTTCGCCTTTGTCCTATTGAAAAAAGACCATATCACGCACCCCGCACTCAGCGCGCGTGGCGCGGCATTCTAACGCCTCTGAAATCCCAAATACACCCACTGCTTTCAGCCGATGACGGGTTTGCGCGTTACGCCAAGGCGTCGGCCTGGCAAGGACCACCCATCCTGCGAAGTCCGGCCGCACACCTTGCTGACACCTGTTCGCCCCCTTATCAGCGGCCTTTTTATCTGCTTTCACAATGGCACCGGACGCAGTAAGCATCCTGATCTTTGAATTTTTAGGACATCTCATGGCGCAAAATGCCACCATCTATAAGGTCGAACTTTCAGTCTCCGACATGGATCGTCACTATTACGAAACCCATAAACTGACCGTTGCCAAGCACCCTTCCGAGACGGATGAACGGCTGATGGTGCGCATTCTGGCCTTTGCGCTCAATGCCCATGAGCATCTGGAAATGACCAAGGGGCTTTCAACCGATGACGAGCCGGACATCTGGCAGAAGAGCCTGACCGGCGAGCTTGATATGTGGGTGGCCCTCGGGTGTCCCAGCGAAAAGGTCATGCGCCAATCCTGCGGCAAGGCCAAAAAGGTGATCGTCTATCCCTACGGCGGCAGGACGGCCGAGATGTGGTGGGACAAGATGAAAAGCAGCACCGCCCGCTTCGACAATCTCCAGGTGACGAGTTTTTCCGAGAAAGACACGGGGCAGATGGCAAGACTGGCAAGCCGCGTGATGAAGCTTCAGGTCAATATCCAGGACGGCGATGTGATGGTCAGTGTCGGCGATAGCATTGTTTACGTCACCCCGCTGAAATGGAAGAGTGCCGCATAACTCACGGATCTGGCAAAAGGGGTCTAAGTTGCTCGGTTGTGCCCATCAAGATCGGATGTGGCTCACCCCTGCCGCGTTCAGGAAACAGCGCCGCAGTCAGAGCGTGCGCGCAAGCAGCCGCTCAGGTCCGCGAGTGACAATCGGCCATGAACGCCGAAGATCCCGAGAGGGCGCGAAGAAGACCAGCGCGCCATCGCCCCTTGCGCTCTCTCAAGCCCGCTCCAACAGGTCCGACGTCAGGCACGGCGCATCCGCGCGCCCTGCCCCCACCTCACATATTCGTATACACCGGCCCCTCGCCGCCCTGGGGCGGGACCCAGGTGATGTTCTGGTTGGGGTCCTTGATGTCGCAGGTCTTGCAGTGCACGCAGTTCTGCGCGTTGATGACGAAGGTGGGGACGCCGTCGGTTTCCACCCATTCGTAGACGCCGGCCGGGCAGTAGCGTTGCGACGGGCCGGCATAGACGTCGTGCTCGGAAGCCTTCTGCAGCGCCATGTCCTTGACCTTGAGGTGCACCGGCTGGTCTTCCTCGTGGTTGGTGTTGGACAAAAACACCGAGGACAGGCGGTCGAAGGTGAGCACGCCGTCGGGCCTGGGATAGTCGATCTTCTTGTGCTGCGAAGCGGGCTCGAGCGAGGCGGCGTCAGTCTTGCCGTGCTTCAGGGTGCCGAAGGGCGAGATCCCGAACAGCGAGTTGAACCACATGTCGAGCCCGCCCAGCGCCACGCCGCCGATGGTGCCGAGCTTCGACCACAGCGGCTTGACGTTGCGGACTTTCTTCAGGTCCACGCCGATCTCGGAGCTGCGCCAGGCAGCCTCGTAGCTTGCGAGCGTGTCCTGCACCCTGCCCTCGGCGATGGCGTCCGCCACATGCTCGGCCGCCATGATTCCCGACAGCATCGCGTTGTGCGAGCCCTTGATGCGGGCGACGTTGACGAAGCCGGCGGAGCAGCCGATCAGCGCGCCGCCCGGGAAGGCGAGGTTGGGGACCGACTGCCAGCCGCCTTCGGAAATGGCGCGCGCGCCGTAGCCGATCCGCTTGCCGCCCTCGAACACCGGCGCGATCGCCGCATGGGTCTTGAAGCGCTGAAACTCCTCGAACGGCGAGACATAGGGGTTCTTGTAGTTGAGGTGGACGACGAAGCCGACGGCCACCTGGTTGTCCTCGAGGTGATAGAGGAACGAGCCGCCGCCGGTCTTGGTGCCGAGCGGCCAGCCGAAGGAGTGCTGCACCAGGCCCGGGCGGTGATGCTCGGGCTTGACCTGCCACAGCTCCTTGAGGCCGATGCCGAATTTCTGCGGCTCGCGGTCCTGGTCGAGCTTGAAGCGGGAAATGAGCTGCTTGGCGAGCGAGCCGCGTACGCCCTCGCCGATGAGAACGTATTTGCCGAGCAGCGCCATGCCGCGGGCAAAATTGGGACCGGGCTCGCCGTTGCGCTCGATGCCCATGTCGCCGGTGGCGACGCCGATCACCGCGCCTTCGTCATTGGTGAGGATCTCGGTGGCGGCGAAGCCGGGATAGATTTCCACGCCCAGTGCCTCGGCGCGGGCGGCGAGCCATTTGGCCACGTTGGACAGCGAGACGATGTAATTGCCGTGGTTGCCCATCAGCGGCGGCATCAGGAAATTGGGCAGCCGCACGGAGCCTGCGGGCCCCAGCACCAGGAACTGGTCGGCGGTGACCGGCGTCTTGAACGGATGGTCGGGATCGTTGCGCCAGTCGGGAATGAGCTTGTCGATGCCGATCGGATCGACCACGGCGCCCGAGAGAATATGCGCGCCGACTTCGCCGCCCTTCTCCAGCACCACGACGGTCAGATCCGGGTTGATCTGTTTGAGCCGTATGGCCGCCGAAAGCCCCGCCGGCCCGGCGCCGACGATCACGACATCGAATTCCATGCTTTCGCGTTCGGCAAGCTCAGCTACATCAGTCATCGGACATCCCCATCTCTTGATCAGACCGGCGCCGAAACTGGGCTGGCGCGCCAGCCCGCTCCTCCGCCGGACCTTGATGCGCTCCCCGAAAGCCCGGATCTCTCCTACCCGGCCGGGGCGCGCACCGACTGGCCTTGCGGCCGTTTCATCCTGTCATGGCAAATGACGGCAGCGAAGTCGAGCCGGAATTAGACAGGATCAGCTTTCCATTTTCGACAATATTGACGTTCACGTAAACGTCAATAGATGAAAATCGGGTCCCGCCGTGTCATGGCGGCGCACCCCCCGCGCACCCGCGCCGCCGCGCGGGCCCGGCTGTCCGGGAGGCAGTGCTGTCCGCGACGAACAGAGCCCCGGGGGAATGAGCTGGACGGGGAAGACCTGCGTGGAGGAAAAGGCATACGCCCGAAGCCGGCGCCGGCGATCCGGCGGCCTGCGCGTCGCCGGCTCAGCCGGCGCGGGCGAACATCGACTGCATGGACAGAACCAGCACCGCGCCGATGATGCTGCCGTCATGGCCGGGCAAGGGCGTCATCCGGCAATTGACCTCGAACATCCGGCCGCAGGCATCGGGAACCTCGTAATTGTAGGAGATATAGGCGCCGGCGAAGCACTGGTCGAGCCGCGGCTTTGCCCGGGTCTGGAACCGCTCCATGTCGATCATCTCGAACAGCGGCCGGCCGATGAAGTCCGAGGGCCGCTTGTGGTGAAAATCGGCGTTGCGCTTGTTGCAGTAGATGTAGCGGTAGTCGAGCCCGATGATCGCCACCCGCTCCTGCAGGCAGTCGAGCGCCAGTTCCTGCACGGAGGGATCGTAGCCGTCGGCCACCGGCTGGTGCAGCAGTCCGGCGGCGGGCGGCCTGATCCCCGCATTCATGTCCATGTAGCGGTCGAACAGCGACATCATCGTCTGCGTATAGCGGCCGACGCTGCTGCCGTCCTCGCAGTTGCGCAGGGCCAGCCGCCGGAAAAAACCGATCTGCGCGGAGATGTCGCTGCGGCTGCGCGCGCGCAACCGCGCCAGGCGCTCGATCAGGGCCTGTATCCTTGCGTCAATTCTTTCAATTTCAGCTTCATCCTCCTGCTGGGCGGCAGCAAGAAGGTCATTCGCCAGGCGTTCAAACTGTTGGATCAGTCCAGACAGCATCTAAACTCCAACCTCATGTTCGGTCCCTTTCGGGAGTTGCTCCATTAATAACGACCGCACATTCTCCGCAAGCAGATTTTCTTGTCCTGAGCCGCAGCCTGTGGACTTTCGGGCTCAATCAACATGAAAAAGCCCGGCAATACCAGCTCCGCGCCGCCACCGGATGCCCAAGGCTTGTATCCGATCGACCCTGCCGCTTCAACGATTGGCGCCGTGCCGGGTTGCGGGCATCCGCCCGTTCACGGGAATGTGACCATGACCATCAGGACGTGGGATAGCGCCGCCGCGGCCGGGAGCGTACCGAGAGGACCCGTCGGCGGCGCCTACTGCGACGCCCGCTCGGCGAGCTTGGCCAGATCGGGAACTTCCAGATGCCGGTTGTTGCGGATCAGGATGACGCCGTCCTTGCGCAGCTTGGTCATCTGCCGGCTCACGGTCTCGATGGTCAGGCCGAGGAAATCGGCGATGTCGGACCGGGTCAGCGGCAGTTCGAAATTCGCCACGTCCGCATCCGATTCGGGATTGATGTGGGTGGCGATCAGGTAGAGGAAGCTCGCCACCTTCTCCGAGGCCGTCTTGCGCCCGAGCGTGAGCATCCAGTCGCGCGCCTCGTCGAGCTCTTTCAGCGTCTGCTCGAGCAGCTTGTGCTCGAGCTCCGGCGTATCCTTGATCATCCGGTCGATCACGGTCTTGGGAAAGCTGCAGATGTTGACGTCCGTGGCGGCGTCGGCGGTAATGCCGCTGTCGGCGCGGAACGGGCGGCCGAGGAAGTCCGGCGCGAATTGCAGCCCGACGATCTGCTGCCTTCCGTCGGCCATCATCTTGGTCATCTTCACCACGCCCGAGATGATGTTGGCGTAGCTGTTGGCGACCTGGCTTTCGCCGATCAGTTCCGACCCTGATTCGACATGCTTGCGGGTCGATTGCTTGTTCAGGCTGACCAGTTGGGCGGCCGACAGCGCGCCGCAGACGCCGCGATGGCGTGCTTCGCAGGCGCGGCAGAGGGCTGGAATGTCGGAATTGTGGATATCTTTGCGGTGCGCGTCCATCACGTCCTCGATCCCGCAGCGGCAAGCCTGTCCGCGCGCCACAGCGCACGGCCGCTCCGCCGGTGCGCGTGGATGTTCGGCGACAAAGAACAGCGGGGTTTGATCAAAGTCAAGGCGCAAGCTTGGCGAAGCGGCAATGTACCACGACGGACATGGGAGTTTGGTACATGCAAAAAGAGTTTCTGCGCAAGCACGCCGGCCCGGCGCCGCGCTACACCAGCTATCCGACGGCGCCGCATTTCCATGCCGGCATCGACGGCGAGGTGTATGCCCGCTGGCTGCGCCAGTTGAAGCCGGACCAGACGCTCTCGCTCTATATCCATATTCCCTATTGCGACCGGCTGTGCTGGTTCTGCGGCTGCAACACCAAGCAGACGCTGAAATACGAGCCGCTGAAGACCTACATCGCCGCGCTTGAAAACGAGATGGCGACGATCGCCAGCCTGATCGACCCGGCCTGCCGGGTCACCGCGCTGCATCTGGGCGGAGGCTCGCCGACGATGCTGCACGCCGAAGACATGATCGCGCTCGACAAGGCGTTGCGCGCCCGGTTCCATTTCGACGCCGATGCCGAGATCAGCGTCGAGATGGACCCCAACGACCTCACGCCGGAAAAATATGACGCGCTTGCGGCCATCGGCATGACCCGCGCCTCCATCGGCGTGCAGGACTTCGATGAGACGGTGCAGAAGGCCATCAACCGCCTGCAGACCTTCGAACAGACCCGCGAAGTGGTCGAACAGGTCCGCGCCCGCGGCGTCCGCTCGGTCAATTGCGACGTGCTCTACGGCCTGCCGCACCAGACCCGCAAGTCCGTGGACCGCACGATCGAGCAGGTGCTGACCCTGAACCCGGACCGGATCGCCCTGTTCGGCTACGCCCATGTGCCGTGGATGAAGACCCACCAGAAAATGATCGACGAGTCGGTGCTGCCCGACGTCACCGAGCGCTTCGCCCAGATGAACCGCGCCGCCTCGACCCTGACCCATGCCGGCTACACGGCCATCGGCATCGACCATTTCGCCCTGCCCGGCGACAGCCTGGCGGTCGCCGCGGCGTCGGGCAACATGCGCCGCAACTTCCAGGGCTACACCAGCGACACCGCCGACGCGCTGATCGGCATGGGAGCCTCCTCGATCGGCCAGATGCCGCAGGGCTATGTCCAGAACCAGCCCTCCACCGGCGAATACCAGCGCCAGGTCAACCTCGGCAAGCTGCCCGTGGTCCGCGGCTTCGAACTGTCGACCGAAGACCGCATCCGCGCCCGCATCATCGAGTTGCTGATGTGCGATTTCGCCTTTTCCTTCGCCACAATCCGTCACGAATTCGGCGGCGAGGCGGAAAGCATCCTCGACGAGGCCGAATACCTGGCGGGCTGCGACAGCGAAGGCATGATCGAGTTCACCGGCGGCCTTTTCCAGATCACCGCGAAAGGCAAGCCCTTCGTGCGCTCCGTGGCCTCGGCGTTCGACGGATATTTTGGCACCGGCGCCGCCCGTCACTCCCTTGCGGTCTGATCGCGCCGGCTTTATTGGATGAGTCGACCTGGGGCGGCCGACCTGCGGCGGGCAAACAAGCCATTGGCTTTTGCGCCGGATTTTTCTATAGGTTCGCCCAAACACCTATCCAATGAGGACATGAGCGTGACCGCAACATTCGACAAGGTCGCCGACATCATCGCCGAGACAAGCGAGATCGACCGCGATTCCATCACACCCGAGAGCCACACCATTGACGATCTGGGCATCGACAGCCTCGATTTCCTCGATATTGTGTTCGCGGTCGACAAGGAATTCGGCATCAAGATCCCGCTCGAGCAGTGGACCCAGGAAGTCAACGACGGCAAGGCTTCCACCGAGGAGTACTTCGTTCTTGGAAACCTCTGCGCCAAGATCGACGAGCTGAGAGCTGCAAAGGGCTGAGGCCCGGCGCGGCGGGGCTTTTCCATGCAGCTTGAATACTTCCAGATGATTGACCGGATCGAGGCGCTTGACCTCGAGCAGGGCACTCTGGTCGCAAGCTCCACGGTCCCCGACGCGAGCCCCGTGTTCGAGGGCCATTTTCCCGGGATGCCGCTGGTTCCCGGGGTCCTGCTGATCGAGACCATGGCCCAGGCCAGCGGCTTCCTGGTGCTGGCCAGGACCGATTTTGCGGCGATGCCGTTCCTGATGACGGTGGACGGCGCCAAGATGCGCGATTTCGTCACCCCCGGATCGGCCCTTGAGATCACCGCCACGCTCGAGCATGAAGGCTCCGGCTACGCGGTGACCAAGGCCAGGATCACGAGCGGCGGCAAGAAGGTGGCCGACTGCCAGCTCAAGCTCAGGACGCTTCCCTTCGACCAGGTGCCGCTGGCCGCGATCGTGCGCAAGCGGGCGGACGAAGTGGGCCTTTTGACCGCCATGGCGAAAGCCACAGGAGACCTTCTATGACAGACAGACGCCATCAGGTGGTGGTGACGGGCGTGGGACTGGTGACCTCCCTCGGGGTCGGCCGCCAGGCCCATTCCGACGCGCTGATGACCGGCGCAACCCCCGCGCCGCGCACCGACAGCGAGAGCTTCGCGCCCTACACCGTTCACCCGCTGCCCGAGATCGACTGGTCGGCGCAGATTCCGCGCCGCGGCGACCAGCGGCAGATGGAGAACTGGCAGAGGCTCGGCGTCTACGCCGCGGGACTGGCGCTCGACGACGCCGGGCTCAAGCAGGATCTCGACGCCTGCGCCTCGATGGACATGATCGTCGCCGCCGGCGGCGGCGAGCGCGACATCGCGGTCGACACGCTGATCATCGAGGAAAGCCGCAAGCGCAACGACCGCGAACAGCTTCTCAACGAGAAGCTGACCACCGAACTGCGCCCCACCCTGTTCCTGGCGCAACTGTCCAACCTGCTCGCCGGCAACATCTCCATCGTCCACAAGGTCACCGGATCGTCGCGCACGCTGATGGGCGAGGAAGGCGCGGGCATTTCGGCCGTCGAGACGGCGCATGCGCGCATCGCCGCCGGCCAGTCCACCCATTGCCTCGTCGGCGGCGCCTTCATCGCCGAGCGGCTCGACATCCTGGTGCTGATCGAGGCGCTGCAGGGCCTGGGCAAGAGCTCCGGCCAGCCGTTCTGGAACAGCGACGGATCGGCCAATGGCGTCAATCTGGGCACGTCGGGCGCGTTCCTGGTGCTCGAATCGCTCGACCACGCCACCGCCCGCGGCGCCCATGTCTATGCCCGGCTCGACGCGGTTGTCGCCGATCGTGGCCCGCGCGACCAGGGCCGGCTGGAACAGCGGCTCGGACGCCTGGCCGACGACGCCGGCGCGCCCGAGGCCGGCGCCGAGACCATCGTCTTCTCCGGCGCGACCGGCTTTCCCGATCTCAGCGCCCGCGAACGCGCGTTCCTGAGCGCGCGCTTCCCGGAGGCGCCGCAGCGAACCCTTTCCGCCCTGTTCGGCCATTCCGTCGAAGCCCAGTTCCCCACCGCGCTGGCGCTCGCCTGCCTGGCGCTCGACGCCGACGCGCCGATGAGCCCCTTCGTCGAAGGCGAGGACGCCGTCGCGCCCGCCGCGGCCGCTTCCGCGATCGTCACCACCATCGGCCATGCCCGCGGCGAAGGCATCGCCCGCCTGACGAGGATGCCATGAGACGGAGCCAATCATGAGCAAAGCCGCCTACACCGACCATCTCGGCCGCCCGCTGGTCGCCGTCACCGGCATGGGCGTGGTCTCCTCGCTGGGCCAGGGGATCGAGGACAACTGGGCCGCGCTGACGGCCGGCCGGTCCGGCATCCACCCGATCACGCGGTTTCCCTCCGACGGCCTGTCCACGCGCATCTGCGGCACCGTCGATTTCATCGACATTCCCGCCGCCAACGCGGTCGAGCGCTCCTACGCCTTTGCCCGCGAGACCACCATCGAGGCCTTGGCGCAGGCCGGACTGTCGGGCGACTTCGGCGGTCCGCTGTTCCTTGCCGCCCCGCCGATCGAACCGGAATGGAACGCGCGCTTCGAACTGGGCGACCGCGTCAAGCCGGACGACATGGACGGCAACGCCTATGAGCAGTTCCTGGCCGTGCTGCGCGAGCACGCCGACCCCGCCTTCCACGAGGCGATCCTGTTCGGCGCCATCTCCGAGCGCCTGGCCGACCGCTTCGGCACCCGCGGCCTGCCGGTGACGCTGTCGACCGCCTGCGCCTCGGGCGCCACGGCGATCCAGCTCGGCGTCGAGGCGATCCGCCAGGGCCGCACCGACCGCGCGCTCAGCGTCGCCACCGACGGCTCGGTGAGCGCCGAAGCGCTGATCCGCTTCTCGCTGCTGTCGGCGCTGTCGACCAGCAACGACCGGCCGGAAAAGGCCTCGCGCCCCTTCACCAAGGACCGCGACGGCTTCGTCATCGCCGAGGGCGCGGCCACGCTGGTGCTCGAATCGCTCGAAGCAGCACTCGCCCGCGGCGCGCGGGTGCTGGGCATCCTCAGCGGCTGTGGCGAGAAGGCCGACGACTTCCACCGCACCCGCTCCTCGCCCGGCGGCGCGCCGGCGATCGCCACCATTCGTGCGGCCCTCGAGGACGCGGGCCTGTCGGCCGACGATATCGGCTATGTCAACGCCCACGGCACCTCGACGCCGGAAAACGACAAGATGGAGTATCTCGCCCTGTCGACCGTGTTCGGCGAGCGCATGGCCGAGGTGCCGGTGTCGTCCAACAAGTCGATGATCGGCCACACGCTGACGGCCGCCGGCGCGGTGGAGGCGGTATTCTCGCTGATGACCATCGCCACCGGCGTGCTGCCGCCCACCATCAATTACGACAATCCCGACCCGACGATCCCGCTCGACGTGGTGCCCAACGTCAAGCGCAACGCCACCGTGACCAGCGTTCTCTCCAACTCCTTCGGGTTCGGCGGGCAGAACGCATGTCTTGTCATGTCGGCTGAACCCGCTTAAGGCATGTCGCACCTGGGCGATCCCGCGGGATCGCCCATGACATCCATCCCAGGCGCGAGCGAGCAGCCGCGACGCCCGGCCCCGGGGTCCCGGCGTCCGGGGCTCCGCCTGGCAAGACAAGGGCGGCGGCCAATGGCGCCACGCGGCGAAGGACTTTATCCATGCGGGCATTGCAGCTTATCGAGGATCGCAGGCTTGAAACGGTCGACGTGCCCCCGCCGCCGCCGCCCGGCATCGGCGAGGTCACGGTGTCGATCAAGGCGGTGGCGCTCAACCATATCGATGTCTGGGGCTGGCGCGGCATGGCATTCGCCAAGCGCAAGATGCCGCTGGTCATCGGCGCCGAAGCCTCGGGCGTGATCGACACGATCGGCCACGGCGTCTCGGGCCTCCTCCCCGGACAGCTTGTCTCGATCTATGGCGCCCGCACCTGCGGCCTGTGCCGCCCCTGCCGCGAAGGCCGCGACAATCTGTGCGAGCACGTGGGCGGCGTCCACGGCTTCCATCTCGACGGCTTCGCCCAGGAGCGGGTCAACCTGCCGGCACGGCTGCTGGTCCCCGCCCCTCCCGGCGTCACCGCCATCGGCGCGGCCGTGGCCCCCGTGACCTTCGGCACGGTCGAGCACATGCTGTTCGACAACGCGAAGCTCGAGCCCGGCGAGACCATCCTCATCCACGCCGGCGGATCGGGCATCGGCAGCGCCGCCATCCAGCTCGCCAAGAAAATCGGCTGCACCGTCATCACCACTGTGGGCTCCGACGCCAAGATCGAGCCGGCCAGGGCGCTGGGCGCCGACCACGTCATCAACTACCGCGAGGACCGTTTCGAGGGCGTGGTGCGCAAGCTTACGAAAAAGCGCGGCGTCGACGTGGTGTTCGAGCATGTGGGAGCCGACACCTGGGCAGGTTCGATGCTCTCGCTCAGGCGCGGCGGCCGTCTGGTCACCTGCGGCTCGACCTCGGGCGTGTCGACGCAGATGAACCTGATGATGCTGTTCCAGCAGCAGCTCAAGCTCTTGGGCTCCTTCGGCTGCCGCATGGAGAACATGGCAAATGCCATGCAGAAGATGGCGGCGGGGCTGGTCCATCCGGTGATCGACACGGAAGTGGGTTTCGACGACATTTCCGTGGCGCTCGCCCGCATGGAAGGCCGCGACGTCTTCGGCAAGATCATCCTGAAGATGGATTGAGGGTAGCGGCCCGGACCATGGCAAGCCCTCTCCGCATGGCGCTGACGCGCCTCGTCATCGGCCTCCGGCGCGCCCGGGACTGGGCGATCGCCTCGGTGATCTTCGCGCTGTTGCGCCTGATCTCGCTGCTGCCCGCCAACAGGGCGATTGCGCTGGTCGACCGGCTGGCCCGCCGGATCGGCCCGCTGACGTCGCGCCACAAGCTGGCGCTCTACAATCTCGCCAGGGCCTATCCGGAGAAGACGGAGGCCGAGCGGCAGCAGATCGCCGTCGACATGTGGGGCAACATGTCCCGGCTCGCCGCCGAATACGTGTTCCTGGACCAGTTGTTCGATTTCGATCCCGATGCGACCGAGCCCGGGCGCATCGAGGTCGGCGGGGCCGACATCTTCGTCAAGCTGCGCGACGACAACAAGCCCTTCATCGTCTTCACCGCCCATACCGGCAATTTCGAGCTGCTGCCGATCGCCGCCGCCGCCTACGGGCTCGACGTGATGGCGCTGTTCCGCCCGCCCAACAATCCCTACATCGCCAGGCGCGTGCTCGCGGCCCGGCGTACCACGATGGGGCATCTGGTGCCATCGCGCGCCGGCGCCGCCTTCACCCTCGCCCGGCGGCTGGAAGGCGGCGGCGGCGTCGGCATGCTGGTCGACCAGAAGTTCCACAAGGGCGCCAGGACCACCTTCTTCGGGATTGAGACCCACACCAATCCGCTGCTTGCCAAGCTGGTCAGGCAGTATGACTGCGAAGTCTATCCGGCCCGCGCCATCCGCCTGCCCGGCGGCCGCCACCGGCTGGAGGTCGAGCCGGCGATCGAGATCCCGCGCGGACCCGACGGCCGCGTCGATGTCGCGGCCACGGCGCAGCTCCTCAACGACAAGGTGGAGCAATGGGTGCGCGAATATCCCGGCCAGTGGCAGTGGTTTCACGACCGCTGGGAGATCAAGTACCAGCTCAAATGAGAGTGGCCCGGCGAGGACCGGGCCGGGAGAGCGCCGCCGCGCCGGATCCGGTTGAGCGGACCCGGCTAAGCCCGCTCAGTGCGAGATGACGATGCGGGTGTTGCTGTTGCCGGTCTGCTGGACCAGCGAGAAGAACTTCGCCGCATGTTCGGGCGCCAGGCGCACGCAGCCATGCGAGGCCACACGCCCGAGCCGCTTGGTGTCATAGGTGGCGTGCACCGCATAGCCGCCGCGGAAGAACACCGCATAGGGCATCGGCGCATTGTTGTACTTGCGCGAGCGGTGATGCCGCGACAGCCATTTGGCCGAATAGGTGCCGGTGGGTGTCGAATACCCCTTGCGCCCGGTCGAGACCGGCCACTTGTACTTCACCTGGCCGTTCTGACTGACAACCATGGTCTGCGTTGAAATATCGACCTTGGCGACCAACTTGGAGGCGAAGGCCGAGGCCGACGAGAACGGAACAAGCGCGAGGGCGAGAGCCCCGGCCAAGAACAGATTACGCATGTGTGTTTCCCCAGTTACCCTGAACTATTTTTATACTCACCCGGGGACAATCTAAACAGATGCTTTTATCAGTTAAAGTTAAAATGCTTGATCGCATTCTAACTTTCACTCTAGCGCCTTGATTTGACTGGATTAAATTGAGACAACAACGCCGACGAGAAGCGCCACCGCGAGACAGTCGCAGGCGCGCCGGAAGATCGCCAGCCCGGAAACGATGTCCCGGGCGCCGGCCCGGGAACGCCCCGAGGCGTTGAGACTGGCCTCCATCACCCTCTCCCCGCCATAGCGGCGCGGGCCGCCGAGCGCGAGACCGAGCCCGCCCGCCATCGCCGCCTCCGGCCATCCGGCATTGGGCGAGCGGTGCAGCCCCTGGTCGGTGAGCGCGGAGAGGACGGCGCGTTTCATCGCCGCGGTTCCTTGAACGATGCCGGCGCCGGCGGCGATCAGCAGCGCCGACAGCCGCGAGGCCGGCCAGTTGGCGACATCGTCGAGCCGCGCCGCCGCCCGCCCGAAATCCCGGTAGCGGTCGTTGAGATGGCCGATCATCGAATCGGCGGTGTTGAGCATCTTGTAGGCCATCAGCCCCGGCAGCCCGAACACCGCGAACCACAGCGCCGGCGCGACGATGCCGTCGGAGAAATTCTCGGCCAGGCTCTCGATCGCGGCCCTGGAGACGCCGGCCTCGTCGAGCGCCTCGGGGTCACGCCCGACGATCATCGACACCGCCTTGCGGCCGCCGGCCAGCCCATCCCGGGACAGCGCCCGGGCCACCGCCGCGACATGGTCGGCCAGGCTCTTCTGCGCCAGAAACACGCTCACCACCACGATCTCGAGGATCACGCCCAACAGGCCAAGCCGGTCGAACAGGCCCGCCAACGCCCAGCCGCCGAGTGCCGCCAGCACGAGCAGGCCGGCGATCGCCAGGCGCCCGTTGCGGCGGCGGGCGGCGGGGCTGTCGCCGGCATGGTTGAAGCGCCGGTCGGCGAAGCCGATCGCCAGGCCGAAAAGCACCACGGGATGGCTGAAGCGCCGCCACAGCCAGTCGGGATCGCCGACGAGGCGGTCGAGCACCAGGGCGAAAAACAGAACCGGCAGATGGCTCACGAGGGTCGCGCACCCGCGAGCCGCAGCGATTCGCGCAGCCTGACGGCGGACAACTCGTCCGGCACCAGCCCGATGCGGATCCGCGACGGGCTGTGATCGAAGGCACGGACCAGGATCCTGTGGCTGGCGAGCCGCTCCGCCACCGCGGCGCCGTCGCCCACCTCGCACAGGAAGAACAGCGCGGTCTCGCCCGCGATCGGCACGGCCGCCTTGTTGAGCGCCGACCGCGTCATCTGGTTGGCGCTGTCGATCTTCGTGCGCAATTCGCCCACCAGGTCGATGCGCGAGAAGGCGTGCGCGGCGATCGCCAGCGCCGGGCCGGACACCGCCCACGGGCCCATCCGTTCTTGCAGGACCGCCGCCAGCCGCGGCTCGGCGAAGACGAAGCCCAGCCGCAGCCCGCCCAGGCCGAAGAACTTGCCGAAGGAGCGCATCACGATCAGGTTCGGCTCCGCGCCCGCAGCACCTGCCATGGTCAGGTCCTGCCGCATGTCGGCGAAGGCCTCGTCGACGATCACCAGCCGGTGCCGGTGCGCCCGGGCGAAGCCGAAGATGTCGTCGCGCATGGTCTCGCGCCCGTCGGGATTGTTGGGATTTGCGAGAATCACCGCCGCCGCCTGGATGCTGGCCGCGGCTTCGAGCGTCCTGATCGGCTCGGCGATCATCCCCATGCGGCGATAGGAGCGCGCATATTCGCCATAGGTCGGCGCGACCACGGCGACGGTCTCGGCGTTCGGCGTGAGCCATGGCAGCAACTGGATGGCGGCCTGCGTGCCCGGCACGGCCACCGGCAGCACCGCGCCGCCATAATGCCGCCGCGCCAACTCGCACACCCGCGCCACCTCGGCCTGTTCCGGCAGCCGCCGCCAGACATCGAGCGGCAGTTCCGGAAGCGGCAGGCTGAAGGGACTGATCCCGGTCGACAGGTCGAGCCATTCGGACGCCGTGCCGCCATGGCGCGCCATGGCCTGCTGGAGCGCGCCGCCATGGGCAATGGGATCGCTGGCAAGGGTCATGATCTAGTCTATCCGGTCGATGACATGCATGAAAGACCCCGCGACGCTTCCGCGCCTGAGCCCGACCGCGCCGAGATCGGCGCCGAGCGCGTCGCGCGCCTGAAACAGCCGGTCCGCCTCGCCTTCCGAAACGGTGGTGGCGTAGTGGAACTCATGCGCCGAAAGCTCCATCGGCCAGAAGAATTCCTGCGCCGGGCTCAGCCGCCGGTAGCCCAGGTGCCGCTTGGGTTCGGCGAAGCTCGTCACCAGCGGCAGAGCGCCCAGCATTTCGTGGCGCACGCCCTCGGCATCGATCAGGCCGTCGCCCAGCACCATGTAGCCGCCGCACTCGCCATAGACCGGGACTCCGCGGCGGATGACCGCGCCCATGCCGGACCGGAAGTTGGCTGACGCGGCGATGCGGCCGGCATGCAGCTCGGGATAGCCGCCAGGCAGGATGACGGCGTCGCAGCCCGCCGTCGGCGCCTCGTCGGCAAGCGGCGAGAAGAACGAGATGTCCGCGCCGCGCCGCTGCCAGCCGAGCAGCATGTGCTCATAGGCAAAGGTGAAGGCGATGTCGCGCGCGACCGCGATCTTCTGCCCGGGCGGCGACAGGCGGCGGATATTGGCCGGAGCCGGCGGCGAGGCCGCGCGCCTGGACAGCTTGAGGAGAAGGTCGAGATCGATGCGCTTTTCCATCAGGTCGGCGGCGTCGCTGATCAGCCGCGCGAGGTCCGCGTTCTCGCCCGCCTGCACCAGTCCCAGATGCCGCTGCGGCAGCGCCAGCCTGTCGTCGCTCGGCAGCGCGCCGATCACGTCGACGCGCGCCTGTTCCAGCGCCTGGCGCAGCATGCCCTCGTGCCGGGGGCTCGCCACCCGGTTGAGGATGACGCCGGGGATCAGCACGTCGGGATGAAAATTGGCAAATCCGCGCGCCAGCGCCGCCACCGAATGCGACATGCTCGAGCAGTCGATCACCAGAATTACCGGCAGGCCTAGCAGGCCCGCGAGGTCGCCGGCGGAGCCCGAGCCGTCGGCGGCGCCGTCGAACAGCCCCATCATCGCCTCGATCACCAGCATCCGCCCGCCCTGCGACTGCAGCGAGGCGTTGGCGAGCAGCAGGTCGCTGCGCATCGCCCAGGAATCGTAGTTGAGGCAGGTCTCGCCGCTGGCCGCGGCGTGAAACGCCGGATCGATGTAATCCGGGCCGGCCTTGCCCGGCGCGAGCGCCACCCCGCGCCGTTTCAGCGCGTTGAGAAGCCCGAGTGTCACCGTGGTCTTGCCCGACCCCGATTGCGGCGCGGCAATCATCAATCCGCTCATGCACTGTCTTTCTGCGCGACCGCGCGATGGCCGAGCGGATCCGGCGTGAGCACCCGGCCCTGGGCCGCGCCCAGCCAGTCGAGCGCCGAGCGTAGCCGGACCACCTGCCCGACGACGACGATCGCCGGCGGCTGCAGACCCGACGCCGCGACATCGCCGGCGGCCCGGGCAAGCGTGGTCTCGAGCACGGCCTGCGTGTCGGTGGAGGCATCGGTGACGAAGGCCACCGGTTCGTCGGCCGCCCTGCCCGCCTCGATCAGCCGGGAGGCGATGGTGGCGATGTGCTTCATCGCCATGTACATGACGATCACCTGGCTGCCGCGGGCGACGCCGTCCCAGTCGATCAGGTCGGGCACCACGCCCGAGGAATCATGGCCGGTCAGGAAGGTGACGGTGTGGTTGGTGTCGCGGTGCGTGACCGGAATGCCGGCATAGGCGAGGCCGCCGATGCCGGCGGTGATGCCGGGCACGACGCGGAACGGGACGTGGTGCTCGACCAGCGTCAGCGCCTCCTCGCCGCCGCGGCCGAACACGAAGGGATCGCCGCCCTTGAGCCTGAGCACGCGGTGTCCGGCGCGAGCCAGTTCCACCAGCCTCAGCGAAATGTCGCGCTGCTTGGCCGACGGCTTGCCGCCGCGCTTGCCCGCATATTCGAGCGCGGCGCCGGTGCGCGCGAGCTTGAGGCAATCGGCGTTGACCAGCGCGTCGTGGACGATCACATCGGCCTGGGCCAGCGCATTGGCGGCGTGCAACGTGAGCAGGCCGGGATCGCCCGGCCCGGCGCCCACGAGCCAGACTTCGCCGGGCTTCATCTGCGGCAGATTCTGTTGCCAGTCACTCATGCTTGTCCGTTCATCTTCGCGGAGGAATCCTGCAAAACACCATGGGTTACACCCGTATCAATCACACTCTATAACGGCAACAGGCAAGACACGACCAAGAACTGCGACATGGATGCTGGCGAAAACGAAATCCGGGTGGAAAAACCCGCCACGGCGCTGCGCCGCGGCTGGACCACGGGGGCGTGCGCCACGGCTGCCACCAAGGCGGCGCTGACCGCGCTGCTTGAGGGCGAATTTCCCGATCCGGTCGAAATCACCCTGCCCAAGGGCGAACGGCCGGCCTTCGCGCTCGCCCGCGAATCGCTTCACGCCGATCACGCCATGGCGGGCATCATCAAGGATGCGGGCGACGACCCGGACGTGACCCACGGTGCGCTGGTGATGGCGCACGTGCGGCTTCTGCCCGCGGGCGCGGGCATCGTCTTCAAGGCCGGCGCGGGCGTGGGCACGGTGACGCTCGCCGGCCTGCCGGTTCCGGTGGGCGAACCCGCGATCAACCCGATACCCCGGCGGATGATGAGCGAGGTGGTCGCCGAACTCTGCGCGGCGCAGGGCGTGGCCGCCGACATCGAGATAGAGATCGCCATCGAGAACGGCGCCGAGCTGGCGCTCCAGACCTGGAACCCGCGGCTTGGCATCCTCGGCGGGCTGTCGGTACTCGGAACCACCGGCATCGTCCATCCCTTCTCCTGCTCGGCCTGGATCCATTCGATCCACCGCGGCATCGACGTCGCCCGCGCCGAAGGGCTCGGCCATGTGCTGGGCGCCACCGGCTCGACCTCGGAGAAGACCGCGCAGGAGTTTTACGGCCTGCCGGATGTCGCCTGCCTCGACATGGGCGATTTCGCCGGCGGCCTGCTCAAATATCTGCGCGTTCATCCCGTGCAGCGCCTGACCATCGCCGGCGGCTTCGCCAAGCTCACCAAGCTGGCGCAGGGCGCGCTCGATTTGCATTCCGGCCGCAGCCAGGTGGACATGGAGTGGCTGGCCGCGCAGGCGGAGGAGCTGGGTGGAAACCACTTGAAGGACCGGATTCTCGCGGCCAACACCGCGCTCGAAGTGCTTGAAATGACTCGGTTCGAGGGGATCGACCTGCCGGCGCTGATCGCCGCCCGGGCCCGCGCCGTGGCGATCGAGACGCTGCGCGGCGCACCGGTCGCGGTCGACGTCATGGTCACCGACCGGAGCGGAAAGCTCGTCGCCCATGCCCGTTAACGGCCCGCAAACCATCCTCATTCTCGGCGGCACGCGCGAGGCGGCGGAGCTGGCGAAGGAACTGGTCGCGGCGCATCCCGGAGCGCGGATCATCACCTCGCTCGCCGGCCGCACCCGCGAGCCCGCGCCGCTTAAAGGCGAGGTCCGCAGCGGCGGCTTCGGCGGGGCGGAGGGGCTGGCGGACTATATCCGGACCCATGGAGTCACCCGGGTGATCGACGCCACCCATCCCTTCGCCCGCCGGATCAGCGCAAACGCGGTGGAAGCCGCCCGCCTCACAGGCGTGCCCCTCGACATTCGTACCCGCATGCCTTGGGTCAAGCAGCCGGGCGACCACTGGATCGAGGTGGAGACGCTGGAAGCGGCGCGCGACGCCATCCCGCCCGGCGCCCGCGTGCTGCTGGCGCTCGGCTCACAGCATATCGGCCTGTTCGCCGCCCGCGCCGACGTGCATTTCGTGGTGAGGATGATCGACCCGCCGCCGACACCGCTCGACCTGCCCGACTACGCGCTGGTGCTGGGCCGGCCCGGCGACAGCGCGGCGGTGGAGGCGATGCTGCTGATCGCCAATTCCATCACCCACATCGTCTGCCGCAATTCCGGCGGCGCGGCGGCCTACGCCAAGATCGAGGCGGCGCGGCAGCTCGGGCTTCCGGTGATCCTGGTGGCGCGCGGAGAGGGGCGACGCTGCTGACAGGATCCGTCTGCCATCTTGTCTAGGCCTGTGCTCCGTGACAGCATCCGGCCAGCGCACGCCTGTCCGGAGAGGGTCATTCGCTCCTGCGCCGCTAAATAAGAGAAACAGACATGATTCTGATCGGCCAGTATGATTCCTCCTTCACCCGCAGGATCGCCATCGCGCTTTCCCTCTACGGCATGCCGTTCGAGCACCGGCCCTGGTCGGTTTTTTCCGACGCCGAGAAGCTGCGCGCGATCAACCCGCTGGTCAGGGTCCCCACGCTCATCCTCGATGACGGCGAGGTGCTGATCGACAGCCACGCGATCCTCGACTATCTCGACCGCCGCGCGCCGGAGGGCCGGGCGCTGTTCCCCGCTGTCGAGCCCGACCGCCATCGCGCCCTGAAGGTGGCGTCGCTCGCCACGGGCGTCGCCGACAAGGCGGTGGCGCTGTTCTACGAGATCCACATGCACGAGGAACCCTCGACCTCGCTGATGGCGCGGTTGTCGTCGCAGATCCACAGCGCGCTGGCGGCGCTCGAGACGTCGCGCAGCGACGCACCGGGAAAGTTCTGGTTCGGTGACACGATCGGCCACGCCGACATCGCGGTCGCCTGCGCCTTCCGGCATCTCACCGAGGCGCTGCCCGATGTGGTCGGCGACGAGCAGTATCCCGCGATCCGCGCCCACTGCGCCCGCCTCGAAGCCATGCCGGTATTTGCGGACCACAGCCAGGAATTCATCCCGCCGCGGTGAGCGGGGCAGATGGAGTCCTGACGAAGACGAAGGAAAGGGAGAGGCCGATGAGCCGCGAGATCGTCAATGCCATCTGCGCGACCCTGCCGGGCGCCGAGGTGTCCGATCCCTGGGGCGGCGGCCACGATGCCTGGAAGGTGGGCGGCAAGATGTTCGCCTCCATCGGCGCGATCATGCCGGGCGTGGCAGTCAAGACCGACAGCGTCGAAACCGCGGCCTTGCTCATCGAGATGGGCGCGGGCACCAGGGCGCCCTATTTCCACGCCTCCTGGGTGCTGCTCGACTGGACCATGGACCCCGACGAATTGCGCGGCCGCATCCTCCAGTCCTACCGCCTGGTCCGCGCCAGCCTGCCCAAGAAGCGCCAGGCCGAACTGCCGGAAGCGCCCGAAACGTAAAGGTCAGACGGCCTTGGCCTTCGCCTTCTTCTTCCCGACGTTCCTCAGCACATGCGCATAGTCCGCATTGTAGAGGTCGCTGTCGCGGAAATTGTTTTCGCCGAACACCTTGCCCACGAGAATGAGCGCGGTACGGGTGATCTTGTGGGCGCGGACCTCTTCCTTCATGCCTTCGAGCGTGGTGCGGATGTAGAGCTCGTCCGGCCAGGTGGCGCGGTAGGCGATCACCACCGGGCAATCGGCGCCGTAGAACGGCTCCAGCGCCCGGCGGACATAGTCGAGATTGCGGATCGACAAATGGATGGCGAGCGTCGCGCGCGACTGGCCGAGGATCTCGAGCTGCTCGAATTCCGGCATCGACGAGGCCTTCATGCCGGTGCGGGTGATGATCACCGTCTGGGCAATCTCGGGCAGCGTGAGCTCGGTGGCGAGCCGGGCCGCGGCGCCCGCGAAGGCCGGAACGCCCGGCACCACCTCGTAGCCGATCCCAAGCTTGTCCAATCGCCGCATCTGCTCGGCCACCGCGCCGAAGATCGCCGGATCGCCGGAATGCACCCGCACCACGTCCTGGCCGTTGGCATGGGCCTTCTCCATCTCGCCGATGATCTCGTCGAGATGCATGGGCGCCGTGTCCCTGACCAGCGCGCCTTCGGGCGCCGCCTTGACGATCTCCTCGGGCACCAGCGAGCCGGCATAGAGGCAGACCGGGCAGCGCTCGATCAGCTTCAGGCCGCGCACGGTGATAAGGTCGGGCGCGCCGGGGCCGGCGCCGATGAAATAGACGGTCATGCCGCGTCTCCAGTGGGAATATGTGTCATGGCGCTGCCTTCCTTGCGGGCGTAGCCGCGCGGCGTGTAGACCCAGGTCCGGCCATCACCGGTGGTCACGGTCGACGAATTGGACGAGCCGACCACGACCACGGTCAGCATGTCGACATCGTCGACATTGAGGGAGCCGAGCGGCACGATGCGGATCAATTCGCCCTCGCGGCCGAGATTGGTGGCGAGGATCACCGGCGTCGAGGCCGGGCGGTGGGTGAGCAGCGAGTCGCGCGCCCAGGCCAGTTGCGTGCGCCGCTTCTTCGACACCGGATTGTAGAAGGCGATGACGAAATCGCCCTCGCCCGCGGCCCGGACCCGGCGCTGGATGTCGTCCCATGGCGTCAACAGATCCGAGAGCGAGATGGTGCAGAAATCGTGCCCCAGCGGCGCGCCCGCGCGCGCGGCTGCGGCCTGCAGCGCGGAGATCCCCGGCGAGACCGCGATCTCGATCCGCCGTGCAGCGTCAGTCAGGCCCTCGGCGTCGGCCTTGTCGAGCAGCTCGAACACCAGCGTCGCCATGGCATAGATGCCCGCGTCGCCCGAGCAGACCAACGCGACGGACTTGCCCTCGCCGGCAAGTTCCATCGCGTGGCGCACCCGCGCCTCCTCCTTGCCGAGGTCGAAATCATGCCGCGCCTTGCCCGCGGCCAGCGGCCCGAGCAGATCGAGATACAGCGAATAGCCGACCAGATCGGTCGACGCCGCCACCATCTGCGACACTTCCGGCGAGCGCCAGCCGTCGGCCCCCGGCCCGATGCCGACCACCATCAGTTTTCCGCGCGCCCTGCCCGGCAGAGTGTCCGCGGTGAAAGGCGCGGGCGCCCGGCCGATGGCGCAGGTGGCGCGGCGGCTCTTGCGTTTTTCGGCGACCAGCTCGCCCGATGCGCCCGCCGCCGCCAGCGCCGCGCCCTCGGCCACGCCGTGGCAGCCGACCTCGGCGAAGACGATGTCCGAGGGGTTTTTCAATCGCGGCGTCTCGGCCTCCAGCGTCGCGGCATCAAAGAAGCGCGCCGGGCAGCCGAAATGCCTGGCCACGTGATGCACCGCCGCCTCGTCGGCCTTGACGTCGATGGAGGCCACCAGGCCGACCGACTGCGGCGACAGGCCGGCCTGCGCCAGGCTGTCGAGCGCCAGGGCGAGCGCCTCGCTGCCCTCGGCGCCACGCTCGCAGCCGATGCCCAGCACCAGGGTCCTGGGGTGATAGAGCAGGCCGTTCCCGGGCGGCGACATCGCCTCGTCAGAGACGGCCAGAACGATCCCGCCGTCCTGCGACAGCGGCAGCCGGCTGTGGGCCAGCCATGGCGCATGGCCCTCGAGCCGCGTGCTGCCGCCGGCCACAAGATCCGCCATCACCTGCTTGGCCGCTTCGGGATTGGCGAGCCCATAGCCCTCCGGCGGCGCGTCGAGCGCCACGCCAAACCTGATATCGCCTGCCGTGGTGATCGCCGCAAAGCCGCCCGTGATCTCGGCGACCGTGCGCGCCAGATCGTTGGCGCCATGATGGCCGCCCAGAAGCGGCACCACCGCCGAGCCGTCCTCGCTGACAGCCAGCACCGGCGGCTCGGTCGTCTTGTCGGTGAGCTGCGGCGCGAGCAGCCGGATCATCGCGCCCGCCGCCATCAGGCCGACGATCGGCCGGCCCTCCGAGAACAGGGTGGCCAGATGTGACCCTGTGTCCGTAAAGGTTTCGTCAACCCTTTCGGATATACGTCGGTCAAGTCCGTGAACCTCGCCGTCCAGGCTTTCGGCAATGCGCCGGGCCAGCGGCAGGGCCGCCGCGGACAGGATAATGATCGCAGGCGTCTTGGTCATGGTTTGCTCCCGGGCAGCGCATGGATCCAGTCCTCGCCGCCCTTGTAGATCAGGATCATCGAAAAATAAGGCGCCGTGTCTTCCGGCACTTGCGCCAGCGGCATCAGCCTCTCGGCGTTGAGCGAGACCCGTTCCGCATAAATTGCATGAGGTAGCAGATTCATTTTTTCAATCAGCGCCCGCAAGCGCTTGAAATGCCTGCCTATCTTGATGATCGCCAAGGCATCCGCCGCGTTGATTCTGTTTGTGAGCTCCGCATCATCGAGCGGACCCGGCACCACCGTCAGCACATCGTTGCGCGCCGCCAGCGGACGGCCCGCGGCGCTCGCCGCCGCCATCATCGAGGACACGCCGGGCACCACTTCGGTCTCATAGGAAGCCGCCAGCCGCTCGAACACATACATGAACGAGCCGTAGAAAAACGGGTCGCCCTCGCAGAGCACCGCCACGTCGCGGCCGTCGTCGAGATGCGCCGCGATCTCCTCCGCCGCCCTGTCGTAGACGTCCTTCGCCGGGAACCGTTCGGTGCGCATCGGCACCACGATGGGAACCTCCATCTGCCCGCCCGGAAGATGCGGCGCGGCGATGGCGCGGGCGAAGCTCGGCCCATGGTCCGGCGCCGGCCAGGCGATCACCGGGACCTGCTGCAGGATGCGGTGGGCCTTCAGGGTGATCAGCTCGGGGTCGCCAGGGCCGAGCCCGAGGCCATAGAGTTTGCCGGTCATGCGAAACGCCCTTTGCGAAATTTTCCGGGTTCTTTGTTGCGGCTTACCCCCACCCCAACCCCTCCCCTCAAGGGGGAGGGGCTTGAGCCGGGAACACCCCGATTTCCATGATCAGAGCTCTGTGAGACGAGAGCTTCATGCTGGGCAAAGCGGGTGCGGGGTCTGAGCCCCTCCCCCTTGAGGGGAGGGGTTGGGGTGGGGGTAGGCCGCGTGCACAGAGCATCGAAGCAAATGACGAAAACGGTCATCCCTGCTCCTTCGTCACCGACCAGATCGTCACCGGCATCAGCGGCTTCCAGCCGAGATAGCGGCCGACGGGTTCGGCGCGGCTCACCTGCAGGCGGATCAGTTCGCCGCCGTGGACCGCCTGCAGCGCGAACAGCCGCGCCTCGCCCTCCACCGTCACGGCGTTGGCGACCAGCCGGCCCGAGGGCCTGAGCGCCTCCCAGGCGGCTTCGAACAGGCCGTCATGGGAAATGCCGCCGCCGATGAAGACGGCGTCGGGCATGGCGAGCGTGGCAAGCGCCGCGGGCGCCGCGCCGGCGACGATGTCGAGGCCGGGGGCGCCGAGCACCATGGCGTTGTGCGCCGCCATGGTCCGGCGGGCCTCGCTCGATTCGATGGCGATGGCGCGGGCGCCGCGCGCCGCGCGCATCCATTCGATGCCGATCGAGCCGCAGCCGGCGCCGACATCCCACAGCAGCCCGCCCGGCACCGGGCCGAGCCGCGCCAGCGTCACCGCCCGCACCTCGCGCTTGGTCAGTTGGCCGTCATGCTCGAAAGCCTCGTCCGGCAGTCCCGGAAGCGCGGGCAGCAGCACCGCGCCGGGCTCGGCCACGCAGGCGATCGCCAGCGTGTTGAAATCGGCGAAGACGGGCGTTTCGGCGGCGATGCGGTCGGCCCGCATCGACTTGACGCGTTCCTCCGGCCCGCCCAGATGCTCGAGCACCTGCAGCTCCGAGCGGCCGTAGCCCCGCGCGCTCAGGATCTGCGCCGCCTCCACCACGGTGCGGCCGGATGAGGTCAGCGCCAGGATCCTGGCACCCGGCTGCACATGCGCGGCGAGCCCGTGCACCGAGCGGCCGTGCAGCGAGATCATCGCCGCATCCTGCAGCGCCCAGCCGAGCCGGGCGGCGGCGAGCGAGAACGCCGAGGGCGACGGGATCACCCGGATCTCACTCCTGTCGAGATCGCGCATCAGCGTCGCGCCGACGCCGTAGAACATCGGGTCGCCGGTGGCGAGGATCGTCACCGGCGTTCCGCGCCGGGCCATCACCAAGGCGAGGGTCTCCCGGATGCCGAAGGTCCAGGGGATGGTCTCGCGCCCGCCGCAGTCGATGCGCTTGAGCACCCGCTCGGGCGCGATGATGGTCTCGGCCGCCTCGAACAGGGTCCGCGCCGGCGGCGTCAGGCTGTCGAGGCCGTTGTCGCCGATGCCGAGGATGGTGAGCCAGGCCGGCCCGGCGAACGCGCTAGCCATGGCCTTCGAGCCCCCCGGCAAGCGCATTGACCGCAGCACTTGCGAGCGCGCTGCCGCCGCGCCGTCCCTTCACCGCGAGGAATTCGAGCCCGCGCGGATCGGCGATCAGCGCGTCCTTGCTCTCCGCCGCGCCGACGAAGCCGACCGGCACGCCGATGATGGCGGCGGGCCTGGGCGCGCCGGCGTCGATCAGCTCGAGCAGCCGGTAGAGCGCGGTCGGCGCATTGCCGATGGCGATCACCGCGCCCTTCATGCGGTCGGCCCAGAGATCGACCTGGGCCGCCGACCGCGTCGTCGCATCGCGCGCGGCGATGGAGCGGACGCGGGCGTCGTTGAGCAGGCAGATCACCTCGTTGCCGCTCGGCATCAACCGCGTGATGATCCCGTTGCGCACCATCTCCGCGTCGCAGAGCACCGGCGCGCCGGCCATCAGCGCCGCCCGCGCGGCCTCGGCGAAGCCGGGCGAGACGACGATGTCGGCCGCCAGGTCCACCATGCCGCAGGCATGGATCATCCTGACCGCCACCTCCTCCGACGCCGCATCGAAGCGCGCAAGATCCGCCTCGGCGCGGATGATGGCGAAGGAGCGCCGGTAGATCTCGGCCGGATCGCGGAGGCGGACGGCGGTCACCGCTCAGCCCTTCTTCTTGTCCATCGACCGCGGTCCGTGCGGGTGGTCGGCATGGGGATAGGGATGGTGGTGATGGGCATGGTCATGCCCGTGGTCGTGATCGTGCGGGTGATCATGATCGTGGCCATGCGCGTGGCCATGGGCGCTGTGAGGATGATCGTGACCATGGTCATGATCGTGCCCGTGGTTATGTCCGTGATCGTGATCGTGAGAGTGGCCGTGCCCGTCATGGGAATGGTCATGGGGGTGATCATGGCCATGGGAATGATCGTGCACCGGCGCGAGCGGCGCGGGGCTCGTATGGCTGTGCACCGGGGTCCAGGGCAGGCCGTGCGCCTTGCAGAACTCCTCGTCGCGGCAGGAGGCGTCGCAATCGCCCTGGCAGGGGCAGTTCTCGAGCCCGCCGCCGATGCCCTCGACATGGTGGTGGTGGCTTTCCTGCGGCAGGCCGACCTCGGCCTCGAAACCCAGCACCTGCTCGCGGTACTTGCACATCTGGCAATTCATCAGCGCCTGGCCGTCGACGATCTCCTGCACCCGGTCCTCGAACGTGTCGATGACCAGCGGGTGGTCGCTGAGATAGGACGCCTTGACGAACTGGATCTCCGGATGATCGGCCGCCACCAGATCGGTCTCGGAATAGATCCGCTTGACCAGCACGCCGGTGAACAGGAAATAGGGAAACACGATGATGCGCTTGTAGCCGAGCCTGGCGGCGTGTTTGAGCCCGGGGCCGACCAGCGGGAAGGTGACGCCCGAATAGCAGGTCTCGGCCCAGCCGAAGCCGAAGCCCTCCCACAGCATCCGCATCACTTTCGACACGTTGGAATTGGCGTCGGGATCGGACGAGCCGCGGCCCACCACCATCAAGAGCGTGTCGTGAAGCGCCACCTCGCCCTCGGCGGCATTGGCCGCGTCGATGCATTCCTGGATGCGGGCGCCGGCGGCGCGGATCATCTTCAGGTCGATGCCGAGTTCGCGGCCGTAATTGATCACCGTGCCGGGGTTCTGCGCCTGGTAGGTGTTGAGCACCGAGGGAATGTCGTTCTTGGCGTGGCCCGCGGCAAACAGCATGCCCGGCACCGCCAGCACCCTTGTGACGCCCCTGGCGCGCAGCCGGTCGAGCCCTTCGGAGATCACCGGATTGCAGAATTCGAGATAGCCGTATTCGACCGGAATGTCGGGATAGCGGGCCTTCAGCCCCTCGGCCACGGTGGCGAATTCGCGGGCGGCGTTCTGGTTGCGGCTGCCATGGCCGCAGACCATGATGCCGGTGTTGGCGGGAATTCCGGACATGCTCATGGCTCAGGCCTCCGCGGTTTCGGGACGGGTCTCGGCGTCGGCTGCGTCGGCCTCGGGCTCCTCGGCGTCGCTGTCCCTGGTCTTGCGCTTGATCGCCCAGGCCGCGAGCGCTGCGGCCGCCGCCGTCGCCGCCCAGCCCAGCCAATGCGAATGGCCCGCCATATCGCCGATATGGCCGCCATGGGCGAGCGCGGCCGGCGCGCCCGGAACCAGGACAAGGAGAGACAGGACTAGGGTGCGCATCGGGGAACCTCCGGACAACGTGACAAGAACAGCACGATACGCCGGACAACCGGTCCGCGCCCTTCTCGGACGCCTCCCGTCTTACCGAACCGGACAGCTCCGGATTTGGCCCTTGAAGTAAGTCGGCCGCACCGGAATTTCTCTCAGCCTGTCATCAGGCGCCGTCGCACATGGGCCTGTCTTAGGCTTTCGGCTTTTTAACGTCAAATGCCGATTGCGCCAATGCCGCGCCGATCTGCGCCAAGAGGGAAATCGGGCCGCCCGGGCCGCTCAGGCGAAGCCCAGTCGCCGCGCCGTGGCCTCGAGCAGCCGCCGTTCGCGGTCGGTCACCTCGCCGTCGGCCTTGGCCACCAGCGCCAGGTGATCGAGGATCTCGCGCTTGCGCGCGTCATTAAGATCGGCAAGCATGTCGGCGGCCTGCGCGTCGGTGGTCTCATAGCCGAATTCGTGGAGATATTTGAGAATATCGGTGAGCTCGTCGCCATTGAGCCCGAGCAGCCGCGTGCAGATCGCGGCGAAGGCGTCGGCCTCGGCGGCTTCCACGGTCTTGTCGGCAAAGGACATCCGCACCAGGAGCAGCAGTTCGGCGGTCAGGATCGGGTCATGCGCGACCCTGTTCAGCGACGAATAGCGGTCGAGGAAGCCCCGGACCCGTTCGCCCAGCGAGGTCTCCCGGTGCGGCTCCTGCGGCGGATCGTGCGGCGTATCGGTCATGCCCTGTTCCTTTTCGTCAATGCCGGCCTGCGGGCCGAGCCCGAGCAGGCTCGCGGTCCTGCGGATCAGCCGGTCGTCGAGCGCGTCGCGCGTGCCGTTGCCGTTGGCGTTGGCGTTGGCGATCCGCACCATGCCGCCAAGAAGGGTGGTTCGCGCCTCCGTGTCAAGCTGCCTGATGAGCGTGAAGGCCTCGGCCTCGCAGGCCCGCGCCTTGGGCGAGTCGAGCAAAGCGTGGAGCTCGGGCATGTCCTCCGGGCCGACGCCGAAATGCTCGGCGCAGAGGCGCTCGAAGGCCCGGAGCTGCGACGGCTGGACGATGCCGTCGGCCAGCACCATGCGGAACAGCACCAGGATCTCGGCGAGCGCGACCGGATCCTCCGACAGCTCGGCGAGCGGACCCGAAAAATGCGGGTTTCGCTCGAACAGCCGCGCAATCGATGCAAGAATTCCGCGCATCCCATCTCCTGATCGGGAAGAGTCCCGGTCAAAAGGAATGTAAACGCCGACCGACGATTGTCCAGAGCGCCGTCGCATGCCATAGGACGCACCCTGCCCCGCCCTTCCCTCCGTCCAGGCTGTTTGATGGAAGACCTGTCCCTGACGCTGACCTTGCTGCTCTGTGCCGCGGCCTTCCTCGCGGGCTTTGTCGATGCGATCGCCGGCGGCGGCGGGCTGATCACCGTGCCGGCGCTGCTGCTGGCCGGATTCGCCCCGGTCGAGGCGCTCGGCACCAACAAGCTGCAGGGCCTGTTCGGCTCGGGCTCGGCCACGGTCGCCTATGCCCGCAAGGGCCATGTCGACCTCCGGGCGCAATTGCCCTCCGCCGTGCTGTCGGCCGCGGGCGCGGCGCTCGGCGCGCTTCTGGCCACGATCGTTCCCGGCGATGTCTTCCGCGCGGTGCTGCCGTTCCTGCTGGTCGCCATCGCGCTCTATTTCGCGCTGAAGCCCAACATGGGCGACATCGACCGGGCGCGGCGGCTCTCGCCCTTCCTGTTCGGGCTGATCGTCGTGCCGCTGATCGGCCTTTATGACGGCGTCTTCGGCCCCGGCGCGGGCTCGTTCTTCATGCTGGCCTTCGTGGGACTGGCGGGCTATGGCCTGCTCAAGGCCACCGCCCACACCAAGCTCCTGAACTTCGCCTCGAATCTCGGCGCCTTCGCGGTCTTCACCGTTGTCGGCGTGATCTCCTGGAAGATCGGGCTGATGATGGGGGTGGCCCAGTTCCTGGGCGCCCAGGCCGGCTCGCGGCTGGCGATGAAGATCGGGGCCAGGATCATCAAGCCGCTCCTGGTGATCACCTGCGTGGCTCTGGCGGCGAAGCTGATCGCCGATCCGGCCAACCCCGTGCGGGTCTGGCTGGGCATCTGATCGGGCAGCCAAGAATCCGATTGTTTTCCTTGGGAAAAAGATTAGCTTGCCCTAATTCACCCTTCCACAGAGGATCGTTCATGAAAAAAGTTCAAAGGAATCTGCTGACTGTCCTCTTTGCCGGAGCTGTCGCCGCAGCCTCAGCGGGCCCGGCTTTGGCCTGGGGGTGCATAGCGCTTGCCGAAGAAGACGACAGTTACGGCTACAGCTACAATTTCGACAACGAGAGTGACGCCGCCGAACGTGCGCTCAATGAATGCGCGGAACGAACCTCCAGCGACGATGTCTGCGTCATCGTTGAATGCGACGAGGCCTCCTGAGCCCCGCGGGACCGCCGCCCCTTGCCGTGAGGCCCGCTGCTTCACGGTGAAACGGCCGGATTCCACACAGCTTTGAACGTCCCTGCGGTCTGGTGCTTTCGCCCGGCCGCAGGGAACTTTGGCGCTAGAACACTGCAAGCAATATCGCGCCGGCGCCGATCAGCGCCACGCCGAGCCAGTTCAGGCCCGAGAGGTGCTCGCCCAAAAACAGCACGCCGAAGATCGCCACCAGGACGATCGACAATTTGTCGAGCGGCGCCACCCGGGCGGCGTCGCCGAGTTTCAGGGCGCGGAAATAGGCGAGCCAGGACGCGCCGGTGGCAAGGCCCGACAGGCCGAGGAAGATCCAGGTCTTGAGCGGGATCGATTGCGGCTGGCGCCACTTGCCCATCGCCGTCAGGATCGCGCCGAGCACCAGCATGATCACGCAGGTGCGGATGAAGGTGGCGAGATCGCTGTCGATGTCGCTGACGCCGATCTTGGCGAAGATCGCGGTCAGCGCCGCGAACACCGCCGCCACCAGCGCCCAGAACTGCCAGCTTGCTGATAGGGTCATGGCTGCCCGGCTCCCCTGAGGATGTGTCTAGTATTCCACGCCGATCTGCGCCTTCACGCCCGAGCGGAACGGATGCTTGATCATTTCCATCTCGGTCACCAGGTCGGCGAACTCGATGAGCTCTTCCTTGGCGTTGCGGCCGGTGAGCACGACATGGGTCATCGGCGGCTTTTCTTCCTTCAGGAAGGCGATGACGTCATTGACGTCGAGATAGTCGTAGCGCAGGGCGATGTTGATCTCGTCGAGCAGCACCATGGAGTTGCGCTCGTCGCGGATCATCTCCTTGGCCTTTTTCCAGGCGGCCTGGGCCATCTCGATGTCGCGGGCCTTGTCCTGCGTCTCCCAGGTGAAGCCCTCGCCCATGGTGTGGAACTGGCAGAGGTCGGAGAAATGCCTGAGGATCAGGTCGCGTTCGCCGGTGGACATCGCGCCCTTGATGAACTGCACTACCGCGCAGCGCTTGCCGTGGGCGATGTGGCGGAAGATCATGCCGAAGGCCGCCGACGACTTGCCCTTGCCCTTGCCGGTGTGGACGATCACCAGGCCCTTCTCGCCGGTCTTGGTGGCCATGATCTTCTCGCGCGCGGCCTTCTTCTTGGCCATCTTGTCGGCGTGCCGCGCGTTGAGATCCTCCTCGCTCATGCCGTCGGTGATTTTTCCGCGTTCGCTCATTGCCTGTCCATCCTGTTTCTCTTCAGTTCCGGCGCCTCAAGCGCCGCCCCGCCCGCCATCGGCTCACGCGCCCTGCGCGGGCGCGAAAGGCTTGGCGAACCAGATCCGCTGCGGCGCGCCGGCGGTGGCGGGCAGCCTGCCGCATTCAGTATAGCCCAATTCCTTGTAAAACCGCGGCGCCTGGAATTCGAACGTGTCGAGATAGACGCCGACCAGGCCGGTCTCCCGTGCATACTCTTCCGCCTTGGCCAGAAGCGCGCGGCCGATGCCGTTGCCCCGCTCGGTCTCGGCCACGCCGAGCAGCTTGATGTACAGCCAGCCCTGGATGGAATAGCCCACCAGCCCGCCGGCAAGATCAAGATCGGCGCTCGCCGCCTTGAGTTCGAAGCGGACCGGATCGAACGGATAGCCGAGCTCCGCGGCGGTGGCGTCGATCAGCTCCTCCACCGCATGGGAGAAGGCGCCGTCATTGCTTTCGACCGTGGTGATGGTGATGGTCATGCTCAGCCCTCGTCTTTCGGCAGGTCGTCGACCACGTTCAGCCAGCCGACGCGTTCGTTCCAGTGATCGTGTTGCCGCATCGTGATTGCGGCCGGTTCTTCGAGCAGCATGACATAGAAATCGGTCTCGCCCGGCCGTTGGTCGGATTGATAGCTCAACGGCGCGCCGCAATGGGAGCAAAAGCCGCGTTTCACGCCGGGAGACGACGCAAAGAACCGCAGCGGCTCCCCTTCCAGGAAACCGTCCTGCGAGGCCACGGTGAAGAAGCTCGTCACCGGCGACGAGGTCGCCCGGCGGCAGCTTTCGCAGTGACAGTGATTGGCGCCGATGATGGCGCCCTTGACCCTCAGGCGCACGCCGCCGCACAGGCATTTTCCGGTGAGCTCACCCATGTCGGCCATCTCCTTGCGCCAGTTGGGACAGGGCGAACTTGGCCGAATTCGATTTCGGCGTCCACAGCTCGCGCGAAATCGCCTCCTCGAATTTCTGCGCCATCTCCTTGAGCGCATCGGGATTCTTCTCGCGCAGGAAGGCGAGCGTGTCCTCGTCCTGGAGATAGGCCTGGTAGACCGCCTCGAAATGAGCATCCCGCACCGCGCCCGTCGTGGCCGCGAAGGCGAACAAATAATCCACCGTCGCCGCCATCTCGAAGGCGCCCTTGTAGCCGTGGCGCTTGACGCCGTCGATCCATTTCGGATTGACCGCGCGGCCGCGCACGACGCGGGCGATCTCTTCTTCCAGCGAGCGGATCACCGGCCGCTCGGGCCGGGAATGATCATTGTGGTAGACCGCCGGCCTTGTGCCGCGCGCGGCTTCCACCGCCGCCGTCATGCCGCCCTCGAACTGGTAGTAGTCGTCGGAATCGAGAAGATCATGCTCGCGGTTGTCCTGGTTCTGCACCACGGCCTCCACGGTGGACAATCGCTGCTCGAACAGTTCGTGCGCCGCCTGCCCCTCCTCGCCGGCGCCATAGGCATAGCCGCCCCAGACGACGAAGGCTTCGGCCAGCTCGCCGCGATCGGTCCAGCCGCCCTCGTCCATCAGCGCCTGCAGGCCCGCGCCATAGGCGCCGGGCTTGGAGCCGAACACGCGGAACGAGGCCTGCCGCGCCGCCTCTTCCGGAGACGACCCGGCGGCGATCAGCTTGGCCGTCTCGCTGCGCGCCCGGGCGGCGAGCGGGTTGTCGCCCTCGTCCTCCTCCAGCGCCGCCACGGCGCGCGCGGCGCGGTCGAACAGCGCGATCTGGTCGGGGAAGGCGTCGCGGAAGAAGCCGGAGATCCTGAGCGTCACGTCGACCCGCGGCCGCTTCATCTTGGCCATCGGGATGATCTCGTAGCCGGTGACCCGTCGCGAGGCCGGATCCCAGACCGGTTTCGCGCCGATCAGCGCCAGGGCCTGGGCGATGTCGTCGCCGCCGGTGCGCATGTTGGAGGTGCCCCAGGCGGTGAGCGCCATCGAGGTCGGCCATTCGCCGTGATCCTGGATGTGGCGGGTGACCAGCAGTTCCGCCGACCTCTGCCCCAGCTCCCACGCCGCCGGCGTCGGCACCGCGCGGCTGTCGACCGAATAGAAGTTCCGCCCCGTCGGCAGCACGTCCGGCCGCCCCCTGGTCGGCGCGCCCGAGGGTCCCGGCGCCACGAAGCGGCCGTCGAGCGCGGTGAGCAGGCCCGCAAGTTCGGCGGCGCCGCAGGCCTGGACGGAGGGCTTCAGGCGGGTCTCGATCTCGTCCATCACCGCGCGGGTGTCGGCCCAGGCATCGGGCACTTGGGTGCGGCCGGAGACGAGTTCGATCGCCAGCAGCTCGATGCGTTCCACCGTGTCGCCATTGCTGCGCCAGGGGTCGGCGGAGACGGCTTGCAGTTCTGCCGGTTTGGGGCCGGTCCAGGGGTCTGCCATGGCGCAGTCGAGGGGGTCGAAGGAAGCTGTCGGAAAAGACCCCTCCCCAACCCCTCCCCACAAGGGGGAGGGGCTACCCGGCCGAGCCGGCTCAGAAGAAAATCCGGACTTCCTGCTGTTGATGGTTGTTTCGGAAGGCGCAACACCCGCGGCGTCGAGCCCCTCCCCCTTGTGGGGAGGGGTTGGGGAGGGGCTTTCTCTAACCAAGATTGGGGAGGGGTTTGTTCCCGAAACTCCCGCATCCCGCGCAATGGCCCGGTGCAGGCTGTCCCCGCCCGGCCCCTCGCCGCGCCTGATGCGCGCCAGCGTCACCACCAGATCGGTGAGCAGCCCGCCCTCGGGCGACAGGCCGAAGATGTGCAGCCCGTCTCGGATCTGCATTTCCTTGAGGTCGCAGAGCCAGGCGTCGAGCTTTTCGAGCGCCAGGTCGTCGTCGTCGCCTTCGGCGATGCCCGCGTCCTGGTCGAGCCCGATGTCGCGCACCAGATCGAGGATCTGGCCCTTGAGCAGCTTGAGCCGTCGCGGATCGTGGCCCGAGGCCTCGTAATATTCGTCGACCAAGGCTTCCAGATGCTTGAGGGGGCCGTAGCTCTCCGCGCGCGTGAGCGGCGGCGTCAGGTGGTCGATGATCACCGCGGAAGCGCGGCGCTTGGCCTGGGTGCCCTCGCCCGGATCATTGACGATGAAGGGATAGACATGCGGCAGCGGCCCGAGCACGGCCTCGGGATAGCACGCCCGCGACAGCGCCAGCGCCTTGCCCGGAAGCCATTCGAGATTGCCGTGCTTGCCCATGTGGACGATGGCGTGGGCGTCAAATTCGCCGCGTAGCCAGGCGTAGAAGGCAAAATAGCCGTGCGGCGGCACAAGATCCGGCGCGTGGTAGCTCGCCTTCGGATCGATGTTGTAGCCGCGCGCCGGCTGGATGCCGGCCACCACATTGCCGTATCGCAGCAGCGCCAGATGGAACGCGCCGTCGCGATGGAACGGGTCCTCCTCCGGCGCGCCCCAGCGCGCGGTCACGGCGTCCCGGATGGACGGATCGAGGCTTTCGAAAAAGTGCCGGTACTCCGCGAGCGGCAGCGGCACGCCGCCGCTGCGGTCGGGCTTGAGCGCATTGGTCGGCCCCGCCTTCAGCTCGGTCACCAGCGCGTCGCCGTCGGCGGGAAGCGCGCCGGTCTCGTATCCGGCGGCCTGCATGGCCTTGAGCACCTCCACCGTGCCGGCGGGCGTATCGAGCCCGACGCCATTGGCGATGCGGCCGTCGCGGTTGGGGTAGTTGGCGAGAATGATCGCCACCCGCCGGTCCTTGGGCTCCGTGCGCCGGAGCCGCGCCCAGCGGGCGGCAAGCTCGGCCACGAAGGCCACCCGGTCGGGCTCGGGCGCGTGGGTGACGATGTTGGCCTGAACCGTCTCGTCGAACCGCGCCGCCGATTTGAACGAGACGGCGCGCGTGAGCACCCGTCCATCCACTTCGGGCAACGCCACATGCATGGCGAGATCGCGCGAGCCGAGGCCCTGGTGCGACGCCGCCCAGGCCTCGCGGCCGCCGCCGGCGAACACCGCCTGCAGCACCGGCGCGCCGGTGGATTCGAGCACCGTGCCCTTGCTCCGGCCTCCGGGCGAGGACACGGCGAAGCCAGTGGCGTTGATCACCACGTCTGGGGCCGCGTCAGCGAAGATCGCCTCGATGGTGCCGACAGAGACCGGATCCTTGAGGCTCGACACGAAGACCGGCAGCGCATTGACGCCCTGCTCCATCAAGGCATCGCACAGGGCCGCCACCGGCGCGGTCTGGCCGCTCTGCACCAGCGCCCGGTAGAAGCAGATCGCCGCCACCGGTGCGCCCGGAATCCAGCCCTTGCGCAGGTCATTGAGCGACGGATTGCCGGTCCCGGGATCCCAGAGCCCGGCCTTGAGCAGCGGCGCCGCCGGCCCCGGCAGGTCGCCGCCTCCAATCAGCGCCTCCGCGCACTCGATGAAGCCGCGCGCGTTCTCCGCCCCGCCCTCGATCAGATAGGCCCAGAGGCTCTCCCGCGAGGGCTGGTCGAGCGTCGACAGCGGATCGAGCCCCGGATCGGGCCTGTCGTCGCCCGGCAGCGCGGCGATTTGAAACCCGTGGGTGACGGCGGCGGCGTGCAGGCTTTCGAGCACATAGGAAAAATAGCTCGCCCCGCCCAGCGCCCGGACGATGACCAGCTTCGCCCTGGGCGCCATTTTCGCCACGACGGTGTCGACCGACATCGGGTGCTTGAGGTCGGAGAGGCTCGCAAGCCGCCAGGACATCCGCCCCGCCGTCTGGCGCGCCGCGGCGATGCTCGCAAGCTCGGTGTCGGCGGCGCTGAGAAAGAGAACGTCGCCCGGGCTCTGGCCGAGATCGACGGCCTCGTCGCCATCGCTCAGGCTTCCCTTCTGGGCGACGAGAAGATGCATGCCGTCAGCCTGTCAATCCGGCAAGGCTCGCGCGGATCGCCGTCTCGTCGATGTCGCGCAGGCCGATCACCACCAGCCGCGTGCCGCGCGCCTCGCCCGCGCCCCAGGGCCGGTCGAAATGCGTGTCGATGCGCGCGCCCACCGCCTGCACCACCATCCGCATCGGCTTGCCCGCCATGTCGGCAAAGCCCTTGAGACGCAGGATGTCGTGGCTGATGATCAGGCTCTTGAGGCCTTCGGTGAAGGCGGCCGCGTCGGTGACAGGGCCGAGTGTGACGACGAAGCTCTCGAACTCGTCGTGATCGTGCTCGTGGCCGTCGGCATGGTGGATCTCGTGGTGCGACTTGCGGTTGGCGATGTCGTCCTCGGTGCCGATGCCGAGGCCCAGCAGCACCTCCGGCGCCACCTCGCCCTGGCGCGCCTCGATGAACACCGGCTTCCGGGAAAGATGCGCGAGGATGCCATCGCGGACCCCGTTCAGATCTGCGGCGCTGATCAGGTCGGTCTTGTTGAGCACGATCAGGTCGGCGGCCATCAACTGGTCCTCGAACAGCTCCTCGAGCGGGCTGTCGTGGTCGAGCCCCTCGTCGGCCAGGCGCTGGGCGTCGAGCTTGTCGTGGTCGTCGGCAAAGCGGCCTGCGGCGACCGCGGCGCTGTCGACCACGGTGACGACGCCGTCGACGGTCACCTGGGTCTTGATGCCCGGCCAGTTGAAGGCGGCGACCAGCGGCTGCGGCAGCGCCAGGCCCGAGGTCTCGATGACGATGTGGTCGGGGCGGTTGGCGCGCGCCAAGAGCTTTTCCATGGTCGGGATGAAATCGTCGGCCACGGTGCAGCAGATGCAGCCATTGGTGAGCTCGACGATATCGTCTTCCGAGCAGACCTCGTCGCCGCAGCCCTTGAGCACGTCGCCGTCGACGCCCAGATCGCCGAACTCGTTGATGATCAGCGCGATCCGCTTGCCCTTGGCATTGGCGAGCATGTGGCGGATCAGCGTGGTCTTGCCGGCGCCCAGAAAGCCGGTGATCACGGTTGCGGGGATCTTGGAGCCATTCATCGGGTTAACCCTTCATCTTGAGCGGCAGGCCGGCGGTGACGAAATGAACCTCGTCGGCCAGGCTTGCGATGGATTGGTGGAGGCGGCCGGCATGGTCGCGGAAGGCCCGCGCCATGGCGTTGTCGGGCACGATGCCGAGGCCCACCTCGTTGGAAACGAACACAACCGGCCCCTTGAGACCGGGAATCGTGGCGGCAAGCCCGTCGAACGCCTGGGAAATGTCGTGTTCGCCCAGCATCAGATTGGTGACCCACAGCGTCAGGCAATCGACCAGGATCGGCCGGTCCGGCTTTGCCTGGTCGGCGAGCGTCCGGGCGAGATCGAGCGGCGCCTCGATCGTCTCCCAGCCCTGCCCGCGCCGGGACTGGTGCGCGGCTATGCGGTCGCGCATCTCCTCGTCCCAGGCCTGGCCGGTGGCGACATAGAGCCTGTTTGGCGCGGCGGTCTCGACCAGGCTTTCGGCGAAGGCCGATTTGCCCGAGCGCGCGCCGCCGAGCACCAGCGTCACCTGCCTGAGTGCGCTCACGCCCGCTGCTCCGCCGGCACGCGGGAGAGGAAATGGCCCAGCAGCCCGCCGAGCAGCAGCCAGAAGAACAGCGTCGTCGCCAGCGAGGCGGCGGCATAGGCCGAGGCGAGATAGGCGGGGACGTCGCTGGAGATGTCGTCGGGCACCGGCGCGCCCCAGACATGCGGTGCGGCGATCAGCACCAGGCCCAGCGCCCTGGCGACCCATTCCGGCCTGAGCGCCACGAGCCACAGGCCGAGGGCCGAGGCGCCGACCGTGACCATCCACCAGCCCTGCCGGTCAGCCAGATCGGCATGGGGAAATCCCGGCACCGCCGGCGGCAGGCCGAAGGACGGCGCAAGCTGGACGCAGAACCAGGCCCCGGCGCCCAAGAGCAGGCCGCGCATCAGCCCGTCGCGTCCGGCCGGAAACTCGATGCCCGCGATCAGCGCCACCGCCGCCAGCATCAGCGCGAAGCCCGCGCCGGCAACGAGATTGGCGAGCACGGTATCGCCCAGCCGACCGAGGCCGAGCATGGACTCGTCGCCCTCGTCATGGGTGTGATCATTTGCGTCATGATCCTGCCCCGCCGTAGCGGTGACCTCGGGTGTTTCGGATCCGGCGGCGGTGGTCGAGGACACGGCCTCGGCCGCGCCATGATCATGGCCACCGCCTTCATAGGTTTCCGCCTGCAGGATCAGCGGAACGATCTTGACATATTGGGCGGGCGTCATCGCCATACCGGCAATGAGCCCGGCGGCGAGAGCCGCCAGGAGCAACCTGACAATCATGGCATCAATCCCTTAGTGGCAGGGAAAGCCGTAGGAATGCCGTGTGTCGTGCGCCGCGTCGTGCAGCGCCTGGGAATTGGCGAGGCCAACCCCGAACACCAGGATGGAGCCGATGACCAGCGCCATCAGGCCGGCGACAGTGCGCGCGCCGATGCGGTCGGTGAGGGAAAGCGTTTGAATCTTGGCAGCCATGACAACCTCCGTGAATGGCTTCGGGAGAAAACCTCTCCCAAAGGTCCGGCTCTCAACCGGTGCGAATGGCAGGTCTCCTGGCTCGCGGGTCGTGTCGACGTTGCCGTCGACATCGGCAAATGCCGGCCTTCCCAACGTGTCCTGCGGTCATGAAAACGGGACGATTCGTAGATATAGAGGCGTCCGCGCCTGTTGATCATGCCGCCACGTCAGTGGCTTGTCCGGTCCGGACTGGAGCAGTGCAGGTCGACACCATTGTCTTGCCGCACGCCCGGCCTCCGGGGCCGGTGACATTTGCCTCGCCGCTCTACAGTCGCGGGGTCGGCTGCGATAAAGATGCCCTGATTGGGTCCATCCCTCCGCATTCCCTTTTGATCCTGAAAACCGGACTGGTTTTCTGGAACCATTCGAAGCTCAAGTGATACGGATGCAGCGGCCCGCTGTCAATCGCGACAGCGCCATCACCCGCTCCATCCGCGACCGGTGTTCCCGCCTCAGACGGGCGCCGCCATCGCCATGATCCGCTCGAAGCCCACCAGCCGGTCGAGCTCCGATGCGATCTCGTCGAGCGCGGCGTCCACGTCGCCGCGGAAATCGGTCGCCCCGCCGTTCAGCCCGAACCCCGCCAGCAGCCGGGCGCGGTAGGCGTCGGAGTCGAACAGCCCGTGCAGATAGGTGCCCGACACGAGGCCGTCGGCCGAGACCGCGCCGTCGGGACGTCCGTCGATCAGCGTCATCGGCCTCAGCGCATCCGGGCCGCGGCTCACGCCCAAATGGATCTCGTAGCCCGACAGCGCCACATCATGCACCGCCGAGCGGGCCTTGATGTTGCGCACGGTCTTTTCCGGCGCCATCTCGGTGTCGATGTCGAGGAACCCCAGGCCTTCCGCCTCGGTGTCGCCGCCCTCGATTCCTAACGGGTCGCGCACGCTGCGCCCCAGCATCTGCAGCCCGCCGCAGATGCCGATGATCATCCCGCCGCGGCGGCGGTGCGCCTCGAGGTCCCGGTCCCAGCCCTGGCTGCGGAAGAAGGCGAGATCGGCGATGGTGGATTTCGATCCCGGCAGGATCACCAGGCCCGCGTCGGCGGGCAAGGGTTCGCCGGGACGCACGAACACCAGCTCCACCTCGGGCTCGGTCTTGAGCGGATCGAAATCATCGAAATTGGCGATCCGCGACAGCACCGGCACCGCGACCTTGAGCGCCCGCGCCTCGCCGCGCACGAGCCGCTCGAGCGCCACCGAATCCTCGGCCGGCAGCCGTGCGGCGGCCTTCAGCCAGGGAACCACGCCGAGGCAGGGCCAGCCTGTGAAGCCGGCGATGGCGGAAATGCCGTCGTCGAACAGGCTCACATCGCCGCGGAACTTGTTGATGAGATAGCCCGCGATCATCGCCCGGTCGTCCGCGGGCAGGATCGTGTGGGTGCCCACCACCGAGGCGATCACGCCGCCGCGGTCGATGTCGCCGACCAGCACCACCGGCACCCGTGCGCGTGTCGCAAATCCCATATTGGCGATGTCGCCGGCGCGAAGGTTGATCTCCGCCGGAGAGCCCGCGCCTTCGACCAGCACCAGGTCGGCGCCGGCGCCCACGCGGGCGAAACTGTCCATCACCGCCGCCATGAGTTCGGGCTTGAGCTTCTGGTAGTCGCGGCCGCGGGCGTGGCCCACCACCCTGCCCTGCACCACCACCTGCGAGCCGGTCTCCGATTGCGGCTTGAGCAGCACCGGGTTCATGTGCACGCTGGCAGGCACCCGGCAGGCCAGCGCCTGCAGCCATTGCGCCCGGCCGATCTCGCCGCCGTCATCGGCGACGGCGGCGTTGTTGGACATGTTCTGCGGCTTGAACGGGCGCACGCTGAGGCCGCGATTGGCCGCAAGCCGGCAGAAGCCCGCGACCAGCACGGTCTTGCCCACGTCCGACCCGGTTCCCTGAAACATCACTGCGCGTGTCATGGAGCGTTCGATAGCACCGCCGCGCGCTGATCAAAAGGGGTGTCGCCGCTCCGGGCGTTCACCGCGTGTTAACCATGGCGGCGCGCCCGGTGAGATTTCTTTTTGCGACATCTGGATTGCGACATCGCCCGGCGGATTTGATGCATCCCGGCGCAAGTGATGGGCCTAGAGCAGGGACAGTTGCCGACCGCCCGACCGAGGCGATCGCCCCGCACCAGAAAGACTTCGCCATGCTGTACGTATTCAACTCCGCCAACCGCGTCCAGATCGCCTGGAACGGCGTCCTCCCCGCCCAGAAGCCCAACCAGAAGCCCCGCACCGGCATCGTCAACAGCGTCATCCGCACGCTGTCCGCAGGCTGCTGAGGCGCGCCGGGCGCGCTATCCGAAATCCGAGAAGATCGTGATCGGGCCGGGCGTGACAACGTCCGGTCTTTTTGCGCCCGGATGCGCAGGCCGCAAATGCGAAGGCCGTCCGGACCTTGCGGTTCGAACGGCCTGCCAAAAATACGCCTGGCGACCCCACAGATACGCGCGAGGTTCGCGACATCCCGGTACGCAATACCTGATCCGGGATGGTCGGCGGTTGTCCCCCGCCGTGAGGAATGTGTAACCCGGACATCGTTACCGGAGAGTTAGTGAAACCCTAAGCATTCATGAATCGGGCGATTTATTTCGGCCGCGCGCATTAACGATGTGCCGCCCAGGCGCGGAGTGCGGCTTTTACAAATTCCCGAAGGCGCTGTTGATTTCTGCCGTCAAGTCCTTACCCTAGCAGGTGGCACTTCAAGAGCAGGCCGGCTTGTGACAGAGTTCCTCAAGACGCTCCTGCGCTAATTGATGTCGTCTTTGCGTCCTGTTTGGGGCGCAAATTGGTTTTCAATGACCGCAAGGCGAAGTGCCTTCAATTCCATCGGCCTCGGTATACGCAGTGACCGGGTTTGCCGAACAACGGAACAAACAACTGCTTACTAAGACTGGGAGGTCTTAAATATGAAGAAGCTTCTCGCTTCCACTGTCCTCGCCGTTGGCCTTATGGGCTTTGCCGGTGTCGCATCCGCCCAAGACCAGGACTGCGGCCGCGTCACCATCGCCAACATGAACTGGGCTTCCGCGGAAGTCCTCGCAAACATCGATCAGATCATCCTGTCCGAAGGATATGGATGCGAAGCCGAACTGGTCGCCGGCGACACCACGCCGACGCTCACCTCCATGGTCGAAAAGCAGGAACCGGACGTCGCTCCGGAAGCCTGGATCAACTCGCTGCGCACCCTGCTCGACGCGGCTGTCGCCGAAGGCAAGCTGCACTACGCGTCCGAATCGCTCAGCGATGGCGGCGTCGAAGGCTGGTGGATTCCGAAATACTTCGCGGAAGCCCATCCCGAGATCAAGTCGATCGACGATGCGCTGGCGCATCCCGAACTGTTCCCTGCCCCCGGCATGGAAAATGCCGGCAAGGGCGCCGTCTACAACTGCCCCGAAGGCTGGGGCTGCCGCATCATCACCACCAATCTCTTCAAGGCCTATGGCGCCGAAGAGAAGGGTTTCGTGACGGTGGAAACCGGCTCCGCCGCCGGCCTCGACGGCTCGATCGCCAAGGCCTACGAAGGCCAGGAACCGTGGCTCGGCTACTACTGGGCCCCGACCGCGATCCTCGGCAAGTACGAAATGGTCAAGCTCGACCATGGCGTGCCGCACGACAAGGAAGAATGGGACCGCTGCACCTCGATCACCGACTGCCCGGACCCCAAGAAGAACGCCTGGTCCAAGTCGGAAGTCTACACGGTCGTGACCGACGAGTTCAAGAACCGCGCCGGCCCGGCCTATGAGTACCTCGCCAAGCGGAGCTGGCCCAACTCGACCGTGAACGGCCTCCTGGCCTGGATGGCCGACAACCAGGCCACCGGCGAAGCCGGCGCCCGTCACTTCCTCAAGGAAAACGAGGACATCTGGACGCAGTGGGTGTCGCCGGAAGCGGCTGAAAAAGTCAAGAAAGCAGTGATGTAATCATCGCTGAGTGTGTGGCGGGCCTGGCCCGCCACACTTTTATTCAGGGCGCCGCGGCAGGGGAACGGCTGCGTGATTCCTTCGATGGGAATCGATTCAGGGGAACTCATGCAGCAGCTCGAAATTCTGCAGCGTCCTGCAGCCACGACCGGGGGCACGCGCCGGCAGGTGCATTCATCTGGCCAGAGGCAGCGATGAACGGCTGGTCGCCCGACGATCGGCCTTCACTATTTTCCGTATTTGGAGCGTGAATATGGACTGGTTCACAGAATTTCCCGCAATGGACACCGAGCGACTGACCGCCCTGAAAAAGGCGATCGACCTCGGCTTCCGCAATTTCACCCGCGCTTATGGCGACGTGTTCGAAACCGCCCTCTATCCGGTGCAGTGGTTCATGTTCCGCGTCGAACAGCTGCTCACCACCTCGCCCTGGCCGCTGGTGATCCTCGGTTTCGCCATCATCGCCTGGCTCGCCAGCCGGAGCTGGAAGATCACCGCCGGAGTCGTCATCACCCTGCTGCTGATCGGCTATTTCGACATGTGGGAAGACACGATGAAGACCGTCGCCATGACGGTCGTGGCGACGATCATGGCCATCATCCTCGGCATCCCCATCGGCATTCTCATGGGGCGGTCGAACCGGATCCAGGCGATGCTCAATCCCGTCCTCGACGTGATGCAGACCATGCCGAGCTTCGTCTACCTCATTCCCGTGGTCATGCTGCTGGGCATCGGCCGCGTCCCCGGGCTGATCGCGGTGATGGTCTACGCCATTCCGCCGATCATCCGCCTTACCAATCTGGGCATCAGGCTCGTCGACAAGGATGTGCTCGAGGCGGCGGACGCCTTCGGCTCGTCCAACTGGCAGCGGCTCAAGAACGTGCAGATGCCGCTCGCGCTGCCCACCATCATGGCCGGCGTCAACCAGACCATCATGATGGCGCTCGCCATGGTCGTGGTGGCCTCGATGATCGGCGTGCAGGGCCTCGGCCTTCCGGTGCTCAAGGCCATCGCCAACCAGTATTTCACATTGGGCGTCTTCAACGGCCTCGCCATCGTCGGCATCGCCATCATCTTTGACCGCACCAGCCAGGCCTATGGCAAGCGGCTGCAAAAGCACCTGGAGGTGGTTCATGGCTGAGCACATGGCTGGCATCGGCATCAGCATCCGGAATCTCTACAAGATCTTCGGCAGCAATCCCGACGCCTATATCGACGCCGTCAAGGCCGGCATGACCAAGGCCGAGCTCAACGAGAAGCACAGTCATGTGCTCGGCCTCAAGGACATCAACATCGACATGCCCGGCGGCGGCATCCAGGTGGTCATGGGCCTGTCGGGCTCGGGCAAGTCCACCCTGATCCGCCACATCAACCGGCTGATCGATCCGACCGCGGGCGAGGTCATCGTCGGCGACGAGGATGTGGTCAAGATGAACGAGGCGCAGTTGCGCGAGTTCCGCCGCCACAAGACGGCGATGGTGTTCCAGAAGTTCGCGCTTCTTCCGCACCGCACGGTGCTGGAAAACACGGTCTACGGCCTGGAGATCCAGGGCCTGCCCCGCGAGGAGCAGGAAAAGCAGGCGCGGCGCTGGATTTCCCGCGTCGGCCTCGACGGCTTCGAGGACAATTATCCCAACCAGCTCTCGGGCGGCATGCAGCAGCGCGTGGGTCTCGCCCGGGCGCTGACCAACGACGCGCCGATCCTTCTGATGGACGAGGCCTTCTCGGCGCTCGACCCGCTGATCCGCATGGACATGCAGACGGTGCTGCTCGATCTGCAGAAGGAAATCCGCAAGACCGTGGTCTTCATCACCCACGATCTCGACGAGGCGCTGCGCCTGGGCGACCGCATCGCCATCCTGCGCGATGGCGAAGTGGTGCAGCAGGGCACCAAGCAGGAAATCGTGCTGCGTCCCGCCGACGAGTACATCTCGAGCTTCGTGCGCGAGGTCAATCGCGGCCGGGTGATCTCGGTCGACATGGTCATGGCTCCGCTGTCGGGCGAGCCCAAGGGCATGCCGATCCTGACGGGCACGGTGCTCGAGATCGCCGCCAAGAAGATGACCGACAGCAATGTGCCCGAGGCGCATGTGACCGATGCGTCGGGCGCCGTGCTGGGCAAGCTGGCAATCAACGAGGTGATCTCCGCCATGGTGACGCCGGTCGACCACGAGACGGCCGCCGCCTGAGACAGGGCCTGATCCCGGCTTTGGCCCGGATCCAAAGACACAAGACCCCGCCGGCGCGCGCGCAGCCGGCGGGGTTTTTTGCTGTCCGGAGCCGATCCCTGTTGCAATGACATAAAGACATCTTTATACGTTGCTCAATTACACAGGAGACCTCCATGTCCGCACCCAATCCGCTCGCCGACCTCTTGGCCGAAAAGGGCATTCTTCTCGCCGACGGCGCGACGGGCACCAATCTGTTCGCCATGGGGCTCGAATCCGGCGAGGCGCCAGAGATGTGGCTGGAGACGGCGCCCGAGAAGATCACCAAGCTGCATCAGGATTTCGTCGACGCCGGATCGGACATCATCCTCACCAACAGCTTCGGCGGCACCCGCAACCGGCTCAAGCTGCACCACGCCGACGACCGGGTGCACGCGCTCAACAGGAAGGCCGCCGAGATCGCCCGCGCGGTGGCCGACAAGGCGCCGCGCAAGGTGATCGTCGCCGGCTCCGTCGGCCCCACCGGCGACCTGCTGGTGCCGCTGGGCGCGATGACTTATGAATCGGCCGTGGAATCCTTCGCCGAGCAGATCGCCGGCCTCAAGGAAGGCGGCATCGACGTGGTCTGGATCGAGACCATGTCGGCCACCGACGAGATCCGCGCCGCCGCCCAGGCCGCCACCGACGCCGGCCTTCCTTACGTCTACACCGGCTCCTTCGACACCGCCGGCAAGACCATGATGGGCGTGCACCCGCGCGACATCCATTCGCTGGCCCGGGACATCGGCGACGGCCCGGTGGCCGTCGGCGCCAATTGCGGGGTCGGCGCGTCCGACATCCTGTCCTCGCTGCTCGACATGACCGACGCCGATCCCGACGCCATCGTCGTGGTCAAGGGCAATTGCGGCATCCCCGAATTCCGCGGCACCGAGATCCATTATTCCGGCACGCCGCCGCTGATGGCCGACTACGCCCGCCTCGCCATCGACGCCGGCGCCCGCATCATCGGCGGCTGCTGCGGCACGTCCTGCGACCATCTCGCCGCCATGCGGAAGGCCGTCGACAGCCACATCAAGGCCCAGCGCCCGACAGTGGCCAGCATTGTCGAGCGCATCGGCCCGATGCGTAACACGGTCGCCACCGACAACCCCGCCCCCACCCGCGAACGCCGCGGCCGCCGGGGCTGAGCAAACCGTCATTCGAAACGACAAAGGCCGGCGCATGCGCCGGCCTTTTTGGTTGCCTGTGGGCTGACAGCCCTGGTCCGGTCAGTCCCGGTCCGGGCCGGCCTGCCCCGCTCCGCCCTGCAGATCCTCGATGTCCTGCCGCGCCTTCTTCAGGATCTCGAGCGCCTGCTGCGCCTGGCCGGCAGAAAAGCCGCCGCTGCGCACCTGGCGGAACAGCGACCGCCTGAGCAGGCGGAACTCCGCGCCCAGCGACACGCCCTGGATTTCCTCGGACGCCTCGTCGATCTGCGCGTTGATCCGGTCGAGATCGACCCGGTTGTCCTCGAGATAGGCCTGGCCTTCCGGCGTGATCGAGAACAGCTTCTTGGCGCCCTGCATCTGGGACGAGACGAGATCCGCCTCCTCCAGCATCTGCAGCATCGGGTAGATCGCGCCGGGGCTCGGGCTGTAGGCGCCCTGGAACCGGGCCTCGAGCGCCTTGATGATGTCGTAGCCGTGGCGCGGCTGCTCGGCGATCAGGCCGAGGACCACGAGCCGCAGCGCGCCGGCGTCGAACATGCGCTTGCCGCCGCCGCCGAACGGCCCGCCGCGATGGCGCCCGAACGGCCCGCCCCGTCCACCTCCATGGCCGCGTCCTCCACCCCCTTCGGGACCCGCGAAATGATGATGGTCGCCGTGGCATCTGTGTCTGTGCATTCCAAACATGCTGGATATCCTTTCTTTAGGTCGATAGCACTTGATGACGCAATATCTACGTAAAGATATATCTTTTGCAAGAGCCATCGCGTCCGGATTCGGAAACTTTCGATCTCCTCGTTGTTTTTAAATGCTTATTTTAGATGGTCCGGCCCTGCGCCAAGGCCTTCTGGCGTTACGTTGGCCACCAGAAAAGTCTTGTGCGGGCAAAGCCACGGCAAGGAAGCGTCCGGCGATACACCATGAGCCACGCCGGACCGCTCTTGCGGGATCGCCGGCAGTTCTTCAGCCCTTACCGGTCAAGGCCCTCGGCCAGCCGCACCAGTTGGAGGAATTCCGCCCGGTAGCCGAAGGGGTCATCGCCGCGGGCCTCCAGCGCAATCCTTTCAATCGCGTCAAAGCCGAAATCGCCGAGTTGGTCGGCATCGCGAAGCTTCTGCCCAAAGGCTGCGACACCGACCGAAAACCGGACATCCTCGGGCGCGTCGGCAAAACTGCCCACTTCCGCGGTCTGGCCGACGGGTATTTCGGTCAGCCTGCTTTGCGCCTCGCCCGGCAGCTTGGCCCTGATCTTGAGAAAGGCCAGTTCATCGCCACGGGCGGCATTCGAGGCCGGTGCGGGGTCGCCATAGCGCAGGTCGCTGTTGAGCACCGCCGGGCTGCCTACGGGAGTGATCTCGTAAATCGCGGTGACGGTGTGGCCGGAACCGATCTCGCCCGCATCCACCCGGTCATTGTTGAAGTCCTCGCGATTGAGAGCCCGGGTCTCGAAGCCGATCTGGCGATACTCGGCCACCATGGCCGGATTGAACTCGAGCTGGAACTTCACGTCCGACGCAATCGGGAACAGCGACGCCGAGGCTTCCTGCACCAGCGTCTTCTCGGCCTCCGCGAGCGTGTCGATATAGGCCGCGACGCCGTTGCCGTTCTGCGCGAGCGCCTGCATCAGCTGGTCGTTGTAGTTGCCCTGCCCGAAGCCGAAGATCGACAGGAACACGCCGGTCTCCCGTTTCTTCTCGATCATCGCGGTGAGCGACCGGTCGTCGCTCTGGCCGACATTGAAGTCGCCATCGGTGGCGAGCATCACCCGGTTGACCCCGCCTTCGACAAAGCCTTTCTCGGCGAGCCTGTAGGCTTCCGCAAGACCGGCCGCTCCTGCGGTCGATCCCCCGGGACGCAAGGCGTCCATGGCGTCGAGGATCCTGCGTCGCTCTGAAACCGGCGTCGGCTCGAGCACCGTGCCCGCCTCGCCCGCATAGGTGACGATCGACACCGTGTCGGCCGGATCGAGCGTGTTGACCAGCAGCCGGAAGGCCGTCTTGAGCAGCGGCAGCTTGTCGGGCTCCTGCATTGACCCCGACACATCGAGGAGAAACACCAGATTGGCGCGCGGCCGCTCAGCCGGCGCGATGTCGTAGCCCTTCACCCCGATGTGCAGAAGCTTCGTGTGCGCGTTCCACGGCGTTGGCGTCACCGTCACCGTGGCGCGGAACGGCGTGGCCGCACTTTCCGGTCCGGGATAGGCATAGGGGAAGTAATTGACCATCTCCTCCACCCGCACCGTCTCCGGCTCGGGCATCACCCCCTGCTTTAGCGCCCGGCGCACAAACGCGTAGGATGCCGTGTCGACATCCGCCGAGAAGGTCGAGACCGGGTGTTCGGCCACGGACTTGACGCTGTGGCTCTCGACCGCCTCCACCCTGTCGCGGCCGGTCTCCATCTGCGGAACCGGGTAATCGGGAGACCGCAGTATGGCGTCCTGCTCGAGCTGTGCATTGGCCTGCCCATACTCGCCGTCGGGTTGAGGCGTGAAGCTCTTGCGCTGCATGTCTTGCGGCGCCGCGCCCATCGGGTTCAACGCCCGTTGCGCCGGCTGCGGCGCGGCCGCCATCGGCGGCGTCGCTTCAGCCACGGCCATCTCTTCCTGCAAGGGAGCAGGCGGCGATGGTTTCAGCAGCGTCACCTCCGGATCGACAGGTCGGCCCATTTCCAGGGGCGCCAGGAGTTCCGGCTCGAAACCGTGGTGGTCTTGGGCAATCTGCCAGGTCATGTAGGCTGCCGCAGGCAGGATCATCAAGGTGGCAAGGGCGGTGCCCGCCATATAGCGCTGGTTCATCAGTCCGCTCCGTATCGAGGTTACGATACGGCTAAGACGTCCTCCGGCGGCCGATCCTTGGGCAGCTTCTTGGGCAGCACGCTTTTTTTCCGGCCCGGCCTTGTCGAAAGCCAGAAGGGCGGCGTCGAGCGCCTGGCGTTTGGCATCCTCCAGCGGCGGCGGCGCGCTGCGCGCCAGTCTCTTGAGATCCTTGTCGATCATTGCTCGTCTCCAGACCCGCGCAACAGCGTTTCGAGCCGCTTTCGCGCGGTATGCACATGGTAGGAAACCGTGGATTCAGCGCAGCCCATCACAACGGCAGCTTCGGCGTGGCTCAATTCCTCGCCGTAAACCAGCATCACCGCATCGCGTTGCTTGTCCGGCAGCGTGCAAACCGCGTCCCACACGTAATCGCTGTGGCTCGGCTTGTAGCAAGCGATGTCGTCCCCGAGAGCCGCGGCGTGGACCGCAAGTGCCTTCGCCTTGCGCATCTCGCGGTCGATGAACCTGGCATGATCATGGGCGGCATTGATCGTGATGCGGTAGAGCCAGGTCCTGAACGCGCTCTCTTTGCGCCAGTTGCGGATAGCGAATCCGAGCCGGACGCAGACATTCTGCGCAATATCCTCGGCCGCGGACCTGTCGCGGCACCATTTCCAGGCGACGCGATGAATGAAGGCATAATGGCGCCCGACAAGCATGGCGAAAGCGTCGCGGTCGCCAACAGACGCCCGTTCCGCCAATGTATCATCCGCCGGCTCTTCGTCGCTCCGGGTCTTCGGTTCCATGCAGTCACGTGTCTCCATCATCGGATACTTTGACGACGGAATACTTGCATTCCTTGGGTGCGGGAGAAAATATTATCTGAACGCCGCCATGTGGAAGCGGATCTGCGGATCGCTGTAGCGGTGGTCCCGCCCGACCGGGCAGGCGTCGCGCGCCCGGCATCCGCCGCTCATGCAGCCCTGCCGGCCGGCCTCGGTTGCGAGATACGCGCGGCAGCCCGCCACGTCGAAGCCGTCCGGGCTGTAGGCCCCGACCGGGCAGGCCGAGAGGCAGGGCCGGTCGGGGCAGCTATCGCAGGGATGGGAGGTGACGGGCGCAGCGCCGGCAGCGTCGGGCGTCAGCCCGAGCCGCGCCGCGGCCGCGGGCGAAAACAGGATCGCGCCGCGATAGCCGTGCCAGAGACCATAGACCGGATGGATGAGCAGGCCGAGCGGCGAAGGCTTCAGGCTTTCGGCCGCCATCGCCCATTGCTGGAACGGATGCCAGGGCCTGTCGGAGGGGAACACCGCCTCGCCGCCCGCGGCTGCGGCCAGCGGCGCGATCAGCGCCTTCGACCAGGCGTCGAGCGGATGGGAGAGGCCGGGATGGGCGCCGCGCCAGGCCTCGAACACCGGCCAGAAACCGCCGCCGCCATGGCCGACGAGAACGATCGCCGCAGCCGCCCCGCCCGCCGACAGTCGCGGCGCGGCCTCCTCGGCCGGAACCACGGATCCGCGCAGGCAGAGCCCGTGGACGGCCAGCGCCGCCTCAAGCACACGCAGATCGCCCGGCCCGGCCACGGGCGTCACCTTCCCGTCCCGCCGTCGCGGAACGCGGATCTCCAGACCTCCTTGTGGATGAGGCCTGCGACTTTCTCCTGACCGCCTGTCTCCCTGGCTTTATCGGGCTGTGTTCACGTGAAGGCGTCGGGCATCTCCGCCTTGCGCTTGGCGATATAGGCAAGCAGCGCCTCGTCGATCGCGGGATCGAGCTCCGGTCCGACATAGCTGTCGAGCCACGACCGGCACAGCGCCCGCGCCCTCTCCTCGATGCGCTTCTCGCCTTCGGCCAGCCACTGCTCGTAGGAATTGTTGTCGGCCAGCGACGAGCGGTAGAAGGCCTGCTGGAAATTGGCCTGGGTGTGGGCGCAGCCGAGATAGTGGTTGCCGGGTCCCACCTCGGCGATGGCGTCGAGCGCCTGGCCGGTTTCCGACAGGTCGATGCCCTCGGCGAAGCGCTGCTGCATGCCGAGCTGGTCGATGTCGATCATGAACTTCTCGTAGGAGCTGACCAGCCCGCCCTCGAGCCAGCCGGCCGAATGCAGCGCGAAATTGGTGCCCGCCAAGAGCGTCATGTTGAGCGTCGAGGCGCTCTCGTGCGCGGCCTGCGCATCGGGGACCTTGGAGCCGCAGAGCGAGCCGCCGGTGCGGAACGGGATCTTCAGCCGCCGCGCGAGCTGCGCCGCACCATAGGAGACCAGCGCCGGCTCCGGCGTGCCGAAGGTCGGCGCGCCCGACTGCATCGAGATCGACGCGGCAAACGTGCCGAACAGCACCGGCGCGCCGGGACGGATGAGCTGGGTGAAGGCCGCGCCCGCCAACACTTCGGCGAGAATCTGCGTGAGCGTGCCCGCCACCGTGACCGGGCTCATGGCGCCGGCGAGAATGAACGGCGAGACCACGCAGGCCTGGTTGTTGCGGGCATAGACCTTGAGCGCGCCGAGCATGGTCTCGTCGAACACCATCGGCGAATTGGCGTTGATCAGGTTGAGGGTGACGCAATTCTTGTCGACGAAGTCTGCGCCGAACAGGATCTTGCACATCTCGATCGTGTCTTCGGCGCGCTCGGGCGCGGTCACCGAGCCCATGAACGGCTTGTCGGAATATTTCATGTGGCTGTAGACCATGTCGAAATGCCGCTTGTTGACGGGCACGTCGACCGGCTCGCACACGGTGCCGCCGGAATGGTGCAGCGCCGGCGCCATATAGGTCAGCTTCACGAAATTGCGGAAATCCTCGATCGTCGCATAGCGCCGCTCGCCGTCGAGATCGCGCACGAAGGGCGGGCCGTAGACCGGGGCGAACACGGTGGCCTTGCCGCCGATCTGCACCGAGCGCGCCGGATTGCGCGCATACTGGGTGAAGATCTCGGGCGCCGTCTTCAGCAGTTCGCGGCACAGACCCTTGGGGAACCGGACCCGCTCGCCCGAGATGTCGGCGCCGGCTTCGCGCCACAGCGCGATCGCCTCCGCGTCGTCGCGGAACTCGATGCCGATTTCCTCGAGCACCGTGTCGGCGTTGCGCTCGATCAGGCTCAGGCCTTCCTCGTCCAGCACCTCGTAGACGCCGAGCTTGCGCATGATGAACGGCATCGATAGGCCGGGTCCGCCGCCGGATCGCGCCGCGCGACGCCCCGCGGCGCCCTTGCCGCGCCGCCCGGATGCGGCCTCCGGCGTCGCCTCTTGAGCCAGTTCAGGGGTGGAAAGCGTATCTGGATGAGCCATCAAAAGCCTGCATTTTCTGAAATGGCGCACCATCGCGCCGATTCCGACATGCTAGCCAAAACCGCCTCCCGCACATTCCTCTGAGCGCCAAGCCTTGGCGCTCAAGGAATATTGCATAAAAGACACGCCGTCGCTTTTTCCGTTATGCGCGTCGCATTCAAGGAACTTTTTGCACACAATCGCCTATATCGCTATGCACGTGGACAGCTTCGGCTTGCCGCCGGACCAGCGCATTCAAGGGAGATACCGATGTCTGACGATGAAATCATTCTTTCCGAACTCTCCGACGATGAACTTGTCCAGCAGATGCATGACGATCTGTATGATGGTCTCAAGGAAGAGATCGAGGAAGGCACCAATATCCTTCTCAGCCGCGGCTGGACGCCCTACGACCTGCTCACCGAGGCCCTCGTCGAGGGCATGCGCATTGTCGGCGAGGATTTCCGCGACGGCATTCTCTTCGTCCCCGAAGTGCTGATGAGCGCCAATGCGATGAAGGCCGGGATGTTCATCCTGCGCCCTCTGCTGATCGAGACCGGCGCGCCCAAGCTCGGCAAGATGGTGATCGGCACCGTCAAGGGCGACATTCACGACATCGGCAAGAACCTGGTGGGAATGATGATGGAAGGCGCGGGCTTCGACGTCATCGACCTCGGCATCAACAATCCGGTGGAAAAATACATCGAGGCGATCGAGCGCGAACAGCCCGACATTCTCGGCATGTCGGCGCTCCTGACCACCACCATGCCCTACATGAAGGTCGTGATCGACACGATGAAGGAAAAGGGCATCCGCGACGATTTCATCGTGCTGGTCGGCGGTGCGCCGCTCAACGAGGAATTCGGCAAGGCCGTGGGCGCGGACGCCTATTGCCGCGACGCCGCCGTGGCCGTCGAGACCGCCAAGGATCTCATCAAGCGCCGCCACAACCGCCTCGCCGCCGGGGCGTAAACGGTTGAAACGGTCGCGTTGAACCAGGCGCCGGCTCCGGCGCCTGGGACCAGATCGGCCTACTCGACCGAATCCTGAACCGCGTCAACGGACTGGTTGACATCGCGGCCGACGCCGCGAATGGTATTGGCGCATGACGCCAGCGTCAGGGCGACGAGCACTACGGCGGAGATCTTGAAAAGGTTCATGGCTTGAAATCCTAGATTGGAGAGCACCGGTCAAAAATCGGTCCTGATGATGTCCACGACGGAAGAACGATCAACTCCGGCAAAAGTTCCACGCTCCGTGCGAATTATCGCCTGCGGCATGATTGCCCGCGAGGTCCTGGCGGTCAACGCCCAGCTCGGCCATGATCACATCGATCTCAAATGCATCGACGCCAATTACCACCATCATCCCGACCGCATCGCCCCGGCGGTGGACCGGGCGATTCGCAAGGCGCGGGCGGAGGGCTTCGAGCACATCTTCATCGGCTACGCCGATTGCGGCACCGGCGGCGATCTCGACAAGGTCTGCGCCGCCCACGGGGTCGAGCGGATCGCCGGGCCGCACTGCTTCTCCTTCTACATGGGCAACGCCGCCTTCGAAGCGGCCGGCGACGAGATGATGACGACCTTCTTCATCACCGATTTCCTCGCCCGGCATTTCGACGCCTTCCTGATCCGGCCGCTCGGCCTCGACCGCTTTCCGGAGCTGCGCGACACCTATTTCGGCCATTACGAGCGGGCGCTGTACCTGGTCCAGACCGATGATCCGGAGCTCGAGGCGAAGGCCCGCGCGGCGGCCGACCGTCTGGGCCTGCGCTACGAACGCCGGGTCACCGGCTACGGCGACCTCACCGTGGCGCTGGCGGGACTCTGAGCTGCGCCGGCGAATTTTCGGCACGGTCGATCTGTGGCAACAATTCTTCCGGCATTGCCACATTTTTTAAGCAATCCATGCTTACATCAGGACTATCGCAATTCAGGGTATCTCCAGTGAGTCTGCAGTCCGCCGTGTCGCCCGTCTCCTCCATCGATGCAACCGAGAAGAAGCATCCCGAAAAGCTCTCCGAGCTTCTCGAGCGGCTGGCGCGCGACGCCGGCGCGCGCGTTTCCATGGGCGAGATCGCCAACGCGCTCAACGACCGCTCGTTCGGCGCCTTCCTCCTGGTCTTCGCCCTGCCCAATCTCATTCCGCTGCCGCCTGGCGCCACCATGGTGCTGGGCCTGCCGATGGTGTTCGTCGCCTGGCAGATGGTGATCGGCTACAACAAGGTCTGGCTGCCGCGGGCGCTTTCCAATTACACCGTCGACCGCGCCACGTTCCAGCGCATGGTCACGCGCGTTTCGCCCTGGCTGCGCAGCGCCGAGACCTGGGTGCGCCCGCGCAACTGGCCGCTCGACGGACCGGTGCGCGAACGGCTGTTCGGGATTTTCGCGCTGCTGCTGGCCGTCACCTGCGTGCTGCCGATTCCCTTCGGCAACTGGCTTCCCGCCTTCGCGGTTGCCGTTCTCGGCGTCGCCCATACCGAGCGCGACGGCAATTGCCTGGCGCTGGGCGTGATCACCGGCCTTGTCTCGGTCACCGTGGCGGGTCTCGTGGTGGCCTTCACCGGCGCGGTGCTGGTCCGCCTGTTCTGAGGACGCCCGCCGTAGTCGGATCTTAACCCCGGTCGTGCTAGGGTCGCGCTTTGCATCCGACGGAAAACGCATGACCAAACAACCGGCCATCCTCGTTATCACCGCTGGCGGCGCCTATGCCTGGGTCATAGCCAATGCCCTGGCGTCGCGATTTCCGGGCGTCGAGGTGGCGTTGGAATATCCCGAGCCGAAGGGCGTGTTCCTGAAGCGCCGGGCCCGCAAGGTTGGCTGGGTCCAAACCGTCGGCCAGTTCTTCACCATGCTCGTCTCGCGGTTCGGAAAGCGCTTCGTCAGCGCCCGGATGGACGCCATCGTCAAGGATTTCCGGCTGCAAACCGAGCTCGCGCCCGGCGTGCCGCTCACGCGCGTCTCCTCCGCCAATGGCGCCGACTGCCTGGAGCTGATTGCCGCGCGCAAGCCCGATGTGGTGTTCCTGGCCGGATGCCGGATGCTGTCCAGGGCGACGCTCGCCGCCATTTCCTGCCCCGTGCTCAACTATCATTCTGGCATCAACCCGAAATACCGCGGCCTGGCCGGCGGCTGGTGGGCGCGCGCCACCGGTGATCATCAGAACTACGGCGCCACCGTGCACCTGGTCGATCCCGGCGTCGACACCGGCGCGACGCTGCATCAGGTCTTCCTCCCGCGCGACCCGCGCGCGACCCTGTTGACGGACGCGCTGATCATGGCCGCGGGCTCCCGCGAGATGGTGGTGCGCGCCGTGGAGGACGCGCTCAAGGGCGACTTCGCCCCGGTTCCGAGCGACCTGCCCTCCGTGCAGCGCTTCCATCCGCCGGTCTGGACCTATCTCGCCACAGGTCTCGGCAAGGGCGTCTGGTAGGCTTTTCCAAGCGCCATATTTGACCGCGCCGGTCATCCCGATTACCTCCGTCACCCCGCAGGTCGTTTTTGACGCGCCGCGCGTCGTCGTGAGCGAAGCGGCGAAAATTCCCCATGCGCATTGTGAACCTTCAAGGAGACCGAAATGGCCAACCGCATCATCGTCTACTGGCGCGACATTCCAGCCCAGGTGATCATCAAGAAGGGACGGACAACCGCCAAGCGCGAGCTGTCGCTCCGGTTCACCGAAGCCATCGACATGTGCGCCATGCGGACAGGTGCTGCCGAGACCGACGACTATCTCGCCGAATGGCGGCGGGCCGATCCGGTGGAGGTTTCCGACGATCTTGAAGCCGAGGCCGATGCGGCCGCGGCCGAGCTGGAAGCAGCCTATGACAGGGAGCGCCTGGTGGCTCTCGTCAAGGGCGGAGGCAGGGAGAGCCATGGCTGACGAACCGACCAAAGCGACGCAGGCGAGCCTCAACAAGAAGGCCGCGGCAAAGACGGCCTACAAGCCGTCCGGCGTCTCCGCCACCGGCCGCAACGCGCGCAGTTTCGCCATCCGGCTGTGGTCGGTGCGGCACTCGCGCCTGCTCGAGTGGTTCTACGCCCACTTCGCCGACCTGTTCCTGCTTCTGCATCCGATGTGGAAGGCGATCGGCTACCAGCGCGCCGAGGGGCCGGTCAAGTTCATGGAGAAGCACGTCAAGGGCTTCCTGTTCGACTGCCGCATGTGCGGCCAGTGCGTGCTGTCGTCGACCGGCATGTCCTGCCCGATGAACTGCCCCAAACAGTTGCGCAACGGCCCCTGCGGCGGCGTCCGCGCCAACGGCCATTGCGAGGTCGAGCCCGACATGCCCTGCGTCTGGGTCCAGGCCTGGTCCGGCGCCCAGCAGATGAACGGCCGCGACATGATCCTCAACGTGCAGAAGCCCGTCGACCAGTCACTGCGCGAGACCTCGTCCTGGCTGAGGGTTACCGCCGCCGCCGCCGCCAGGCGCGAAGAAGCAACCGCCACACCCGGAGCCCCGCAATGAGCCAGGCCGACGCCAATCCGCACGATCCCAGCGCGCCGCTCGAGCCGTTGCCCGGGCATTCGTCGCACGGACGGCTGGAGCGCATCCTGCGCCGCGGCGAATTCGCCGTCACCGCCGAGCTCAACCCGCCCGACAGCGCCAATCCGCACGACGTCTACGAGCGCGCGGCGATCTTCGACGGCTGGGTCGACGGCATCAACGCCGTCGACGCCTCCGGCGCCAACGCCCACATGTCCTCGGTCGGCATCTGCGCGCTGCTCACGCGCATGGGCTATGCGCCAATCATGCAGATTTCCTGCCGCGACAAGAACCGCATCGCCATCCAGGGCGACGTGCTTGGCGCCTCCGCCATGGGCGTGCAGAACATCCTGTGCCTGACCGGCGACGGCGTGCAGGCGGGCGACCAGCCCGGCGCCAAGCCGGTGTTCGATCTCGACTGCATGTCGCTCTTGGAAACCATCCGCATCATGCGCGACAATTCCAAGTTCCTGTCGGGCCGCAAGCTCACCAGCCCGCCCACGGTCTTCCTCGGCGCGGCGATCAACCCCTTCGCCCCGCCCTATGATTTCCGGCCCTTCCGGCTCGCCAAGAAGATCGCCGCCGGCGCCCAGTTCGTCCAGAGCCAGTACTGCTACGACGTGCCGATGTTCCAGAAATACATGAGCCAGGTGCGCGACATGGGGCTGCACAAGGAGTGCTTCATCCTCTGCGGCGTCGGCCCGCTGGCCTCGGCGCGCACCGCCAAGTGGATGCGCTCCAACGTGCCCGGCGTGCACATTCCCGATGCGATCATCAAGCGCCTGGAAGGCGCCGAGGACCAGAAGAAGGAAGGCAAGCAGATCTGCATCGACATCATCAACGAGGTCAAGGAGATCGAGGGCGTCGCCGGCATCCACGTCATGGCCTATCGTCAGGAGGAATTCGTTGCCGAGATCGTCCACGAATCGGGCGTGCTCAAGGGCCGCCGGCCCTGGCGCAAGGAACCCAACCCGGCCGACGAGCTGGTGGCGGCGCGGATGGAGGAAATCCTCGAGCAGCCCCGGCAATTGCCCCATGAAATGGCCGGCGCCGTGGGTGACTCCGAGGCCGCCGGCTAGCCGCCAAGGCTTGCATCGCCCGCCGAAAATCTATAACGATATAAACAACTCTTTATGTCTTCACTGCAAGGATCGAACATGACCCGCACTATCGTCGCCTCCGCCACCCGCGAAGTCATCATCGGCTTCGATCAGCCCTTCTGCGTGATCGGCGAACGCATCAACCCGACCGGGCGCAAGAAGCTCGCCGCCGAGATGATCGCCGGAAACTTCGAGACCGTCATCAAGGACGCGCTCGAGCAGGTCGCCGCCGGCGCCACGATGCTTGACGTCAATGCCGGCGTGACTTCGGTCAACCCGAACGAGACCGAGCCGGGCCTGCTGGTGCAGACCATGGAGATCGTGCAGGGCCTGGTCGACATCCCGCTGTCGATCGACAGCTCGGTGACCGCGGCCATCGAGGCGGCGCTGAAGGTCGCCAAGGGCCGGCCGCTGGTCAATTCCGTGACCGGCGAGGAAGAAAAGCTCGAGGCCATCCTGCCGCTCTGCAAGAAATACGACGTGCCGGTGGTGGCGATCTCCAACGACGAGACCGGCATTTCGATGGATCCCGACGTCCGCTTCGCCGTCGCCAAGAAGATCGTCGAGCGCGCCATGGATTACGGCATCAAGCCGCACGACATCGTCGTCGACCCGCTGGTGATGCCGATCGGCGCGCTCGGCGACGCCGGCCGTCAGGTTTTCGCGCTGCTCTACCGGCTGCGCAACGAACTCAAGGTCAACACCACCTGCGGCCTGTCCAACGTCTCCTTCGGCCTGCCGCACCGCCACGGCATCAATGCCGGCTTCATCCCCATGGTGATCGGCGCCGGCATGACCTCGGCGATCATGAACCCCTGCCGTCCGCAGGAAATGGAAGCCGTGCGCGCCGCCAATGTCCTCAATGGCACCGACCCCAACTGCACCAACTGGATCAAGACCTACAAGGACTACCAGCCGCATGTGGCGGGCTCCGCCCCCGCGCCGCAGTCCCAGGCCCCCTCGGGCGGCGACAGCCGTCGCCGCGGCGGCCGCGCCGGACGGTCGGGAGCCGCGTGAGCCCTTCATGACCGCCCCTTTCGTCCTGCCATCGGGCAGGTCCGGTGCCATGACTGACCGCATTGTGCTGTTCGCTTCGGAAGTGGCGCATGATTTTGCCCGGGGCGAAGCCCCACTACCCCCCTCCCCCTTGAGGGGTGGGGGTGGGGGTGGGGGTAGAGGCGACCGCCGAACCAACAATCATTACTCATCCAGTACGGCACCCTCCGTCACCCCCACCCGGATCAGCTTCGCTACGCTCGCTTCTCCGACCTCCCCTCAAGGGGGAGGTGAAAGGCCTCTGCCATGACCGATCATCTCGTCCTGTTCATGCCCTCGGGCAAGCGCGGCCGCTTTCCCACCGACACCCCCGTGCTCGACGCCGCGCGGCAGCTCGGCGTGCATGTGGAAAGCGTCTGCGGCGGCCGCGGCATCTGCGGGCGCTGCCAGGTCGACGTGCAGGAAGGCGTCTTCGCCAAGCACGGCATCACCTCGTCCAACGACCACATCTCGCCCTTCGGCGGCAACGAGGTCCGCTACGCCGAGAAGCGCGACCTCAAGCCCGGCCGCAGGCTCTCCTGCTCGGCCAAGATCCTCGGCGACCTGGTGATCGACATCCCGCAGGACGCGGTGGTCAACGCGCAGGTGGTGCGCAAGGATTCCGACGGCCGCGTCATCACCCGTAACCCGGCGATCCACATGTGCTATGTCGAGGTCGAGGAGCCCGACATGCACAAGCCGCTGGGCGATCTCGACCGGCTGCTGCAATCGATCGAGGCCGACTGGGGCTTCAAGAACCTCGCGATCGACACCTATCTGCTGGGCCGCGTGCAACAAATCCTGCGCAAGGGCAACTGGACCGTGACCGCCGCCGTGCACGAGCCGGTCCATGGCGGCCAGGCGACGCTGGTGGCGCTCTATCCCGGCCTCAAGAACGAGGCCTACGGGATCGCCTGCGACATCGGCTCGACCACCATCGCCATGCACCTCTCGTCGCTCCTGTCGGGCCGGACGCTCGCCTCCTCGGGCACGTCGAACCCGCAGATCCGCTTCGGCGAGGATCTGATGAGCCGCGTCTCCTACGTGATGATGAACCCCGAGGGCCGCGAGGGCATGACCACCGCCGTGCGCGAGGCGATCAACGGCCTGATCGACAAGGTCTGCAAGGAAGGCGAGATCAGCCGCGCCGACATTCTCGACGCCGTCTTCGTCGGCAACCCGATCATGCACCATCTGTTCCTGGGCATCGACCCGACCGAACTCGGCGGCGCGCCCTTCGCGCTCGCGGTCTCCGGCGCGGTCAACATCAAGTCCTCCGACATCGACATCCCGCTCAACCCCGGCGCCCGGGTCTACATGCTGCCCTGCATCGCCGGCCATGTCGGCGCGGATGCGGCGGCGGCGACGCTGACCGAAGGCCCGCACCGCCAGGACGAGATGATGCTTCTGGTCGATGTCGGCACCAATGCCGAGATCGTGCTCGGCAATTCCATCCGCACGGTGGCCGCCTCCTCGCCCACGGGGCCTGCCTTCGAGGGCGCCGAGATTTCCTGCGGCCAGCGCGCCGCCCCCGGCGCCATCGAGCGCATCCGCATCGACGCCGAGACCTTCGAGCCGCGCTATCGGGTGATCGGCATCGAGCCCTGGTCGGACGAGCCGGGCTTCGAGGAGGCGGCCAAGACCGTGGGCGTCACCGGCGTCTGCGGCTCGGGCATCATCGAGATCATCGCCGAAATGTATCTGGCCGGCATCATCACCGAGGACGGCGTCATCAATGGCGATCTCGCCGCCCGGAGCCCGCGCATCGTCGGCAATGGCCGCACCTTCTCCTACCTCCTGCGCGACGGCGAGCAGAAGCTGATGGTGACCCAGACCGATGTTCGCGCCATCCAGCTCGCCAAGGCGGCGCTCTACGCCGGCGTCAAGCTGCTGATGGACAAGCAGGGCATCGACCATGTCGACCGCATCGGCCTTGCCGGCGCCTTCGGCTCCTTCATCGATCCCAAATACGCGCTCGTGCTGGGGCTTGTGCCCGATTGCGACCTCGACAAGGTCAAGGCCGTGGGCAACGCGGCCGGCACCGGCGCGCGCATGGCGCTCCTCAACCGCGACCACCGCCGCGAGATCGAGGCCACCGTGACCCGCATCGAGAAGATCGAGACGGCGCTCGAGCCGAAGTTCCAGCAGCATTTCGTCAACGCCATGGCCTTCCCCAACAAGGTCGACGCCTTCCCGCACCTGAGCCAGGTGGTCAAGCTGCCGGAACGCTCGATGGACACCGACGCCGCCGCCGGCATCGAGCCCGGCGCCGGCCGCCGCCGCGGCGGACGGAGAAACCGGGACTAGGACGGGGTCATCGGCCGGTAGCCGGCGCCCTCGCGATTGGCGGCCGTCACAAACGCGTGGTGCGGCGGCCGCCCCTCGGACCCCACGGCTCGTCACCCTCGCCCCTGTGGCGAGGGTCTCCAGCAGTCGGCCCAGACATAATTGGACCAGTCTTGAAACCGATGGGCCAGGAGATCCTCGGGACAAGCCCGAGGAGGACGGCGCGGCGGAATGAGCGCCGTCAGTCAGGCTCCTGAACGGTGGCGGGGTCCGAACCGCATGACGTGTCCGGATCCGTAGCGGAGTCCGACCCGGTGGAGCCTGCCGCCCCCGCCCTCTGCCATCGTCGCCTCGGCCTCGCCCCCTGAGCCCGTCCGCCCTTTACCCGAATCGAAGCTGCGTCTACCCATTTGCCATGCCCCATTTCCTCCGCGCCCCGCTGTTTCTGGTTCTCCTCCTCTGGGCCGCCGGGCTGGGCGCCGCGGCGCAATTTGCCAAGATCGTGGTGATCTTCCCCGAGCTGCAGGCGCATTACGGCCAGACCGGCGCCGCCTCGGGCTATCTCGTGTCGCTGATCTCGGTCGTCGGCATGCTGCTCGGCCTGATCGCCGGCATCATCGCCATCCAGATCGGCGTGCGCCGGCTGCTGCTGTCGGGCCTTGTGCTGGGCGCGGTCATTTCCGCCTGGCAGGCGACCCTGCCCGGCTTCGGCTGGATGCTGGCGAGCCGGCTCGTCGAAGGCCTGTCGCATCTGGCCATCGTCGTCTCCGCGCCGACGCTGATCGCCGAACTCTCCGGGCGGCGCTACCAGGGCATGGCGCTCACGCTCTGGGGCAGCTATTTCGGCGTGGCCTTCGCGGCAATCGCCCTGGCGGCCCCCTGGGTCCTCGCCACATTCGGCCTGCCCGGCCTGCCGGCGATCCATGCCGTCTACATGGCGGCGATCGCGGGCCTGCTCACGCTGGCGCTGCCGGTCATCGACCGGCGCGATGCGCCGCCCTGGCCGACGCCCGGCGACATCGCCCGGCGGCACCTCGCGGCCTATTCCTCGGCCTTCATCGCGGCGCCCGCGCTCGGCTGGCTGTTCTACACCCTGACCTTCGTCTCGATGCTCGCCATCCTGCCCTCGACGCTCGATCCGGGGATCCGCGCCTTCGCCACCGCCGCCATGCCGCTTGCGAGCATCGCCTCGTCCATGACCATCGGCAATCTGCTGCTCAGATATGTCTCGGCGGTCAGCGTCATCGTCGCGGGCTTCGCCATCGCCATCCTTCTGGTGCTGGCGTTCTGGATCACCGGTCCCCAGCCCTGGCTGTTCATCGCGCTGTTCGCGGCTCTCGGGCTGGTGCAGGGCGCGACCTTCGCCGCGGTGCCCGAACTCAATGCCGCGTTGCCCGACCGGGCGCTCGCCAATGGCGGCATCGCCCAGACCGGCAATCTCGGCAATGCGCTGGGCACGCCGGCGCTGCTGGCCGTCACCGCCGCCGGCTCGGCCGCCGGCCTGCCGGTGCTGCTCATCGTCTGCTACGCCTCGGCGATCGCCGTGCATCTGGCGATGGCGCGGCGCCGCGCCGCAACGGCGCGCGCGCCAACGCCGCAGGGCTGAGCCGGCGCGCGGCTCATTCCGGCCAGATATACTTGCCGCGCGCCCAGCCGAGTTCGGCGTCGTTGGTCATCACCTGGCACCAGACATTGGCCTTCTTCATCTCGGCATAGATGCCTGCCGCGCTGCCGCCGCCGTCGATCCGGAACGAGACATTGGTGACGATGTTCTTGCAGCGCCCGGTCAGGCTGATCGGCTCGTTGAGTTCATAGACCGCGATGACCTGCGAAGTGGCGCCGGGCCATTTGCGGACGTTGAGCCCGTCATCGGGCGCGATCGCTGTGACGGTGCCGGCGGTAAACGCCGACGACGAAGCCGGAACCGTGGCGATGGCGACGAGGGCCGCCGCGACGGCCGAGAGCATGCGGATGGATGATGTCATGATCTTCTCTCCCCTGAAGGCGCCGCTCCACGGGCGCCGATGCCGTGAAGACTAGCCGCCCCTGCCTGAATTCGTCCTGAATCCTCCGTTCACAGGCGGTTCATCGCCGCCGCGCGCCGCTCACTGCGCCTCGAACGATCCGGTCTCGTTGAAATGCTCGAAGCCGGCGCGGAAATGATCGCTGAGCGCCAGCACCTGCGGCGACGGATCGGCCGCCACCTTGAGCAGAAGATGGTATTTGCCGGGGGCCGGAAGGCCGCAATCCTCGTCCAGGATCTGGATATCCGGCCCGAGGAAGCTCCGTCCCATCGGCGCGATCGCGAGATCGGCGAGGATCGCCGAGCGCTGCCCCGCCGAATGCGACGTCATGAAGGCAACGCGGTAGGACCGGCCGACCGTCTCGAGCGCCGAGATCGCGCTTTCGCGCCAGACGCAGCCCTCGTCCCACATCGACACCGGCAGCGGGTCCATCAGATAGGCCTGCCCTCCCTTCGCGCCGGCCCAGACGATGTCGTCGGTCATGAGCACCTCGCCGGGCTCCGGCGTCTGGTCGCGCATGCAACTGATGAGCGCGATGTCGATATGGCCCGAGCCGAACCGCTTGAGCAGATTGCTCGACTGGTCGATCACCACATCCACCACCACGGAGGGATGCGACTTGGCAAACAGCTTGAGCACCGACGGCAGCACCGCCTCGCCGTAGTCCGACGGCGAGCCGATCCGCACCACCCCCGAGACGTCGGAGGTCACGAACCGCGACACCGTCTCGCGGTTGAGCGCGATCAGCCGCCGCGCATAGCCCAGCAGCACCTCGCCGTCATGGGTGAGCGACACGTTCCTGGCGTCGCGGTTGAACACCGAGACGCCGAGCTGCTCCTCCAGCCGCTTGATCTGCATGGAGACCGCCGACGGCGTGCGGAAGATCCGCGCCGCCGCCGCGGTGAAGCTGCCGGTTTCGGCAATGGCGACGAAGCTGCGCAGCACATCGGGGTCCAGCATCATCAGCGGGTGGTTGAGGGGGGCGTTCATGGCGTTCAATTCCATTGATCGTTGATGTCAATTCATTTCGATTGATTGAATGATGCACCGGAGCGATGCTCAAGTCAATCCAGCCTGGCTGGTCAACCCGACACAGGAGACACGACGATGTTCGGCATTCCCCAGATCATCCGCCACTACCGCCGCTGGCACGCCAGCCACAGACGTGCGGCGATGGAGCGGGCCATGCTCGACCTGCCGCTCGACCTGCGCAAGGACCTCGGCTGGCCGAGCCCGCGCGACGGCTCGTCGGCCAGCGCGGCCAGCGCCGCATCCCCCGTGCGCCGCATCCCCCGTGCGCCGGATGCAGTGACGCCGCCCGGATCCCCGTCGCACGGCGAAATTTTTCGCCGTGCCGCCCGTGACAAACCATGAATTTTATGGCCTGATCGCGACATGGCCCTTTGCGGGCGCGCACAGGGAATTGGGCATGCCCCCACACACCAAACATATGCGGTCCATCGTCTTTTTCATGGTGCCGGAGTTTTCCATGATCGCCTTTTCCATGGCGATCGAACCGTTGCGCCTGGCCAATCGCATGCTGGGCTACGAGTGCTACAAATGGCGCCTGGCGTCGCTCGACGGCGAACCCGTGCCCGCCTCCAACCAGGTCGTGGTCGCCGTCAACGCCTCGCTCGCCGACGAGCGCCGCAGCCTGGCGGGCGAGAACCGGCCGACCATGGTGTTCGTCTGCTCGGGCGTCAATGTCGAGCGCTTCGACAACAAGTCGGTGCTGGCCTGGCTGCGCGAGGAGCACAATCGCGGCGTCGCCATCGGCGGGTTGTGCACCGGCGCCCATATCCTGGCCAAGGCCGGGCTGCTGTCGGGCAAACGCTGCGCCATCCACTGGGAAAACCTGCCCGGCTTTTCCGAAGCCTTCCCCAAGGCCAATGTCTTCGCCGACCTCTACGAGATCGACGGCGACATCCACACCTGCGCCGGCGGCACCGCGGCGCTCGACATGATGCTGAGCCTGATCGGCGAGGACCATGACGACACGCTCGTCAACCGCATCTGCGAAATGGCGCTTACCGACCGCGTCCGCAACGCCCATGACCGGCAGCGCTTGCCGCTGCGGGCACGGCTGGGCGTGCAGAACGCCAAGGTCCTGTCGATAATCGAGCTGATGGAGGCCAACCTGTCCGAGCCGCTGTCGCTGATCGAGATCGCCGACGACGCCGGCCTGTCGCGGCGCCAGATCGAGCGCCTGTTCCGCCAGGAGATGGGCCGCTCGCCGGCGCGCTATTATCTGGAGATCCGGCTCGACCGGGCGCGGCACCTGCTGATCCAGTCGCCGATGCCGGTGGTCGAGGTGGCAGTCGCCTGCGGCTTCGTCTCGGCCTCGCATTTTTCCAAATGCTACCGCGAACTCTACAACCGCTCGCCGCAGCAGGAGCGCGCCGAGCGCAAGCAGTACCAGAACGCCGCCTGAGCAGGGCATGACCGCCTATAGCCGCGCATCCTGTGGGATGCGCGGGGCGCGCGATGGTCGCGCGTCCCGCGGCAGCGGGCTTGTGCGGTTAAGATCAGTCCGTCAGGCCGAGGCCGCGACCAGCGGCAGCATCGAGGCGGCCTTCTTCAGCGCTTCCATCTTGAGCAGGATGCCGATGTTCTGCGCGATGCGGCACTGGAACTCTTCCTGGACGAAGGGGCGGTAGAGAAAATCGCTGGCCCCGGCCTTGAGAAAGCTCGCCGACAGCGCCGGGTCGTTGGAATTGGAAATGCCGATGATGCGCAGCACGTCGTCGGGATAATGCCGGCGCAGCTTGCGGGTGAGCTGATAGCCGTCCATGTCGCCCATGTGATAGTCCGTCAGCACCAGCTTGATGTCCGGATTTGCCTTCATCGCCTCGAGCGCCTCCTCCCCGGAGGTGGCTTCGACGATCTCGAATTTCTGCGCCTTGAGCATCGACGACAGGATGCTGCGCTGGGTCTTGGTGTCGTCGACCACCAGGATGCGGAATTCCCGGTTGGAGATGATGCGGCCGACGGCGATGACGATTTCGTCGAACGCCCGGTCATTGTCCTTGATGACGTAATCGAGCACGTTCTTGTTGAGGATGCTCTTGCGGGTGTTGAAGTCGAACTTGCCGGTGAAGACGATGGCCGGCAGGTCGATTTCGAGCGCGTAGTCGAGCGCCTCGCAATGGGGCGAGTCGGGCAGGTTGAGGTCGGTGACGGCGACGAAGAAGCCGTGGTCGGGACCGACGGCGGCCTCCCGCATCTCGGCGAGCGAGCTGCAGGTCACCACGTCGACGCCGAGATCCGTTTCAAACCGGTATTTCAGCGCGGAGGTGAACATCCGCGAATCCTCCACCAGCAACACCCGAAGCCGTTCGGGCGCGGAGGCCAAACTGCTGCGCATGCCAGGCTCTTTGTTGGTTCTTGGCAAAGCACTTACTCCAATTGCGCGCCGGACGGTCCGCGCGTCTGAGACAATTGCCCTGATAAGGTCAGGCGACCTTCGCCGCGAAGCGGCTCCCGATCGACTTCCGCGCCGACTTGATCTGGTCCAGCGTGTCGAGATTCTGGTTGACGCGGCAGTAGAATTCCTCGTCCACATAGGGGCGCAGCATGAAGTCGTTGCCGCCGGCCTTGAGGAAGCGGGCCGACAGCAGCCGGTTGTCCGAGGACGACACGCCGATGATCCTGAGCTCATGGCTGCCGCGCACCGCGCGCAGGCGCCGCGTCAGCTCGAAGCCGTCGATGTCGGGCATGTTGTAGTCAGTGATCACCAGGCCGATTTCCGGTGTCACCTTCAGGATCTCCAGCGCCTGGCGGCCGTTTTCGGCGGCGCTGACCTTGAAGTTGAACCGCTCCAGCCGGCTGCGCAGAAGCGCGCGCGCGGTGGCGCTGTCATCAACGATGAGCACGTGGTGGCGGTGGTTTGTGAGGAAGCGGCAGACCGATTCCGCCAGCAGGTCGATCGCCAGGATATTGTCCTTGATGACGTAGTCGACGATGTCGTGGGCCAGGATGCCCTCGCGCGTGGATTCGTGGAAGGTGCCGGTGAAGACGATGATGGGAATGGACAGTTCGGCCAGGTATTTCAGCGCCTCGCCGTTCTCGGCGCCGGGCAGGTTGATGTTGGAGATCGCCAGCGTGATCGGCCGTTCATTGTACTCGTAAGCCAGTTGCAGCTCCTCGAAAGAGCGGCAGACTTCGATGTCGATGTCGAAGTTTTCCTTGAGCGTCTGCCCGATCATGGAGGTGAACACATTGGAGTCTTCCGCCACGATGATCCGGTGGGCTCCCAGGGACCCGCCGGAGTACTGCATTCCTGATAGCCCGATGAACATACGCCCTACCCCTTTGAACGAGCAAGGCTAACCATGCGGCGATTGAATTTCGGTTAACGGTTGCCCCCCTGATTCCATCGCTTCCCCGCCGCCGACGGCCAGGGAACCGGCCGTTCCAACGGGCCGGTCACCGGCAGGAATTTCCGCGACCCGTCACCCGTCGCGGCGGGTCCTGCGTCAGGGATCGTCGAACATCCAGCGCCGCTGCTCCCAGATCTTTTCGCCCACGAGGCAGTCATAGGGCTCGCCCGACGGCCGCAGCGCCTGTCCCGGCAAGCCCTGCGCCGGGACGATGCCGGCCTTGGTTTCGGGCGGCAGGCTGCCTATCTCGAGGATCAGCTTGCGCCGGATCGCCTCGGGGAACTGGTCCCAGCTCCTGACCGGCACCAGGAAACTGCCCGGCCCGCCGATCACGCAGTCCGCGTAATAGGCGTCGAGATCGGAGATGTTGAAGCCGCCGCCCGGCCCGTCGCTGGTCATCAGCGGCAGGCCGTTGATGACGATGCGGCTCGCCACCGCCTCCGCGCGCGCGTCGAGCACCGGTCCGCCATGATTGTTGGGGCCGTCGCCCGACACGTCGATGACCTTGCGGAATCCCTCGAACGGCGCCATCTCGAGCAGCTCGATGGCATGCCGGATGGCGCCCGAGATCGAGGTGCGCTGCTGCCCGATCGGTCGCGATTGCAGCACGATCTCCGAGAGCCGGTCGGCGTCGGCGGCGGTCTCCACCAGCGTCCAGTCGAACACCTCGCGGATCGAGCCGCTGCCCGCCCATTCGAACATGGTGATGGCGATGCGGCCATAGGCGCCCTGCGCGATGGCGCGGACCACGTCGGGATGGTTGAGCGCCGCCGCATAGCCCTCGCGCTGGATGGCGAGCTCGCGCTGCGACATCGAGCGCGACACGTCGATGGCGAGCACCAGGGAGACATCGACAGGCTCCTGCGCCCGCGGGCCCGGAAGGGCCGCAAGCAGACACGCAACTGAGAGAAGCGCCGTGACCCATCCTGCCATGTGGCAAGTCTACCACGGCGGCAGGGTCGGCCGAAGCCGGTTTTTCGCGCGGCACGGGAGGAGATGGGCGGGCGTCTTTGCCCGACGGACGGATGACATGCGGACCGGAATGGCTGGTGCCGGGTTCGGTGAGCCTATGATCCGCCTGTTCGGCCCCATCGGCAGCGCGAAGGCGTCAGCCCCATGACCGCTGACAGATCGCCTTCACAGGCCGACGGCCTTGCGTAGTGCCGCGTTCAAGCGCCCTTGCCAGCCGCTGCCGCTCTCGCGAAACTTGGCGATGACATCCTCATCGAGCCTGAGGGTGATCTGCTTTTTCGGATGCGCCACGGCGGGACGCCCACGCGAGCGGCGATGGTTCTCCATCGCCTTGAAGAAATCGGGCGGCAGAACTTCCCGCGCGGGACGCATCCGCGCCAGCTCTTCGTCGCTCAGTTCCGGCGACTCGACGGCGTCCCAGTCCTCGCGGTCATAACCGCGTCCAGCCTCGAAGGTCTTCAGGGTCTTGCCTTTGGTGGCCATGGAAGCCTCCTTCGTTCCTTGTCGCTCGCCGGGCGAAAGCTGACGATCGATATCGCTTCGGATCCGAGCGTAGCGAAAACAACGGCTGCCGTACCGTCCCGGAAATATCCGATCGCCTTCAGCCGTCGCCGACCATCCGCATCCGGCCGGCCGTCCAAAACAATGGCATGGTCCCAATCGAGTTCGCTGACATCCGCGAAGTCGAATCCGTGCTTTTCGAGGTTTGCCTGGCGCTTGGGCTCATCCCAAACAATCTTCATGATTAAATGTAGCTACATTTAATGGTGGGATCAAGAGAGGAGCCTCAAGACGCCTGAACGCAAAGGACCCGCCGGCCTCACGACCGATGGGTCCAGTTTGATGACAAGCCGCTTACTCTTGCTCCACGTCATCCTCGGCCCTGTGCCGAGGATCTACAACGCTAGATAAATCAACCGGTTGCAGATGCTCGGGACAAGCCCGAGCATGACGAAGGAGCCATTTATCCCCGCCTCAGCTCCGCGGCTTCAAATTCTCCGGGTCATACAGCGGCTTGTAGCCCACCGCCGCCACTTCCACCGGGTAGACCTCGCTGAAATACTCGACATTGAGCTTGCGCCCCATCTGGCACTGGTCCCACGGCAGGTATGCCAGCATGATGTTCTTGCCGAGGGTCGGGCCATAGGCGACCGAGGTGGTGTAGGAGCGGCGGCCGAGGGCGTCGACCAGCGTTTCGCCGGTGGATGGATCCAGCACCGGCAGCGTGCCGACGGGATAGCGCGCCACGCCATTGGCGTCGACATTGTCGGTCATCACCAGCGTGCACAGCATCGCCGGCTGGTGCTCCCTCGCCTTGTACTCGAGATGCTTGTCCTTGCCGCGGAAATCGGCCTCCTTGACCTTGGGGCGGGCGAGATCGGCCTCGATCAGGTTGTACTGGGTCAAGAGATCGGCGTTCTGCAGCCTGAGGCTCTTCTCCATGCGGCGCGAATTGGCGTAGGTCTCGACGCCGAAGGCCATGACGCCGGTCGAGCGCAGCGCGTCCCAGACGGCGAGCCCGTCCTCGTATCGCATGTGCAGCTCCCAGCCCTGCTCGCCGACATAGGAGATGCGGAAGGCGGTGACCTTGATGCTGCCGATCTCGATCGGCTTGATCGCGGCGAAGGCGAAATTGTCGTGGTCGAGGCCGGCGGGGTCGGCGACGACCTTCTTCAATGTCTCGCGTGCGTTCGGGCCCCAGATGCCGATGGTGACGAATCTCTCCGAGACGTCGGTGATGGTGACGTCGAGACCGCGGTCTTCCGCCACGCGCTTCATGTAGTGGAAGTCGCGCGGGCCGGCGTCGGCGCCGTTGACGAGCCGGCAGCGGTCTTCCATGCGGAACACGGTGAAATCGGCCCGCACCATGCCCTCGTCGTCGAGGAAATGGGTGTAGATGCCCTTGCCGATATTGCCGTCGCCGCCGATCTTGGCGGCGCAGAGCCATTCCATCAGCGCCACATGGTCGGGGCCTTCGATGTCGACCATGTGGAAATGGCTGAGATTGACGATGCCGCAATCCTCGCTCATCGCCAGGTGCTCGGCATTGGAAACGCGCCAGAAATGGCGGTTGTCCCATTCGTTGCGGCGCACCGGCACGCGGTCGCCGTATTTTTCGAGAAGATGCGCATTGGCGGCGTAGCCATGCGCCCGCTCCCAGCCGCCCAGCTCCATGAAATGGCCGCCGAGCTCGAGCTCGCGTTCGTGGAACGGCGAGCGCTTGACGCCGCGGCCGGTGGCATAGGGCTCGCGCGGATGGATGGCGGGGAAATAGATCTTCTGCGCCGCCTCGCGGCAGCGACCCTCGATGAAGGCCTCTGTGAGCTGGTGCGGATAGAAGCGGGAATAGTCGATCGAATTGTGGTCGATCTCCGTGCGCCCGTCGGTCATCCAGTCGGCGATCAGCTTGCCGTAGCCGGGGCCGTCCTTGACCCAGATGGCGACGCAGTACCACAGGCCGCGCACCTTCTGGCTTTCGCCGCAGGACGGTCCGCCGGCGGCCGAGACCTGCAGCAGCCCGTTGAAGGAATGGCTCTCGTTGTAGCCGAGTTCGCCGAGGATGGGCGTCAGCTCCATGGCGCGTTCGAGCGGCGCGATGATCTGCTCCATGTCGAGATCGCGCTGCGAGGGCGACAGCCGCGCCTGGTGCTTTTCGAGGATCTCGCGCGGATGGCAGAGCCGCGGCTCGTCGGTCTCGTAGTAGCCCCATTCGATCTGGCCGCCCTCGGCGGTCTTCGGATCGCCCGTGTCGCGCATATAGGCGGAGTTGCCCTGGTCGCGCATCAGCGGCCAGCCGATTTCCTTGCCGGTGCCTTCGAACTCGGTGTAGGGGCCGAAGAAGGTGAGCGGATGGTCGACCGGCATCACCGGCAGGTCCTCGCCGACCATTTCCGCGATCAGCCGGCCCCAGAGGCCCGCCGAGACCACGACATGGTCGGCCATGATCGTGCCGCGATGGGTGACGACGCCCTTGACGCGGCCGCCTTCGACGATCAGCGATTTTGCTTCGGTGTTGGCGAAGACCGTGAGCTTGCCCGACTTCTCGCCGGCATCGATGAGCTTGCCCGCCACCGTCTGCGAGCGCGGGATCACCAGACCGGCATCCGGGTCCCACAGGGCGCCGGCGACCATCTCCTTCTCGACCAGCGGGAACTTCCGCTTCACTTCCTCGGGTCCGATCAGCTTGGCGCGGGTGCCGAAGGCCTTGCCGGAGGAAATCTTGCGCTTGACCTCCTCCATCCAGGTGTCGTCGCCGGCCCGCACGATCTCCAGCCCGCCGATGCGGGCGTAATGGCCCATCTTCTCGAAGAAATCGATCGAGTACTGCGTGGTCCAGACCGACAGATAGTCGTGGCTTGTGGTGTAGCAGAAGTCCGAGGCATGCGCGGTCGAGCCGATGTCGGTGGGCACGCCGGACTTGTCGATGCCGACGATGTCGTCCCAGCCGCGCTCGATCAGATGATGCGCGATCGAGGCGCCGACGATGCCGCCCACGCCGATGATGACGACCTTCGCCTGCTTCGGAAACTCTGCCATTGTCTTCCACCCTGATTGCGCTGTGGGCGGAATTTAGAATCTGCCGCACCAAAACCAATGCCTGTCTACGACATTCTCTCGATGCTGCACGACCAGCGGACCACGGCACCCGCGCAGCGCGATCCGCCGGGGGTGCGGCAGGCAGTGCGGCCCGGTCATCCGAGCCAGGTCCGCATCTGCTCCGCCGTCAGGTTTCCGCCGCACAGAATGGTGGCCACCCGCCGGCCCCGGAACAGCTCGGGCCGCGACAGGATCGCCGCCAGGCCCGCAGCCCCCGAGGGCTCGGCCACCAGCCCCGCCCTGCCGTGAAACAGCCTCATCGCCTCGATCAGGGCCGCGTCCTCGACCAGATGGACGTCGTCGACCAGGCCTTTCATGTCCTCGACGGCTTCGGCGATCGGCACCCGGACGCCGATGCCGTCGGCGATGGTCGCGACCGTGGGCGGGAACACCAGCGTCCCCGTGCGCCAGGATTTCTCCATCGCATCGGCGCCCGTGGCCTGCACGCCGATGATCTCGACCGCGGGTTTGACCGCCTTGGCCCAGCGGGCGATGCCGGTCAGCATCGCGCCATTGCCGAGCGGCACGACGATGCAGTCGGGCGGCGTCGGCCCCGCCATCAGTTCGAGCGCGATCGTGCCGGCGCCTTCCGACGCCTCGGGATCGAGGCCGTCTGCCAGCATCATCGCGCCGGTCTCCGCCGCGAAGGCCTCGGCTGCCTGTTTGGCCGCGTCGAAATCATCGCCCGCCAGCCGCACCTCCGCGCCAAGCGCGCGCATCCGCTCCACCTTGAGCGGATTGGCCCGGGTCGCGGCATAGAGGATCAGCGGCAAGCCGCGGCTGCGGCAGGCATAGGCCAGCGCCTGGCCCCAATTGCCCGCGCTCGCGCCGACCAGCGCGCGTCCGCCGATCTCGCCGCGCCTCAGCCGCTCGGCGATCAGGAAACTCGCGCCGCGCCCCTTGAAGCTGCGGATCGGATTGGCGGTCTCGAGCTTGAGGGTGAGGGCGCAGCCGATCGCCTCGCTCACCGCCTCGCAACCATATTGCGGCGAAGAGAGGAATACCGGATCGATCACCTCGATCGCCCGGCGGATATTGCCGAGCTTGAGCCGGTGCGCCGGATGGGGATCGGCGGGGATCTGCGGTGAACTGTGTGCGGTCACTGTGGCCTCCTGAAGATTTCGCCTAGGCTAGCCGGCACAACCGGGATATTTTCCCGTTTCCATCAGCTCCACGGGATTTTGCGCGCGTCCGGAGGCCTCTCATGCACGATACCTATCGGCCCGATGCGGCCGACCGCAAATTGCTTGATCTGCTGCAGACCAACGCGCGGATCACCATCGAGGCGCTTTCGGAGGCGGCAGGCCTGTCGACATCGGCCACCCACCGCCGGCTGCAGCGGCTTCGCGACCAGCGCATCATCCTCGGCGACATCGCCGTTCTCGATCCGAGGAAGCTCGGCAACCCGATCACCCTGCTGGTGGAGCTCGAACTCGAACGCGACCGCCCCGAACTGATGCCGGCGCTGCAGGCCTGGATTGCCGCGACGCCTTCCGTGCAGCAGGCCTGGCAGGTGACCGGCCGCGGCGATCTCATGCTCGTCGTGGTCGCGGGCTCGGTCGAGGATTTCGATGCGCTCATGGAACGGATGATGGAGCACAACCGCAACATCCGCAAATTCACCACCAGCGTGGCGCTGAAAACGCTCAAACGCGGCCTGAGGCTGCCCCTTCCGCAAGCGGGCTGAGGCCGGCGGCCCGACAATAAAAAACGCGACCCGTCGGGATCGCGTTTTCATCTGGTTGGCATCAATGTGGGCCTTGCAGGGCCGGATGCGTTACTTGATCACCGCGCCGCCATTGACGATCTCGATGGTCTCGCTGCCGTCGAAGGTTTCGCGGTCGCCCGAGGGCATGGTGACGAAACAGCCGGCCGGGCAGAAGCTGACCGTCGCGCCGGCCTCGACCACCACTTCGATCGTGTCGCCGTTCTCGGTGACGCTGAGCACCTGCGACTGGGCGTCCATGTTGGTGACGCTTGCGGCAGCCGCGCCGCCGACCATCATCACGCTCAAGGCCAGTCCATAAAGAGTTGTTTTCATCGGTCTTCGGCGGTTCCGCCGCTCCCTGTTAAAACGCTGTCGAGCCGTTTTGGCCCGGTATGGATGCTTTTCTAGCACCGCGAAACTGAACACAGTCTGAACGGTTTTGCCTCACCGGTCACCCCCGTCCTCGCCATCGAGGCCGGCCTCGTCGTGGATCGAATCCCGGGCGGTCTTGCGCGGCCGCCGCTTCCTGGCCGGCTTGGCCGGCGCGGCCTTGGCTTCCGGAGCCCCTGCCCCGGCCTCCGCCGGCTCTGCCTTGCCGGACCCCGCCTGATGCGCCGTCAGTCTCTCCGCCAGTTCCGCCAGCGGCCCGCCATCCTCGCCGAACTTGATGTTGAGATCCTGCTGCGGGAACGGGATCTCGATGCCCTCGGCCTTGAGCCGCTCGAAGATGCGCAGCCGCAGTTCGGTCCGCGCCGAAAGACCGCTGAGCACGTCGGCGAGATGCGCCTTGACCTCGAAATTGAGCGACGAATCCCCAAATCCCGCGAAATAGACCACGGGCGCGGGATTGTTGAGCACCAGCTCGCAGCCGGTGGCGACCTCGGTGAGGACCTCGATCACCCGGCGCGGGTCGGCGCTGTAGCTCACGCCGATCGGCACGTCGACGCGGCCCAGGCTGTTGCGGTGGGTCCAGTTGCCCACCGGCGCGTTGATCAGCTCGGAATTGGGCACGATGATCGTCTGGCGCGAGAAGGTCTCGATCTCGGTGGCGCGCACCGAGATCTTCTTGACGAAGCCCTCGGTCGAGCCGGTCACCACCCAGTCGCCGACCTTGAACGGCCGTTCGGCGAGCAGGATCAGGCCGGAGACGAAATTGCTGACGATGTTCTGCAGCCCGAAGCCGATGCCGAGCGACAGCGCGCCGGCGACCAGCGCCAGGCTCGACAGGTCGATGCCGGCCGCCGAGATGCCCACCAGCCCCGCTATCGCCACGCCCAGATAGCCGGTGCCGGTGCGGATCGAATTGCGCACGCCCGCATCCATCTGCCCGCGCGACATCACGCTGCCGTCGAGCCAGCGCTGGAACCAGCGTGTCGCCAGCAGGCCGGCGATGAACAGCAGGATGCCGAAGAAGATGCCGACCAGCGAGATGGTGATGCCGCCGATGCGGATCTCGGTCAGGACCCGGTAGAGCCACAGCTCGATGTCCTGGACCTGGAAGCCCCATTGCAGCAGGATCAGCGGCACGCCGAGCAGCAGCACCATGAGATTGATCATCAGCCCCGCGGCAAGGCCGGTCTGGTCGAGCCCGACCTGGCCGAGTTCGAACCGGGCCTCGATCCAACGGCCGATGACGGTGTTGCCGAACTTCCCGGGCTCGGAAATGGCCTTGCCCGACAGGTAGCCGATATACATGGTCGTCAGGATCGCGCCGGTGACCACGATCTGCGTCGCGGCGAAGCGCGCCAGCCCGACATAGCCCAAGGCCACGGTCGCCAGCAGCCCGAAGCCGCCGATCAGCAGCGTCATCAGGATCACCCGCGGCCAGGCCTCGCCGGGTTCGGCGGGATCCCTCGACTGGGGCAGCATCGGCCTGACCATCGCCATCCCGATGAGGATGAAGGCCATCAGGCACACGGAGACGATCCCGTTGAACACCGTGATCACCACGGGGGAGCCGAGCGACTGGCTGATCCGGCCGGTCACATAGTCGAGGCCGTTGACGATCACCAGCGCGACCACCAGCAGATAGAGCACGCGCGCGCCGGAATTGGAGATGTCGACCAGCCGCCAGGCGGGCATGCTCGGCGCCAGAATGCCGCGGGCGAGCTTGCTCACGAAGAACACGGCGACGACGACCACGAGCAGGCTGGAGAACACCGGGGCCACGTCGGCGCGCAGCACGGAGAAACTGCCGCCCAACACATAGACGGTGCCGACCAGCGCCGTCATGGCGATCGACGGGATGATGGTCGACCAGAACGCCACCGACAGCCGGCTGGTATAGGGCGGATCCTCGGCTTCGGGATCCCGCGCGATCAGCCCGCCGAACAGCCTGTAGGCGCCCGACACCAGCACCAGCGAGGCGAGCAACGAAAAGAAGATCCACCCCAGCAGCGCCTCCCATTTGAACGCCCAGACGAACTTCACCCAGGATCCGTAGGTGCGGACGAAATCGCCGGTCTCGCTGTCGATGGCGATCAGCGCTTCCGAAAGCATCGACGGGCCGATCTCGGTGCGCTTGAACAGGGTGGTGGCGAAGAGCTGGCGGCGCGCCTCGGTGATCCTGTCGCCGAGGTCGGAGGCCCTGACGGTGACACTTTCCGCCCGCCCGGTGAGCGTGTTGATCAGCGCCCGTTCGGCGGCGAGCCGGGCCCGTTCGGCCGCCACGGCTTCGGGCTCCGGAGGATCGTCCGCGGCCGGCGGCGGGCCGAGCTGGTCGATGCGCGCCTTGATTTCGGTGAGCCGCGGCCTGAGCGAGACGCCGATGTCGAGCATGCCGCGGGCCAGCGTCTCAAGTTCGAGCTTGAGGTCGACCAGGGCGCTGTCGTCTTCGGCGTTCTCGGCGACCCGTTTGGTCAGGCGCGTGATATTGGCTTCCGCGTCCGCCAGCTTGGCTTCCGCCGCTGCGATCGTGGGCGAGGCGGCGATATCCACGGGCGCGGCCTGGTCGAGGGCGGCGGCCGGGGCCGTTGTTTGCCCGGTCTCGGCGAGCGGCGTTTCGTCCGCCGTCTGGGCATGGGCAAGGACCACGGATCCCGTGATCACCAGGCCAGCCAGGACGACAGCCATCAACCGTTGCAAGCGCATCCAACACCTATCCCGTCACCCGCCGCGGTCCGTCGCGGCCGCGCCCCGCATCCCGCGAGGAGGAGCGCCGCGGCGCCGCGACTCCGACGCATATTTTCCACCCTGAATCGATTCCGCTCCGGGGCACTCCTGCAGTAGCGCATATAGGACCAAACCGGAATCTTTTTGAGCAGGCCCGGGCCCCGGACCGACGCCCGGCAGCGGCTTTGTCGGGGCGAGCCTCCGCGCGGGCTAGAAGCCGGCGCCGGGTTCGGCCAGATAGGCCTCCTCCTCCGCCGTCGAGCTCCGCCCGAGGATCGGGTTGCGGTGCGGAAACCGGCCGAAGCGCTCGATGATAACCTGATGCTGGCGGGCATAGTCGAGATATTCTGCATTGCCCAGCGCCTCGCACAGCGCCACGGCGCGGTTCTGGTCGGCGAGGTTCTCGGCGTGTTCGAACGGCAGGTAGAAGAAGATCCGCCGGTGCTCGCTGACGCCCGCATCGGCGCCGACCGCGATCGCCGCCTTGGCGGCGTTGAGCGCAAGCGTGTCGGTGGCAAAGGCCAGGGGCGAGCCGCGATACATGTTGCGCGGAAACTGGTCGAGCACGATCACCAGCGCCAGCCGCGCCTCGGCCGAGGCCCGCCATTCCGGAGGAATATGGCGCGACAGCGCCAGATGCAGGCCGGCGAAGCGCTGGGTGATGGTGCTGTCGAGCTCCGCGTCCTTGACGAACCACTGCTTCGGCGTGAGCTCTTTGAACCAGAAATCAAGCACGGTGTCGGGCGTTTCGGTCATGAAAAATCCTGTTGTCGGTTTTGCGGGCCCCGCGCGAATGTGGAGCGCGCTAGGCCGGGCTTCAAGCATCGGGCAGCCATTTGCCAGACGCGGTGTCGTTTTGTCCAGAAGGGCTGGTCGTTCAGGCGGCTTCCGCCTCGGGCTGGAGCGTGACCAGGCTCACCCCGTCGCTGACCTGCGCGCCGACCACGACCATCACCTCGGCCACCACACCGTCACGCGGCGCCGCGAGCGTCATTTCCATCTTCATGGCTTCCATGATCACCAGGGCATCGCCCGATTTGACGCTCTGGCCCTGGGCCGCCAGCACCTGCTTGACCACGCCCGGCATGGCGGAGACGACCTGGTCGCCGCCCGCCGCCTTGTCGTCGGTCCGCTTGCCGCGCGGCTTTCCAAACAGGTGGGTGAGACCTTCGTGAAACACCGCCACGCTCGGCTCCGACTGCGCCAGGCGGCAGCGCCTTGTTATGCCGTCGGCCCGGAACGACCAGTCGGCGCCCGAAGCCCGCACCGCTTCCAGGTCCAGGCCCGACTCCAGCCCCGGGCCGGATACGCGCCACCGGTCCGCGCCGCAGCGCTCGATCCGGAAACTCCGGTGCTCCCCGTCGATCTCGAGCACGACCCTGCGCCGCGGCGTGCCCCAGATCTCGAAGGGGCCGATGGCGCGGGCGACATCGCCGTCAGCAGCCCCGGCGGCCACCATGCCCGACGCGGCAAGCGCCGCCAGCGCGACGATGGAATCGGGCGCGGGCGCGACCGTGGTCAGGCTCGCGAGGTTGCGGTCGATCAGCCCGGTGTCGAGCCTTCCTGCCGCGAAATCGGCGTCGCGGCAGAGCTTGGCCAGGAACGCCGTGTTGGTCACCGTGCCGGCGATCTCGGTGCGGCCGAGCGCGCCCGCGAGCTTGCCCAGCGCCTCGGCGCGGGTCTTGCCGTGGGCGATCACCTTGGCGATCATCGGATCGTAGAAGGGCGTGATCTCGTCGCCCTCGCGCACCCCGGCGTCGACGCGGATGTCGCCATCGGGAAATCTCAGATGCACCAGCCGGCCGACCGCGGGCAGAAAGCCCTTGCCGGCGTCCTCGGCATAGATCCGCGCCTCCACCGCGTGGCCATTAATCGCAAGATCCTCCTGGCGCATCGGCAGGGCCTCGCCCGCCGCCACCCGGATCTGCCACTCGACCAGGTCGAGACCGGTGACGAGTTCCGTGACCGGATGCTCGACCTGCAGCCGCGTGTTCATCTCCATGAACCAGAACCGGTCGGGCCTGAGCCCCTCGCTGGCGTCGACGATGAACTCCACCGTGCCCGCGCCCGCATAATGGATCGCCTTCGCCGCCTGCACCGCGGCCGCGCCCATGGCGGCACGCATCTCGTCCGGCATGTCGGGCGCCGGCGCTTCCTCGATCACCTTCTGGTGGCGGCGCTGGGCCGAGCAGTCGCGCTCGAACAGATGCACCACATTGCCGTGGCTGTCGCCGAACACCTGGATCTCGATGTGGCGCGGCGTGGTCACGTATTTTTCCACCAGCACCCGGTCGTCGCCGAACGAGGCCTTGGCCTCGCGCCGCGCCGAGGACAGCGCCGCGGCGAAATCGGCCTGGGCCTCGACCTTGCGCATGCCCTTGCCGCCGCCCCCGGCGCGCGCCTTGATCAGCACCGGAAAGCCGATCTCGTTGGCCTTGCCGGCGAGCACCACCAGGTCCTGCGCCTCGCCGTGATAGCCCGGCACCACCGGCACCTTGGCCTTTTCCATCAAGGCCTTCGCCGCATCCTTGAGCCCCATCGCCCGGATCGCCTTGGCCGAGGGCCCGATGAAGATCAGCCCCGCCTTCTCGACCTTCTCGACGAAATCCGGGTTTTCCGACAGGAAGCCGTAGCCCGGATGGATCGCATCGGCGCCGGTGCGACGCGCCGCGTCGAGGATCGCCTCCCCCTTGAGATAGCTTTCGGAAACCGGCGCCGGCCCGATCAGCACCGCCTCGTCGGCCATCTCGACATGCAGCGCCTTGGCGTCAGCCTCCGAATAGACCGCCACCGTGGCGATGCCCATCTTGCGCGCGGTGCGGATGACGCGGGCTGCAATCTCGCCCCGGTTGGCGATGAGGATTTTGGTGATCATGCTAACGTCCCTTACCAGCCCAGTTCGCTGTGCGACCCAAGCCGCAGCAATTCCAATGTCTCGTCATCCGGTTTCCGGTAGATCAGCACCAGATCAGGCCGGATATGGCAGTCGCGGCAATCGCTCCACTTGCCTTTCAGCGGGTGATCGAACCGATGCCGCGGCAACTGTTCGTCCCGCACAAGAAGCTCAAGCACCTGCTTCAATTCAATTTCAAGTTTCGGTCCATGACGGCCGGAGCGCTCGCGGCGAAAATCCTTCTTGAATTGCGAAAGCGCCTTAATCCGCCGCACCGAGGTCGTCCATCAACGCGGCGACGCTGTCGAACTCCTTGTCGAATTCGCCGCGCCGCGCCGCCTCGATCGCCGCAATCGTCGCGGCGTTGGGCACCAGCGGCTCGAACGGCAGCGCCTTGTCGCGCGCCACCCGCACCAAAAGCATCCGGAACGCTTCCGACACCGTCAGCCCCATCGCTTCCAGTACCACGGAAGCCTCCTCCTTGATTTTTTCATTGATCCGCGCTCGGACCACAGAATTCTCAGCCATCACAAATCTCCTTTGGGCTACAATGTAGCACACAGGGATGACACCTTCCAGCTATGCCTATCTTCTGCGTCTTGCGAATGACCAGCAGGCAATCTCCCCCAAGGCGACGATGAGGGGTTTGGTGATGGTCATGTTCGTTCAACATCCTGTCTGTTCCGAATGTCGCTTCGTCCACCGACGCCTTCAGCGCGCAATCTCCCCTTAGAAGAGGAGATTGGTCACATCCTGAACACGCCGAACTTCGTCTCGCCCACCGGCGCATTCAATGCCGCCGACAGGCTCAGCGCCAGGATCTCGCGGGATTTCAGCGGGTTGATGATGCCGTCGTCCCAGAGCCGCGCCGATGCGTAGAGCGGGTGCGACTGCGTCTCGAACATCTCGATGGTCGGGCGCTTGAACTCGGCCTCGTCGGCCGCCGACCACGTGCCACCCTTGCGCTCGATGGCGTCGCGCTTGACGGTGGCGAGCACGCCGGCTGCCTGTTCGCCGCCCATCACCGAGATCCGGCTGTTGGGCCAGGTCCACAGGAACCGGGGCGAATAGGCCCGGCCGCACATGCCGTAATTGCCCGCGCCAAACGAACCGCCGACGATCATGGTGATCTTCGGCACGGCGGTGGTGGCGACCGCGGTCACCATCTTGGCGCCGTCCTTGGCGATGCCGCCGGCCTCGTATTTCTGCCCGACCATGAAGCCGGTGATGTTCTGCAGGAAGACGAGCGGGATCTTGCGCTGCGAGCAGAGCTCGATGAAATGGGCGGCCTTGACCGCGCTTTCGGAAAACAGCACGCCATTGTTGGCGACGATGCCCACCGGCATGCCCATCACATGGGCGAAGCCGCAGACGATTGTTGCGCCGTAGCGCGCCTTGAACTCGTCGAAGCGCGAGCCGTCGACGATGCGGGCGATCACCTCGCGGATGTCGTAGGGCTGGCGGGTGTCGGCGGGGATGATGCCGGCGATCTCGGCCGGGTCGTAGAGCGGGTCCTCGGGCGTCAGGCAATCCATCTGGCAGAGCCCGGCCCTGCCCCGGTTGTTGAGATTGGCCACCGCCTGGCGCGCCAGTTCCAGCGCATGGGCGTCATTGTCGGCCAGATGATCGGCCACGCCCGACAGCCGCGTGTGCACGTCGCCGCCGCCGAGATCCTCGGCGCTCACCACCTCGCCGGTGGCGGCCTTGACCAGCGGCGGGCCGGCGAGAAAGATCGTGCCCTGCTCGCGCACGATGATGGTCTCGTCGCTCATCGCCGGCACATAGGCGCCGCCCGCCGTGCACGACCCCATCACCACGGCGATCTGGGCGATGCCGCGCGCGCTCATGGTTGCCTGGTTGAAGAAGATCCGGCCGAAATGATCGCGATCCGGAAACACCTCGTCCTGATTGGGCAGGTTGGCGCCGCCGGAATCGACCAGATAGACGCACGGCAGGTTGTTCTCGAGCGCGATTTCCTGGGCGCGCAGGTGCTTCTTCACCGTCAGCGGATAATAGGTCCCGCCCTTCACCGTGGCGTCGTTGCACACCACCATCACGTCGCGGCCGTTGACGCGGCCGATCCCGGCGATCAGGCCCGCCGAGGCGATGTCGCCGCTGTAAAGCCCGTGCGCGGCGAAGCGGCCGATCTCCAGAAACGGCGAATCGCCGTCGATGAGATGCGCCACCCGGTCGCGCGGCAACAGCTTGCCGCGCCCGACATGGCGCTCCCGCGAGGCTTCCGGGCCGCCCTGCCCGTGCAGTTCGGCAGCCTCGGCGACCTGCGCGATCTGCGCGGCCATGCGGGCCGCGTTGTCGCGGAAGGCTTGCGAGCCGGTCTGGATCTTGGAGTGGATAACGGACATCAGCGAATAAGCTCCACTTTGCAGGGCAGGTCGAGATCGGCCCAGTGGCGATCCGTGGTCAGTGTTCTCGCGTTCTCGAGCGCGGCGGTGGCGATGCAGGCGCGGTCGGCGAAGGAGAGTTTCTTCAGCCTGCTGTCCGAGCGAAGGCGCGCCGCCCGCTCCCCATGCGCCGCGTCGAACGCCACGATTTTCAGGCCCAGCGTCATCAGCCATCCAACGGCCTGGTCAGGATCAAATCCCCTGTCGATCATCTTGGCACCAGCCTCTGACAGATTGACGGCGCTGACGGCAGCCTCTCCCAACGCGGCCACGACCACTTCAGCCCCAGGCTCGTTGAAAGCCAGGGCCAGAACCGCCGATGCATCAAGCAAGGTCCCGCTCATTCCCGCAAAGCTTCCGCCCGACGCTCGGCGATCAGTTCGTCCGAAGCCAGGCGACTGCCCGGCCCCAGTTCCTGCGCTTTCTTCTGCAAGCGGCGCACCGCAGCCATGGGCGAGATGACAACCAGTTCGCCGTCCCTGACCTGCACCGTCACGCGACCATCCTTGTCCAGCGCCATGGCGCGGCGGATATCTGCGGGCAGCAGCAATGCGCCGTCGGCCGTGACGTTCAATGCCCTGAAATCGACCGAGCCCGGTTCGATCGGGTCCACCGTCTTGCCCGCGCCTGTCGCCTGCTCTTCGGCAAGGGCTTTTTTCCAATGGGAATACTGGGTGAAGCCTGTCCCTTCGTTGCCACCTTCGGACACATAGATGTCGGCCACCTCGCGCCCGGTCGGGATCACGCCCCGCTCGGCGAAGAGTTCATCGCAGATCTGCCAGATGCGCGCCTTTTCCGAACCGGGACGAATGCTCTCATGCAACATGGCAGTCTCCTTTACGTTTCTCAACGAAAAACATAAAATAAGCGGATTTTACATAATTTCAAGCCGCCATAACGTTATGTCGTCTCCGCCATCATCTCCCGTCCGATCAACATCCGCCGGATCTCGCTGGTTCCTGCGCCGATCTCGTAGAGCTTGGCGTCGCGCAAGAGCCTGCCGGTGGGATAGTCGTTGATATAGCCGTTGCCGCCCAGCGCCTGGATCGCCTCGAGCGCCACCTGCGTCGCCTTTTCGGCCGCATAGAGGATGCAGCCGGCCGCGTCCTTGCGGGTGGTCTCGCCGCGGTCGCAGGCCTGCGCCACGGCATAGACATAGGCGCGGCAGGCGTTCATCGTCGTGTACATGTCGGCGAGCTTGCCCTGCATGAGCTGGAAATTGCCGATCGGCTCGCCGAACTGCCTGCGCTCGTGGCAATAGGGCACCACCACATCCATCGCCGCGGCCATGATGCCGAGCGGCCCGCCGGCGAGCACCACCCGCTCGTAGTCGAGGCCCGACATCAGGATTTTCGCGCCCTGGCCTTCCTCGCCCAGCACGTTGTCGAAGGGCACCTCGCAGTTCTCGAACACCAGTTCGCAGGTGTTGGAGCCACGCATGCCGATCTTGTCGAGCTTCTGCGCGGTCGAGAACCCGGCCATGCCCTTCTCGATCAGGAAGGCGGTGATGCCGCGCGACTTGGCCTCCGGATCGGTCTTGGCATAGACCACCAGCGTGTCGGCGTCTGGCCCGTTGGTGATCCACATCTTGTTGCCGTTGAGCACGTAGCGGTCGTTGCGCTTCTCGGCCCTGAGCTTCATCGAGACCACGTCTGAGCCCGCGCCCGGCTCGCTCATCGCCAGCGCGCCGACATTTTCGCCCGAACAGAGTTTGGGCAGGTAACGCCGCTTCTGCGCCTCGGAGCCCCAGCGGTTGATCTGGTTGACGCAGAGATTGGAATGCGCGCCGTAGGACAGGCCGACCGAGGCCGAGGCGCGGCTGATCTCCTCCATCGCCACCACATGCGCAAGATAGCTCATGCCGGTGCCGCCGAAGTCCGGGTCGGCCGTCATGCCGAGCAGGCCGAGCGCGCCCATCTCCTGCCACAGATGCATCGGGAACTGGTTCTCCCGGTCGGTCTCTGCGGCCACCGGGGCGATGCGGTCGCGGGCGAAGCGGGCGACCATGTCCCTGAGCGCATCGATCTCTTCGCCGTGGCCGAAATTCATGCCTGTCGTGAACATCTCAGTCTTCCTTCTTCTGCCCCACCAGGCGCTTGACCAGGCGGACATAGACCGCCTCGATCTCGTCGAGCGACAGCCGCCCGTTCTCGCGGTACCAGGTGGTCATGCCGGTGAGCATGGCGATGATCGCCATGGTGGTGACCTGGGGGTCGAGGATCTCGAACGAGCCGTCGGCGGCGCCGCGGTCGAGGATGGCGTAGGGCACTTTCTCGTAGCTGCGGCGCAGGCGCTCGATGACGCTGAAATTCTCGTCCTCGAGGCTTCTGAGCTCCATGTAGGAGATGAACACCTCGCGCGACCGGTCGAGGTGATAGCGGATGTGGAAGCGGACGAAATGCTCGAGTGCTGCGGGCGCGGACAGGCCCGGCTGCTCGGCCTCCGCCCAGGCCTTGAGCAGGGTTTCCATGTGCACCACCAGAAGCTCGTGCAACAGATGCTGCTTGGTGGGGAAATGATTGTAGATCGCGCCCGCCTGGACGCCGGTCTCCGCGGCGATCGCCCGCATCGACACCGCCGCGTAGCCCGAGCGCGCGAACAGTTCGAGGGCGGCATTGCGCAGCTTTTCCGCCGTTTCCGCCCCTGATGATCCCGTCCGTCGCGCCATGGCTCACACAATTGAATTAAATGAACGTTCGTTTATTTCTACAGCCTTCCGCCCTGTCAGGCAAGACCCTCGCAGGCCACCGCGCCGGGGCTCGCCTCTCGCCGGGAATCAGGCCAGCCAGCGCTTGCGGCGCTTGTAGTGCTTGACGTTCTTGAACGAGCGCCGCCCCTCGCCGCCCACGCCGAGATAGAATTCCTTGACGTCCTCGTTCTCGCGCAGATCCTTCGCCACCCCGTCCATGACGATGCGGCCCGATTCGAGGATATAGCCATAGGTGGCATATCTCAGCGCGATGTTGGTGTTCTGCTCGGCCAGCAGGAAGGAGACGCCCTCCTGCTCGTTGAGCTTCTTGATGATCTCGAAGATCTCCTCCTGCAATTGCGGTGCGAGCCCCATCGACGGCTCGTCGAGCAGGATCATCTTCGGCCGGCTCATCAGCGCCCGGCCGATCGCCGTCATCTGCTGTTCGCCGCCCGAGGTGTAGCCGGCCTGGCTCGTGCGCCGCTCCCTCAGCCGCGGGAAATAGTCGTAGACCATCTCGATGTCGCGCTTGATCGCCGCATTGCCGTCGCGGCGGGTGAAGGCGCCGGTGAGCAGGTTCTCCTCGACGGTGAGATGGCCGAAGCAGTGCCGGCCCTCCATCACCTGGATGCAGCCGCGCCTGACCAGCTCGTTGGCGGTCTGCGCCTCGATGCGGGCGCCTTCGAATTCGATCGATCCCTTGGTGACCTCGCCGCGCTCGGAGCGCAACAGGTTGGAGATCGCCTTCAGGGTGGTGGACTTGCCCGCGCCATTGGCGCCGAGCAGCGCGACGATGCCGCCCTCCGGCACCGTCAGCGACACGCCCTTGAGCACCAGGATGACGTGATCGTAGATCACCTCGATATTGTTGACCGCCAGGATGGTGGGCGGCGTCGGCGCATCGGTGGATGCCGTAGCGGACATGGTCTGGACCCTCTCCGGTCGGAATTGGCCCCGGGCTCCCGGGGCGGCAGTCCGCCGCGCGGGGCAGGTCCCCCGCGCGGCGGCGTTGGTCACGCCGTCAGTTGCTCATGCAGGCTTCGGTCCGCTCGGGCCACGGGGCGTTGCTCGCCACATATTCCGCGGCGGCCTTCTCCAGGAGCGGCCTCACCATCTCGACGTCCGGGGAGAACCAGTCGCCGGCCTTCTTCCAGTCCTTGCCGTCCCATTCCACCACATAGACCTTGTGGTGGCCGGAATGGTCCGAGCACGACAGCTTCATCGGCAGGGCGAAGCCCTCCATGCCCATTTCCTTGAGCCGTTCCTCGGTGATGTCGAGGTTTTCGAGCCCGTTGCGCATGTCGGTGGCGTCGATCACCGTCTTGCCCGAGAGCTCCTGCGCCCTGCGGATGCCTTCGGCGATCAGCATCGAGTTGTAGACGCCGCGGTTGTAGAGGTTGTCGGCGAACTTGGCCGGGTCGACCTGGCTCTTGCCGGCATCCACGACATGCTTCTTGATGTCGGCGATGACCGGATAGTCGGCGCCGACGCCGTGGAAGTTGAGCGTGCGGTAGCCCTTGGCGTCTTCGCCGCCGGCGGCCGCGTCGTCATTGCCGCCCGACCACCACACGCCATAGAACTTGTCCATGGGATAGCGGATCTTGGTGGCTTCCTTGACGGCGGTCGGGTTCATCGCGCCCCAGCCCCACATGATCATGTAGTCGGGCTTGTCGCGGCGGATGTTGAGCCACTGCGACGACTGGTTCTGCATTTCCTTGCCGGGAACCGGGTACTGCAGCAGTTCGAAGCCCATGTCGCTCGACATCTGCTCGAGCAGCGGGATCGCCTCACGGCCGTAGCCGGCGTCGAGGAAGATGTAGCCGATCTTCTTGCCCTTCAGGTTCTCCTTGCCGCCCTCGCGGCTGGCGATGTCGGTGATGATCGCCGAGGCGCCGTCCCAATAGGTGTCCGGCGGATTGAACACCCACGGGAAGGTGTCGCCCACCGCCGCAGCCGAAAGTCCGTAGGCCATCGACAGAACCGGGATCTTGTCGACCGACGCCTTGGGGATCACCTGCAGCGTGATGCCGGTCGAATAGGGGCTGATGACCAGCGCGCCGTCGCCCTTGACCTGCTCGTAGCACTCCACGCCCTTCTGGGTGTCGTAGCCGGTTTCGCATTCCTCGATCCGGAGCTTGACGCCGTTGATGCCGCCGTCACGCTCGTTGAGCATGGTCAGATAGTCATGCATGCCGTTGGCGATCGGGATGCCCGACCCGGCATAGGGGCCGGTGCGGTAGCTGAACAGCGGCACGAAGAGCTCCTCGGCAAAAGCCGGCAGCGCTGCGCCCGCCAGGGTGCCGGCCAGTATGGTCCCGGCAATCAGACGTTTCAGTCGCATGGTATTCCTCCCATTGGGCGCGAAATCCGCGCCAGTCCGGGGACCCGGTTCCTCCCGACAGTGTGGTCCGGACGGGTCCCGTGCCCGGACGATGCCGCTTATAGATCCCTTGCGCGCCGCCTCCTCAAGCGGCCCGCCAGGCACCATCCCTTCAGCCGTAAGGAAACGGCCAGACGCGCAGTTTCTCCTTGCCGAGCGACCACAGGCGCGCGAGCCCGTGCGGCTCGACAATGAGAAAGACGATGATCAGCGCCCCCACGATCATGGTGGCGATGTGAAACACGGTCTCGGCGCCGATGCCGATCCCCAGCGCCGGAAAACCGGCGCGCAGCACGATCGGCAGGCCCCAGATGAAGGCCGCGCCGAAGAACGAGCCGACCAGGCTGCCGAGCCCGCCGAGAATGACCATGAACAGGATCTGGAACGACAGCGTGATCGAGAACGCAGAGGGTTCGGCCGCGCCCAGATAGAAGAAGATGAACATGGCGCCGGCGACGCCGCACAGATAGGACGACACCGCGAAGGCCGAGAGCTTGGCGGTGAGCGGCCTGACGCCCATCAGCTCGGCGGCGATGTCCATGTCGCGGATCATCATCCACTGCCGGCCGATGCGCCCGCGCACGATGTTCTTGACCGCGAGCGTGACCACCACGACGATGCCGAGGACCACGAAATACTGGGTCATCGCCGGGGCCGACGGGCCGGTCAGGATGATGTCGCCGAAGCCGCGCCGCTCGGGCACCTCGATCGCGCCCGAGGCATTGTAGTTGTAGAGCCAGGGAATGCGGATGAAGCACCATTCGAGGAAGAACTGCGCCGCAAGCGTCGTCACCGCCAGGTAGAGGCCCTTGATCCTGAGCGACGGCAGCCCGAAGATCACGCCGATGCCGGCAGAGAACAGCCCGGAGATCATCACCAGGATGATGATGTTCACATCCGGGAAGATCGAGGTGAGCTTGTAGCAGCTATAGGCGCCCACGCCCATGAAGGCGCCTGAGCCCAGCGACAACTGCCCGGCATAGCCGGTCAGGATGTTGAGCCCGATCGCCGCCAGCGCCAGGATCAGGAACGGCGTCATGATGGCGTTGAGAAAGAAGTCGCTCGCGAAAAACGGAATGGCAAGGGCGATCGCCCCGATGATGGCCATCCCGATGCGGTCCTCGCGGATCGGGAAGATCGCCTGGTCGGCGATGTAGCTGGTCTTGTACTGTCCCGATTCGCGATAGAGCATTAATCCTCACCCCAGACTTTGCCGCCCGACGGCAGTTGATGCGAACTCGGGCCGGTCAGGCGGAACCGGTGGCCGGTCGGCGCTTCCATGATCACCGAATGGTCGACCACAGTGATCTTGCGGCCGCCCAGCGCCTCGATGCGGTGGATTTCGGCGGCTAGGTCGTTGGTCTCGATGTCGAAATGGATCCGGGCCTCGTCGGCGACCGCCTCGATGACCAGTGTAACACCCTTGTCAGCGGCGAGGATCGTGGCCCGCTGGCCATCTCCGTCCACCTGCGAGGGCTCGCCCAGGAGCTGCGACCAGAAGCCGGCGGCCTGCTCGATATGGCCTGCATGGACGTCGATGACGATGGCGGAAAGTCGGCTCTTGTGCATCACTATACCCTTTCGATAATGCGTTCTCCGAACAGGCCCTGCGGCCTGAACAGGAGGAAGATAAGGGCAATCATGTAGGCGAGCCAGCTTTCAATTCCGCCGCCGACCAGCGGACCCCAGTAAATTTCACCGATCTTTTCGCCCACGCCGATGATCAGGCCGCCGACGATGGCGCCGGGGATCGAGGTGAAGCCGCCGAGGATGAGAACGGGCAGCGCCTTGAAGGCGATGATCTCGAGCGCAAACGACACGTCCGAGCGCGCGCCCCACATGATCCCCGTCGTCAGCGCCACGATTCCGGCGGCGAACCAGACGATGGCCCAGATCTGGTTGAGCGAGATCCCCACCGACAGCGCCGCCTGGTGGTCGTCCGCCACCGCCCTGAGCGCCCGGCCGATGCGGGTCTTGTTGAAGAACACCGCCAGCACGCCCACCATGATGAGCGCGATCACGGCGGCGGCGATGTCGATGTGCTGGAGAATCAGCAGCCCGCCGTCGCCGATCTCGAAGGCCGACGACCCGGTCGGCAGCCCCAGTTCCTCGGTGATCATCTGCTTGGGCTCGCCGCCGAAGACGAACTCGCCGAAGCCGACCAGGAAATAGGTGAGCCCGATGGTGGACATCAGAAGGATGATGTCGGGCTGGTTGACCAGCGGCCGCATCACGAAGCGCTCGACGGCGAGCGCCAGCAGCCCCATCACGCCGATGGTCAGGATCAGCGCCAGATAGGCCGGCACCCCCTTTTCGTGCAGGCCCACCAGCGTGAGCCCCGCGAACACCACCATGATGCCTTGCGCGAAGTTGAACACGCCCGAAGCCTTGTAGATCAGCACGAAGCCGAGGGCGATCAGCGCATAGAGCACGCCGGCGACAAAGCCTTCCCACAGCACCTGCAGCAAGAAGTCCGGCATCTCGGCCATCTGCACAAAGGGATCGACCAGTACGGAATAGAGAACGTCCATCAGTGCGACACTCCCAGATAGGCGTCGATGACGTCCTGGTTGTTCTTCACCTCATCGGGCGTGCCGTCGCCGATCTTGCGCCCGTAGTCGAGCACCACCACCCGGTCGGAAATATCCATCACCACGCCCATGTCGTGCTCGATCAGCGCAATCGTCGTGCCCATCTGGCTGTTCACGTCGAGGATGAAGCGGCTCATGTCCTCCTTCTCCTCGAGGTTCATCCCGGCCATCGGCTCGTCGAGGAGAAGCAGGTCCGGCTCCATCGCCAGCGCCCTGCCGAGTTCGACGCGCTTCTGCAGCCCGTAGGGCAGCTTGCCCACCGGCGTCTTGCGGATGTGCTGGATCTCCAGGAAATCGATGATCTCCTCGACCTTGAGCCGGTGCTCGATCTCCTCGTTGCGCGCCGGGCCGATGTTGAGCACCTGCCAGAAGAAGTTCCGGTGCATCTTCAGCGTCCGCCCCGACATGATGTTGTCGAGCGTCGACATGCCCTTGAACAGCGCCACGTTCTGGAAGGTGCGGGCGATGCCCGACGCCGCCGCCTCGTAGGGCTGCATGCGCGAGCGGGCCTGGCCGCGGAAGGTGATTACCCCCTGCTGGGGATGATAGAAGCCGTTGATGACGTTGAGCATCGAGGTCTTGCCGGCGCCGTTCGGGCCGATGATGGCGCGGATTTCCCCCTTCAGAATGTCGAAGGAAATGTCGGTGATCGCCTTCACCCCGCCAAACGCCAGCGAGACGTTCTCGAGCTTGAGCATGACGTCGCCGGGATTGAGCCCGTCCTCGCCGGCGTGCAGTTCGACATGCTTGACGCGGACGTTCATTCGGCGGCCTCCTGCACCGGTGCGGCGGCGGGATAGACCTTCGCGTCCCTGAGCTTGACGGTGGCGCGGATCACGCCCTTGCGGCCGTCCTCGAAGGTCATGTCGGTCTCGATGAACTGCTCGGCGGCGCCGTTGTAGAGCGCGTCGATCAGCGGCCCGAAGCGCTCGGCGATGAAGCCGCGGCGCACCTTCTGGGTGCGGGTCAGCTCGCCGTCGTCGGCGTCGAGTTCCTTGTGCAGCACCAGGAAACGCCGGATCTGCGCGCCGGCCATCATCGGCTCGGCGGCGAGATCCCGGTTCACCTGGTCGATATGGCCAGCCATCATGTCGTAGACCTGCGGCAGGCCCGCGAGCTCCTGGTAGGAGGCATAGGAGATGTTGTTGCGCTCGGCCCAGTTGCCGACCGCGGTGAGGTCGATGTTCAGGAACACGCCCACAAAATCGCGCCCGTCGCCGAAGGCCACCGCCTCCTTGATGTTGGGGAAGAACTTGAGCTTGTTCTCGATATATTTGGGCGCGTAGAGCGCGCCCGAGGTGAGCCGGCCGACATCCTTGGCCCGGTCGATGATCTTGAGATGGCCCTGGGCGTCGAAGATGCCGGCGTCGCCGGTCATCACCCAGCCGTCCTCGGTCATGGTCTCGCGGGTCTTCTCCGCGTCGCCGTAATAGCCCGCGAACATGCCGGGCGAGCGGAACTGCACCTCGCCGCTCTCGGTGATGCGGATGTCGACATCGGGCGCGGCCTTGCCCACCGTGTCGGGGCGCACGTCGCCGTCCTTCTGGCAGGTGACATAGAGGAACGCCTCGGTCTGGCCGTAGAGCTGCTTGAGGTTGATGCCGAGCGAGCGGAAGAACGAGAACAGGTCCGGCCCGATCGCCTCGCCCGCGGTATAGGCGGTGCGGATGCGGGTGAAGCCGAGCACGTTGCGCAGCGGTCCGTAGATCAGCTTGTCGCCGATCCAGTAGGAGATCCGGCCCGACAGCGGCACCGGCCGTCCCTCGAGGATCTTCTCGCCATGGGCCTTGGCCACGCCGAGATAATGGTGGAACAGCCATTTCTTCCAGCGGCTTGCATCCTCCATGCGGATCATCACGCTGGTGAGCAGGCCCTCGAACACCCTGGGCGGGGCGAAATAGAAGCTCGGCCCGATCTCGCGCAGGTTCTGCGCCACCGTCTCCGGGCTTTCCGGGCAGCTCATGCACAGGCCCACCACATAGCCCTGCGCGTAATTGAGATAATGGTCACCAACCCAAGCCAGCGGCAGATAGGCGAGCACCTCGTCGAACTCGCTCATGTTGTCGAAGCGGGCGGTGTCCTCGGCGGCCTTGGTCGAGGCCCGCGCCGTCAGCATCACGCCCTTGGAGCGGCCGGTGGTGCCCGAGGTGTAGAGGATGGTCGAGATCTCGCTGCCGTCGGAGGCGCGGATTGTCGCTTCCCAGTCGGCGACGGCCGACGGGTTGCTCCGCGCCGCCTCGCGGCCGATCTCCTGGACGGCGGCGAAATCGTGAAGATGGGTGCGCTCGTAGTCGCGCAGGCCCCGGGGCTCGTCGAAGATGATGTCGGTCAGTTGCGGGATTTCGGCCGCCATCGACTGCAGCTTGTCGACCTGTTCCTGGTCCTGGACGATGGCGAAGCGGACGCCGGCATTGTTGAGCACATGCGCCATCTCCTCGGCCACCGAGTCGGCATAGACCGGAACCGGGATGGCCTTGAGCGACTGCGCCGCGCAGAAGGCCCAGTAGAGCCGCGGCCGGTTGGAGCCGACGATGGCGATCCGGTCGCCCTCCGACAGGCCCATGGCCTTGAGCCCGAGCGCCAGGTCGCGGATCTCGTCGCGCTGCTCGGACCAGCTCCAGCTCTGCCAGATGCCGTAGTCCTTGAACCGCATCGCCGGCCGCGTCGCGAAGCGCTTGGCGTTCAAAAGCAGATATTGCGGAAACGTAACCGGCTTGCCGCCGGCGGTGACGCCTGTGGCTTCCATTCCCTCCACTCTCCTCCCTGTCCGCACATCCCTCAATGTCCGGACGCGTGGTCTCCCTCCACGCAGTTGGCCGTTCCCCGGCCGTATCGCGCCGGTTCTTCCGGCACTTTTCCCGGATGTCCCGGCTCCTGTCCTCTCAGCAGCCGGTCTCCGTTTCGGTCCATCAATTAAATGAACGCTCGTTTACTTTATGCGTCTTTCTCCCCGTTGCAAGTCCTACTTTAGGAATAGTCACGCCTTCGGGCGGATTGTCTCCAGCCGGTCGACCAGCGCGGAGACGCCGAAGCGGATCGGGTCGGTGGCGGGCACGCCGTACTCCGCTTCCAGCCCTTCTAGCAGGGCCTTGGCTTCGGCTTCGCCGAGCTTCTGGGTGTTGACCGAGACGCCGGTGCAGGTGATGGCGGGATTGGTGAGCCGTCCGCAGGCAATGGTCATGTCGATGACCTCGCGGATGCTCGGCAGCGGATGCTTGACTCCGCGCATCGTCGTCCGCGTCGGCTCGTGGCAGACGACGAAGGCATCGGCCTGGGCGCCGTGCAGCAGGCCGAGCGAGACGCCGGCGAAGCTCGGGTGGAACAGCGAGCCCTGGCCCTCGACCAGGTCCCAGTGGCCGGGCTCGGCCGCCGGCGCGATCCATTCGACGGCGCCGGAAATGAAATCCGCCGCCACCGCGTCGATCGCGGCGCCCCGGCCGGAGATGAACACGCCGGTCTGGCCGGTGGCGCGGAAATCGGCGTCCCAGCCCCGCGCCCGCATCTCGCGCTCGAGCGCGAGTGCCGTGTATTTCTTGCCCACCGAACAGTCGGTGCCGACCGTCAGGCAACGCAGGCCCGGGCGTTTGGTGCCCTTGCCGGTGTCGAAGCGCTGGTCGGAGAAGCGGACGTCATGCAGCTTCGCCCCGCTCCGTGCGGCGGCGTCGCGGATCTCGGGGATCGACGCGAGGCGGACATGCAGCCCGGTGGCGACCGAAAGCCCGGCGTCGAGCGCCGCCACGATCGAGGCAATCCAGTGCGCCGGCAGCACCCCGCCGGCATTGGCGGCGCCCACCACCATGGTCTTGACACCCTTGGCAGCCGCCTCGTCGATGCTGAGATCGGGAATGCCCGCATCCGCCTGGCAGCCTTCGAGACGGAGCTGGCCGATGCACCATTCCGGCCGCCAGTCGACGATCCCCAGGCCGGTCTTTGCGGCCAGCGAGTCGGGCACATCGCCAAGGAAAATCAGATAGGGCGGATCGATGACCATCACATACTCCGGACGTTTGGATTGGCTTCAGGCCGCCACTGTCCTGTGCTGCGCTGCGACCGTCAAGATGGCAAATGCCCGCGTCCACCGGATTGCCGCGGACATTCCGCCTCAGGGCGCGGGCGGCAGCACATAGGCGTCGAAACAGGGCGTGAGCGTGATCTTCTCATGGCCGCCGAGCGCCGATTTATAGTGCTCGAACAACTGCTTGCGCGCATGATGGAACGGACAGACGGGCGCCAGCACCAGATCGGTCCGGGCGACGGCCTGCCGCGTCTCGGCGTCGAGCTCGGGCAAGGCGCGGCTCGGGTCGGCGCCGATGGCGACGCGCTCGGCGCCCTTGATGCCGAGGATGTAGGGAAACGGATTGGCGAAATCGAGGTTGAACACCCGCTCGAAGGTCCGTCCGGTCCTGGCCTCCAGCGCCCTGATCGCCACGGTGGCGTCCTGCATTTCCTTGAGCAGCAGATACTGGTAGTCGGGCTCGGAGAACATGATGAAGGACGGCAGGGCCTCGGTCTCGGCGATCGCCTCGAAGGTCGGCCGGTGCGAGATGTAGATGCCGCGCATCCGCTCCGCCTGCTCGACGAACACGTCCTTGGCCGAAACCCGGCCGATCGGCCCGAGGTCCGGCGCATCGAGCTCGACATAGCCCGGCGCCACCGCCGCCATGCGCGCTGCCTTGTGCATCATGGTGGAGACATTGGGCAGCGCGGTGAAGCCGATCAGCACCAGGATCAGCGGCCCGAAGCGGCCATAGAGGCCAAGCGGCCGCATCAGGATCATCAAGAGCGCCGGCCAGACCAGAAGGAACGCCTGGCCGCCGGTATTCTGCGTCTCGAAGAACAGCCCGCAGACGAGCAGCAGGCCGACCCAGAACCATGGCGCGTCGATCGCCCGGGCGAGCCGGTTGCCGGACGCCCGCCCTTCCGCGGCCTCGTGTCCGGACAGCGCCGCCATCAGCAGCACGATGGCGAGGATCCCGCCGGCGCCGAGCACGTTGAAATGCTGCGACGCCGCCGTCAGGAAGCGCGGCAGGATGGCGCCGGTGTTCTGCGAGGCGAGCAGGATTATGTCCTGCACATAGGCCATGACCAGCCCCGTCGACAGTTCGACCAATCCGGTGACGCCGATGCAGATCAGCGCTGTCGCGAGCGCGGCGCCAAGCGAGATGCGGCCCAGCATCAGCCCGAACAGCAGGATCGGGCCCGCGGCGATGAAGGCGGTGATCTTGCAGAAGGCCAGCGCCAGCAGGAGCAGGCTCAGGCAGAGGGTCTGGATCACCGGGCCGCGCACGAACAGCACGGTCGCGGCCACCAGGTAGATCAGGATAGCGCCGTGGCGGTTGTAGATGCCGAAGGCGTCGGTTCCCGGATAGGGATAGAAATCGATCACGTTGAACGGCAGCGCCGTGTAGAGAAGGAACGGCACCAGCAGCCACAGCGCCACCCGCGGGCCGCGGCGCGCCGTGTCCCACAGGATCAGCGCCATCACCGGCACCGTCACCGGCAGCCAGATCCACTGGGTCATCAGCACCGGCTGCGCATCGGGAAACAGCCAGTTGGAGAAAGCCGCCAGGAAATATTCGAGCGGCCCTACGGGCACGAAGAAATCGATCGCCGGCCACTGGCCCTCCGCGATGCGGCCGATGGCGTCGTAATAGATCAGCACGTCCCAGTACATCGGCCCGATCGGCAGGACCAGCGGCAGCATCTGCAACACCGCCAGGATCGCGACAAAGCCGGCCAGAACCGGGTAGAGCCAGACCAGCGCGCGGCGGTCCGGCGTTTCGTCACGATCGTTGAAATCCGCGCTCATGGCCTGTCCCGAAGATGATTCCCCTGGCCCATGTTTGGCGTCAGAGACGGCCCGGGTCAATGAGCGATGGAGGGGTGTGGTTAATCCCGCGGCCGCCATCCCGGCCGGCGATTCGCCCTTTCCCGGCCCCGGGTTAACCGGTCCGAAACGCGCGGTGACTTAAAACCGGGACAGTCATGCCGGCGGGGCCGAACCACTCTGGCATATCAGAACCATTCCCGCTATGGATCAGTTCCTGGCTTAGACAAGGATGCCCAATGGTCAGCAAAGCCATTGCCAGTTCATCGAAAGCGGCGATTGCATTCATCATCGTGACGCTGCTCGTGTATTCGGCCATCGTCGGCTCGCTGATCTATCAGGGCATCAACGAGGCCGGCAAGCGGACCGAGGCCTCCGCGATCGCGGCCGCCAAGGCGGTGCAGATCAACACGGGATGGATCGTCGAGGTTGCGGCCCAGGCGCTGCGGCGGATGGATTCGGCGCTCGGGCGCAACGCCCTGCCCAATGACGCTTCGACGCTGTTGAGCGTTCGCGACGCGCTCGAGGGACTGCCCGCCAGCGCCAAGGCCTACATCATCCGCGCCGACGGGGAGACGCTCTACACCACCGATGCCGCGTTCAAGGACATCGACATCCGCGACCGGGACTACTTCTCGGTCCCGGCCTCGGGCCAGCACTTCTACACCTCCTCGCTGCTGATCAGCCGTTTGGACGGCAGCCAGATCTTCACCTTCAGCCGGCGGCTCGAGCGCAATGGCGAGTTCCTCGGCGTGGCGGTGATTTCGTTCGGCGTCGACCTTCTGGATGAACTGTTCGCCTCGCTCGACCTCGGATCGGGATCGGCCATCAGCATCCTGCGCTCCGACGGGATGCTGGTCGCCCGCCACCCTCCGGCGGAGGGGCCGCTGGATCTGAGCAACTACAAGCTGTTCACCGAGCTTCTGCCGCAGGCCGACTCCGGCGTCTACACCAACACCTCGCCCGCCGACGGCGTGCAACGGGTGGTCGGCTACCGGACCGTGCCGGGCACGGACCTCATCGCCCTGGCGTCGGTGGGTACCGCCGAAACAATGGGCCGGTTCTGGCGTGGCGTCCGCACCTTCCTGGCGATCATCATTCCGACGATTCTCGCCCTGGCGCTGAGCGCGGTCTGGATCATCAGGCTGCTGCAGCGCGATGGCCGCCGCCACGAGGAACTGAAATCGGCGCTGTCAACCAACACGATGCTGTTTCGCGAGATCCACCACCGGGTCAAGAACAACATGCAGTCGATGCAGTCGCTGGTGCGCATGCAGAACCTGCCCGAAGACGTGAAGACCGACATCCAGCTTCGCTTCAACGCCATGGCCACCGTGCACGAGCACATGTACAACCACGACGCCTATGCGGCGCTCGATGCGCCCGCCTTCATCACCTCGATCACCGAATCGCTGTTCAGGGCCTATGGCTCCAAGGCGGCGCGGACCCTCGACATCGATCCGGTCACCGTCAGCCACGAACGGGCGACGCCGCTGGCGCTGCTGATCAACGAGGTGGTGACCAACGCCCTCAAGCACGCGGCGTTCGGCCGGAAGGACGCGACGCTGTCGATCAGCCTCAAGCGCCTGACCGACGACACCGCCCGCCTCGTCATCGCCGACAACGGCCCCGGCTTCGACGCCGCGACCGCACCCACCGGGATGGGCGCGCGGATCATCAGGGGCATGGTGATGCAGCTCGAAGGAACCTATGCCTACACGTTCGACGCAGGCACCGTGTTTTCCGCCGACATCCATCTGGGCTTCACGCCGGCGAAATCGCCGTAACCGTCCCGGCCGCGCCGGCCTGCGACGCCCAAGCGCCGCCGCCGCAGGGGCGAACGCGCGGAGCGATCAGGTCACAAGCCTTTGAAAAAAGATGGTGGGCGCGCACGGGCTCGAACCGTGGACCCGCTGATTAAGAGTCAGCGGCCCTGCCCTTGCTGGGGTATTTCTCGGTTATCAGATAACTAACTTTAGTACGGCATTGTATGGTCAAGACGTTGAATTAAATAATTTTTATGGGTCTGTGCGTTAAAGGGTGGCTCATTCTGGGATTCGTTTGATCGTGGATTGCTATTCTGTCATGTGACCCTATTGTGACCCTGATCGATGTCAAGGGAACACTGGATGGTCAAGCTAACCGTAGACGGTCACACACTCAATCTGGCTCGAGCCGCAGCCAAACGGCGCGAGACCGCTGAGTACCGCGACCAGGACACGCCTGGGCTTATGCTCCGTGTGCGCGATGGCGCATGCCAATGGTTATGGGCAAAGCGGGATGGTAAGCTGAGCCTCTGCCGCCTCGGCACAATCGAAGTGGATGAACTGGCAAAGCTCCGTACTCTTGTGAAGCGCTTGAAGATTGAAGTGGCCGAGGATCGCGATCCCAAAATCCTCGTGAAGGCATTCATCGAGTCGGGCGGAGTAGACATCCAGAAGTCCGTCGAGCGTGCAGGCGTCGCGGCTGGCGAGTGGACGTGGGAGACGATGCGGGATCGGTATCTCGAGTACGCCAAGGATACACTCAGCAAAGCGACCTATGACGGATACCGCAAGGCAATCGGGGCGTACGAGGAAGGCGTCATCGCTGGAGATTTCAAAAACCTGTGCGGCATGCCGATCAAGTCCATCACCCCAAGCGATATCTCCGCCGTGCTTTTGTCGATCCAAGACCGCGGGAAAGCCAAAGGAAAAGGCTCACACTGGAATCAGATGAGGCTGACCCATGCCACAATCCGGAGTTGCTTTAAGTGGGCGACTTCTCCAGAAGTCTTTAAAAATTCGCAGTTGGTGATGAACGTTTCCCTGATGGTGCCTGTACCCAAGCGACCGAAGAAGGACGCTGCAGATACCCGAGCTAAAGCCACCTTCACGCCCATCCTTGCCAGCCCGTTGGAGCTGCACAATTTCGCATTCAAGTGGCTCACGGCAAATTACGAATGCCATCCCAGCATCGTGAATGCGATCCGCTTGCAGCTTCTGACCGGTCAGCGCATCGAGACAGTCGTAAGCGCACACAAGAGTGAGTTCGTGAGGACGCCAGGGCGACCGTGGCGCTATGTTTGGGCGCTCGGCCCTGACAAGCAGGGGGCCTATCGTCTGCTGCCCCTGCCTGACGTTGCCAGCTACACCGTCCATGAGATGCTGACGGATGAAGAACTGATCGTCGACGAGAACGTCCACCTTTTCCCGCCGCTTCGTCCAGACAAGGGAAAATCCACTGACCGCTCGCACGGTCATCTCAGCTATTCAGCCATCAAAAATGCCATCATTGAAGCGCGCAAAAAGGGTGGGCCATTGCCGACCACTTTCAAGGGTACTCATGACCACCGCAGGGCATTCACCACACACATGGATGATTGGACGACCCTGGGTTTCGTCGACGGAAAGTCGGTCGAGACGGTAACACACAAGAACGAAGGGCGTGAAAGTGTCAGCCAGAGTATCTATAATTATGATGAGAAATTGAAAGAGAAATTCCGAGTTTTGCAGACGTATGAAAACAAAGTATTGTATGCGCCTACTGGCGGCGTAAGGAATGAGTATCATGACCGTTATTGGACTTTGACCCCCCACAATCTCGACCCGTAGTAGGCATGCATTGATACTTTATGGCATCGACCTCGACCACCAGGTCGTCGTTTTCAATGTATTTAGCAAGGCGCAATTGCCAGCTAAAAATCGCATTCCAGGTAGCCGCCGGCCTCAGTAGACTTCAGGCCGCCGGTCCGACCGGTAGGTTGCGATGGCGCGCCAGCGGGTGAGATCGGTGCTGTCGTAGTCCAGTGTCGCCGCCGCGATGCCTTGCGCCATGCCCGCCGACGCAAGCAGCTTGCCCGACGGGGCAACCACGCAGGAATGGCCGAGCGACTCGAACCCCTGTTCGGGGCCGATGGCGTTTGCCATCGCAAGCCACACGCCGTTTTCCAGCGCCCTGGTGCGGGCGAGCGATTCAACCGCGGATCCGGTCCAGCCCCAGGTCTCGCGCTGGAAATGATCGGAGATCCAGTTGGTGCTGTTGATCACCAGGTCCGCGCCCATGTCCGCCAGCTTGCGAATATATTCGGGGAACATCAGGTCATAGCAGATGCTCATGCCGATGCGGCCGATGCTGGTGTCGATGACCATCGGTTCCTCTCCACAAGCATACCAGTCGCGTTCGGCGGAAAACAGATGCACCTTCTTGTAGGTGGCGAGCCGAGTTCCGTCCGACCCCAACAGCAACTGGGCATCGTAGACCTTATCCCCCTCGCCAAGGGCCATGCCGATGGCGACATGGATCGCGTTCGCCCTCGCAAAGCCGGCAATGGCCGTGGCGGAGGGACCATCTTCGGTCTCGGCCAGACGGTCGAGCTTGTCGGCGATGAAGTAGCCGGTCGTCGCGGTTTCGTGCAGGATGACGAGATCGGCTCCGTCGGCGGCCGAGGCGCTGATCAGCCCCTCAATACGCGTGAGATTGCGCGCCACATTGTCGGGGACGCAATGGAACTGGGCGACGGCCACGCGCGGGGTCCGGGATGGGGATGCAGTCATGAGAACTCCTTTGCCGGCGTGCCGCCGGATGCTGCCAAGAGGATGTCGTTTTCATTGGCCTGGTCGACCGGCATTTCGGCCACGAAGCGCCGGTTGTGCATGGTCAGGATTCGATGGCTGAGCGCCAGCAGTTCCTCGGTTTCTGAGGAAATCACTAGGATCGCGGCGCCCTCCGCCGCTATGCCGCACAAGAGATCGTAAATCTCCGCCTTTGCGCCCACATCGACGCCGCGCGTGGGCTCGTCGCAGATCAGTAATTGCGGCCGGGTTAGCAAGGCACGCGCCAGCACCACCTTCTGCTGGTTGCCGCCGGAGAGCTTGCCGATCGGCAGATCCAGGCTGGCGGCCACGAGTTGCAGACGTTCGAGCATGGCGCGCGAACGAACTCGTTCGGTACGGCGATTACGGATTCCGCGCCAGGCGAGGTCCGACAAGGCCGATGCAGTGGTGTTCGCGACCAGGTCGAGGCCGGCGAAGATGCCATCGCGCTTTCTGTCCTCGGTGAGATAGACGATGCCCGAACGGATGGCCTCCTGCGGCGTGCCAAGGGCCAGGGCCGCGCCGTTGACCTGTGCGACTACGCTGGCGCCGGGAACGGGGTTGCCGGCCAGCGCCCGGGCGAACGTGGTCCGTCCGGCCCCGACGAGGCCGGCGATCCCGAGGATTTCTCCCCGCCGGATGTCGATGCGCTGCACGCCCTGGCCGGTGGCGTAGTCGATGGTGTAGCGCTCGGCGTCAGGGGGGACGAGGTGCGGCGCCGGTGGCACGGACTGCGTGCGCCCGATCATGAGCTGGACGACGTCGGCGATCGTCATGCCCGGCGTGGGCCGGGTGTCCATGTTGCGGCCGTCGCGGAATACGGTCATGCGATCGGAGATGCGTCTCACCTCTTCAAGGCGGTGCGAGACGAACAGGATGAGGAGGCCGCTGTCGCGCAGCCGTCGCATGATGGAGAAGAGATTTTCCTGTTCGGTCAGCGAAAGAACAGCGGTGGGTTCGTCCAGGATGAGGACACGCGACGCATAGGTCAGCGCCCGCGCAATCTCGACCATCTGCTGCTCCGCCACGCTCAGGCTGCCGACCTCCTGGGCAGGATCGAGCGCGATCGAATATCTCTCGAGCAGGTCGCGCGTGTCGGCCGCAAGCCGCGCGCGATCCAACAGGCCGAAACGGGAGCGCGGCTCCCGACCGAGGAAGATGTTGCGGGCGACCGACAATTGCGGCACCAGGCTGAACTCCTGATAGACCGTCGCGATGCCCGCCGCCTGCGCCGCCTGGGGACTGGAAAACCGCACCGCCTTCCCGTCCAGGGAGATGGTGCCGCCACTTGGCTGCGTGACGCCGGAGAGCAGGTTCATGAGAGTCGACTTACCGGCGCCATTGGCGCCGATAATCGCATGGATCTCGCCGGACTCGGCGGAGAACGTCACATCCCGGAGCGCCGCCACGCCGGAATACCGCTTGGAGAGGTTCGACACCTCGATCAGGGGCATGGCGGCGTCCTTCTTATTGCTGGGGCAGAAACGCGTCGGGTAGGTCGCTCGCCCACCAGTCGTCCGGCGCATCGGGGCTCACCAGGCTGCCGATATCGGCGGACGCGACATATTCCGACGGGACCGCAGTGCCGCGCGGCACCGGGTTGCCCTTCAGGATCTCGAGACCGACCTGCAAGGCAACCTGTCCCGCGCGCGTGGGAAAGGTGACCGCGCCGCCCTGCCCGTTGGCGGCCACCCATTTCAGCCAGCCATTGTATTCGTCGCCGGGCGAGAAGGTGACCTCGGCGGACCGGCCGGCCTCGTCAAAGGCCTCGGCCATGCCGAGAGACATCTGCCCCGCCGGCGAATAGACGCCGGTGATGGACGGGAAGCGCTGCAGCAGGTTCTCGGTGATCTGCTTGGCCTTGGCGCGGTTCCAGTCGCCATACTCCACGCTCAACAGTTCGACCTCGGGAAACTCCGCGAGCACGGCTTCAAGCGCATCGAGCTGTTCGACGGCGGCCGTGGTGCCGGCGATGGGCAGCATGGCGACGATCTTCCCCTTGCCGCCGATATCTTCCATCAGTTGCCGCGCCACCATCTCGCCCAGCTTGTACTGGCTGATATAGGCATTGGCGACCGTGCCCTCAGAGACGCTGAAGCCGCCGCCCGCCTGCACCGTGGGAACACCGGCCTCCACCGCGCGCTTGAGCACATCCTCGACGGAGGCATCATCGACCGGCCAGTAGATGAGGAGATCAATGTCCTGGCGCAGCAGATCCTCGATGTCGGACACCTGCTTGGCCGGATTGAATGACGCGTCGGTGACGATCAGGTCTTGGACCTCCGGATGGAGGGAAGCTTCCCAGCGCATGTGCTGTAGAGCGAACACGACCCAGGAATTGGCCAGATAGCCGGCCGAGACTCCGACCTTCAGCGGGCCCTCCTTCTTGAATGAGGCGGTGTCGACCATCTCGGCCGCGCTGGCAGTCCTGGCGGCGTCGGCAGCCTGGTCAGCGAAGACCGGGGTGGTCATGAGTGCGGCAGCGGAGATGCCCGCAAGTGCGAGGACAAGGCGTCTTGTTATGGTCATTTCATTCCCTTTCTTTGTTATGTTCAGCCATTGCGCTCGCTCAGACGCCCGTAGAGCGCCGAGGCGAGAATGATGATCAGTCCCATGAAGACGAGTTGCATGTGGTAGGGCAGCCCGCCGATATTGACGAGATTGAAGGCGATGACGAGGACAAAGACGCCGGCCAGCGTTCCGGCGATGCCGCCGCGGCCTCCCTCGAAGGTCGTGCCGCCCAGAACCACTGCGGCCAACACCTGGAACTCCAGCCCCTGCCCGGCCGAGGTGCCGGAGACCCCCGATCGCGCCAGCAGGGCGATCCCCGCCAGCGCACCGAACAGGCCGGACAGCATGTAGGCCGCAACGGTGACGGCGCGGACCGGCAGACCGGAGAGCACCGCAGTGCGCCGATTGGAGCCGATCAGGAACAGCCGGCGCCCGAAGACGGTGGTCTTTTCTATGGCCAGACCCACGCAGACCAAGACCAGCAGGGCCAGCGTCAGAACAGGCACCGATCCGGCCAGGCGGAAGTTGAAGAATTCGCGGAAGCCCGGCGATACGATGCCCTTGGCGGTGCCCCCGGTGTAGAGTTGGGTCAAGCCCATGACCGCGACCCCCATCCCCAGGGTGAGGATGAAGGGAGACACCCGGCTGAAGGCGATCAGCACGCCGTTTGCGAGGCCCACCAGCAGACCGGCCGCACAGGCCGCCCCGACAGCCAGCGGCAGGTTGGCGGCATCGCCGCCCATGACCGAGGCGCACAGGACGGCGGTCAGCGAGATGACCGCGCCGATCGAGAGGTCGACGCCCCCCAGCACCATGACCAGAGTGACGCCGATGGCGGCGATGCCGACGGGCGTGACTTGGCGGATAATGTTGAAGAGATAGGCCGGATCGGCGAAAGCCGGGGAGACCGTGAGCGCTGCCAGATAGATGGCGATCAGCACGAGGAACACCGCATGCCGGTCGAGCCGAAGCTCCGAGAGCGCTCCCGCAATTCGAGACCCGGTCATGCCTCGCCCTTTCGCGGTTGATTGATCAAAATGGCCAGGATCACGATCAGGCCCTTGATGAACATCTGCAGGTAGGCCGACACTTCGAGCAGGTTGAGCAGGTTGGAAATGCAGGCAAGCAGCAGCACCCCGCCGATCGATCGGATCACGCTGCCCCGTCCGCCCGACAGCGCCGTGCCGCCGAGCACCACGGCGACGATCGCGTCGAGTTCCAGCCCGTTGCCCGCCAGCGGGTATCCGGTGCCTAGCCGGCCTGCCAGCAACAGCCCGGCCAGCGCGGCGGTGACCCCGGAAATCACAAAGACGGCCAGGCGGATGCGCGAAAGGCTGATGCCCGCCCGGCGCGCGCTTTCCGGGCTTCCGCCCGCCGCGACCAGGTGATAGCCGAAGCGCGTCCGGGTCAGCGCCAGGTGACCGGCGCCCACCAGCAAGGCCACCGCGATGGCCGACAGGGGTATCCCGAGGAAGCTTCCATTGGCAAGCGTCGTCAGAAGCTCGGAGGTGCGGCCGATGCTCCGGTCGGTATAGGTGAAAATCGCCCCCTGGATCACCGACATCATGCCCAGGGTCAGGATCAGCGGATGCAGCCGCAGCGTGTTGAGCAGGATGCCATTGACGAGGCCGATGCCTGCGCCGACACATAGCATCAGCACCACCACCGGAAGCGTCATCGCCGTGTCGCCATTTATCATCGCGGAACTCAGCACCACCACCAGTCCTGCGATCTGGCCAATACTGAGATCGATCATCCCGGCCGTGATGACGAAGGTCTGGCCGATCGCCAGAACGCCCAGGACGGCGGCCTGCCGCATCACATTGGCGAGGTTCTCGGGATCGCGGAACGCCGGCACGAACATTGCCGCCGCCAGGGCGCCGGAGCCGAGAAGCAGCCAGATCGCGTTATGCTCCACCATGCGCCAGCGCATTCGAAACATCGCTCTCAACTCTGTTGGACTGCTGTTTTCGACCCCAGGCAACACCGGCCATCCCCGATTGCGCCGGCCCGATTGCCCGCGCATGGTTGTCGCTGAGCATGCGGTAGGTTAGAAACGAAGTCAACAGTAACCAACTGATTGGTTGAAAAATGCCCGACGCCGAGAAAACACGCAGACCGAGACGAGACACGAACGAAACCACGCGACAGAAACTGCTGGCTGCGGCCCGCGAGGCTTTCATGGCGGGCGGGCTGGAAGGCGCGCGCGTGGACGACATCGCCCTGCGCGCAGGCATCAACAAGCAGCTCGTCTACCATTACTTCGGCAACAAGGACGGGCTGTACACCGCGGTGCTGGAGCAGGTGTACCACGAAATCCGCGAGCAGGAGGCGGCACTGCAACTCGGCTCGTTGCCGGCGGAGGAAGCGATGCGGAAGCTTGTCGAGTTCAGCTTCGATTATCTCAGGGAAACCCCCGGATTTGTGCGCATCCTCGTGGATGAGAACATTCACTACGGCCGGCATCTGGGCGACGCGAAGACAGTGCAGGCCGTCAACAAGCCGATCATCGACCTGATCGAGCAGACCCTCGACCGCGGCGTGGCGGACGGCGTCTTCCGGCGCGGCCTCGACCCCCTGCACGTCTATCTGTCGATCGCCGGCATGTCGTTCTTCTACTTCGCCAACATCCACACGCTCGGCTTCGCCTTCAGCCGCCCGCTCGACAGCAAGGCGGCAATGGACGAGCGGCGCGCGCACATCGTCGACTTCGCCCTCAATGCCATTCGAAATCGTTCCCTGGTCGCTCCTTCCCCTTGACAGGGCCGTTCTCTGGCTTGAATATCAACCATATGGTTGATACCGATATGGGCGAGGTCGAGGGATGCATCAGGACAACGGGGCACAGGGCGCGCAGGGCGGATTCGCCGATGTCGAGGCCCTGGAGGAGAGACTGTCGCGGCCCGATGCCGACGTCATCGCCGATCTTGCCGGGCTGGACGGCGACATCATGGTGCTCGGCGCGACCGGCAAGATCGGCCCGACGCTGACCCGGATGGCAAAGCGGGCGGCCCCGGGCAAGCGCGTGGTGGCGGTGGCCCGTTTCTCGGACCCAACGCTGGTCGAGCGTTTCGAGGCGCAGGGAATCGAGACCATCAAGGCGGATCTGCTCGACAGGGACGCGGTTGCGGCACTGCCGGCGATCAAGAACGTGCTGTTCATCGCCGGGTTCAAGTTCGGCGCCTCGGGAACGCCGTCGCTCACCTGGGCCACCAACACGCTGCTGCCCGCCCAGGTGGCCGGCAGCCTGGTGGACCGCCGGCTGGTGGCGTTCTCGACGGGATGCGTCTATCCGTTCGTGCCGATCACCTCGGGCGGCGCCACGGAGGACTATCCCCTCACGCCGCTCGGCGAGTACGCCAACAGCTGCGTCGGCCGCGAGCGCGCCATCGAATGGGAGGCGGCGCGCAACAACACCGAGGCGCTCCTGTTCCGGCTCAACTACGCCATCGATTGCCGCTATGGCGTGCTGCACGACATCGCCGCAAGCGTGCTTGCCGGCCGGCCAATCGATCTGACCACGGGCTATGTCAACATCATCTGGCAAGGCGACAACAACGCCATGGCGCTGCGGTCGCTGCGGCATTGCGCGACGCCCGCCCGCGCGCTCAACATCACCGGGCCCGAAACCCTGTCGATCCGCTTCCTCGCCGAACAATTGGGCGAACGCATCGGCCGCAAGCCCACCTTCACGGGCGAAGAGGCGCAGACGGCCTGGCTCAACAATGCCGGCAAGGCATTCGGCCTGATGGGATATCCGAAGGTGACGCTGGAGCAGATGCTGGACTGGGTGGCCGACTGGGTTTCGCGCCAGATGCCGAGCCTCAACAAGCCGACAGGTTTCGAGGTGCGCGACGGCGCCTATTGAACGCCCGCGCTCTCCGTTGTTCAGAGGATACAGGATGCATTTTTCATCTCTCCCCGCTACAGTGCTCGCGCAGTTTCGCGACGGACAGGTCATCCCGGCGCAGCCCCTGGCGCTCGATGCGCAGCGCCGGTTCGACCCCAGGCGGCAGCGCGCGCTGAGCCGCTACTACATCGACGCCGGGGCGGGAGGCCTGGCCGTCGCCGTGCATACCACCCAGTTCGCCATCCGCGACGTGGGGCTCTACAGGCCCGTCTTGGAGGCGGCCGCGGAAACCGCATCCAGCTGGATCGACCGCCCTCTGATGATGATCGCAGGCGTTGTCGGCAGGACCCAGCAGGCCCTGTCGGAAGCGAGGACCGCGCGGGCGCTTGGCTACCATGCTGTCCTGCTCAGCCTGGCTGCGCTGAAGGGATGCAGCGAGGACGAACTCATCGAGCATTGCCAGACCCTTGCCGCCGAAATGCCTCTCATCGGTTTCTACCTGCAGCCCGCGGTGGGCGGCATGCCGCTTGCCGCGTCGTTCTGGCGCCGGTTTGCCGAAATCGAAAATGCTATCGGCATCAAGGTGGCGCCGTTCAACCGCTACGCCACATTAGACGTCATGGCCGGAGTCGCCGCGGCGAAAGCGGCCGACCGCGTCACGCTCTACACCGGCAATGATGACCATATCGTCCTCGATCTGGTGACGCCGTTTCGCACCGAGCAGGGAGACCTGCATTTCGCCGGCGGCTTGCTGGGTCACTGGTCCGTGTGGACACAAAAGGCGGTCGGCATCCTCGCGCGCTGCAAGGAGGCCCGCAAGGAAGCCGCCGTTTCGAGGGAGATCCTGGCACTCGACAGTGCGGTGACCGACTGCAACGCGGCGTTTTTCGATGTCGCCAATTCCTTTCACGGCGTGATCGCCGGCTGCCACGAAGTGCTCCGCCGGCAAGGCCTGCTTGAGGGCCGCTGGTGCCTTGATCCGGGCGAAGACCTCAGTCCCGGCCAGTTGGAGGCGATCGACAGGGTCTACAGGCTCTATCCGGAGCTGAACGACGATGCCTTCGTCCGCGCCAATCTCGGCAAATGGCTCGAGGCCGACTGACAGCGCACCTTGGGCCGGGGCGGTGCCCGATCGCGACAGGTGCGCACGCATTCCGGTTGCCCGGCACGGATCACCCGTGAGGCGTTGCGCCGCGCCGGCAAGGTCGGTCGCAGCGTGCCCGTCAGATCTCGAGCAGGATCTTGCCGATATGATGGCTGTTCTCCATCAGCCGATGGGCGTCGGCGGCCGCGCTGAGCGGAAATCTGTCGTGGATCAGGACCTTGATCGCACCGCCGGCGAGCTGCGGCCAGACCGCTTCCCGCACCGCCCGGACTAGGCGGGCCTTCTCGGCGTCCGAGCGGATGCGGAGCGTCGAGCCCGTCAGAACCTGGCGGCGCATCATCACCGGCGCGAGATTGAGCATCATCTTGCTGCCCTTGAGAAAGGCGATGGAGACATGCCGGCCCTCCACCGCGAGAACCCGCAGGTTTCTCTCGACGTAATCGCCGCCGACCATGTCGAGCACCATGTTCACGCCCTTGCCGTCGGTCAGCGACTTGACGACCTCGACAAAATCCTCCTGCCGGTAGTTGATCGCCCGCTCCGCGCCGAGGGACTCGCACACCTTGCATTTTTCCTCCGAGCCCGCGGTCACGAACACCTGTCCTCCGTGGTTTCGGGCAATCTGGATGGCCATCACGCCGATGCCGGAGGAGCCGCCATGGATGAGGATGGTCTCGTCCGGCTGCAGCTTGCCGCCCTCCATGACATTGGCCCACACCGTCAGGATCGTCTCCGGCAGGGCTGCCGCGGTGACCGTGTCGAAACCCTTGGGGATGGGCAGGCAGTGGCCGGCCGGGGTCAGGGCATAGTCGGCATAGCCGCCGCCCGGCAGGAGCGCGCACACCGGATCTCCGACGGCGAAGTTCTCCACCCCCTCGCCAACGGCCGCCACCTCGCCGGCTCCTTCGAGGCCGAGCAGATCCGTGGCGCCGGGCGGCGGCGGATAGGCCCCCGCCCGTTGCAGCAGGTCGGGACGGTTCACGCCCGCGGCGCGCAGCCGGATCAGCACCTCTCCGGTCCCGGGCCTTGGGACGGGTCGAAACTCCTCGTGAAGCACCTCCGGCCCGCCGGGACCGGACATGCTGATCACGCGCATCTGTTCTGGAAGGGATTGCATCGGTTCGGTGCTCCTCGGTGTCCTGGTGTCAGCCCGCGGGACGCGCGGGCTCCGCCCTGCCTGGGCGGAGCCGCCTGCCGCCCCGGCTCAGGCAAGCCCGCGCTCGTCGAGCCAGCGCGTATGGATGCTCGCATCCTGGAAGGCCGGATTCTGCAGCAGCTCCCGGTGAAAGCCGATCGTGGTGGGGATGCCCTCCACGTCGAAGCCGGCCAGCGCCTGGCGCGAATGGCGGAGCGCTTCGGTGCGGTCGGCACCGCTCACCAGCAGCTTGGCGATCATGGAATCGTAGTGCGGGGGAACCGCGTAGCCCTCGTAGACATGGGTATCCACCCGCGTGTGCGGTCCGACCGGCGGGCGCCAGCGGGTGATCCGCCCGGGGCTCGGCGCAAAGCCGCGCGCGGGATCCTCGGCGCAGATGCGCCATTCGATCGCCGCCCGTGACGGCAACGTCGTCATCTGCTCGAACGACACCGGTTCGCCCGCGGCGACGCGCAACTGCTCGACCACCAGATCAAGCCCGGTGATGAGCTCGGTGACGGGGTGCTCGACCTGAATCCGGGTGTTCATCTCGATGAAGAAGAACTGCCCGGTGTCGACCTCATAGATGAATTCGATGGTGCCGGCGTTGCGGTACTTGATGCTTTCGATGATGGTGACCGCGGCTTCGGTCATGGCGCGGCGCACGCTGTCGCTGATCACCGGCGACGGCGCCTCCTCGACCAGCTTCTGGTGGCGGCGCTGCACGCTGCAATCGCGTTCCCACAGATGCCGATGGTTGCCATGGCTGTCGCTGAAGACCTGGACCTCGATGTGCCGGACATTCTCGAAGAAGCGCTCGAGATAGATCTCGCCGTTTCCGAACGCGGACTGGGCTTCCGAGGACGCCTGCTCGAACAGCGACTTGAAGTCGGCCGGGTCCCGGGCGACGCGCATGCCGCGCCCGCCGCCGCCGGCGCTGGCCTTGAGCAGCAGCGGAAAACCCACTTCCATGGCGACCGGAAGCGCCTCGCTCGACGACACGAAGCCCTGCTGCGAACCCGGAACGACCGGAACGCCGAGCGACTGCGCGGTCCGGCGGGCGACAGCCTTGTCCCCCATTGTCGCGATCACTTCCGCCGACGGCCCGATGAAGATCAGCCCCGCCTCCTCGCAGGCCGTGGCGAAGCTCTCGCGCTCGGAGAGAAAGCCGTAGCCGGGATAGACCGCGTCGCAGCGGGTGGATCGCGCCACCTCGATCTGCAGATCCGCCAGCAGATAGCTGCTCGTGGCGGAGGCCGGCCCGATGCAGACCGCATGGTCGGCAGCCCACACATGCGGCGAGGCGGCGTCCGCCTGGGAAAAGACCGCGACGCTTTCGAGCCCCGCCTTGCGACAGGCGCGGACCGCTCTCAGGGCAATCTCTCCACGATTGGCGATCAGGACTCTCTTCATGACTGTTTCCACCTTCTGCGTGAGTTCAAGCGTGCGCGGCCGGGCCGCCCGCGTTTTCAGGCATGGCGCGCCCGCGCGCCAAGTCGTCGACTTCCGCCCTGATGGCCTGGGCGAGACTGCGGTAGCTCCGCTCGAACCCGACCAGGCGGTGGATGCCGTCATCCATCACGAACGGGGAAGACCCGAACAGCTCGTCGCTTTCCCCATCGGCGATGTCGAAGCGGGCCTCGGGAAGCACCTGGGCCACTTCGTCGCAATAGGACCGCACCGTCGCGTGATCGCCGGCGAGATTGAGGAAGGGCGATGGATCGAGCACCGCCGCATCGACCGTGGCGAGTGCCAGAAACGCGTCCGCGACATCCTCGACATGGATGGCCTGGAACGCCGCCTTGCCATTGTCCAGGCGCACCGTCTGCCCGCTCGCCGCGGCGGAGACGATATTGGCCACGGTCTTTGCCCGCCCCGTGCTCCGTCCACGGCCGATGACCGCGCCCGGGCGCAAGCCGACGATCAGCAGCCCGTGCCGGTTCCTGTAGTGGGTCGCCACCTTCTCCAGATAGATCTTGCCGGCCGCATAGACCGGGATCCCCTTGGCGCCAAACTGCGGCGCGGTGTCGTTGAGCGGCAGGGTATGCGGCTGATAGTCCGACTGCGTGCCGAAGACCGAGATCGAGCTCGCCATCAGCACCCTGCCGACCCGCGCGTCCAGGCAGGCCTGGAAGATCTGGGTCCCGCCCAGCGTGTTGATCCGGGCCGCCCCGACGGGGTCGACATTGGCTTCCTCGCCCATCAGATAGGCTAGGTGATAGACAAGATCGGCGCCCTCCAGATGCGGCCGCAGCGGCGCGACATCCATCACATCGGCGGCGACATAGCTCACCCCGGGGAGCCGGCGATCCGGATCCGGGCTGTGAAGATCCACCGCGGTGACCGCCGCC
>NZ_JRJG01000017.1 GCF_000759435.1 Hoeflea sp. BAL378
ACCAGCCCGGGCAACGGGATCCCTGCCAAGCCCGACCGCGGCGCCGGGTCCGGGCCGCGAGACGAAGGAAGCCAGCGATGATCATCGAAGCCGCCCGGCAGGGCGGATCCAACCTGTTCTCGACCGCCTCGCGGTCGGTGCTGTTCAAGTCGCTGGGCCTGACGATCCTGCTGCTGGCGGGCCTGTGGTTCGGCCTGGGCGAGCTGTTTTCGCTCACCGCCATGCCCTGGCTCGAAGACCTGCTTCCTGGCCTGCCCGACTGGGCCGGATGGGCCGGCACGGTGGCGGCGATCATCGCCGGCGTCGGGCTGGCGCTGGTGCTGGCGCTGTTCGTGGCGCCGGTGACGGCGGCGATGGCCGGCCTGTTCCTCGACGACATCGCCGAGGTGATCGAGATCCGCGACTATCCCGGGGATGCGCCGGGGACGCCGATGCCGCTCGGCCAGTCGATCAGGCAATCGCTCGGCTTCCTCCTGGTGGTGGCGCTCGGCAACCTGCTTGCCCTGATCCTGCTGCTGGTGCCGGGCATCAACCTGGCGGCGTTCTTCCTCGTCAACGGCTATCTGCTGGGGCGGGAATATTTCGAATTCGCGGCCATGCGCTTCATGAGCCCGGCCGAGGCCAAGCAGCTCAGGGCGCGCAACTCGACGACGATCTTCTTCGCCGGCCTGATCATCGCCGCCTTCCTGTCGGTTCCGCTCCTCAACCTGCTCACGCCGATGTTCGCGGCCGGCATGATGGTGCATCTCTTCAAGATGATCGCGGCGCGGAACGGCTTAGCCGCCTCCCGCGGCTTCGAAGGCGCCCCCTCCCCCAGATGATTGGCCCCAGATGATTGGCGCCGGCGGCCGAAACCGCCGGCACTTTTCCGGTACCGCCTAGTCGCGGCCGGCCTCGTAGTAGACCACCGGCGCGTCCGATTGCCTGCCGGTGAAGGCGTAGACATCGTAGCGGGCGTCTTCGTCCTCGCCCATGCCGAGCGATCCCGACGGCATGCCCGGCGTGGCCAGACCGCGGTTGTCCGGCAGCTCGGCCATCAGCTTTTCGATCGCCTGCAGAGGCACGTGGCCTTCGAGCACATAGGTCCGGCTGCCGAGATCGAGACTGGCCGTGTGGCAGCCCTCCATCTCCGGGCTGACGCCGGCCTGCTTCTTGACCATGGTCAGGTCCTCGATGTCGTGGGTGGTGACCTCGTAGCCGGCCCTGGCCATGGCCTGGGTCCAGTCCTCGCAACAGCCGCACCACGGCGTCTTGTAGACGGTCATGGCCTGGGCCGCGGCAGCCTGGGCGGCAAAGAGGCTGAGGAGGGTGGCAAGTGCTGCCCGTGTGATCGTTTTCATGTCGAATGTCCTTGTCGTTCCGATTCGGCGACGGCCACCTGCCGGTCATTCCCGGGCGGATCAGGCCAGTCGCGTGGCTGTGCGTGCGGCGAAACCGGCGGGCAAGTCCCGCCCGGGTCGCGGCGTTCTTCTCCGGCCTCCGCGCGGGGACCGGGAGGCGCCTCAGGCGGCGATCGGAGGTCGGAAGGGGAAATGCGGGGTGATGCGGGTGGCGGCGTCGCCGGCCGGCGCGACGAAATCCGCCCGCCGCAGCGGTTCGAAACCGCTGGTGGCGGCGATCGCCAGCAGGCAATGAAGATCGCAGGCCGCGCCGTGCCCGGCCCTGTGCTTCCTGTCGGATCCGGGGCAACAATCGCCCGGGGCCCCGGGCTGGTCGGCCGCGGGCATGCTTTCGGCAAGCGTGGCCATGGCCTGGGCGCTTTCATGCCGCATCGCCTGCGCATGGGCGGCAGCGCCGCCATGGCTTGAGAACGCCGGCACGACGAAGGCCAGGCTGACGGCGACGAGCATGAGTGTGGCGATCCAGTTTCGCATGAGCTCTGGATATTCCGGATTCACGGGCGGTTCCAGATGGCCCGATGTCGCATGGGCGGCAAGGCTATCTGATGCCAGGCGGGTGCGCCTGCACGCCCGCGGTACGGGTGTGCATCTGCCCCCGGTCAGGCCGGCAGGGCCGAAGTGTCGTAGAGGGCGGCGAAGGCGGCGCTTGGCGGAATCGGCTTGATGATGTCGATCAGCACGCCGTTCGGATCGGCGGTAATGAAATGGCGCTGGCCGAAGTCCTCGTCGCAGATCTCCTTGAGAATCGGCAGGCCGGCGCCGCACAGATCTCCATAGATCCGATCGACGTCCTCCACCTCGAAATTGAGGATGAGCCCCGAGGCCATGCCGCGCGCCTGGGGCGGGATCGTCTCATGCCGGCCGTCGAGGATCGCCAGGTTGACGCGCTCGTCTTCCTTCGATTGCAGATGGACGTACCAGTCGCTGGAGAACAGCGGCTGGAAGTCGAAATGGCGCTCATAGAACGCGGCCGTGGCGGCGACGTCGCGGGTCATGATGACGGGGTAATAGCTGGTGGATTTCATCTTTGCAGGCTCCTCTCTTTAACATACAGTCTGTCTGTATCTGATTAATTACAAACATACAGTATGTATGTAAAGAGGAAAAATGCGTCGATCGAACAAGGACCGCTCCGAAAGCATGCGCCAGGCACTGATGGATGCCGCGCGAGCGCTGTTCATCGAAAAGGGCTATGCGGAAACCGCGACGCCGGAGATCGTCGCCCTGGCGGGCGTCACGCGCGGCGCGCTCTATCACCATTTCGAGGACAAGAGGGCGCTGTTCCGCGCCGTCATCGAGCGCGAGGCGGCCGAAGTCGCGGCCGACATCGAAGCTTCGGCGCCGGACGGCGGGAGCCCACGCGACGCGATCCTCAACGGCACCCGCGCCTATTTCGACGCCATGGCGAGGCCCGGACGCACCCGACTTCTGCTTCTCGACGGGCCAGCGGTGCTGGGGATGGAGTTGATGCGCGCGATCGACACCGAGACCGCCGAAGCGAGCCTCGTGGTCGGCCTTGGTGCGCTGCTGTCGGGCACGCGCAACAGCGGCAAGGCAGCCATGCTCGCCGTACTTCTCTCCGCAGCCTTCGACCGGGCGGCGCTGGCGATCGAGGCGGGCGCGGACCGCCGCGCCTGCGAGGAGGCCATCGCGGCGCTTATCGACGGGCTCATGAGATGATCCTGCAAATGCCGGTCATGCGGTGAGACCACCGACCGGGATGATTTCGGGCGAGAGCGGGGCCAGCGGCCCGCCGCTTGAGTCTCCCATCCAGCGGTGCACTTCGAGACCCGCAGAGGCGATTGCGTCAGCGATCTGCACTTGACCGCGATGGCCGCGCAGAGCGCCTGCTGGCCCTTTAACGTCAGAAGGCACTGGAAGGCGTGATCGGTCATCGGCACGAGATCGAAGGTCTCGCCGGGACGGACCTCGCCAGAGGCTACGGCCAGTTCTCCCGTGCCGCAGCCGAGATCTCGCACCGATGTCGCCTCCCGGGCCAGCGCCGGGCAGTAGTCCTTGTCAGTATTCACGGGTTGTCCGCGTCGTGGAAGAGCGGCTCGGTGTCGGCGGTCTCACACCACCTGCGCCGGAAGCTCGACCAGCGGCGCGGGTACGTCGCAGGTCTTCTCGAGCGACTTGCAGATGTCGGCGATGACGCAGCGCTCACACTCGGGCTTGCGCGCCTTGCAGCAGTAGCGGCCGTGCAGGATCAGCCAGTGGTGGGCGTGAAACAGGTACTCCTCCGGGATGATCCGCAGGAAGGCGGCCTCCACCTCGTCGGGCGTCTTGCCGGGCGCGATCCTCAGCCGGTTGCCGATGCGGAAGACATGGGTGTCGACGGCGAGCGTGGGCACGCCGAAGGCCATCGACATCACCACATTGGCGGTCTTGCGGCCGACGCCGGGCAGCGTCACCAGCTCCTCGCGGCTGAGCGGCACCTCGCCGCCGAACTCGTCGACCAGCTTTTGGGAGAGCACGATCACGTTTTTCGCCTTGTTGCGATAAAGCCCGATGGTCTTGATCAGGTCGCGCACCCGTTCCTCGCCCAGCGCCAGCATCTTTGCGGGCGTGTCGGCCAGCGCGAACAGCGCGCGGGTGGCTTTGTTGACGCCGGCGTCGGTGGCCTGGGCCGAGAGCGCCACAGCCACCAGCAGGGTGAAGGGATTGACATGCTCGAGCTCGCCCTTGGGCTCGGGCCGCTGGATGGAGAAGCGGCGGAAGATCTCGTGGATCTCCTCCGCACTGTAGGGAATCCTGGCGCGTCGTGGCTTGGGCCTGCGAACGGACACCGGCGTGGCGCCGGCCGGCGTCTTCGCCTGGGCGGCTGAAGCGCGCGGCATTTTGGCGGATCTCGGGGTCTTGGGCTTTTCCATTCTATCCCTATAATCATCCGGGAGGGACGATGGCAATCGACTGAGACGGGAGCCCCGATGAACGACGAACCCCTGTTTGAGGCGGTGCTGAGCCCGCACCGGTCGCTGGGACGCACCGGCTTCATGATCCTGATGACGATCGCGACCGTCGTCACGCTGGTGCACATGGCCATCTTCGTGCGCATCGGCGCCTGGCCGATCTTCGCGTTTTTCGGGCTCGACCTGGCGCTGCTGTTCGGCGCCTTCTGGCTGAGCTACCGCTCGGGCCGCATGCGGGAGTTCATCCGCATGTCGCGCACAGATCTCAATGTGCGCAAGGTCTCGCCCTCGGGACGCACGGTCGAGCACCGGTTCAACCCGTTCTGGGCGCGGTTCAGCATCGCCCGGCACGAGGAGATCGGCATCACCGAGATGCAGATCACCGGCCAGGGGCGGCGGACCGACGTGGGCGGGTTTCTCAATCCCGGCGACAAGGAAAGCTTCGCCTCGGCCTTCCAGCGGGCGCTGGCAACCGTCAAGCAGCGCTGAGGCGATTATCCGCACGGAGTGTTTCGGGTGGCGGTGCTTGCTGCAGCGTGATTGAGTGCGCTGACGATGCACAGTGCCGCAGCCGGCCCTAGCCCCTATCCCCAGGCACGGCGCTGCAGGGAGCCAGACCATGAATATGACCGCACAGCTTGACCGCGACATCACGCCGAAGGGCGACGACTACGATCTCGTCCGCAAGACGATCGAGCGGATCTCGCTCGATTACCAGGCCCAGCCGTCGCTCGAGGACATCGCGTCGGATCTCGGCGTTGCGCCCGCGCGGCTGCAGAAGACCTTCAGCCGCTGGGCGGGGCTCACGCCGAAGGCGTTCCTGCAGGCAGTCACGCTCGACCACGCCCGCCGGCTGCTCGGCCACGAGGGCCTGCCGCTGCTCGATGCGAGCTTCGAGCTCGGCCTGTCCGGGCCGGGGCGGCTGCATGATCTGTTCGTCACCCACGAGGCGATGAGCCCGGGCGATTTCAAGACCGGCGGCGCCGGGCTTTCGATCCGCTACGGCTTCCACCCCTCGCCCTTCGGCACCGCGGTGATCATGGCGACCGAGCGCGGGCTGTGCGGCCTCGCCTTCGCCGATCCGGGCGAGGAGAAGGCGGCGCTCGAGGACATGACCCGGCGCTGGCCGGGCGCACGCTTTGCGCCGGATCAGGAAGCGACCGCGCCCTATGCAGGCCGGATCTTCTCGCCGGAGCAATGGAGCGCCGACCAGCCGCTCAGGATCGTCATGATCGGCACCGATTTCCAGGTCCGGGTGTGGGAGGCGCTGCTCAGGATCCCGCTCGGCGCCGCCTCGACCTACCAGGACGTGGCCCGCGCCATCGGCAAGCCCTCGGCGTCCCGCGCGGTCGGCGCCGCTGTCGGGCGCAACCCGATCTCCTTCGTGGTGCCCTGCCACCGGGCGCTCGGCAAATCCGGCGCGCTCACCGGCTATCACTGGGGCATCACCCGCAAGCGGGCGATGCTCGGCTGGGAGACGGGGTGTCTGCAGAAGAGCGCCTGACCGCCGCGATCAATGCGCCTTGGACATGTCGCCCAGGACGTCCTTGGAGGCCACGGTGGAATCGGCGTTGAGCTTGTAGACCATCGGCACGCCGGTCGCGAGGTTGACCGAGAGGATCTGCTCGCGGTCGAGGCGGTCGAGCACCATCAAGAGCGAGCGCAGGGAATTCCCATGGGCGGCGACCAGAACGGTCTCGCCGCGCAGCACGCGCGGCAGAATCTCAAGCATGTAATAGGGCCAGACGCGGGCGCCGGTGTCCTTCAGGCTCTCGCCGCCAGGCGGCGGCACGTCATAGGAGCGGCGCCAGATGTGGACCTGCTCCTCGCCCCACTTCTTGCGCGCGTCGTCCTTGTTCAGCCCGGCGAGGTCGCCATAGTCGCGCTCGTTGAGCGCCTGGTCGCGGATGACCTCGAGATCGGTCTGGCCGATGCCCTCCAGGATCAGGTCGAGCGTGTGCTGGGCGCGGATCAGGACCGAGGTGAAGGCCACGTCGAACCTGAGGCCGGCAGCCTTGAGGGCCGCGGCCCCGGCCTTGGCCTCCTCGATGCCGAGGTCCGTGAGGTCCGGATCCTTCCAGCCGGTGAACAGGTTCTTGAGGTTCCATTCGCTTTGGCCGTGGCGGACGAGGACGAGCGTTCCGGACATGGTGATTTCCTTTGTTCAGGCGGTTTGAATTACTGGCCGGAAAGGCCGAGCACGTCGAGCATGGAATAATAGCCCGGCTTCTGGTGCCGCGCCCAGAGGGCGGCGCGGATTGCGCCGCGGGCGAAGATCGAGCGGTCGGTGGCCTTGTGGCTGAGTTCGATGGTTTCGCCCTCTCCGGCGAGGATGACCGAGTGCTCGCCCACCACCGAGCCGCCGCGCAGCGTGGCGAAACCGATCGCACCGGGTTCGCGCGGACCGGTGTGGCCGTCGCGGACCCGGACCGAATGCTGGCCGAGACCGATCCCGCGGCCTTGGGCGGCGGCTTCCCCGAGCAGCAGCGCCGTGCCCGAGGGCGCGTCGACTTTGTGGCGGTGGTGCATCTCCAGCACCTCGATGTCCCAGTCGGCCGCCTGAAGCGCGCGCGCCGCCTGGCGCACCAGCACCGACAGCAGATTGACGCCGAGGCTCATGTTGCCGGATTTGACGATGCGGGCGTGGCGCGAGGCCGCCTCCAGCCTGGCCTCGTGGCTCGCATCCATGCCGGTGGTGCCGATGACGTGGACGATGCGCGCCTGTGCCGCCAGATCGGCGAATTCGAGCGTGGCGGCGGGCGCGGTGAAATCCAGCACGCCCTCGGCTGCCGCGAAGGCCGGCAGCGCGTCATCGCTGATCAGCACTCCGTTCGGCCCGAGACCGGCCAGTTCGCCGGCGTCGCGGCCAAGGGCTGCGGAACCGGGCCGTTCAATGGCGCCGGCGAGATGCACGCCGTCGATTTCGGCGATCGTGCGCACCAGCGTCTGCCCCATGCGGCCAGCGGCGCCGACGACGATCAATCCCATGCTTGCCGATGCTGTGGTCATGCCTTGCCTCCTTCAACTTCCGCGTCTGTCTTGTCCGTGGCGGCCGGGGCCGGCTGGGCTCCCACCTCGCTGATCGCCTGCAGGCGGGCGTAGAGCCCGTCCCTTGAGGCCGACAGGTCGGCGTGGCTGCCGATCTCCACCACCCGCCCGGCCTGCATGACGACGATGCGGTCGGCCCGGGCGATGGTCGAAAGCCTGTGCGCGATCACCAGCACGGTCCGGTTGCGCATGGCGCTTTCCAGCGCCTTCTGCACCGCGGCCTCGGATTCATTGTCGAGCGCCGAGGTGGCTTCGTCCAGGAGCAGGATCGGCGCGTCGCGCACCAGCGCGCGGGCGATGGAGATGCGCTGGCGCTGGCCGCCCGACAGGTTGACGCCGTTTTCGCCCAGCGGCGTGTCGTAGCCCAGCGGCTGGGCCAGGATGAAGTCATGCGCATTGGCGAGCCGCGCCGCGTCCTCGATCTCGGCATCGCTGGCGTCGGGCCGGGCGTAGCGCAGGTTCTCGCGGATCGTCCCCTCGAACAGCCAGGGCTGCTGCGAGACATAGGCGATCTGGCGGCGCAGCGACTTCTTGGTCACCGTGGCGATATCGACGCCGTCGACCAGCACCTGCCCCGCGGCGGGATCGTAGAACCGCGGCACCAGCGAGATCAGCGTCGACTTGCCGGCGCCGGAGGGGCCGACGATCGCCGTGGTCTTTCCGGCCTCGGCGGTGAAGCTGACATCGTCGAGGACGGGGATGCCCTGGCCATAGCCGAAGGAGATGTTGCGGAACTCGATGCCGGCGCGCTCGATGACGATGTCGGCCGCGCCGGGCAGGTCGCCCTGCGTCGGCTCCTCGTCGAGGATCTCGTAGATCATCCGGGCGTTGACGACGGCGCGCTCGAGGTTGATCTGCAGCCGCGCCAGCCGCCGCGCCGGATCATAGGCGAGCAGCAGCGCGGTGATGAAGGAGAAGAACGCGCCAGGCAGGACGTCGCCATAGATCGAGCGGAATGCGGCGTAGGCGATGACGCCGGAGATCGCCAGGCCGGCGACGATTTCGGTGAGCGGCGAGGTCCGTTCGGTGAGCCGGGCGATGCGGTTGGAGCGCTCCTCGGCGGCCTTGATCAGCGTCGAGGTGCGCGCGCTGATCTGCTCCTCCATGGTGAAGGCCTTGACGATGGTGATGCCCTGCACGGTCTCCTGCATGGCGCTCAGCACGCGGCTGTTGAGATCGATCGATTCGCGCGTGGCGCTCCTCAGCCGCTTGGAGATGTAGCGCAGCGCCATGAGAATCGGCGGCGCGCCGAGAAAGACGATGAGGCTGAGGATCGGGTCCTTCGTCACCATGACCACCAGAAGCGCGATCAGCGTCAGCAGGTCGCGGGCAAAGGAGGTGATGGTGAGGTTCATCACGTCGCGGATGCCGGCGACGTTCTGGCTGATCTGCGCGGCGATCTGCGCCGAGCGGGAATCGCCGAAGAAGCTGACGCCGAGCGACATCAGGTGATCCACCAGGCGCTGCTGGTAGCGGGCGACGAGATTGTTGCCGACCTGCGCGAGTGCCACCGCCTGGCCGTAGGAGGCGGCGCCGCGGATGACGAAGGCCGCCAGCACCGAGCCGCAGATGAGCCAGATCACGTCGGCGTTCTTCTTGGCGAAGGCCTCGTTGATCACCGCTTCCATGATCCAGGCCATGAAGGCCGTGGTGGCCGCCACCAGGATCAGGCAGACCGCGGCGAACAGGTAGGTCTTGACGTAGTCGCGGCCGTTCTCACGAATGATCCGGCGGATCACCGTTGTCAGCGATTCCACATCCTGCTTGATGTTTCTGCTGCGCGCCAAATTCCATCACCCTTTAGAGCGCTCCGCAAAGACCGCCATGCCTCATTGAGCAGGATGTCCCGCCCCGATGTGTGCGGCTCTATAGCGGGTCCGAGCCCGTTTGCCTATGCTTTCCAGCGGCGGCCTTCGGTGGAAACGCCAAATCGCACCGGCGTGCGGGCATAGGCCGCAAGCCCCGACAGCGCCGCCAGCGGGTGGGTGATCACGAAGGTGGGGATCATCCGCAAAATGGCCGAATGCGGCGCCTTGTCCTCGAAAGCCTGGCGGAACCGGGGTTCGTTGAGCGCCGGGATGATCTTCTGGGCGATGCCGCCGGCGAGGAACACGCCGCCGCGGGCCATGAAGATCATCGCCAGGTCGCCGGCCACGCGGCCGAGATAGGTGACGAAGAGTTCGATCGCCTCCCGTGCCGCCGGATCCGAGCCGTCGCTCCAGGCCGAGGTGACCTCGGAGGGATTGGCGGCGACGGGCGGGGTGCCGTTGGCCTTGGAGACGGCGCGGTAGATGTTCATCAGCCCGCGTCCGCACAGCAGTTGCTCGGCGGAAATCCGACCCTCGATCGGTTCATAGAGCGGAAACAGCTCGTAATCGCGCGCCGTGCGCGGGCCCATGTCGATGTGGCCGCCTTCGCCCGGCACCGGGTACCAGGTGTGGCGGGCGTGGACGAGGCCGGCGACGCCGAGGCCGGTGCCGGGGCCGACCACGACGCGCGAGGTGGCGGGCCGGATCTCGCCGCCGCCGATCTGTTCGAGATATTCGGGCCCGAGCGAGGCCGCGGCCAGCGCCTGGGCCTCGAAGTCGTTGATCACGACGATGGTCTCGAAGCCCAGGTCGCGGATCATCACCTTGGGCTCGATCACCCAGTCGCAATTGGTCAGGTCGATCTCGTCGCCCTTGATCGGTCCGGCCACCGCCAGGATCGCCGAGCGCGGCTGCAGCGAGGTCTTGTCGAGCACGCCCGCCTGGATGGCCGCGTCGATGGTCGGATAGTCCGCCGTCGCCAGGATCGGAAACTGCTTCGGCTCGGCATTGGCGTCCATCAGGATGGCGAAGCGCGCATTGGTGCCGCCAATATCGCCGATCAGAATCGGGAAGGCCATGGGCTGGTCGGTATCGTAGTGAGTGGGCATGGTCGGGTCCCCGTCAGGCCTGATCTGGTTGCGGCGGGACCCGGCGGGCCCGCCATTTCGAAAGCAATCCGGCGGTCTATCCAAGCGCCGTGAGCAAGGTTTCAGCGGTGGCGCGGTTGAGCGCCATCGGGATATCGTAAACAATGGCGAGCCGCATCAACGCCTTGACATCGACATCATGCGGCATGGCGGTCAGCGGATCGACAAAAAAGATCACCAGGCCGACCTCGCCGGTGGCGATCAGCGCGCCGATCTGCTGGTCGCCGCCCAGCGGCCCGCTCTTGAGCCGCGTGATCTTCAGCTCCGGACAGGCGTCGGCAATGCGCGCGCCGGTGGTTCCGGTGGCGACGATCGGGAACCGCGACAGGGCCGGCTGATGGGACCGGGCGAATTCGGCCAGATCGTCCTTCTTCTGGTCGTGCGCGATCAACGCAATGGTCTTGTGAACGGTCATGACGTCCTGTCGTCTCAAGAAACCCGGCGCAACCCGCAGAATGCGCCGTTTCAATCGATTTGAGAACGAAGCTATAGCGGTTCCCTCTGTCAAGCGAAAGACGGCCGGTGATGAAATCTCGCCGATGCCGGGGCGCGGCCCTCACCGGACCGGCCTGGGCTCGGGGATCGGGATCCGCGCCGGCAGCGCGACCGGCGCGAAGGCCGATGCCGGCACCGCGCCGGCCGCCGCGGCCGCGGCGGGGACCGGCGTCAGGCCCGATCCGAAGGTCACCTGCGCCTCGGACGCGGGACCGGGCGCCTGGACCACCCCGGTGCAGGCGGCGGGAAGATCGGAGAGCTGCATCTCCGGCTTGGGCTTGGGCTTTTCGGCCTTCTTGTCGGGCTTCGCCGGTGCCCAGGGTGCGTCGGTGAACCACCAGGCCAGCGACTGGTCGCAGCCGTCGCCCCTGGACGGCGGCTCCTGGCTCTTGCAGCCGCTGGCGCCGGGCGGGCACTTGATGCGGATATGGAAATGATAGTGGTGGCCGTAATAGGGGCGCAGCTTGCCCATCGCCGACCGGTCGCCGGTCCACGTGTCGCAGAGCTTCTTCTTGATCCCGGGATGGATGAAGATGCGCTGGACCTCCGGATAGGACGCCGCCCGCATCAGCAGCCGCGCATGCGCCGGGGTCCAGATCCGGTCGTCGACGTAGAGCGAATCCTTCTTCAGCATCGAAGTCGCGGAGATGTCCTCGCGTTCCCTGCCGCTCAGGGTCCGGTTCGGCATCGGGGTCAGCCAGATGTCGGCGTCGAGACCGACCTGGTGCGAGGCGTGGCCCGACAGCATCGGGCCGCCGCGCGGCTGCGCGAGGTCGCCGACCAGAAGCCCGGGCCAGCCGTCCTTGGCCGCCGCGTCGCGCGACAGGCGCTCGACCAGCGAGACCAGATCCGGGTGGCCCCAGCGGCGGTTGCGCGACAGCCGCATGGCCTGCCAGGTGGGGCCGTCGGTTGCGATCGCCACGCCGCCGGCGAGGCAGCCCTTGGAGTAGAAACCGATGGCGCGGGCGGGCAGCACGGCCGGCAGCTTGGCCGCGCCGAAGATCTGCTTGGCGGACTGGCCAGCCAAAGCGGACGCCGGCAGCGCGGCGCCTGCCGCAGCCGCGATCAGCACGGCAAGGGCCGACTGGCGCAGGAAGGCCGCTGAGCGGCGGACATTGATCATGGGGCTCGACCTCCTGCGACGCATCCGCGTGAATGCGCAAATCATATCAAGCGAGTCTAGCGCGGGGATCGCTTCAAGAAAACACCTGGCTGGGCGGTGAGTGGAGCAGGCAAAGCCGGCGGCACTATGGCTTGACCCGGAACAGTTGCAGTGGCTGGTCCGCGGTCCCCGGCACCGGCTCGAGAAAATCCGGGACGATCCCCTTGCGCAGTTGCGCATAAAGGCCGTCGGGCGCCGCCGCCGCGTCGCTGCCCACCTGCGGGTCGCTGCTGCAGAAGGCGAGCACGGTGACGCCGGCGCCGCGCAGGAACTTGACCGAATCCGCCGGCCGCGCCATGGCGGCATGCAGTTCGGTGAGCATGCCGCCCTGGTTGCGGTGATAGGGTGCCGAGAGGACCCGATGGTCGGTGAAGCGCAGGATATGGGCGCCGAGATTGGAGGGGCCTGAGACGACGCCGACGGGCTCCCGCGCCAGCGGAGCCATGGCTTCGGCGTTGGTGCAGATCTTCTCCTCCCCGGCCGGCAACTGCCCCGCCTCCTGCCCCATCACCGTGTTGACGCCCATCGAGAGGAGGGCACCGGACAGGGCCCAGACAAAGGGCACTGCCGCGAAGGCGGTGGCGGCATAGGCAATACCCTTGCGCAGGTTCTTCGGATCGGCGTTGGAACGTGTCCGCAACTCGGCAACCAGTCCCGCGAGCGGGATCGCCGACAGCATGTTGGAGAACACCGCGCCGCGGACCTGGACCAGCGCAATGGCCCAGGACACAGCCAGCAGCGCCAGCAGCACCCCGTGGGCATGGACATCGCGGCCCTGCCGGATCCGGACAGCGCACAGGATCATGGCCAGGACCGGGACAAGATAGAAGCCGCCGCCGGTCCACGGCTCGATGCGCAGTTGGGCGAAGACCGACTGGGCTTCGGTGACATGGGTGAGCCACATGCTCACCAGCAGCGGATCGAGCGAACCCAGCGGATTGCCCAGGCATTGCGGCGCCGCCAGCAGCGCGAAGCCGGAGGTCGCCACGCCGACCAGCCCCAGCCCCGCCAGGCGCACGGCAAAGCCGCGCTCCGACAGGGAGGAGACGGCGAGGAAGAACAGGCCCGCGCCGATGACGCCGAGCGCATAGAACCCGGTCGACAGCGCGTCGCAGGCCACGATCCCATACTGCGCAGGCGGCACGGTGAGGAAGAACGCCGCGGTCAGGGTCGCGGCCATGGCGAGCGCAAAGGCCGAGGCCGCGTGCTTCATCGCGCCGCCGAGCCAGAGCCACTGCACCGCCACGATGGCGGCGACGACGACGATGTGCGGCGTCGTCTCCGCGCCGATAGCGATCGCCAGCGCCGCGGTCACGCCCGCCAGCGCATGGGCCGCGGGCGGGCGACCGGGCAGGATGAGGCAGGCGGCGATGGTGGCGATCAGCGCGAGCTGGACATTGTGGTGGTCGATCGCGCCCGGCAGGAAGCGGTTGATCGCCAGCACGTAAAGGAACGCCAGCGCGAGACCGATGACCCGTCCGGGGGGGCCGCCCACAACGCCGCCGCTCAGGGACAGGGCGTAGAACACCGGCAGCGCGGTCAGCAGCGGCCAGACGAGCAGCGCCGAAGCCTCGGCCATAAGCGGGCTCATGACCAGCGAGAACAGCAGGATCAGGCTGGCGATCGGCAGATCGACCAGCCGTGACCAGTGCATCGGGGTGCCGCCTTCCAGCCCGAGCCGGTACTGGGTGAGGTCGAACCAGCCCTGCCCGCCAAGGAGATCGCGCACCTGGACCAGGCGCATGACATCGTCATTGTCGGCGCCGACATAATCGACATAGGAGCTGAAATGCATCGCCGTCGTCAGGACGACGAAAAGGGCAAAGGCCATCAAGACCGGGAGATGAAGCGACGCCAGCGGATGGGTGCCGGGGGAGCGCGGCAAACGCTCCGGCGAGGCGAACCCGGCATCGCCGGCGGCCGGATCGGACTTGAGCAAGGGAAACTCCACCACACTTTCTGTTGTGCATTCAACCTAGCCTTAACCTTCTCAAGAAATAGTAAAGCCATGGGCGGACGCCGCCCTGAGCCAACGGGGACCCCCATGACCGACGCCATGTTCGACGACCTCGAGATCGCGGTGCTTCTGCCTTGCTACAATGAAGCGGCGACCATCGGCGATGTCGTTCGCGGCTTCCGCGAGGCGCTTCCGGGCGCCCGGATCTATGTCTATGACAACAATTCCAAGGACCAGACGGCACTCAGGGCCGCGCTGGCCGGCGCCATCGTCGTGCGCGAGCCGCGCCAGGGCAAGGGCCATGTGGTGCGGCGGATGTTCTCCGACATCGACGCCGACATCTTCCTGATGGCCGATGGCGACGGCACCTATGCGCCCGCCGACGGCCCGGAACTGATCCGCACGCTGGTGAGCGAGCGCTGCGACATGGTGGTGGGCACCCGCCGGGGCGTGACCGACGATGCCGGCCGCCGCGGCCATGCCTTCGGCAACACGATCTTCAACACGCTCTACAAGCAGATCTTCGGCGACGATTTCACCGACATCTTCTCGGGCTACCGCGCCTTTTCGCGCCGCTTCGCCAAGAGCTTTCCGGCCGTCTCGGGCGGGTTCGAGATCGAGACCGAGATGAGCGTGCATGCCTCCCAGCTCAAGCTGCCGGTGATGGAGCTGGCGCTCGATTACGGCCGGCGTCCCGAGGGATCGCACTCCAAGCTCTCCACCTTCAGGGACGGCGCCAGGATCCTGTGGATGTTCGCCATGCTGATGAAGGAGACGCGACCCTTCACCTTTTTCAGCTATCTCAGCGTTTTCACGCTTGCCATCTCGATGATGTTCATGGTCCCTGTGCTCAACGAGTATTTCCTGACCGGGCTGGTGACGCGGATGCCGACCTGGATGCTCGCCATGGCGCTGATGATGATGGCGTTGATGATCTTCACCGGCGGCGTTATCCTCGATTCGGTGGCGCGCGGACGGGCGGAGCAGAAGCGCTTTCATTACATGTCGATCGCGGCCGCGCGCGGCGAAGGACGAACAACTGCCAAGCCGGGTCAGCGCGCCTCCGATCGGGCCGAAGGCCTGCCTGAGGCACCCGAAGGGCACAAACTGGCTTCATGAAGAGAAAAATCAGTTTCTTCCTGTTCGCAGGCGCCATCGGCTTCGCGGTCGACATGGGCGTGCTCTGGCTTTTGCTGCAGTTCCGGCTCTTGGATCCGTTCAGCGGCCGCGTGCTCGCCATCGGGGCGGCGATGCTGTGCACCTACATGATCAACCGCACCTTCACCTTCGGCCGCTCGCACCGCAAGGTCAGCGTCGAGGGCGCGCGCTACGGCAGCGTCGGCATCGCCTCGGCGCTGATCAACTACACGGTCTATTCCGGCAGCCTGATCGCGTTTCCCTTCATCTCGCCCTATCTGGCGCTGATCCTGGGCTCCGGCTCGGCGACGGTGTTTTCCTATCTGGGCTATGACCGCTTCGTGTTCGGCGCGAAGAAGTAGCGCTACACGCTCTCCCAGCCGTCATGGGCGGAGGCGCGGTAGACTGCGTCGATGAATTTCTGGTTGAGAACCGACTGCTCCAGCGTGAACACGGGTTCGTCCGCGCCGCGCGCCTTGCGCACGAAAGCCTCGGCCTGAAGCCGGTACTGGCGCACGCCGGGGAAGCGGAAGATGCGGGCCTCCTCCTGGGTGGCGTTGTGCAGGGTGACGACGGCATGGCCGTAGTCGCCGGCGTTGAACGGCGCGGTGACCTCGATGTAGCCCTCCTCGCCGTGGAACACCATCAACTGGCGCAGCGCCATCTGGGTCGAGCAGTAGAAGCTCATCTCGAAATCGCCGAAATCGGCCTTGACGCTGGCATAGCGGTCGGTGCCGAATTGCGGATCGCGCTCGACCGTCGCCTGCACCCTCAGCGGCTCGCGCCCGGTCGAAAACCGTGTCGTGACCGTCGGGTAGACGCCGATGTCGGGCAGGCCGCCGCCGCCCAGCTCGCGCTGGTTGCGCATGTTGGCGGGATCGGCGTTGAAATAGGAAAACGCGCCCTGGACATGGCGCAGCCGGCCGATGGCGCCCTCGGCAATCAGGTCGCGCACCTTCTTCCATTGCGGGTGATAGGTGACCATGAAGGCTTCGCAGACGAGGACATTGTGTTTGTCGCGCGTGGCGATCAGCGGCGCGATGGCGTCGGCATGCAGCGCGATCGGCTTTTCGCAGAGCACATGCTTGCCGGCTTCCGCGGCCCTGATCGACCATTCGATGTGCTGCGAGGTGGGCAGCGGGATATAGACGCCGTCGACCTCGCCCGAGGCGAGCAGTTCGTCATAGGACGCAAAGGCCAGCGGCACGCCGAAGCGGTCGGCGAGCGCGCGGGCGCGGGCATAGTCGCGGCTGGCGATCGCGGTGACCACACCGTTCTCGGAATCCTGCAATTGCGGGATCACCTGGTCGCGTCCGATCTTGGCGGTGGACAGAATTCCCCAGCGAAACATGCGTCTTCCTCCCCTTGAGCGCCGCGCCTCCAAACCCGGGCGCATGGCGCGACATTGCCTCGATCCGCCGCGCGCGGCCCGGGGGTGAACCTATCCCCTTCGGACGCGTTGTGCATCGGATCTGGTCGCCGCCCGCCCTGCAAAAGGGCGGCCGGGTGCATTCAATCCCGTCTGCGGCCGGATCTGTCAACACCCCGGCTTGCGCCGGTCCGGCGTTTGGGGTGATATCGTCGGGTGATTTGAGGAGAATGCGGGAATGCGCGGTTCAATACTGATTCTCGGCCTGGCCCTGCCGCTGATGCTTGCGGCGACCACTGCCAACGCCGATCCGGTGCGCGACTTCAAGGCCGCCGACACCGACGGCAACGGCATTCTCGAGGCGAGCGAGTTCAGGCGCTTCGTCGACCTGCGCGCCGAGGACGGCAGCGCGGTGGCCAAGAAGGTGCGGACATTCCGCGCCTACGGCATCGCCCTGTCGCGGGTCGATTACGACGGCGACGGCCGTGTCTCGGGCGCCGAACTGATCCGCTACGACCGGAATTCCTGATCGCGCTTTCTAGCGGCCGGACGCCGCCCGCGCGCGGATCTCGGCCAACGTCCAGTCGACCAGCAGTTCGCCGTCGCGCCACACCGGCTGCAGCAGGTTTTCGCGCTCTCCCAGGTCCTTGAGCGCCACCGCCATGGACCGGCCATTCTCGCGCACCACCGCCTGGCGGTAGCGCTTGGAGGCCTTGCCGGGGTCGGTCTTGGGGTTCTTGTTGATACCGTGCCAGACGCCCTGATCGTCCTGGCGGGCATTGGCCTTCATCGCGAAGCGCAGCGTGTCGCGGTTGACCTTCTGCAACAGCCCCGCACCCATGCCGAAGGCAATGTTTTCCGCCGACCAGCCGCGGTCCTCCAGCCGGCCCAGAATGATCTTGATGGTCTCGGGCGTGACGCCGTCGCCCTGGATGACGCGCACCGCCGGGTTGAGCACCTTGTAGCCTTTGCCATTGAGCGAGGAGCCGAAGATCTCGCCCAGCATCTCGACGGTGTCGACCGGCACCCGCGTGGCGTCGCCCGAATCGGGCCGCACCACCAGCGTGCCGCCCGAGGCCTCGACCTCGGCCTTCAGCTCCTCGCCCCAGATGTTCTTCACCGCCCGGTAGAGATCGTAGGAATCGGAGACCACGGCGACCAGTTTGCCCGGGCCCGCGAACTGCTTGAGCATGTTGCGGTAGGCCTCGGTCTCGCGGTCCTCGCCCCAGCTTGTCATGGTCGAGTGCTCGGCGGCGGGAATGGAAAAGCCCGCCATCGGCTCGTGGTAGAAGCGCCGCGCCGTAACCAGCGCGCTCACCGTGTCGGTGCCGAGGAAATTGACGAGATGGGCGACGCCGCCGATGCCCGCCTGTTCGAGCGAGGTGGTGCCGCGGGCGCCGAAATCATGCAGCCGGAACGGCAGAACCTCGGCCGGCGTGTCGCAGGTGCGCTCCAGCGAGGCGGAGATGATGGCGCGGGCGCCGTGCGAAACGGTGGCGACGGTCGAAGGATACCAGACGGCGCGCAGCAGCGCGGTCTCCAGGAAGGTCGGCAGCCAGAAGAAGTCCGGGTCGGTGTTGCGGACCTGGACCATCGGTGTGCCGGTGGGGACGACCATGCCTTCGGGCAGCGCCTCGATCAGCAGCGGCAGCAGGCCGCCGTGGCGGGTGACGATGGTCTCGAAGCCTTCGCGGTGGAACGGCAGGCCGTGGGCCAGGATCATCTCCTCGGCCTCGTCGACATCGGCCATGGTGATCTTTCGCGAGAGATAGTCCTTCAGGAACATCTGCAGGCCGAAGAACAGCACGTGATCATGGGCACCGCCAGGCCGGGCCTCGATATAGGCCGAGATCGCCGCGGTCTCGGGCGGATACTGGGCGAAATGTGAGTATTTGTAGCTGTCGGAATTGAGAATGAGGTTCATTGTACGCATTACGCTCCGCGGTCCTGCCCTGTTGCCCGACAGCATGCAACCGGCGGCACCATCACCGCAAGGGCCCGGGGCCCGCAGAGCGGGCCCGAGGCGCAATTCCTGTTGATTTCGCCCGGATGGAAGTCACCGGGGGCCGGGGAAGCGGCCTTCTGGGCCGCTCCGTCCGGTTCATCCCCGCAAAACACCGCCTGTCGACTTCTCGACATTGGCGATCACTGATTTCGCCAGCCGGTCGAGGTCCTCGTCGGTCAACGTGCGCTCGCGCGGCTGGATGGTGATCTCGATGGCGACCGATTTCTTGCCTTCGCCGAGCGAAGCGCCCTCGAACAGGTCGAAGACATTGACGCCGGTCACCAGCGCCTTGTCTGCTCCTAACGCGGCGCGGACCAGCGTGGCGGACGGCACGGCCTTGTCGACGACGAAGGCGAAGTCGCGGCGCAGCGCCTGGAACGCCGAGAGGCTCAGCACCGGCTTGGTGCGGGTCGCCTTGCGCTTGGCCTCGGGGATCGCATCGATGAACACCTCGAAGCCCGCCAGCGGGCCGGTGACGTCGAGCGCGTCGAGCGTGTCGGGGTGGAACTCGCCGAAATGGCCGAGCACCGTCTTGGGGCCGAGCTTGATCAGGCCGGAGCGACCGGGGTGGTACCAGTCCGGCCCGCCCTGCTCGACCTGGACATTGGCCATCGGCAGGCCGCAGGCCTCGAGCACGGCCAGCGCATCGGCCTTGGCGTCGAACACGCCGACGGGCCTGGCGGCGCCGTCCCAGTGGCGGCCCGCGCCTGAAAGACCGGCGGTGCCGCGGCGGATGCCGCCCGCCACCCGCCGCTGGCCTTCGGGCGTGTCGGTCTCATAGGTGCCCGAGACCTCGAACAGCGCCACGTCGCCATAGCCGCGGGCGGCGTTGCGCCCGGCGGCGGCGATCAGCCCCGGCAGCAGCGAGGGGCGCATGTCGGACATGTCGCTCGCAATCGGATTGGCGAGCCGGAGTTCCGGCCGGCCGCCGCCGAACAGCTTCGCCTGCTCCTCGGAGATGAACGACCAGGTGACGGCTTCGAGCATGCCGCGCGCGGCGAGCGCCCGCTTGGCCGCCCGGGTGCGCACCTGCAGCGTGGTCAGGATCCTGGCGTTGACCGAACCGATGGGGGCGAGCGGCTCGGGCCTGATGTGGTCGACGCCGTGGATGCGCATGACTTCTTCGACCAGATCAGCCTTGCCGTCGATATCCGGCCGCCAGGAGGGGACCGCGACCTGGACGCGCTCGCCGAGGCCCGAGACCTCGAAGCCGAGGCCGGTCAGGATGTCGACCGATTCATCATCGGACACGGTGAGCCCGGTCAGGCGCCCGACCTCGGTGAAGGGGAATTCGACCACCTTCTTCACATGGCCCTTGTAGCCCACCACGCGGGAGGCCGCAGCGGTGCCGCCGCACATCTCGAGCACCAGCTCGGTGGTGCGCTCGAGGCCGGGGATCATATATTCGGGATCGACGCCGCGCTCGAAACGGTAGCGGGCATCGGTGATGATGCCGTGGCTGCGGCCGGTCTTGGCGATGTTGATCGGGTCCCAGAGCGCCGATTCGATCAGCACATTGGTGGTGGTCTCGTCGCAGCCCGAATGCTCGCCACCCATAATGCCGCCGATGGATTCGGGGCCGTTCTCATCGGCGATGACGACATTGGTCGGGTTGAGCCTGTAGGTGCGGGTGTCGAGCGCCAGAATCTCCTCGCCCTCCTGGGCGCGGCGGACGACCAGATCGCCCCTGACCTTGTCGGCGTCGAAGACATGCATCGGCCGGCCCTGGTCGAAGGTCATGTAATTGGTGACGTCGACCAGCGCCGAGATCGGGCGGAGGCCGATGGCGAGCAGCCGCTTCTGCATCCATTTCGGGCTCGGGCCGTTCCTGACGCCGCGCACCAGCCGCCAGGCGAAGCCGGGGCAGAGGCTCTCGTCGTCGAGGATGATCTTCACATCGACCGGCGTCTCCCCCTCGACCGGGAAATCCGGCGCGGCTCTCGCTTTCAGCGTCCCCAGGCCGGAGGCGGCCAGATCGCGGGCGATGCCATAGATCGAGGTGCAGTCGGGACGGTTGGGCGTGAGGTTGATCTCGATCACCGGATCGTCGAGCCCGGCATAGGCGGCGAAGGAGGTGCCGACGGGCGCGTCCTCGGGCAGGTCGATGATGCCGTCATGCTCGTCGGACATGTCGAGCTCCCGTTCCGAGCACATCATGCCGTGGCTTTCGACGCCGCGGATGTTGCCCACCGCAAGCGTTACATCGATGCCCGGCACATAGGCGCCCGGCCGCGCCAGCGCGCCGACGAGGCCGGCGCGGGCGTTGGGCGCGCCGCAGACGATCTGCACCGGCTTGCCGTCACCGGCGTCGACCATCAGCACCTTGAGCCGGTCGGCCTCGGGGTGCTTTTCGGCGCTGATGACGCGGGCGATGGTGAAGGGCCGGTAGGCCGCCTTGTCGTCGACATGCTCGACCTCGAGCCCGATCGCGGTCAGGCGATCGCAGATCTGGTCGAGCGTGGCGTCGGTCTCAAGGTGATCCTTGAGCCAGGAGAGGGTGAATTTCATCGGTCTTTTTCCGTTTTCATTGGGGGACGTTCCACGGAAAACCCGTCGAAACGCGGAAGATCGTCGGTCATGTGCAGGAACGGCAATTGCCGCTCGACAAAGGCATGCGCTGCCGGCGGATAGGACTCCGGCTCGTCCATGAACCCGAGCGCCAGATAGGTCTCGCCCGGCAGCCGGTCGTCGGTATAGCCGATCTGGCTGCCGCAATGGCCGCAGAACATGCGCGTCACGCCGCCCGCGCCGCGCCAACTGTTGGGCTCGCCGAACCAGGTCAGGGCCTCCGTCGGAAAGCCGACAAAGGCCATCACCGGCGCGCCGGTCTGCTTGCGGCAGTCGCGGCAGTGGCAATAGGACTGCCAGATCGGCGCGGCGCTGGCCTCCATCGAGATCAGGCTGCAGCGGCAGGAGCCGTGATGCTTGGTCATCCGCTCAACGCTCCAGACAATATCCGCATCATGCAGCCTTTTCCGGCGCCTTGGCCTTCGGGTATTTCCAACCGGCCAGCATGCCGCGGATCGAAAGATCCTCATCGACATCCGGCCAATGGACGCCATCCAGCATCAGCTCGATGTTGTTTCGCTGGGCTGGAGTCGCCGCATAAAGGCTTGGGTACCACCACAACGGCGTGATGACCTCCCGACTATCGGCCAGCCGGACATGCACGTTGTGAAGGTCGCACCAGGCTTCGACTGGTCGCTCATTTTCAGGATACAGACTTGGCGAATTCATCCCATGCCTCCACAAACTGCCCGTGATGCTCTCCGACTACGTCCATGATACGCCTCAGGTCGGCTGCGTTAAACCCCTTGGCCTCGACCAGATCGATCGGCTCAAGCCAGATCTTCGCCGTGCCGCCGTGCCCGGTGACATGGATATGACGGGGCTCAGCCATGTCAAATCCATAGAAATGAAACCGGAAGCCATATTTGCGAAGCACGGTCGGCATGGCTTTATGTGCTCAGCCCCCCGAACAGCGTCGGCATGTCGAGCGGGCGGAAGCCGTAGTGGCTGAGCCAGCGGACATCGGCGTTGAAGAAGTCGCGCAAGTCGGGCATGCCGTATTTGAGCATGGCGATGCGGTCGAGGCCCATGCCCCAGGCAAAGCCCTGGTATTCGTCGGGATCGAGCCCGCCGGCGCGCAGCACATTCGGGTGCACCATGCCGCAGCCGAGGATCTCCATCCAGTCGGTGCCCTCGCCGAACTTGACGATCGGGCCCGAGGTGCGGTCGCACTGGATGTCGACCTCGAAGGAGGGCTCGGTGAACGGGAAGAACGACGGGCGGAAGCGCATGACGACGTTGTCGACCTCGAAGAAGGCCTTGCAGAATTCCTCGAGCACCCAGCGCAGATGGCCAACATTGGCGGTCCTGTCGATCACCAGGCCCTCGACCTGGTGGAACATCGGCGAATGGGTGGCGTCACTGTCCTGCCGGTAGGTCTTGCCCGGGATGACGATGCGGATCGGCGGCTTCTGCGCTTCCATGGTGCGGATCTGCACCGGCGAGGTGTGGGTCCTGAGCACCTTGCGCTCGCCGTTCTCGTCGGGATGCAGGAAGAAGGTGTCGTGCATCTCGCGCGCCGGGTGCCCGTCGGGGAAGTTGAGCGCGGTGAAATTGTAGTAGTCGGTCTCGATGTCCGGGCCTTCGGCGATCGAGAAGCCCATGTCGGCGAAGATCGCGGTGATCTCGTCGACGATCTGGCTGATCGGGTGGATGCGGCCGCGCTCGGCCGGAGACGAGCGCACCGGCAGGCTGACATCGACGCTTTCGCGCGCCAGCCGCTCGGCGATGGCGGCCTTGCGCAGTTCCGCCTTGCGGGCGGCGATGGCGTCGGTGACGCGGGTCTTGAGACCGTTGATGGCGGGGCCGGCCTCCTGGCGCTCCTCGGCGGACATCTTGCCCAGGCCCTTGAGCAGTTCGGACACCGAGCCCTTCTTGCCGAGTGCCGCGACCCGCACGGCCTCGATGGAAGCCTCGTCCGCGCTTGCGGCGATCTCGTCCATGATGGAGGTTTCAAGCGTCTGGTACTGGCTCATGGTCTTTGTCCATTCCTGGAGGGCCAGTCCGATGCGACTGGCCGTAGCTGGCTCATTGCGTCAGGCTGAAACCGCGCCGGGACCGCGCCCGGTTCACGCCTGGCCTTGAAAACGAAAAATCCCGCGCCAGCCCTGCCAGCGCGGGATCCCAAATGGTCAATGTCGAGAATGCCTTCGGGAAACGCTGGCTTAGTGGACAGCGCTTTCAAATTCATTCGGCGTGGAGTCCTTGAGGTAGTCCAGCGCCTTCTTGGAAGCGGCCACCAGCACGCCAAAGGCTTCCGCGTCATGGATCGCCATGTCGGAGAGAACCTTGCGGTCGACCTCGATGCCCGACTTGGTCAGGCCGTCGATGAAGCGGCCATAGGTCAGGCCGTGCTCGCGGACCGCGGCGTTGATGCGCTGGATCCAGAGGGCGCGGAAATTCCGCTTGCGGACCTTGCGGTCGCGGTAGGCATACTGCATCGACTTGTCGACGGCGGCCTTCGCGGCGCGGATGGTATTCTTGCGGCGTCCGTAGAAGCCCTTGGCTTTCTTGAGGACTTTCTTGTGCTTTGCGTGGGCGGCTACACCCCGTTTTACGCGTGCCATGTCATGATCTCCTTAAAATCTCGGGTCCCGGCGCTGCTTACAGGCCGTTGGGCAGGAACTTCTTGACGATCTTGGCGTCCGGGTCCGAAAGGACCATGGTGCCGCGGGCGTCGCGAATGAACTTGTTGGACCGCTTGATCATGCCATGGCGTTTGCCGGCGGCCGCGGACATGACCTTGCCGGTCGCCGTGATCTTGAACCGCTTCTTGGCAGACGATTTCGTCTTCATCTTGGGCATTTCGCTACTCCTTGTCAGGCCTTCGGACACCGTACCGGCGCCGCGCAGCCATCTTCTTGTTGGGTGAGAGGCAAAGGGCGAAGACCCCGTTTGCATCAAGCGTTGGAAACCGCCTCGGCATGCCCTGCCGGCCGGTTTGAACGCGCGCCTTATAGCCGCAGCCGGATCAAAGCGCAACGGGCGTCGGGCCGAATCCGCGCTATAAAGCAAAAAACCGGCCCTGGCATTGGCCGGACCGGTTCCTCTTGCGGATCTGGGTCGTTACTTGGGCGCCAGAACCATCATCATCTGGCGGCCTTCGAGCTTCGGCTCGGCTTCGACCTTGGCGATGGTGACGGTGTCGTCCTTGACCTTCTGGAGCAGCTTCATGCCGAGCTCCATATGCGCCATTTCGCGGCCGCGGAACCTCAGCGTAACCTTGACCTTGTCGCCTTCGTCGAAGAACCGGTTCATCGCGCGCATCTTCACCTCGTAATCATGGGTGTCGATGTTCGGGCGCATCTTGATTTCCTTGACCTCGACGGTCTTCTGCTTCTTGCGCGCTTCCGAGGCCTTCTTCTGCGAGGCGTATTTCAGCTTGCCCAGATCGACGATCTTGCAAACCGGCACGTCGCCCGCCGAATTGATCTCGACCAGATCGAGGCCGGCCTCTTCGGCCATGGCCAACGCCTGGTCCGTCGGCACGACGCCGTGGTTCTGGCCTTCCTGATCGATGAGCTGGACCGTCGGGGTCCGGATATTCTGGTTTGCGCGGGGGCCTTCGTTGGCGGTTGGCGGCGCTCTAAATGGTCTGCGAATGGCTTTGGTCTCCTGATTAACTCGTCCATATCGGCCGGTTGATGCACGCGAGCAAATATGTCTGGCGCGCAATGTCGTCATCGGCCGGCTGGTGTCAATAGCACGGCTTTGGGAAAAAATCACCACAGGGACGTCCGGGCAGGCGCGAATCTTGTAAAAGGGCTGCAAAGCGACAAATCGGGAGAGCCAGCACCATGACGCAACCGGACGCGAACACCCTCACCGTGGGCCAGGGCGAGGACCGGCGCGTCCTCGCGGTCCTGACGCGCCCTGCGCGAGATCCCGGCCTGCCGGGCGTGGTCTGGCTCGGCGGCTACCGCTCGGACATGACCGGCTCCAAGGCGGAGGCGCTGTGCCGCCAGGCCGGCCTGAAGGGCCAGGCCTGCCTCAGGTTCGACTATTCCGGGCATGGCGCGTCCGGCGGCAGCTTCCGCGACGGCACGATCTCGCGCTGGCTGGAAGAGAGCCTGGCGGCGTTCGAGCGCCACACCTCCGGTCCGCAGATCCTGGTCGGCTCGTCGATGGGCGGCTGGATCGCGCTCAGGATGGTGCAGGAGCTCCGGGCGAAAGGCGAGGGCGACCGCGTGGCGGGACTGGTGCTGATCGCGCCGGCTCCCGATTTCACGCTGGAGCTGATGGAGCCGGAGCTCACCGACGCGCAGCGCGCGGCGCTCGAGCGCGACGGTTATTTCGAGGAGCCGACGCCCTACGGCCCCGATCCGAACGTCTACACCCGGGCGCTGTTCGAGGACGGCCGCGAGAACCTGGTCCTCAACGGCCTGATCGACACCGGCTGCCCGGTCCACATCATCCAGGGCATGGCCGACCCGGACGTGCCCTGGCGGCACGCGCTGAAGCTGGTCGAGCACCTGCCCTCCGAGAACGTGACGCTGACGCTCATCCGCGACGGCGACCACCGGCTGTCGCGCGAGGAAGACATCGCCCGGATCCTGGCCGCGGTGGACACGCTCGCCGCCCATAGCTGAAGTCCCGGCGCCGGACCGCGGGGCGGGCCGAACCCTGATCCGCTCCCGGACCGGGCGGCAAACCGCGGCATGTGTGATCAAAATGTCCCGGCCGGTAACCATGTCGGCAGAAGGCCCCGGGTCCGCAATTGACTCTCCGCGCCATAGGCCCTTAACTCTTTGTTAACGAATTTGGACGGCGTGGGGGTAACCGGCAGTGTTGTGCGCACCGGGACTGACAAAGCGGGCTTTGATTGCCATGATTGCGTCTTTCGCAATCCCGGCCGGAGGCATGGCTTCGGACCTGTCGATGCAAACCGGCCGGATCACCTCGCAGCCCATCGGGCATTACGAATTCTGCAAGCAGTTTTCGGCCGAGTGCAAATCGGTCAAGGGCTCGGGCGCGGCGCCGAAGGTCACCGATTACGGCTGGGACGTGATCCGCGAGATCAACCGTGCGGTCAATTTCTCGGTGATGCCGAAGACCGACCTCGAACTGTTCGGCAAGGAAGAGGTCTGGGCCTATCCCGACATTGCCGGCGATTGCGAGGACTATGTGCTGCTCAAGCGCCACATGCTGATCGAGCGCGGCTTCTCGCCGGCCGACGCGCTGATCACCGTCGTGCGCAAGCCCGACGGCGAAGGCCATGCGGTGCTCACGCTCAGGACGTCGGAAGGCGACTATGTGCTCGACAATCTCGTCGACGAGGTCAAGAACTGGCGCGATACGCCCTACAGCTATCTCAAGCGGCAGGCGTCGAACAATTCGGGCCGGTGGGTCACCATCGAAAACGGCTCCGACGTGCTGGTCGGCGCGCTGGACTGATCCGGTTCATGCCGCAGCCCTGATGTTCACGCGGGCTTGCGCCCTTCCATGAGGCGCACCAGCGCCAGCAGCGAAATCATCGACATGAGCGCCAGCGCCACCAGGCAGCCGATCGCGGTCGCCGTTCCCATGCGTTCATTGAGGAAGATGATGGTGAAGGGAGCGGCCGCCGACAGCACCATGCGGAAGCCCGCCAGGGTGCCGGTGCGACGGCCATAGCCTTCCGGGCCGAAGTAATGCAGCGGCAGCATGCCGCGCACGATCGATGTCAGGCCCTGGCCCGCGCCATACATCACCGCGAAGGCGAACAGCAAGGCCGGCACCAGCGCCAGCAGCGTCACCCCCAGCAGCGCCACACCGAGCAGCATCGCCGACGCGGCGATGATCGCCGTCACCGGCGGCGAAAAATGGCTGCGGCGGGCATATTCGAACAGGCGCGCCGCCACCTGCGACGGGCCGATGCAGCTTGCGGCGATGGTGGCCGTCGTCGTGGCAAAGCCGATGTCCTTGAGAAGAATGAGCAGCGACGCCCCGATCGCCGACAGCACGAAGCCGCCGCTGGCCAGGCTGACGCCGAGCAGGATCATCGGACGGGGTCCGGTCACGTGCCGGTAGGACGGGGCCGGCGGCAGCACGGCAGCGCCCACGGGTGCTTCCTGCGGCGTCTGCCTCCCCTTCGGCATGGTCAGGTGGATCGGCAGCGCGATCAGGAGGTTCATCGCGGCCAGGACCAGATAGACCTCGCGCCAGCTCATCAGGGTCAGCAGATACTGGATCAGCGGCCAGAACACGGTGGAGGCGAAGCCGGCGATCAGGGTGACGAGGGTGATCTCGGCGCGGGCATTGCGGCCATAGCGCTGGGCCAGAGCCGCGAAGCCGGCGTCATACTGGACCGCGATCGCCACGAACTCGGCCATCAGCGCCAGCACCGTGAACTGCCAGGCAGTCTGCATGACGGCGATCAGGGCGAGCGTGGCCGCGGCGAACAGCGACCCGGCGCTCATGACCGAGCGCGCGCCGAACCGGTCGATCATCCGGCCGACGATCGGCGCCGAGACGGCGCCTGCCAGCAGGCCGATCGAGAAGATGGCGAAGACGAAGCTCTCCTCCCAGTGAAATTCGCGGGCGATCTCCGGCGCGAGCACCGCGAAGGAATAATAGAGCGTCCCGTAACCGATGGTCATGGTGACGCCCAGACCGATGGTCGAGGGAAAGATTTTCATGGGGCCGCGGCAGGTGATTTGGATGGCGGCTGGATGACACTCCAGCCGCCGGCAAAGGTCAACCCCGTCCGATCGGCGCAACCGTCTGTCGTGTCCGGCAGGTCACGGGCGGAGGCGGGCTGAAGCCGCGGTCCGCGTCCGCTGCCGCCGGCCATGGCGGACGCCGAACCCGGCGCCGGATCAGGCGTTGCCGATCAGCATGCCTGCCGCAAAGACCAGCGCGCCGCCCAGCACCACCTGGAAGATCGCCCGGCTCCACGGGGTCTCCATCCAGTGGTTCTGGATCCAGGCGATGGCCCAGAGCTCGACGAAGACGACCGCAATGGCGACCGTGGTGGCGACGGTGAAATCCGGGATCAGGTAGGGCAGCGCGTGCCCCAGGCCGCCGAGCGCCGTCATGATGCCCGACGCAAGGCCGCGCTTGAGCGGCGATCCGCGGCCGGAGATCACCCCGTCGTCATGGGCGGCCTCGGTGAAGCCCATCGAAATGCCCGCGCCGACGGAGGCCGACAGACCGACCAGGAAGGTGGTCCAGGTGTCGCCGGTGGCAAAGGCGGTGGCGAAGATCGGCGCTAAGGTCGAGACCGATCCGTCCATCAGGCCCGCAAGGCCCGGCTGGACATAGGTGAGGATGAACTTGCGGCGGGAAGTCTCCGCCTCCTCGGCGCGGACATCTTCGGGCGCATGCTCGAGCCCCAGCCGCCGGGCGAGCGATTCATGGCCCTTTTCGGCCAGGGCGAGGTCGCCCAGGAGCTTGCGCGTGTCGGCGTCCGAGGTCCGGCGCGCTGCGGCGAGATAAAAGCTGTGGGCCTGGGCCTCCATGTCCTCGGCGGTCTGCCGGATCCGGTCGACCGGCAGGTTCGTCACCAGCCAGTCCGGCTTGCGCTCGTAATAGCCGCGCACATGCTCGCGGCGAATGAGCGGAATGCGATCGCCGAACCGCGCCTGGTGGCGCTCGATCAGCCGGGCGCGGTGCTCCCCCTCTTCCGTCGCCATCTCATCGAACACCTTGGCCGACTGCGGATAGTCCGCCCGCAGATGATCCGCATAGGCGAGATAGATGCGGGCGTCGTCCTCTTCCGAGGATATGGCGAGGGCGAGGATTTCCTGCTCGCTCAGTGAATCAAACGGTCTGCGATGGAAACCGGCAAGGCGGGACAGCATGGGGGATTTCCCTGTTTAGAATGATTCTAAATTATACGCAGACGATCGCGTTTTCAAGCCGCGAAAACGGAAAGTTGAAGCCGGGCGGGTTGATCCCCGAGCCCGCTCGGGGCAAGTCTTGCGCGATGACCGAAGCCAAGGACATGACCGACACACTGCTCGACCGCCTGGGGCGGTTTCTGGCGCGGCGGCTGCATTCGGCCAATCCCGGCTATGAACCCTACACGCCGTCCGATCCGGAGACGCTGTCGCGCACGCTTCGGGCCGGCGACGTCCTGCTGGTGGAAGGCAACCAGAAGATATCGGCGGCGATCAAATACCTCACCCAGTCGACCTGGTCGCATGCGGCGGTCTATGTCGGCACGGCGCTGAAGCCGGACGACGCGGAGGCCGGCGACTATCCGCAGCTCATCGAGGTCAATCTGGGCGAAGGCTGCGTGGCCGTGCCGCTCTCCAAATACACCCGCTTCAACACGCGGATCTGCCGGCCCGTCGGCCTGACGCCGGACGATCGGGAGGCGGTGGTCGGCTACATGGTCGCGCGCCTCGGCGTGCGCTACGACATGAAGAACATCTTCGACCTGCTGCGCTATTTCTTTCCCACCCCGCCGGTTCCGGTGCGGTGGCGCCGGCGCATGCTCGCCTTCGGCTCCGGCGATCCGACGCGGGCCATCTGTTCGTCGATGATCGCCCAGGCGTTCCAGGCGGTGAAATACCCGATCCTTCCCGAGGTGACCCGCGCGCCGGGGCGGCAGCGGGCCGATTCGGACTATTCCCGCCGCGAGATCCTGCACATAAGGCATCACTCGCTCTATGCGCCGCGGGACTTCGACCTTTCCCCCTATTTCCGCATCGTCAAGCCGACGCTCGAGTACGGGTTCGACTACAAGCAGCTCGAATGGGGGACCGGCGAGCGCGCCCGGCGGTGAGAAGAAACCAGGAAATTCAGCCGACGACGGATTGACATTCCGGCGCGCCGGGCGGGAAAGTGAGCCGCGGCGCCTATCGGGTTGCCTGCGCGGAACTTGCCTCACCCCCGCTTTGGCGATGCACGGCAATGTCTGGCCAGGGAGACGGCTCGAGCGCGGCCTGCGTCAAGATCGAGGGTTTCATCATGAATGAGTCGACTGCGGCTGACGAAGCCGCCCGCAAACGCCATGGAATTTTTCACCCGAAGATCCTGACGACCCTGCGCACCTATGACATGCCGACGTTCCTGTCCGACTTCGGCGCCGGACTGACCGTGGCGATGGTGGCGCTGCCCCTGGCGATGGCGATCGCCATTGCCTCGGGCGCCAATCCCGGCGCCGGCCTCGTCACCGCGATCGTCGCCGGCTTCGTCATCTCCGCGCTCGGCGGCAGCCGGGTGCAGATCGGCGGCCCGACCGGGGCCTTCATCGTCGTCGTCTATTCCGTGATCGTCGACCACGGCTATGACGGCCTGGTCATCGCCACCTTCATGGCCGGCCTCATCCTCATCGCCGCGGGCGTGCTGCGCGCCGGCCGGCTGATCCGCCACGTGCCCGAACCGGTGATCAACGGCTTCACCATCGGCATCGCGGTGATCATCGGCTCGAGCCAGATCGCCGATTTCTTCGGACTGGCCATCGAGGGCCAGATGCCCGCCGATTTCATTCCCAAGATCAAGGTCCTGTGGGCAAACCTCTCCAGTTTCTCGCTGTCGAGCGCCGTGATCGCACTCGTCACCCTCGTCCTGATCGTGGCCTTCCGGCGCGCCGCGCCGAAGCTGCCCGGCCTCGTCGTCGCGGTCGGCCTGACCTCCGCGGCGGTGGCGGCGTTCGGGCTCGACGTCGGCACCATCGCCAGCCGCTTCGGGGCGATCCAGTCGAGCCTCCCCATGCCGGGCCTGCCGGCCGTCAGCCTCGAGCGGCTGGTGGATCTGCTGCCGTCGGCGATGATCATCGCCTTCCTCGCGGGCATCGAATCGCTGCTTTCCGCGCTGGTCGCCGACCGCATGGCCGGCACCGCGCACCGCTCCAACACCGAGATCGTGGCGCAGGGCGCGGCAAACGTCGTCTCGGCGCTGTTCGGCGGGCTGCCGGCCACCGGGGCGATCGCCCGTACCGCCACCAATATCCGCGCCGGCGCCAAGACCCCGGTCGCGGGCATCCTGCATTCGATTTTCCTGCTGGCATTCATGTTGCTGGCCGCGCCGCTCGCCGGGCTCCTGGCGCTGCCGGCGCTGGCGGCTGTGCTGGTGCTCACCGCCTGGAACATGGCGGAGCCGCAACATTTCATGGAGCGTCTGCGCACCCGCAGGTCCGATCAGCTCCTGCTGCTGATGACGCTCGTCCTCACCGTCCTGGCCGACCTGACGGTGGCCATCGGCGCCGGCGTGGCGGTCGGCCTGATGCTGCGCCTGACGCGCCGCGGCACGCCCGAGCCGGACTGGCACACGCCGGAGCGCTGACGGCGGCGCCAGGCCATCGCCCGGACGGCGGGCGGCTTCAGGTTTGGCGGCTCTCCGGCGCCTCGGCGCGGTCGAACACGAGATAGAGGGAAAAGCAGACGCCGGCGATGAAGACGCTGTCGTGGATATCGTGGCCGAGCATCAGCCCGACCAGTCCCGAACACAGATAGACGATCATGAGCCCGCTCAGGAGGAAGAACCCGGCGGCGCCGACTTCATCCTTGCGGGCGCGGTACGCCACCACCAGCGGAACCAGGACGACCGCGGCCAGCGCCATGACGCCCAGCAGCCCGGAGCGGAGCATCGCCGTCAGCGCCGCATTGTGGGCATGGCTGTAGGAAATGCTCACGCCGCTCAATTCGAGAGTCTTTTGGGCGATTTCCTGGCGCTCGTTTCCGGGCCCGTAGCCGAAGACCGGTTTCTCAAGCATCAGTTCATAGCCGGCCTGATAGATCCGGATGCGCTGCCCCATCGGTCCGGACAGGTCGCCGGTCATGATGCTGCGGGATTCGCTGACAACCTGGCCGATGCGCATCTCGAAGATCTCCGAATAGGCCGACAGCAGGCCCGTCAGTCCGGCAAACAGCATGACCAGGATGGGAAGACCGATCAGAATCCGTTTCCACGGATGGTGAAACAGCAGGCTGTAGATCGGGATCAGGATCAGCGCCAGCCACATGGCGCGGGTCCCCGACAGCACGGTGATATAGGCCGCACAGGCCGCGGCGATGAGAAAGACCAGCGACGAGCGGTTCCAGCGCCGATCGGCCGCGCCTATGGTGATCAGATAGAGGATCCCGGCGAGCACGGCCAGGACGCTCGAATTGCCCGATGCCATTTCCGGCCGGTACTGATGGCCCGACAACACGAGTATGACCGGGATCGCCAGGATTGAGGCCGCCGCCGCGACGGTTTCCACCGCGGCGAGCAGTCTCGCCCGATCGACGAAGGTGATCGAGTAGAGCCCGGCAAAGCCGAGAAAGGGTAGATTCTCGAAGACTTCCTGCAGGGCGACCCGGGAAGGATGGATCAAGGCGGCGACCAGATCGGCCATGAACAGGCCGATGAACGCGAAGAAGACGAATTCGACCGGCCGCGGCAGGGCCCATTTCAGTCTGCCGGTGGCAAGATGCAGCGTCGCATAGATGCTTCCGGCGATGACAAAAACCGATACGGCGCTGCCGATAAACGCGCCCAGGCAAAGACTGACGCAATAAAAAGCCAGATTGAGCCCGCTGTAATTATCGAAACGCGGCCTGAACAAAAAGTCGATGAAGGTCCGGATCATCAGCGAATGTTACCATAAGTCTTGGCCACGCGCCGACAAAAGCTGCAAAAGGCCGGTTCCGAATTCCAGGTCAACGCAGTACACTTTCATAGGTTTGGATTTGCAACCGGATTTCCTTTTGAAGCCTTGGCCCCATCGGAAAATTCCACTTTCGCAGATTTCTCGCTTATAGCCACAGCCGATCGCCAGCTCAAGCGCCTGTTGAACGTCCATGGACGGGGCGGTGGGGCCGGCGGACCCCGTGGATCCGCCCGAAAAGCACCGGTTCCCAGAGGGCAGCGGGCCCGCCTCATCCTGCCAGCCCGGTTTGAGTGATTGCCTTTTTCTGCGGTCCTGCTAAATCGCGGCCTATGACACACACGCCACTCTCCCATATCCGGAACTTTTCGATCGTCGCACACATCGATCACGGCAAGTCGACGCTTGCCGACCGGTTGATCCAGACCTGCGGCGGCCTGGCCGACCGGGAAATGAGCCAGCAGGTTCTCGATTCCATGGATATCGAGAAGGAGCGGGGCATCACCATCAAGGCCCAGACGGTCCGGCTGCATTACACCGCCAAGGATGGCGAGATGTATGTACTCAACCTGATCGACACGCCCGGCCATGTCGACTTCGCCTACGAGGTGTCGCGGTCGCTTCGCGCCTGCGAGGGCTCGCTTCTGGTGGTCGATGCCAGTCAGGGCGTCGAGGCGCAGACGCTCGCCAATGTCTACGCCGCGCTCGACGCCGACCACGAGATCGTGCCGGTGCTCAACAAGATCGACCTGCCGGCGGCCGAGCCCGACCGGATCAAGGAGCAGATCGAGGAAGTGATCGGGCTCGATGCGTCCGACGCGGTGATGATCTCGGCCAAGACCGGACTCGGCATCCCCGACGTGCTGGAAGCCATTGTCACGCGGCTGCCCGCGCCCAAGGGCGGCACCGTCAAGGATCCGCTGAAGGCCATGCTGGTCGATAGCTGGTACGACACCTATCTCGGCGTCATCGTGCTGGTGCGCATCATCGACGGCGAAATGAAGAAGGGCCAGCAGATCCGGCTGATGGGCACCGACGCGCGCTACACGGTCGAGCGGATCGGCGTGATCACGCCCAAGCTGGTGGCCGTCGACACGCTCGGCCCCGGCGAGATCGGCTTCATCACCGCCTCGATCAAGGAAGTGGCCGACACCCGCGTCGGCGACACCATCACCGAGGACAAGCGCCCGACGGCGCAGCCCCTGCCGGGCTTCAAGCCGGCGCAGCCGGTGGTGTTCTGCGGGTTGTTTCCGGTCGATGCCGCCGATTTCGAGGATCTGCGCGCGGCCATGGGCAAGCTGAGGCTCAACGACGCGTCTTTCTCGTTCGAGATGGAAACTTCCGCCGCGCTCGGCTTCGGCTTCCGCTGCGGCTTCTTGGGGCTTCTGCATCTCGAGATCATCCAGGAACGGCTCGAGCGCGAGTTCAATCTCGACCTGATCGCCACGGCGCCGTCGGTGGTCTACCGGATGAACATGACCAATGGCGACCTGATCGAGCTGCACAATCCGGCCGACATGCCGGACGTGGTGCGGATCGACAGCATCGAGGAGCCCTGGATCAAGGCCACCATCCTGACGCCCGACGAATATCTGGGCTCGATCCTGAAACTCTGCCAGGACCGCCGCGGCATCCAGACCGACCTCTCCTATGTCGGCAAGCGGGCGATGGTGACCTATGCGCTGCCCTTGAACGAAGTCGTGTTCGATTTCTACGACCGGCTGAAATCGATCTCCAAGGGCTATGCCAGCTTCGACTACCAGATCACCGGCTACCAGGAGGGCGACCTCGTCAGGATGTCGATCCTTGTCAATGACGAGCCGGTGGACGCGCTGTCGATGCTGGTGCACCGCTCGGCCGCGGAAAAGCGCGGACGCGCCATGTGCGAGAAGCTCAAGGAACTGATCCCGCGGCACATGTTCAAGATCCCGATCCAGGCCGCCATCGGCGGCAAGGTGGTGGCGCGCGAGACGATCTCGGCGATGCGCAAGGACGTGACCGCCAAGTGCTATGGCGGCGACGCCACGCGCAAGCGCAAGCTGTTGGACAAGCAGAAGGCCGGCAAGAAGCGCATGCGCCAGTTCGGCAAGGTCGACATCCCGCAGGAAGCCTTCATCGAGGCGCTGAAGATCGGCGAATAGGCCCTTTCGGCCTCTCCGGTTTGCCCGGGCTGACCCGGCCGGTCAGCTCGGGATCGGCAGCGCCGTGCGGCGGTTGAGCCGCCATTGCCAGAGGATATGCGCGACCAGCGCCAGGAAGACGACGCCGCCGCCCATCAGCGTCCGGGGCGCCGGCACCTCGGCATGGATCAGCCACACCCAGACCGGCCCGAACACCGGCTCCATGGTCGAGATCAGCGCCGCGAGCGCCGAGGGAATCAGCCGCGCTCCGGTGGCGAACATCGCCATGCCGAGGCCCAGATTGAGCGCGCCGAACAGGAACAGAAGCCCAAAATCGCGCGCCGAGACGATCAGCCCGGAGGACAGGACCACGCCCACCAGGGTGCCGATCATCACGCCGAGGCAGACCGCCGGGGTCATCCGCACGCCGGAGAAGCGCCGCGTGATCACGGTCGCCGCGGCAAACACCACCGCGATCAGCAGCGCCAGCCCGTCGCCGACGAAGGAGACGCTGGCGGCGAAGGAATCCGACACCATCACCGCGATGCCGGCGATCACCGCGAGAATCGCCGCCCAGGTAACCCGGTCCACCGCCTCGCGCAGGAAGACGACGCCCAGCAGCGCCGCGATCAGCGGCACGCCCGCCTGCATCAGCAGGATATTGGCGACGGTGGTGTAGCCGAGCGCCACGACGAAGGAGATCGAGGCGGTGGCGAAGCACAGCGCCACGCCGATGCCCGGCATGCCCATGGTGCGGAACAGACGCACCGTGCCCGCCGGCCCGTCGCGCCAGAGCATGAAACCCAGCAGGAACACGGCCGCGAAAGCCGAGCGCCAGGCGATGATGGTCCAGGGGTCGGCGACCTCGAGCCCGCGGGCGATGGCGCCGCCGAAGCTCCAGGCCAGCGCCGCGCCGAACACCAGAGCCGCACCGCGCCTGAGGTCGGATGCATCCGAGCTTGCGGCGACGGCAGTTCCGGCGGGGGCGGGGGCGATCGGGTCCATGACGCACTCATAATCCGGCCCCAGCCATTTTCAAGCCGGCGCCCGCGACATTTCCGGACGCGAACGGACCGGCGCCGCCGCGACGGCCGCCATCGAGGCTTTTCGAGGCCATTTTTCCACATTTCCCGGCCTGCCTTCCGCGGCATCGGACGCGCCGAAAGTGCGGGTATCGTTATCCCCTGACGCGCCCCCCACGGAGACAGCCTGGGCGGGACACTTAACCGCCTGGCCGGATCACCCGGACCGGCCTCCCCTCCACGGGGCGGCCCGCAGCCTCGCCGCCACCGACGTTGTGCCGCCCGTCCCCGGCAAATCCCGGCGATCCGCAGATAATTGAACCGGCTGTGCATTCTGCCGTTGACATGGCTTGCCGCAACGCCTAAATCCGCCCGCATGCCCAGATGGCGGAATTGGTAGACGCGCCAGCTTCAGGTGCTGGTACTGGCAACGGTGTGGAGGTTCGAGTCCTCTTCTGGGCACCAATTTCAGGTTTCAGACTGTCCGAGACAGTCCGGGAAACTCTCTCAAAAGCCCGCGCAAGCGGGCTTTTTTGTTGCCTGCCTTTGCCGGCCCTGCGGGGTTCCCCGCCCAGGCGTGAAATCCCCATTGCAAACACGCGCGGCTTGCGTTCATCTGGGTGATCTTCACCCGGCAGAGACACGCTCATGCGCAACACCCGCCCCCTTTGGGATCTTGTCGACCATCACCGCGAGGACCTCACCGGCCTCGCCGACCGCGTCTGGGGCATGCCCGAGACGCTTTACGCGGAATACCGCTCCTGCGCCGAACACACCGCAATGCTGCGCGCCAAGGGCTTCCGGGTCACCGAAGAGGTGGCGGGCATCCCCACCGCGGTGATGGGCGAGGCTGGCGCCGGCGGGCCGGTGATCGCGATCCTGGGCGAATACGACGCGCTTCCGGGGCTCAGCCAGGTGGCGGGCATCGCCGAGCCGCGGCCGGTGGAGCCCGGCGGAAACGGCCATGGCTGCGGCCACAATCTCCTGGGCTCGGCCGCCCTGCTCGCGGCCTGCGCGCTCAAGGACTGGCTCGCTGAGACCGGCACGCCGGGGCGCGTCCGCTATTACGGCTGTCCCGCCGAAGAGGGGGGTGCTGCCAAGACCTTCATGGTCCGCGATGGCGCCTTCGAGGGCGTCGACGCGGCGATCACTTGGCACCCCGACTGCATGACCCGGGTCGACGATCCCGAAAGCCTCGCCAACACGCGGATGGATTTCACCTTCCACGGCCGCGCCAGCCACGCCGCCGCCTCGCCACATCTCGGCCGCTCCGCGCTCGACGCGGTGGAACTGATGTCGGTGGGCGTCAACTATCTGCGCGAGCACGCGGTCCAGGACGCGCGCATCCACTATGCCTATCTCGATGCAGGCGGCATGGCGCCGAACGTGGTGCAGGCCAAGGCCAAGGTGCGCTACTCGATCCGCGCGCTCAAGCTCGCCGACATGCTGGCGCTGGTCGAGCGGGTCAAGAACGTGGCGCGGGGTGCGGCGCTGATGACCGAGACGCAGGTCGAGATGGACGTGTTCTCGGCGGTGTCGAACAATCTGGTCAACGAGACCATGGACCGCGCCATGCACCGGGCGCTCGAGGAGCTTGGCGGCGTGCCCTTCGACGCCGACGACCTCGCCTATGCGCGGGCGATCCAGGCGACGCTGTCGGAGCAGGACATCGCCGCGCCCTACCGGGTGGTCGCCATGACGCCGCGCCCGGACGAAGCCTTGTGCGACTATATCGTGCCGCTGAGGCCCGGCGGCGAGAAGATGGTGGGCTCCACCGATGTCGCCGACGTCACCTGGGCGGTGCCCACCACCGAGGTGCTGGTGGCGACCCATGCGATCGGCACGCCGGCGCATAGCTGGCAGATCACCGCGCAGGGCAAGTCGCCGGCCGCCCACAAGGGTATGACCCATGCCGCCAAGGCCATGGCCCGCTGCGCCGAGATGCTGATGACCGACCCGGCGCTGCTCGCGGAAGCCAAGGCCGAGCATGCCGGGCGGCTCAAGCAGACGCCCTATACCTGCCCGCTGCCGGCCGGCCTGAAGCCACCCCTGGTTCCCCGCCCAGCCGCGTGAGCACGGGGCCGCGGTTCAGCCGCGGGACTTGAACTTGCGGGCCGTCTCCGCCGCGCCCTTGAGGAGGATGTTGGCGTCGACATCGACGGCGGTGAAGACCGTCCCGAGATCGATGCAGCGCATGACGAAGGCCGGGTCGAGCGACAGGATTCCCGCCGGCTTGCCGGCCTTGCCGATGCGCATGATCGCATCCTCGATGGCGCGGACCACATCGGGATGGCCAGTGTCGCCGGGATGGCCCATGGAGGCGGCGAGGTCGGCGGGGCCGATGAAGATGCCGTCGACGCCATCGACGGCGGCGATCGCCTCGATCTCATGAAGCGCCGATCCGGTCTCGACCTGGACCAGCAGGCAGAGCTCCTCCTCGACGCGGGTGGCGTAGTCCGCGACGGTGCCGTAGCGGGTGGCGCGGGTGAGCCCGGCGAAGCCGCGCAGGCCGCGCGGGCCGTAGCGCATCGCGTTCACGGCGGCTTTCGCTTCGGCGGCGTTCTGCACATAGGGGATCAGCAGGGTCTGGGCGCCGGCGTCGAGCAGCCGCTTGATCAGCGTGATGTCGTTGCTGGCCGGCCGGACGACGGCGCTGACAGGATAGGGCGCCACCGCCTGCAACTGCTCGAACACGGTGAGCGGATCGCCCACCGAATGCTCGGTGTCGAGCAGCAGCCAGTCATAGCCGCAGGTGGCGAGCGCCTCGGCGGTGAAGCCGGACGGCAGGGTGACCCAGAGGCCGATCTGCTGGCGCCCTTGGGCGATGGCGTGCTTGAAGTCGTTGCGGGGCAGTTGCATCGTTCTTGCCTTTCCGGGAGGGGCCGGCGGATCCGCCGCCCGTCCGTGTTGCTAGGTCAGTTTCGACAGGCTGCGCAGCTCATCCGCCGTCGCAGCCGGAAATCCGAAGAATTCGAGATAGGCCGGGATCTGCTCGTAGAGCATGTCGCTGCCGATCTGCGTCTGGCAGCCGCGCTTTCGCGCGGCGGCCAGAAAGGGCGTCTCGGCCTGTTTCATCACCACTTCCCCGACAAAACTCGCGGCATCGAGCCGGGTCACGTCGACCGGCATCGGGTCGCCGTCCGCCATGCCGAGCGGCGTGGCGTTGATGACAAGGTCCCATCCGGCGGGGTCGGCGGTGCCGGTGGACACCGTCAACCCGGGACAATGACGCCGCAACCGTTCGCCAAGCCGCAAGGCGGCATCCGCGCGGCTGTCGACCAGGCCCAGTTCGGCGACGCCGGCGCCCGCAAGCGAGGCGGCGATCGCCGAGCCGACGCCGCCGCAGCCGATGATCAGCGCCCTTGCGCCAAGCGGGTCGCGGCCCTTGCGCCGCATGCCGCGCAAGAATCCCTCGCCGTCGAACATGTCGCCGATCAGGCGGCCGTCCTTGTCCCGCCGCACCGCGTTGCAGGCGCCCGAGATCCGGACCCGGGGGCTCGCTTCATCCAGGAGGGCCACCGTGGCGATCTTGTGCGGCATCGTCACCAGCCCGCCGCGGATGTTGCGCAGCCGGAACAGGAGCGGCAGGAACGCCGCGTAATCGGCGGATTCGCATCCCATCGGCACCACGCGGGCGTCGATGCCGCGCGCCTCGAACCAGGGATTGTAGATCAGCGGCGCCCGGAAGGCCTCCGTCGGCACGCCCAGATGGGCGATCAGCTCGGTCGTGCCCGAAATCATGCGCCCTGCCCCGCCACAGGCGCCGTCCGGGACGGTCGCGCCAATTTCCTGGGCCCGGTCACAGCGTCACCGCCGCGCCGGCCAGCGCCGAGCGCTGCATTGCGTCAATCACCTCGAGCGTCTTCAAGCCTTCGCTCGCGGGCGCCAGGGCCTCCTCTTCGCCGCGGATGACGCGGCCGAACTGGGCGATCTGGGCCATGAGCGGGTCCTGCCTGCCGACCGGATGGGTGGTCGCCGCGATCGGCGCCCACCAGCTTCTTTCGCCCGGATTGCTCCAGATCCGCATGTCGGGCAGTTGCATCGAGCCATGGGTGCCGCCGATGACGCAGCAGGATTGCCCCGTGGGCGGATAGGCAGGGTTCTCCGCCGCGGTCAGCTCCCAGCTCCAGGGCGAGACGATCGTGTCCGACAGGCTGAAGGTGCCGAGCGCGCCGTTGGCGAAGCGGAACAGCATCGCCGCCGTGTCCTCGACCTGGTTGCCGCGAATCGCATGGGAGGTCAGCGCCTGGACCCAGACGATGTCGCCGATCAGATGGCGCAACAGGTCGATATCGTGGATGAGATTGAGAAAGACCGGCCCGGCCCCTGGCTCGCTGCGCCAGGCGGCATCGAAATAGCCGTCCGGCTTCATCACCCAGAACATTCCATGCGCGGCGACGATCCTGCCCAGCGCCCCCTCGGCGATCTTCTGCCGCGCCGCCGCGACCAGCGGATTGTGGCGGCGGTGATGGCCGACGAGCAGCGGCACGCCGGCCCGCTCGCCGGCGGCGACAAGATCGCGCGCCTCGGCAAGATCGGTCGCCAGCGGCTTTTCGATCAGCGCCGGCACGCCCGCGGCCACGCAGTCGAGCGCCTGGTCGACATGGAGCCGGTTCGGCGTCGCCAGGATGACGCCATCGGGGCCGTCCTCGAGCGCATCGGCGAGCGATGCGTGCCATCGCACGCCGATCCGGTCGGCATAGGCCCGCCCCTCATCGGAGGGATCGGCGATCGACTGCAACGTCGCGCTTGGGGAGGCGGCGATGGCCTCGGCGTGGCGCCGGCCGATCAGCCCGGCGCCGGCGATCGCCAGCCGAACGGGTCCGCTCATGGCTCCGCCCGGGCGGTCATTCCGCGCGTCCCGCGACTATGCTGTGCACCGGCCCCATGGAGGAGATTGCTCTTTTCACAATAATTGCCTATGATCTGCTTTATGTCCTACATTCATCTCTACAGTCAAGACGAGCCATCGGAGATACACCGTGATTGAAGCGGCAGAGCATGACACGATCGGCGACAGCGCCTATCGCAGCATCCGCAAAGACATCATCTTCGGGCAGTTGCGGCCGAGCGAGAAGCTGCGGCTGGAGCCCCTGCGCAAGCGCTACAATGTCAGCGTGACGACGCTCAGGGAGATCCTCAACCGCCTGACGTCGGACGGTCTGGTCGTGGCCGAGGGCCAGAAGGGCTTCGAGGTCGCCAGCATCTCCGACGCGAACCTGTGGGAAGTGGCGGAACTGCGCCTGCTGGTCGAGGGCCATGCGGTGTCGCGCTCCTTCGACAAGGGCGATCTGGACTGGGAATCCCAGGTGGTGGCGGCGCATCACAAGCTGCGCCGGCTCGAGGACCGGATGATTGCCGGCGACATGAGCGCGCGGGACGACTGGAAGAAGGCCGACTGGGGCTTTCACCGGGCGCTGATCACCGGCTGCGGGTCCGAGACGCTCATGGACCTGCATGAACAGTTGTTCGACAAATATCTGCGCTACCAGATCCTCACGCTCGCCTTCCGGGGGGAGAACGCGGCGCGCGAGCATGGCGAGCTGCTGCAGGCGGCCTTCGCGCGCGATTCCGGCAAGGCCAGGGACATCCTCGGCCTTCACATCCTCGGAGGAGTCGAGTTCATCATCAATGCGCGGAAAAAGGCCTAGGCCGCGACGGCTTCACGAAGACCGTCAGGAATATCCTACGAAACCGAATATGTATGTTGAACTTGCACCGGCTTTGTGACAGTTTTTTCAGAATCCGCAGGACCGGGAGCCCTCGGATGATCAACGGGAGGAGACCTCAATGAACAGACTTACCCGCCGCATGCTGCTTGCATGCGCCGTCTCGATCGGCGCCGCCGGCTTCGTGCCCGCCAGTTCCGCACAGGACAAGCTGACGCTGCGCATGTCGACGCCGGCCTCGGACACCGACCAGCGCTCGGTGGCGCTCGCGACCGTGTTCGCGCCGGCAGTGGCCGACTTCGCCACCTACCAGCCGCACTACAACGGGTCGCTGATCGCCCAGGGCGCGGAGCTCGAAGCCATTTCCTCGGGCGACCTGGAAATGTCGATCGCCTCCGCCCAGGAGCTGGCGACCTTCTTTCCTGAATTCTCGATCTTCGCCACCGGCTATGTGCACCAGAGCGCCGCGCACCAGGTCGCCGTCTTCAACGATCCGCTAATGGATCCGTTCAAGAAGAAGGCCGAGGACGAACTCGGCGTGAAGCTTCTCGCGGTGATGTATCTGGGCCGCCGCAACGTCAATCTGAGGCAGAGCAAGGAAGAGCTCACGGTGATGAAGCCGGAGGACCTCGCGGGCGTCAACCTGCGCATGCCGGGCTCGGACGCCTGGCAGTTCCTCGGCAAGGCGCTCGGCGCCAACCCGACGCCGATGGCCTTTACCGAAATCTACACCGCGCTGTCGACCGGCTCGGTCGACGGCCAGGACAATCCGCTGCCGACAGTCGTCGACGCCAAGTTCTACGAGGTCACCAAGCAAGTGGTCCTCACCTCGCACCTGGTCGACCTGAACTACATCGCCTTCTCCAAGGCCGTGTGGGACAAGCTGACGCCCGAGCAGCAGGCGACCGTGCAGAAGGCCGCCGACGACGCCGCCGAAAGCGGCCGCCAGGCGCAGCTCAAGAAGGAAGAGGATCTTGTGTCCTTCCTGCGGGAAAAAGGCCTGGAGATCTACGAGCCCGACCTCAACGCCTTCCGCACCCATGTCCAGGCGCAGTATGTCGGCTCCGAATTCGCCGCAAGCTGGCCGGACGGCGTTCTCGAGAAGATCAACGCGCTCGGCAACTGATCCCTCTGTCGCACCCTGCAGCGCTTTTCGCGTCTTCTGACGGAAAGGCGCTGCAGCCTCTGGAGGTGTCCGTGTGCATGTCGTCCCCGATCCGGATCATATCTGACCGCCCCAGCGCCGCGCCGGAGCTGTCATGAAGGTCCTCGCCAAGTGGTTGCTTCGCGTCGGCGAGGCCGTGGCGGCGCTGATGATGGCGGCGATGTTCCTCACCTTCATCCTGCAGATCGCCGTGCGCTACTCGGCCAAGCTCGACTGGCTGGGCAAGGCCTTCCCGCTGCTCGAGCCCAGCCGCTACGGCTGGACGCTGGAGTTCTGCCTGGCGCTGTGGGTGTGGATCGTGTTCTGGGGCGCGGCCTTCGTGGTGCGCGAACGCGACCACGTCACCTTCGACATCGTCTATGGCCATGTCCATCCGCGGCTGCGCCGCTGGTTCGCCATCCTCGGCGGTTCGGCCGTCTGCATCGGGCTGTTGTGGTCGGTGGAGCCGACCTGGTCGAAGTTCTTCATCCTGCGGCTGAAAAAGACGGCGACGCTCGGCCCCGTGCTCGGCGACTGGGTGCGGATGCGCGACATCTACTCGATCTATGTGGTGTTCCTGATCGTCGTCGCCGCGCGCTATGGCTGGCGGGCGCTCGACGCCTTCCGCCACGGCGCCGATCGGGACCAGCCCGGGCCGGGCGAGGTGGCGGACACATGACGCTCGCCTTCGCGCTGTGTCTGTTGACACTGTTCATCCTCGCCGGGATCGGGATTCCGGTCGCCTATTCGATCCTGGTGTCGTCCTTCGTCTATCTGGCGGCCACCGGCCAGGGCGTAGGCATCGCCGGCAAGGTGCTGGTGGACGGGCTCTACCAGAGCTTCATCCTGCTCGCCGTGCCGCTGTTCATCATCGCCGCCAACATCATGAATGCGGGGACCATCTCCGAGCGGCTTTTGCAGTTCTGCGTGGCCGCCGTCGGCCGCTTCCGCGGCGGGCTCGGCCATGTCAACATCGTCGCCTCGCTGATCTTTTCCGGCATGTCGGGATCGGCGGTGGCCGACGCCGCAGGCATCGGCAAGATCATCATCGGCATGATGACCCGGAGCGGGCACTACACCCGCGGCTATGCCGCGGCGATCACCGCGGCGTCTGCCACCATCGGCCCGATCATCCCGCCCTCGATCCCGATGGTGCTCTATGCGCTGGTCTCCAACACCTCGATCGGCTTCCTGTTCCTGGGCGGCATCGTGCCGGGCCTGTTCATGGGCGTGGTGCTGATGGCGATGAACGCCTGGATCTCGGCGCGCCGGGGCTTTGCGCTGGAGGAGCCGGTTCCGCTCAGGGACCTGCCGCGCCACACCGCCAACGCCTTCCCGGCGCTGCTGATGCCGGCGATCCTGCTCTACGGCATCTATGGCGGCGTCACCACGCCGACGGAAGCCGCCGCCGTGGCCGCGGCCTATGCGCTGCTGCTTGCGAGCCTGTTCTATCGCGCCCTGTCGCTCGGCGCGCTCTACCGGATCCTGGTCGAAAGCGCGCGGTCTTCGGCGGCCGTCGGCCTGGTGATCGGCGGGGCGCTGATCCTCAACTACGTGGTGGCGTCCGAAAACATCCCGAACCTCGTCGCCCAGGCGCTGGTGGGCCTCGACGTGTCGCCGATCACCTTCCTGATCGGCGTCAACATCCTGTTCCTGCTCTTGGGCTGCGTGCTCGACGCGACGACGATCATCCTGGTGATCATCCCGCTGTTCCTGCCCTCCTGCCACGAACTCGGCATCGACCTGGTGCATTTCGGCGTGGTCGCCGTGGTCAACTGCATGATCGGCCTGATCACGCCGCCCTACGGCATCCTGCTGTTCGTCATCAACGCCGTCACCCAGATCCCGCTGCGCGAGATCATCGGCGAGATCTGGGCGTTCCTCGGCGTGCTGGTGCTGGCGCTGGCGGCCCTGATCCTGTTCCCGGGGCTTGTCCTGTGGCTGCCGCGGATGTTCGGTTACCCGGGATAGTCGCCCGAGACGTCGCGGACACGCCGGGCCGTCCGGGCGATCAGATCCCGGGCGAGATCCTCGTTTGCCGCCTCGCTGTAGATCCGCATTTCCGGCGCGTTGCCCGAGGGCCGCAGATGAACGATGCCGCCGTCAGCGAGCGTGACCCTAAGACCGTCGGTGAGATCGACGCTTTGCGGGCGCCCGATCGGCGCGAAGAAACGGTCGCGCGCAGCCTGGTCGGTCGACAGATTGGCGACCAGGGCCTGGCTGGTGGCCGTGGGGAATTTCTCGATCCGGTCGCTGGCGGCGACCGGCAGGCCGAGGCCCGCGACATGGGCCGACAGGCTCTCGCCTGCCGCCCGCGCGGCGGCGAAGGCGCAGAGGATCGGCAGCACGCTGTCGCGCGTCGGCAGCGCGGCGAGCTGCGCCGTCCCGGCGGCGATCGGATTGCCGGTCAGCACGCCGCCATTGGCCTCGAAGCCGATGACGCGCCGCCGGCCCCGGCTCAGCGCCTCTTCCATGCCGGCGATCACGAAGGGCGAGCCCACCCGCGTGCGCAGCACTTCGGCCGTGCAGCGTCCCTCGATGCCCGAGTTGGACGTGACCGGCGTGACGACGGCGTCGGCGCCCAGATGCCGCGCGACAATCAAGCCCAGCGCATCGCCGCGGATCACCGCGCCGGTCTCGTCGACCACCAGCGGCCGGTCGCCGTCGCCATCGGCGGAGACGAGGCCGTCAAGCCGGTGCGCGCCGACCCAGCCCGCCGCAAGCCTCCGGGTCTCCTCCGACACGGCTTCAGTGTCGACCGGGATGAAGGTCTCGGACCGGCCGAGCCGGAGCACCTCGGCGCCGGCCTCCTCCAGGATGGCGGCCAGGATGTCGCTCGCCGCGGAGCTGTGCTCGTAGAGCCCGATGCGCAGGCCGCGGAACGCCGCGCCGGGCACGAAGCCGCGGTAGCGGGCGATGAAGGCCTTAGCGGCGATGGCCGATTCGTCGCGCAAGGCCGCCGGTCCCGCGAGCGGTTCCGCCGCCAGGTCCGGCGCGAGACGGGCGATCTCGGCCTCGTCGTGCTTGTCGATCTCGCCGTCGGGCCGGTAGAACTTGACGCCGTTGCGGTCGTCGGGGATGTGCGAGCCGGTGATCATCAGCGCCGCGGCTCCCCGCGTCATGGCGTGAAGCGCCAGCGCCGGCGTCGGCAGCACGCCGCACTCGACCGGCTCCAGCCCTTCGGCGATGAGCGCGCTCGCACACTGCCGGGCGATCTCGGGACTGGAGGCGCGCAGGTCCCGGCCGAGATAGACCGGGGCTCCCGCGGTCGCCAGGCCCGACTGAAGGAGATGGCGGCCGAAGGCGCGCGCATGGGCGGCCGCGGTTCCGTCGGTGAGGTCGCCGACCAGGCCCCGAAGCCCGCTGGTGCCGAATTTCGCCGCCATCCTGTCTCTCCGGTTGGTCGTTCGCGCCTCGGGATCACGCATCCCGCGGCAGCATGTCCTCGTATCTCAAATACTCCACCAGCGCGCAGAACACATGGTAGAACGTGCTGGCCGGCATGTCCTTGGAGATCACCCGGCCCTTGGGGTCGATCTGATCGTACCAGCCGCCCGGCGCCGGCGCCGTGAGATACCGGTTGAAGATGACATCGAGCATGCGGATGAACAGCGTCTCGTCGCCCGGCAGCCCCTCGGCGCGCGCCAGCAGCCCGGCCTTGAGCGCCTCGGTCTGGCACCAAAGCCTTGCGGTGCCCTGCATCGCCGAGCCGTCGGGCGCCATCGAATCGCAGACCGCATCGGTGCCGCGGGCATGGCCGAAGGCGTGGCTGGTGGCGTAGAGCTTGCGGCAGTATTCCTTGAGCTCGGGCTGGCCGGCGAAGCGTGCCTGCCTGAGCAGCAGCCACACCCATTCATAATGGTGCCCCGGCTCGACCCGGGCCGGCTTGTCGGTGCGCACCGACCAGTCGCGTTCGAAATTCTCGGTCACGCTCCAGCTCTCGGGATCGAAGAACACCGACTTGAACAGGTCGACGGCGGTCTGCGCCCGGTCGAGGAACGCCTGTTCGCCGGTCACCTCGTACCAGGCCTGCATGGCCTCGAGATAATGCATGTGCGGATTGGCGCGGCGGTAATCGAGGCGCAGGCTCGATTCGTAGAAGCCGCCATGGACCCGGTCGACCAGATGCTCGTCCATATAGGCGATGGTCCGCTCGGCCCATTGGCGCGCCTCGGGCCATTTCGTCGCCCGCCACAGCCAGGCCAGCGCCAGCAGCACGAAGCACTGGTCATAGGTGTCGCGTTGCGGATCCCTGACGGTTCCATCCGTGTTCCACAGATGGATCCAGCCGCCATCGGCGTGCCAGCCGGTGGTGGTCAGCGTGTCGAAGCAGTGGGTGAGCACCGCGCGCGCGCCGCCGTCCCAGCCCATCAGCTCGGCATTGGCGAAGCAGTAGATCTGCCGGGCCAGGACCCTGAGCCGCTTGAAGCCCAGATCGGCGGGCGTGCCGTCATGATTGAGCGCCTCGTGCACGCCGCCATGGACGTAGTCGACGCCGGCGCCGGCCCAGAGCGGCAGGGCCGTGTCGAACAGCCAGTTGCGGATAGCGCGCGTCGAGGGAACCGGCCGGCCGGAATGGGCCACCGCCAAGGGCGGCCATTCGCCGGTCTGCTTGACGCGGCCCGCGATGTCCTTGACCAGGTGCGACTTGTCGCGATGGACGATCAGCAGCGCATCAGGCTGGGAGACGACGATGATGTTGTCGAGCCCCGCGACGGCCAGCAGCCGGTCTTCGGAGCGCAGATAGGAATTGGCGACGTCGATGGTGAGCACGTCGCCGAAGCGGGCATTGCCGGCCTCGTCGAGCGGCGAGCCGTCATGCAACTGGTTCCAGGAGCCCAGATCGTTCCAGTCGAAGCTCGCCGGCACCACGCCGATGCGGGACGCGTTTTCCATCACCGCATAGTCGATCGAGACCTTCGGGCTCGCCGCGAAGGCCTCCGGATCGAGCCGGTAGCATTTGCCCTCGACCTCGGCGCGTTCGACGGCGAGCTTCGCCTGCGCCCAGACATCCGGCTGCTGGCGCATGAGCTCGGCGCCCATCTCGCCGGCGCGGAACATGAAGATGCCGCCGTTCCAGAAGAACCGCCCGGACTGAAGGAACTCTTTGGCGGTCTCGAGATCGGGTTTTTCGCGGAAGCGCGAGACATCGTAGACCGGCCCGTCGGCGGGCCCGCGCTCGATGTAGCCATACTGGGTCTCGGGCCGCGTCGGCGCGATGCCGATGGTCATGATGCCGCCGCGCCGGGCCAGCGCCTCGGCGCCGGTGCGGATCACGTCATAGAAGGCCGCGACGTCGGAGATCTGGTGGTCTGACGGCAGCACCAGCACCATCCGCTCCGGATCGCTCTCGGCGAGGTCGGCGATGGAAGCGGCAATCGCCGCGGCGGTGTCGCGGATCAGCGGCTCGAGCACGTAGCGCTCGACCTCGACGCCGCCGGTCTCGCCCTGCTCCATCAAGAGCGATTCGAAGGCAATCCCGCCGACGATCCGGGTCGGCAGATAGCGCAGGCCCTCGCCGCGGAAGTCGACGCGCTCGAGCGTGTTGGTGAGCAGGGTCTTGTCGTTGACCAGCCGGTGGAACTGCTTGGGCTTGGAATCCCGCGACATCGGCCAGAGCCGGGATCCGGCGCCGCCGCAGAGAATGACAGGCGTGATCGTGTGGGGCGTGGTGGTGTGGATCGGGCCCATGAACTGTTCTGCTCCGCGCCGGCTACCGGCCGATTTCTGGGGTTTTGTGATTAGACCGCGAAATCATGAAAATTTCTCTCATGCGCCAGTGCCTCTGCGTTGCCTGCCGCCGGACCATGCCATTCCCCCGATGTGCGGCAGAAGGCTGTCTCATGGTCTCGCTTCGGGGTGTTCCGCCTTGACCGGACGCGACATCAGCGCGATGCGCGCCTCGTCGGCCGACATCCTGCCCGACAGCACCAGACCGGCGGTGTGCATGACCGGGCAGGAAATTCCGTGCTTGCCGGCGATCTCGTTGGCGATGGCGACGGTGTAGACCCCTTCGGCCAGTTTCAGCCCGGTGACATCCCGGCCGCTGCCGACGGCGATGCCGTAGGAAAAATTGCGCGACAGTTCCGACGAGCAGGTCAGCACCAGGTCGCCCAGGCCCGACAGGCCCATCAGTGTTTCCGGGCGGGCGCCCATCGCCACGCTGAGCCGCACCAGCTCGGCATAGCCCCGGGTAATCAGCGCGGCTTCCGCGCTGGCGCCCATGCCGCCGCCGCGGCAGATGCCCACGGCAATGGCCATGACGTTCTTGAGCGAGCCGCCGATCTGCACGCCCAGGACATCGTCGGACGCATAGAGCCTGATCGCGTCGCCCGACAGGGCCTCAGCCAGCGACTGCGCGGCCTGCTGGCCGGGCATGGCGAGCGTGACGGCGGTGGGCAGGCCGCGCACCACGTCGGCGGCGAAGCTCGGCCCGGACAGAACGCCGACCGGATGATCCGGCAGCCTCCCGGCGATCACATCGGTCTGCACCTGGCCGGAGCGGCTGTCGATGCCCTTGGCGCAGGCGATCAGCACCGCAGAAGCGGGAAGATGGGCGGCGGCCTTGGCGGCCACTTCGTCGGTCGACTGGGCGGGGGCGACGAACAGCGCGATGTCGGCGTTCTCGAGCGCCCTCGCCATGTCGGGCGTCGCTTCCAGCGCATCGGGCAGGCGCGCGTCGCCGAGATAGGCGCTGTTGGCGTGGGCGCGGTTTATTTCATCGCAGGTGCCGGCGTTGCGTCCCCAGATGCGCACGGCGTGGCCCTGGCGCACAAAGGCCGCCCCGAGGGCGGTTCCCCATGCGCCGGCGCCGAGAATGCAGATGCGGGACATGCGGTGGCGGTCCTTCAGGATTGGTTGCGGCACGATCGGGTCCGGCCGTTCAGGCCGGACGGGCCTCGGGGCCCAGGCCCCCTCCCATACTGGCAGGCACCCAAGCTGGCAAGCCGGGGCTCCTGTCAGCCGGCGACGGCGGAGCGCTTTGGCGCCATGGCGGGTTCGCCGAGCGCCATCGCCGTGCGGCGCCAGAAATCCGACATCAGCGCCGGATCGCGCACCGCTTCGAGCTGCCGCCATTGAGGGAACGAGGCTTCGAACATCGCGGGCGACATGCGCTGGTCCTTGTAGGGATTGAGCGCGCCGCCGGCCGCAAGCACGATGTCGTCGAGGGCCTCGAGCATCCTCAGCGTGCGCTCGCCGGAATTGGCGAAATCGAGCGTCAGGGTGAAGCCCGGGCGCGGAAACGACATCAGGCCCGGCGAGGGAACCCGGCCAAACCGCTTGAGCACGGTGAGGAACGAGGCCGCCCCGTGTTTCTGCGCGCATTCGATCAGCGCGATCGTCGTCTGCCGCGCAGTCTCGGAGGGATAGACGCTCTGGTGCTGGAACAGGCCGCCCGGGCCGTAGAGACGGTTCCAGCCGGTGATCGCATCGAGCGGATGGAAATAGGAGGCCCAGGAGACGATGCCGGTCGCGGGCCGTTTCGGCGCGCGGCCGTAATAGAGCGCGTTGAAGGCGGTGAGCGTGAGCCGGTTGAGCAGGTTGACCGGCGGCGCGAAGGGAACCGCCAGCCGGGGCGCCGAGGGCGCGCGCGCCGGGCCGCCGTCTTCCGCATGGTCTCCGGCAAGCATCACGCCGCGTCCCAGACGGGCGCCGCGGGCAAGCTGGTCGATCCAGGCGACGGAATATTCATGCGAAGCGTCGATGCCGTCGATCGCGTCGAAATAGCCGTCGATGGAGGCAAAGCGGAACGCGGTCTGGCGCACATTGGCGGAGGGCACCTTCATCAGCCTTATGGTGGCGGCTTCGATGATGCCGGTCAGCCCCATGCCGCCGATGGTCGCCGAAAACAGCGCCGGATTGGTCTCGGGCGAGCAGGTCCGGCTCGCGCCGTCGCTGCCCAGCAGCACGAAGGAGAGCACCGATCCGCCGAAGGTGCCGCGGCGATGGTGGTTCTTGCCGTGCACGTCGTTGGCGATGGCGCCGCCGAGCGTGACCTGCGCCGTCCCCGGCGTGACCTCGAGGAAGAAGCCGTGCGGCATCACCAGCGCCAGGATCTCGGAGAGAAGAATGCCGGCATCGGCCGTCAGCAGGCCGGTGTCGGGATCGAAGGCGCGGATGGCCGCGCCCGGCCGCATCGGGATCAGGCGGCCGCGATCATTGTGGCAACTGTCGCCATAGGAGCGGCCGTTGCCGAAGGGCAGGAAGCCGCCCGGCGCGCCGCCGGCAAGCGCCTCCATGCCCGCCGCCGGGCGCACTTGGCGGAGCACCCGGCCCCAACTGTCATATCTGCCGCTGTTTGCCATCCCGTCCGCCCCGTCACATCTGCCAGGCGGCCAGCAGCACAAGGCAAGCGCCGGCGACCGTGGTGATCTGGCTGCGCCAGTCGCGCATGATGAACACCACCGGGTCCTCATGCATCTGCGAGCGGCGGGCGAGGATCCAGATCCTGAGCAGCATGTAGAGAATGAGCGGGCACAGCGGCCACAGCAGCGCCGGCTGGGGATACATCGAGGCCACTTCCTTGCTGTCGACATAGAGCGCCAGAACCATGGCTGCCGAGAAGGCCGAGGCAATGCCGGCCTGGCCGATCATGTCCTTGTCGGAACCGACATAGCTGCGGCCCTTGAGCGGCGTGGCGGCGTCCTCGGCCAGCTCGTTGAGCTCGACATAGCGTTTGACCAGGGCAAGGCTGAGGAAAAAGAAGATCGAGAAGGCCAGCAGCCAGAAAGAGAGATCGACCCCGGTCGCCGCCGCTCCGGCGACGATGCGCACGGTGTAGAGCGACGCGAGCGTGAAGACGTCGACCAGAAGCTTGCGCTTGAGCACGAAGGTGTAGACCGTGGTGATCAGCGCATAGGCCGCGAGCACCGCCCAGAACATCGGCGGCAGCAGGCCGGCCAGGCCGATCGAGGCCAGCAGCAGCGCCGCCGCCGTGACGCAGGCCACGGGGATCGACACCGCGCCGCTCGCCAGCGGCCTCAAACGCTTGCGCGGATGATGCCTGTCATTGGCGAGATCGGCGATGTCGTTGACGACATAGACCGCGGAGGCGAGGAAGCTGAAGGCGAAGAACGCGGCGATCGCGGCCAGCACCAGTCCGGCGTCGGCATATTCGTGGTTGAGGATGAGCGGAACGGCGATCAGCACGTTCTTGAGCCATTGATGCACGCGGATCGACTTGAGGATGGCGAGCGGCGAGACCCTGGCGATCGGCAGCACTTCGCCGCCGTGGCTCGCGCCCCAGCGCCTGGCGGCCCGGTCGGGAGCGACGATGATGGCGCGCCGCGCCGCGTCGAACACCTGGAGATCGTCGCGGCTGTTGCCGGCATAGTCGAAGCCGCCGTCGCCGCACAGCGCCACAAGCTTCTCGCGCTTGCGGCGCGAGGTGAGGTTCTCGGTTCCGGAGGAATGCAGCACCCGGTCGAAAAGGCCGAGATGCTCGGCGATGGCACAGGCGGTCGATTCGGCGGCGCCGGTGACGAGCCACACCGGCTGGCCCTCCGCACGGGCGCGCTTGATCCGCTCGAGCACCTCGGCCCGGTAGGGCCAGTCCCCGCCGGCGCTCTGGTAGCGGGCGGCGACCTCGCGCTTGAGCACCGCCTTGCCGGCGATCGCCCAGGCGATGGCGGCGAAGAGCAGCCACGGCCGCCGGATCAGCACCGAGGCCAGCCCTTCCCACAGCGTGTCGGTGGCGACCAGAGTTCCATCCAGGTCAATACAAAGCGGCACGTGCCGACTGTCGCTCACTGCATCCATGATCGTGTCCCTGCCTTCTGTCTGGGGCGACAATGGGCGGAAAACATTTCGATTCAGGTAAAAGCGCCGCTTCAACCGGGGGGAGAGCCGCCGGGAACCCGGTTTTTGGCTCGCGTGGTTATCAAAAGCTTGCCGGTTACGGCTGGTGGTCCGTCGTGCGTACAATCGACTGGATGCGCTTCTGCGCTCCAGCAAATTGTTCGTCTGCGTCGGGAAGGTATAATGGCTCGGTCTGGTGCTTGTAAGAAAGCCCACACAGTTCCCAATATGGGAAATATGAGTGGTTCCCAGTTCGGGAACGTGATACAAGTGGGAGAGGACATGCGGATCATAGCGCTTAAGACGCTCAAAGAATTCTGGGAAGACTACCCCGATAGCGAACAAGCGCTGAAGGCATGGTATGCGGTAACCAGGACGTCGGACTGGAAAACGCCCGGCGAAGTGAAAGCGACCTATGGCAATGCGAGCATCCTCCAAGAGGGTCGTGTCGTCTTTAATATCGCGGGCAACAAATACCGGCTTATCGTGTGGATCAACTTCCCCTACCGCGTGGTCTATGTGCGCTTCGTCGGCACGCATCGGCAGTACGACAAAGTGGATGCGCAAAACATATAGGAATGAACGATGAATATTCGGCCGATCAAGACGAAGAAAGACCACGCCCAGGCCCTCAAGCGCATCGAAGCGTTGATGACCGCCAGAGCAAACACACCAGAGGGTGACGAGCTGGACGTGCTCGTGACTCTCGTGGAAGCCTACGAGGCGAAGCACCATACTATTGATGCGCCCGACCCCATCGCCGCCATCCATCACCGTATGGAAGCCATGGGCATGGCGCGAAAGGATCTGGAGCCATTGCTCGGATCGAAAAGTCGTGTTTCCGAAGTGCTGAACCGCAAGCGGAAGCTGACCATGGAAATGGTCAGGAATCTGCATCAGGCCATGCAGATTCCTGCCGAAGCCTTGATTCAGGATTACGCAGTACGAGGATAATGATGAAGGCGACTTGTAAGGCGGAACACGACCGCGGCCCGGGCTTTCGCCCCGCCCCACCGCGGGTGTGAGCGAAGCCAACTGACGTGAGAAAAAATGGTGGAGCCAAGCGGGATCGAACCGCTGACCTCCTGCATGCCATGCAGGCGCTCTCCCAGCTGAGCTATGGCCCCGGGACGCAAAGGAGGTGTGCTTTCGCGCGCTCCTTGCGAGAACCAGCCAGAAGAACCGGCCGGCAGGTGCGGCTTCATACTTCTGCAGCCGCGCAAGATCAAGATGTAAATTCAAACCTTTTCGCAGTTTCGCACACCTGACGGCGTCGCGCCTGCGAAAGGGCCTTGCTTACTGGTCGTCGTCGTCGTCATTGACGCCGATGATGTCGCTCACATCGTCGTCGTCGTCATCATCGTCATCGGCCAGGAACGTATCGTCGTCGTCATCGTCGATTTCAACGTCGTCGTCGTCGATGTCGGGAAGATCCTCGGACTTGCCGGTGCTGGTGACGTCCTCGTCCGCCTCTTCCAGCGAGACGATCTCGACGTCGGCCGAATCACCGTCGACTTCGGCGACTTCCTCTTCTTCCTCTTTCACCTTCTCGATGATGGCCACCTTGGCGGTCTCTTCGAAATAGGAAATCGGGTATTCCTTGCCCGTATAGGGCGAGACGATGGGATCTTTGTTCAGATCGTAGAATTTGCGCCCGGTTTCGGGGCAAACGCGTTTTGTTCCAAGTTCCGGTTTTGCCACTGTCGAAGCCTCATGAACTGGCAGGAAGTTTGGGGCTGGAGCGCCCGACTTCCCGTTTCGGCGGGTCCGGTCCCCATAATGATGTTGGACGCGGCTGTCAAAGCCAATCTCAATGAAAATCCGCCCAATCCGGATGACTGAGCCCCCGCGGCTGTGATAGTCACCCAAACGCATCAGCCGGGCCTCCGGCCGATCCCGACCAACCCGCCGGAACCAGCCCATGGGACATGCCACAGCCCCGCTCCGTCCCGCCACCGCCGCGCGAAGCGGCGCGCTCAAGGGCGACGTCCGCATTCCCGGCGACAAGTCGATTTCCCACCGGGCGCTGATGCTGGGCGGCCTCGCCGAGGGGGTAACCCGGATCACCGGCCTGCTCGAAGGCGAGGATGTGATCGCCACCGCCAAGGCGATGCAGGCCTTGGGGGCACGTATCCGCAAACTGGGCGACACTTATATCGTCCATGGCGTCGGCAATGGCTGCCTGCTCGCGCCCGAGGCGCCGCTCGATTTCGGCAATGCCGGCACCGGCTGCCGGCTGACCATGGGGCTGGTGGCGGCTTACGATTTCACGACCCGCTTCGTGGGCGACGCTTCGCTGTCGGGCCGGCCGATGGGCCGCGTGCTCGAGCCCCTGCGGCAGATGGGCGTGCAGGTCACGGCCGAGGCCAGCGACCGGCTGCCGCTCAGCCTCCGCGGCCCGCGGGCGCCGGCGCCGCTCAGCTACCGCGTGCCGATGGCCTCGGCGCAGGTGAAGTCGGCCGTGCTCCTGGCCGGGCTCAACACTCCCGGCGTTACCACGGTGATCGAGCCGGTGATGACCCGCGACCACACCGAGACCATGCTGAGCGGCTTCGGCGCAGCCCTCGAGGTCGAGACCGACGCCGATGGTGCGCGCACGATCCGGCTCGAAGGCCGCGGCGTGCTTAAGGGTCAGGTGATCGACGTGCCCGGCGATCCCTCGTCGACCGCCTTCCCGCTGGTGGCGGCGCTGATCGTGCCGGGATCCGACATCACGATCCGCAACGTGCTGATGAACCCGGGCCGGACCGGACTGATCCTCACGCTTCAGGAAATGGGCGCGGAGATCGAGATCCTGGATCCGCGCCGGAGCGGCGGCGAGCAGGTTGCCGATCTCAGGGTCCGCGCCTCCGCGCTCCAGGGCGTGACAGTGCCGGCCGAGCGGGCGCCGTCGATGATCGACGAATATCCGGCGCTGGCGATCGCGGCGAGTTTCGCCCGCGGCGAGACGGTGATGCGAGGCCTCGCGGAGCTCCGCGTCAAGGAAAGCGACCGGCTTGCCGCCATGGCGCGCGGCCTTGCGATCAACGGCGTCGACTGCAGCGAGGGCGGGGACTGGCTGTCCGTGCGCGGCAGGCCAGGCGGCAAGGGGCTTGGCGCCCGGTCCGCGGAGACGGTGGTGGCGACATGGCTTGATCATCGCATCGCCATGAGCTTTCTTGTCCTGGGACTTGCGAGCGAGCACCCCGTCCATGTCGACGACTGCGCGATGATCGCCACGAGCTTCCCCGGATTCATCGGCCTGATGACGGGCCTGGGCGCGGAGATCAAAGAGACATGAGCGGCCGGACGATCGACTTTGCCTACGACCTGATCTCGCCCTTCGCCCATGTGGCGCTGAAGCGGCTTGGTCAACTGCCGACGGATGTGACGGTCCGGCCGGTGCCGGTGCTGCTGGGCGCGATCCTCACCCATTGGGGCCAGCGCGGGCCGGCGGAGATCTCGGCCAAGCGGCTGCACACCTACCGGCTGTCGGTCTTTCTCGGCCAGAAACACGGGCTCACCATGCGGTTCCCGCCGCGCCATCCGTTCAACCCGCTCAAGGCGCTGAGGCTGCTCGCCGGAGCGGGCGCCGATCTCGCCACCGTCGGGCGGGCCTTCGACTTCGTCTTCGCGGAAGGCCGGGCGCCCGACACCGAGGAGGAGCTTCAGGCCTTCGCCGCGGCGACCGGCCTTGACGTTTCCCTTGCCGGCGACGAGGCCGCCAAGGCGGCGCTGCGCGCCAACACAGACCGGGCAATCGCCCAGGGCGTGTTCGGGGTGCCGAGCTTCGTCTGCGCCACCGCGTCGGGGCATGAGGTGTTCTGGGGCGTCGACGCCTTCGACATGCTGCTGGCCTGGCTCGATGACGAGACCCTGTTCACGCGCGAGCCCTACCGCCATCTTTCAGCGGTCACGGTCGGGATCGAACGCAAATGACCGCCGGCCGCCCCGACAGCGCCGGTCGCCGGCCGGAGCGCGCACCGCGCGTCCGGCTTATCGCTTTCTCCTTCAGGATCTAGAAGATGTATTCTCCGCCCCATTTCATCGAGACCGACGAGGCCGTCATGCGGGCGCTGATCGCCGCGCATCCGCTGGGGCTCCTGATCTCCTCCTCGGCCACGGGCGTGCTCGCCAATCCGCTTCCCTTCCTGGTCTCGGTAACGGACGGCGTCACCGTGCTGCGCGCGCACCTCGCGCGCGCCAACGAGCAATGGCGGCACATCCGGGAGGGGGCCGAGGTGCTGGTCGTGTTCCAGGGGGCTGACACCTATGTGACGCCGTCCTGGTACGCGTCCAAGGCCGAGCACGGCAAGGTGGTGCCCACCTGGAACTATGCGATGGTGCAGGCGCGCGGGACGGCGCTTGTGCATGAGGACGCAGAGTGGCTGCGGCCGCAGGTGGGCGAGTTGACGGACACCCACGAGGCAGCCCGGCCGGCGCCCTGGAAGGTCAGCGACGCGCCCGACGCCTTCGTGGCCGCGCAGTTGCGCGGGATCGTCGGCATCGAGATCACAGTCCAGGAATTGACCGGCAAATGGAAGGTCAGCCAGAACCGGCAGGAGGCCGACCGGCGCGGCGTCCATGCCGGGTTGACCGCGGAGGGCGACGAGGCCATGGCCGGGCTCGTGTCCCGCTATGGCGGGCTTGCGGACCCGGCGGGGCGCCCGGAATGAGCGTTCCCGCCGCGCCCCGCCACATCGTGATCGCCGTCGACGGCCCGGCGGCGGCCGGAAAAGGCACGCTGTCGCGCCGGCTCGCCGATCATTACGGGCTCCGCCATCTCGACACCGGCCTCACCTACCGCGCCACCGCCAAGGCGCTGGCCGATCGCGGGCTCCCCTTCGATGACGAGGAGATCGCCGCGACAATCGCCGCCGATCTCGATCTCGGCCATCTCGACCGGTCGGTGCTCTCGGCCCACGAGATCGGCGAGGCCGCGTCGAAAGTTGCGGTCATGCCGCGGGTGCGCAAGGCGCTGGTCGAGGCGCAGCGCGCCTTCGCCCTCAGTCCGCCCGGCGCGGTGCTCGATGGCCGCGACATCGGCACGGTGGTCTGCCCCGACGCGCTCGTCAAATTCTATGTCACCGCAAGCCCTCAGACCCGCGCCCGCCGGCGCCACGACGAAATCGTCGGCAACGGCGGCCAGGCGGATCTGGCGACGATCCTGGCCGACATCGAAAAGCGCGACGCGCGCGACACCGGGCGCACCGATTCGCCGCTCAGGCCCGCGGCCGATGCGCACTTGCTAGATACGACCGAAATGGGTATAGAAGCCGCGTTCGACGCCGCCCGTGCCCTTGTGGACACTGCGCTCGAACGCTGAACGAACGCCAGCGAGCCTGTCCCGCGCCGTACTTGTCCCGCCTCAATGAAGGTCAGGGACAGACAGGCATCGCCGGTCCGACCAACACCAACAAGGCGCATCCGACCGCACGACGATTTTGCGGTCGCCAGGAGAATTCATGTCACAAACTGCCAACATGACAGAGGATTTTGCATCCCTGTTTGCCGAATCCCTTGCCACGCAGGACTTGGCCGAAGGCTATGTCGCCAAGGGCATCGTCATCGCCATCGAGAAGGACGTCGCCATCATCGACGTCGGCCTCAAGGTCGAAGGCCGCGTGCCGCTCAAGGAATTCGGCGCCAAGGCCAAGGACGGCACGCTGAAGGTCGGCGATGAAGTCGAAGTCTATGTCGAGCGCATCGAGAACGCGCTGGGCGAAGCCATGCTGTCGCGCGAGAAGGCTCGCCGCGAGGAAAGCTGGGTCCGCCTCGAAGAGAAGTTCAACGCGCAGGAGCGCGTCGAAGGCGTCATCTTCAACCAGGTCAAGGGCGGCTTCACCGTCGACCTCGACGGCGCCGTGGCCTTCCTGCCGCGCAGCCAGGTCGACATCCGCCCGATCCGCGACGTCTCGCCGCTGATGCACATCCCGCAGCCGTTCGAAATCCTCAAGATGGACAAGCGCCGCGGCAACATCGTCGTCTCGCGCCGCACCGTGCTCGAAGAGAGCCGCGCCGAACAGCGCTCGGAAATCGTCCAGAACCTCGAAGAGGGCCAGACGGTCGAAGGCATGGTCAAGAACATCACCGATTACGGTGCGTTCGTTGACCTGGGTGGCATCGACGGCCTGCTGCACGTCACCGACATGGCCTGGCGCCGCGTCAACCATCCGTCGGAAATCCTGTCGATCGGCCAGACCGTCAAGGTCCAGATCATCCGCATCAACCAGGACACGCACCGCATCTCGCTCGGCATGAAGCAGCTCGAGAGCGATCCGTGGGATGGCATCGGCGTCAAGTACCCGGCCGGCAAGCGCATCACCGGCACCGTGACCAACATCACCGACTACGGCGCCTTCGTCGAGCTGGAGCCGGGCATCGAAGGCCTGATCCACGTTTCGGAAATGTCCTGGACCAAGAAGAACGTACATCCCGGCAAGATCCTGTCGACCTCCCAGGAAGTCGACGTGGTCGTGCTCGAAGTCGACCCCAACAAGCGTCGCATTTCGCTCGGCCTCAAGCAGACGCTCGAGAATCCGTGGGAAGTGTTCGCCCAGAGCCACCCCGCGGGCACCGAAGTCGAAGGCGAAGTCAAGAACAAGACCGAGTTCGGCCTGTTCATCGGCCTCGAAGGCGATGTCGACGGCATGGTTCACCTCTCCGACCTCGACTGGAACCGTCCGGGCGAACAGGTCATTGAGGAGTTCAACAAGGGCGACATGGTCAAGGCCGTGGTTCTCGACGTCGATGTCGACAAGGAACGCATCTCGCTCGGCATCAAGCAGCTCGGCCGGGATTCGATCGGCGATGCCGCCGCTTCGGGCGACCTGCGCAAGAACGCCGTTGTCTCGGTCAAGGTGACCGCGGTCAATGACGGCGGCGTCGAGGTGGTTCTGGTGGATCACGAAGACCTCACCTCGTTCATCCGCCGCTCGGACCTGTCGCGCGACCGCGATGAGCAGCGCCCCGAGCGTTTCTCGGTCGGCCAGGTGCTGGACGCCCGCGTGACCAACTTCTCCAAGAAGGACCGCAAGGTCGGCCTGTCGATCAAGGCCCTGGAGATCGCCGAAGAGAAGGAAGCCGTCGCACAGTTCGGTTCGTCCGACTCGGGCGCGTCGCTCGGCGACATCCTCGGCGCGGCGCTCAAGAAGCAGAGCGGCGACGAATAGTCAGCCCTCTCTCTGAGAACCGAAGCATCAACCCGCCGGAGCGATCCGGCGGGTTTTTTGTTTATCTGTCTGAGTGAAATTTGAGGGGCAACGAAGCTTGTCTGTCACAGAGGTCGCACAAACAGGCTTGTCTCTCATTCTCCGGCGAATTTGATAGACAACGAATGCATGATCCAAAGCGACCTCTGCGCATCCGACCGGATACGCGGCGCTTTGGACCGCTCCTCAATAGCCGCCGATCACCGGAAGGATCTCGCCGGTGATGAAGCTCGATGTCTGCGGCGAGGCGAGGAAGACGAAGGCGGGGGCGATTTCCTCGGGCTGGGCCGGCCGCTTCATCGGCGCCTGGGTGCCGAAATCCCTCACCTGCTCGCTCGGCCGGTCGGAGGGGTTGAGCGGCGTCCACACGGGTCCCGGCGCCACGCAATTGACCCTTATGCCCTTGCCCATCAGGTTGGAGGACAGGGCCCGTGTGAAGGCATGGATGCCCCCCTTGGTCATGGAATAGTCGACCAGCGCGCCCGAGCCTTCGATGCCGGTGGTCGAGCCGGTATTGACGATCGCCGAGCCCTTCGACAGATGCGGCACCGCCGCCTTGCACATGTTGAAATAGCCGTAGAGGTTGGTCTTCAGCGTCTCGTCGAAATGCGCGTGGCTGAGATCCTCGAAGTCGAAGGCGTGGTACTGGAAGGCGGCGTTGTTGACGAGGATGTCGAGCCTGCCGAAGGCTTCGACGGTGGCTTCGACCGCCTTTTCGCACTGGGCCCTGTCGCGGACGTCGCCCGGGATGGCGATGCAGCGGCGGCCTTCCTTCTCGACCATCGCCTTGGTGGCCTCGGCGTCCTCGTGTTCGCTCAGATAGAAGATCGCCACATCCGCGCCTTCGCGGGCGAACAGCACCGCCACGGAGCGGCCGATGCCGGAATCGCCGCCGGTGACGATCGCCGCCATGCCCTCGAGCTTGCCCGAGCCGCGATAGTACGGCGCATCGTACATCGGCGCCGGATCAAGCGTGTGTTCGGTGCCGGGCTTGTCCTGGTGGCCCTGCGGGAAGGGCGGCACGGGATAGTCCCGGGCGCCCGCCTGCATGGCGCCGGGTTCCGGCGCATCGGAGCGCGCGTCCGCCGCGTCCACCTGGTTCTGGATGGCGCGCTGGGACTGGACTGCGTCTTCAACGGATCGGTTGTCGGTCATCGCTGTCTCCTGAGACTCTCGTGAAAGGGACTTTCCGGGACAACAGGGCAGCGGCGGCTTTTGTTCCCTCGAGCGGGACCGCGGCGCGGCGGGGGCAGGGACGCGCGCCGGGAACCAGGGCGGCGGCCGCGAACCGACGGACTCATCGCCGGCAGAGGACCACCCGCCGCAACGAAGCGGCGGGGGG